>NZ_UGOA01000001.1:2059166-2805000 GCF_900452385.1 Legionella donaldsonii | reverse complement strand
TGGAGGTCCGAACCGGGTAATGTTGAAAAATTATCGGATGACGTGTGGCTAGGAGTGAAAGGCTAATCAAGCCCGGAGATAGCTGGTTCTCCCCGAAAGCTATTTAGGTAGCGCCTCGTGAATGATTACCGGGGGTAGAGCACTGTTTCGGCTAGGGGGCTGTCATGGCTTACCAAACCGATGCAAACTCCGAATACCGGCTAATTGAATCACGGGAGACACACGGCGGGTGCTAACGTCCGTCGTGAAGAGGGAAACAACCCAGACCGCCAGCTAAGGTCCCCAAGTTATGGTTAAGTGGGAAACGATGTGGGAAGGCACAGACAGCCAGGAGGTTGGCTTAGAAGCAGCCACCCTTTAAAGAAAGCGTAATAGCTCACTGGTCGAGTCGGCCTGCGCGGAAGATGTAACGGGGCTAAAACCATACACCGAAGCTGCGGATGTGTAGTAATACACGTGGTAGGGGAGCGTTCTGTAAGCTGATGAAGGTTCATTGAGAAGTGGGCTGGAGGTATCAGAAGTGCGAATGCTGACATGAGTAACGATAAAGAAGGTGAAAAACCTTCTCGCCGGAAGTCCCAGGTTTCCTGCACGACGTTAATCGGAGCAGGGTGAGTCGGCCCCTAAGGCGAGGCAGAAATGCGTAGTCGATGGGAACCAGGTTAATATTCCTGGACTTTTTATAAGTGGTGAAGTGGGGACGAAGAAGGCTAGATGAGCCGGGCGTTGGTTGTCCCGGTACTTGCATGTAGGCGGAGAGACCTGGCAAATCCGGTTTCTCATTAACGCGGAGGTGCGAAGTGGTTCTGACCTTTCGGGGTGCAGAGAAGTCATTAATGCCAGGCTTCCAGGAAAAGCTGCTAGCCATAACTTATAGAAAACCGTACCGCAAACCGACACAGGTGGACAAGTAGAGAATACTAAGGCGCTTGAGAGAACTCGGGTGAAGGAACTAGGCAAAATGGTACCGTAACTTCGGGAGAAGGTACGCCCTTGCCGGTTAGTTGTTTTACATAACGAAGCTGGTGAGGGCCGCAGAGACCAGGTGGCTGCGACTGTTTATTAAAAACACAGCACTCTGCAAATTCGTAAGAAGACGTATAGGGTGTGACGCCTGCCCGGTGCCGGAAGGTTAATTGATGGGGTCATCTTCGGAGAAGCTCTTGATCGAAGCCCCGGTAAACGGCGGCCGTAACTATAACGGTCCTAAGGTAGCGAAATTCCTTGTCGGGTAAGTTCCGACCTGCACGAATGGCGTAACGATGGCCACACTGTCTCCACCCGAGACTCAGTGAAATTGAAATCGCTGTGAAGATGCAGTGTACCCGCGGCTAGACGGAAAGACCCCGTGAACCTTTACTATAGTTTTGCACTGGACTTTGATGATAACTGTGTAGGATAGGTGGGAGGCTAGGAAGTGCAGACGCTAGTTTGCATGGAGCCAACCTTGAAATACCACCCTGTTATTATTGAGGTTCTAACTTGGGCCCATAATCTGGGTTGAGGACAGTGTATGATGGGTAGTTTGACTGGGGCGGTCTCCTCCCAAAGAGTAACGGAGGAGCACAAAGGTACCCTCGGTACGGTCGGACATCGTACCAAGAGTGTAAAGGCAAAAGGGTGCTTGACTGCGAGACTGACGGGTCGAGCAGGTACGAAAGTAGGTCTTAGTGATCCGGTGGTTCTGTATGGAAGGGCCATCGCTCAACGGATAAAAGGTACTCCGGGGATAACAGGCTGATACCGCCCAAGAGTTCATATCGACGGCGGTGTTTGGCACCTCGATGTCGGCTCATCACATCCTGGGGCTGAAGCAGGTCCCAAGGGTATGGCTGTTCGCCATTTAAAGTGGTACGCGAGCTGGGTTTAGAACGTCGTGAGACAGTTCGGTCCCTATCTGCCGTGGGCGTAGGAAAATTGAGAGGAGCTGCTCCTAGTACGAGAGGACCGGAGTGGACGAACCTCTGGTGTTCCGGTTGTGACGCCAGTCGCATTGCCGGGTAGCTAAGTTCGGACGGGATAACCGCTGAAAGCATCTAAGCGGGAAGCCTCCCTCAAGATGAGTTTTCCCATGAAGCCCGTTGAAGACTACGACGTTGATAGGCGAGGTGTGGAAGCGCAGTAATGCGTGAAGCTAACTCGTACTAATTGGCTGATTGTCTTGACCATATAACCTGAATTGCTTTGAGGTTATAGGCAATAATGAAAGACGAATACGTTTGTGTTACCTCATATTCTTTACCGGCCTCCTGGCTATCGCAGTTAACCCTGCTTTAACCAGAACAGGCAAACCAGTTTTCCTGGCGACCATAGCGGTTTGGAACCACCTGACTCCATCTCGAACTCAGAAGTGAAACAGACCCGCGCCGATGATAGTGTGGAGTTTCTCCATGCGAAAGTAGGTCATCGCCAGGGCTTTTTTCCTAAGCGGCTTAATAGCCGCTTTTTTTTTGTCAAAAATAAATACCGTTTAAGTGACTCTGAAATTAGCGTTTAACAGCAACGCCATCCCTACATACTCTTTTGCCAATCCCTAATAATGACGTCTATTTGAGGCTCGTGAGATGGGATGATTAGCTTGTTAAAGGGCATTCAAACGCTGAAGATCGTTCCCTACGCATTGATTTCTAAACCTTGCAATATGAAGGATGGGATGGTTGAGGAATAATTACATTTCTACGACCGAATTTTGCACCACATAATGCTGGAGCAACTATTCCTGCTTATATTAAATCGATTACAAAGCGCTCTAGTACTCTCAATTAAGTCAAGATATCAGCGTGCTTTATAATGGTTTAAGGGTACAAACCATACTTAATGAAATCGATTATTAATCCTATTGGGACACCACCAGGGTTGCACTTCGTGGGCTACTGTCGCAGTTTTTCAGCAGTATTTAATTAGAGTCCGGCATGAATGTAACTTATTCACTATCAACATGATAGGTTAATTTTATGCCAAATCCCTCGCTAACTTGAACGCTGCAAGCAGCGTATTAAAAGAAAGACGGTTACGGTGATCAAGAAAAGAAGGTATTTCGAAAGCATACAATCAGTCAAGCAAATGCTCGCCACGGGGCTTTCTGCCTGCTGGATAAGCAGTTACTTACATCGTGCAGTTGTCCATCTTCAGTGTAATTCACACTCCTCTTCTGTCCAGCTATCCATAAGTTTTAAGCTCGTTAACCAACCGTTGCAAATTAAAATGAGGTTCTTACACTTTGCGCCTTTTCATGGATACACCATAATACCCATGAGCCATGTGTTCTTTCGCCTGTTGTTTCAGCTCAACTCTTATCTTGCCACCTTGTCGCATCGAATCTTAGTTGAACTTAAAAACAGTGCGCAACCCAGTTGTTTTCTACCTGTATGTGATGTCGATTGTTCTTGCTTAGTTTAATGAACCTATGAGGGATCGGGTTTACTCCTCACACGTTGTGTTACGGTAAATAAGAATAAGAACAGTAAGGAATGGGATTGGATGTAGATGGATTTCAGAGGTGGAGTAGTCAGCGACAATTGGGCGGATTTAATCCGTCCACATGCCGTCCGATTGCGGTCTGCATAGGGTGTGGATTCTACTGTTCAAGAAGCGAGTATCCCTTATCCTGCTTTGGCGAATCTACTCATTAAAAAGTAGTGGTGCTTGCAGTGAGAGTCGGCAAAGATCTTAATGAACGTTGTCATCAAGGCCAAAAAATTTAGCAAGAGGGTTTAAGCCATTTAAAGCACCTGCCTTTTACATTCTTCAAGCAAGTATGCTCGCGGGAAGCCTGGGGCACAAGGATTTATCAAAATTGCTTTAAACCGGGGGTACTGGAAATAAAAAGCCTGCTTGGCAGTATTCACAAGCAGGCTTGAAATTTAAAGGCTGGGATCTTAATCATTAGCGAAAGTCGTTTTTCTCGCTCCGATAAGATTCGGCAATCGCATATCTTTGAGACGCTCATGCAATTTAGTAAACATAATGGGGAACACGCCATTGCCGGTGACATTTGCTGTTGTACCAAAAGGATCACAGATCAAATAAATTGCAGTAATTAAACCAACCATGTCACTGGAAAAACCAAGATGGGCTTCCAAAAGAGGAGTAACGACGATAATGACTCCGCCGGGAACTGCTGCAACAGCATATTTCGCCAACGCTGTGTAGAAGGCAAAAATAATAAAGGTATGCACGGATGGCAGTGGCAGACCAAAGGTTAAGATAGTTGCTAGCGCCAAAATAGGAACACCAATAGCACTACCGATAGTATGAATGTTAATAATAGCTGGAACGAGCATCTTTGCCTTTTCAGCATCATTAAGATTTTTTTCGGTTGAGACGAGTAGTACTGGCATTGAAGCGGCGCTCGAAATAGTACTTAAACCAGTTAAACTAGCTGGCAATACATTTTTTAAGTAGAAAAAGAATTTTTTAAGTGAAAAATTACTCGCTGTGAGGTACCAGAAGGTAAGATATAGCCATTGAGTGGCAATAATTAATACTAAAATTGGGCCGTATAATTTCAACGATGTTTGTAAAACCTGTTCATATTCAAGCTTGAACAAAAAACCTAGGATAAAAAAGGGTAGCAAAGGAATAAACAGTTTTTTTAGGAAACCATTGGCTGCTTTATTTAAATTGGTGCCTATTTTTTTTGCTATTGGATTAGGACGTAAAGAAAAGAAGATACCTGTAAAAAAGCCAATTAATAACGCAATATCATTAGAAATAAGCTTTGTTAAGTGAAATTGCCAGGCTGGTACTAACTGGGGCATTGAATCGATGCTGGCGGCATTGAAATGAAAGAGACTCAGCCCAATGTAGCCAGAAGTATAACCAAACATTAACGCTGTAAAATTAGACGCAAAAACGCAAATGATAAGTAAAAATACGAAAAATACGGCGCCTTTTTGTAAATTTCCCAGGCATGAAAAGACAAAACTAAAAATAATAAACGGCATGAAAAATTCAAGTACGGCCTTCATGCTCAGGCTAAATGCATAACTGATAGACTTAATTTGAACGGGTATGTATTGACCAAAAAGCAGTGGAACTAAAAATATAGCCAAAAGGATGAGTGGCAGTTTAAATTTTTTAAAATCTAGATGCATGTTATTCCTTTAATTAAAAATTAAAATATTTGCAGCGGTAAAAGCTACATGGGCAAGCGTATCTCGTCAATTATAATTAGTGATTAATTGTATTCAGTGTTGATATTAAATACGTTAACCATCAATTTGAAGCAGTTTGGCTTACGCTTATCCTCTTTTTTTACTCGCCTCACTTCAATTGGTTGAGCCATGAGTGGTTTTATAATTGAGCATAATGGCAATTATTTTTAATTTTTACAAGAGGAATTGGTCAATAAGAGGAAGGAATTGCCCATTTTAAGGATAGAAACCCTTCTCTTTGATAATAAAGAATTCACGTCAGCTTTCTTTGAGAGGTTTGTTGATATTCCCGCTACTGGGGCCGAAAATGTTAATTCCTGTGTTCGATGCCCGTAAATCAATCCTTTTCGCCCCCAGCTAGCGACATGTCAACAGACCCTACTGCGGTGGGTACAAATAGTTATTTTTTATTCTAACATAGTGTTCAGCAGAATATTCTAAGTTAGTTAATTCTTCGTTCGTTAAAAGCCTCACTGCGCGAGCCGGATTACCCAGATATAAATAACCGCTTTGAAGACGTTTCCCTGGGGGAACAAGGCTGCCTGCAGCAACCATAACATGGTGTTCAATATGAACTTTATCCAGAATCAACACACCCATCCCTATCAGACAATAATCGTCTATCGTACAAGCATGTAACACAGCTTTATGGCCAATAGTTATACCTTTGCCAAGAATGAGTGGTTGGCCGCCTGGGGTGAACGGACCATCATGGGATACATGTAAAACGGCACCATCCTGAATATTGCAAGCTTCACCGATCCGGATGTAATTCACGTCGCCTCGAATAACAGCCATAGGCCATACTGACACATCATTAGCAAGTGTTACATCGCCAATAACAGCAGCTTGAGGGTCAATATAGACCTTTTCACCAACAAGAGGTGACTTATTTTCATAAGAACGAATAGTCATTTTTATACCATGGTTACCAATTCTTCGGCGCTAGTCGGATGGATGGCGACAGTATCGTCAAAATCGCGTTTGGTTGCGCCCATTTTAACAGCAACGCCAAATCCTTGCAGCATTTCATCAACGCCATAACCAATCATATGAAGACCGATAATTTTTTCATTTTTTCCCTGAGTAACCAATTTCATCGCTGTTGGGGTTTTTACTTCACTTAACGCGTCATACATGGGATTAAAGCGAGTTTGATAAATTCTAATATCTTCTTTACCAAATTTGGCTATGGCTTCTTCTTCACTCAATCCAACGCTGCCAACTGGCGGATGGCTAAAAATTACTGAGCAAATATTCTCATAATTGAGATGTGCTTTTTTCTGTCCACCGAAGAGACGATCGGAGAGTCGACGGCCAGCGGCGATAGCAACAGGTGTCAAGGCTGGCGCGGCAGTGACATCGCCAATGGCATAAATACCGGGTATCGACGTATTTTGATAGCAATCAACGTTGATAAGACCACGGTTATCTCTATCCATACCAAGAGCTTCCAGATTTAAACCGAAGGTACGTGGAGACCTGCCAACAGCAGCAATCACTGTATCCAGATCAGAAATCATAGAGCCGCTATGGCATTTAATCGCTTTGCGCCCATCTTCTTGCATGATAATACGTTGGGCATTATGGTTGACATGAATCTTGATGCCTTGTTGTTTCATAATTTCTATTAGGGTATCTCCTAACATCGCATCAAATCGAGTCAGAGGGCGCTCCCCGCGAATAAGTAAATGGGTTTCCGCGCCAAGGCTGTGCAGCAAACCTGCCAATTCCACACCAATATAACCACTCCCAATCACAGCTACTTTATTTGGTCTGGAGGCAAGCGAAAAGAAACCATCTGAATCGATAGCATATTCAACTCCTTCCAAGTCATTGGGAAGCAAGGGTTGGCCCCCAGTAGCGATTATAATATGATCTGCCTGATAGGTTTTTCCGCAAACATCAACGGTGTTAGCGTCAACGAATACCCCTTTGCCGTGTAAATAGGTCATGTTATATTCGTTGAAGCGTTTGGCGTAATTTTCTCGCAATCTCTCAATGTAAGCATTGCGTTTACTGACTAGTGTTTGCCAATCCAATTTTATATTGACAGGATGGAAGCCATAGTCAGGTGATTTTCTTAATGTGTCTGCCACCATTGAGGCATTGAACATGACTTTTTTGGGAACACAGCCGAGATTGACGCAGGTACCGCCGAGATGATTTTCTTCAATTACCGCCACTTTAGCGCCGTGGCGAGCAGCACGTACTGCACTGGCAATACCACCGCTTCCCCCACCTAAAACCAGTAGATCAAATTTCATGTTTGTCCCTAATCTTAACTATTTCTCTAGAATGTAGCATTGAATACACCCGGCTACCATATTGAAATACACTGTTAACCATCATTAGGGAGAAATGGGCGATGCCGGAGTCGCTGGCTCTATTTCTTCCTTCTCTGGCGGGGGCTCAATTCGAAATAGCCTGGCATCTTTTTTACTGTGATTTTCCTCTTTCTTCAGTCGCTTTGGTGCATCCGTTGGTGAACTGGGCGGCGAAAGGTCTTGTTGTCTTTTGCTCACTCGTTTGGGGGAAGATGGGGCGGCTACAATGTTATTGTCTGGCATTTGTATACGATGCAAAACTCGCGGGAGGGTTGTGGCGGACATGGACTGTTGCGCGCTAGCTCCATGTTCGTCCTGTAAAATCTCGCAAAAAAGGTCGTAAGGTATTTTATGCACGATTCTGGGCTTATCAGGAGCACTTGCATCATTTGGATCGATATAATAAATATTACCGCCACCCTCTAATTCGGCGCCAATAATTTTGATGATGTGTGTCTCTTCGCCTTTTTCATTATCAGTCTTTTTTATTGTGGTATGAATGAGATAGCCGTCGTCTTCGGATGCGGCAAATTGATGAAGAGGGGGTTCAGCAGAGGTTTCAATAAGGTCATAATCAATTTCAGCAATGCACTCGCCTTCACGTAGTTCATTCACCAGGGCCTGCAACCCTTTTGCCGGATGCCAAGGGGAAGGAGTACAGCCTTGAAGGCGCCATATGTGGTTAATGATGACACGGTCGTAATAGGTTGATAGCTCATCTAAACTGAGTTCCTCTAAAGATAAATCAATTTTACTTGCCTCAAGTACTTCAGAAACCGCTTGTTTTACGTCAAATCGAAGTTCCTGACTGACAGCAGTGATAGCATCAATCAACGCTTTAGCCTGACGATTTAGGGTAAAATAAGTCAAATCATCAAACTCTCTATTGCCTAAAAAATCCTGGAAGAGACGAACAGCGTCTTCTGATGCAGGCCTGTGTTGCAAAATCATATTGGCAAAAGTCAATTCAGTGAATTCAGATATCGTATCGCTTGCTGCCTCTTTTGATGCCTGGGCTTTAAACGATTCAAACTGCTCGTTAAACCAATCTACAATGGCATCTTCCCGCGCTTTAAGTTTTGTTTGGTATGTACAAATTTTGCGGTAAGTTGAAATAATTTTTTCGTAATTGCGTTCCGGCCCCATATAGAACTTGCCAAACCATTGTGTTTTGGAGGCGTAATACCAGCAAAGCCCTCCTTTCTGTTCCGATTGATATTGTGAGGCCGTTGAGTCAGACAATCGCACCACACGCCTACCATCAAGATAGGAAAGTGTTAAGTGGTTTCCTGAGGGTAAATTTTCTTCCAGGGATTTGATTCCAGCTGTTGCTAAAGTATTTTTATAAGCCTTACCACTAGGAAGTTTACGGATAACTTTTTGTTTGTCGTTTATATAAAACATAACTCAACCTTATTTTAAAGAAGATACCAATTTTTTTGTCGCCAATTAGAATTCGGGTACGCGAAAAAGGAAGGCATTCTAAACAAATTATCCCCGGTTTGTTACTAATAAAGTAGAGTCAATAAATAGTATTGGCCTATTACAGGGGATTACTGGCATAAACGATTTATTGAGTTAGTCATGATTCTCTTGAGATTTACATGAAATACGGCGAGCCTTTCATTATACTAATTTAAAGCGTGTAAAAAAAATGACGGTATGAAAATAAAATTTCTCTTCATCGCCTTGTTAATCTTAATGGCTGTAAACTGTGGGCAACAAAAAGAGCGCAGTTATCAGGGCTATGTTGAAGGGGAAAATGTCTATCTTGCTTCCCCTAACTCAGGGAAATTGATGAGATTGTATGTTCACCGCGGCGATCAGGTTAAAAAAGGCCAATTATTATTTTCGTTGGATGCCGACCCGCAAATATTAGTAGTCAAACAAAATGAAGCTGATTTATTACAAGCTCAAAAATTATTGAATGATTTAATGCAGCCAAGGCGCTCACCTGAAATTGCTGCGATCCAGGCCCAAATTGAGCAAACCGATGCACAATTGAAGCTTGCAGAAATTCGTGTACAACGTACCCAACAACTCTATGCAAAACAAGCTATCGATAAAGATTCGGTTGATGAAGCGGTCGCTTTGTATAAAGAGCAAAAACAGCTTAAAGCACAATATGAATCTAATTTACAATTAGCAAAACTGGGTAGCCGCGATGAACAAATCAATGCACAACAGGCACAGGTTATTTCTTTAACTGCAAAACTTGCAGAAGCTAAATGGCAATTGGAGCAAAAAACTGTTTATGCGCCAAGGGATGGCTTTATTTTTGATACCTATTACCGGGAAGGGGAGTTTGTAGGCAATGAGCAAGCAGTGCTCTCTCTCTTGCCACCCGAAAATGTCCGGATTGAGTTTTTTGTACCGGTACAGACTCTGACTCGATTGCGGCGTGGACAAGAGATTACATTTCTCTGTGAGGGTTGCATAAAAACAAGCCAGGCGACCATCAATTATATTTCTCCTGAAGCGCAATTCATCCCCCCTCTTGTCTATAGTCGCGACAACAGTGATAAATTGGTTTTTCGCATCAAGGCGAAACTTAAGTACCCTAGTGAATTTAAACCAGGGCAACCGGTATCGGTATTTCTACCATGAAAAAAGCCATTATTGATGTCGTTGATTTACGTAAATCCTTTGACGATAAAATAGTTGTCCATGACATTAGTATGTTTGTAGCACAGGGTGAAGTCTTTGGCTTTCTAGGACCCAATGGCAGTGGAAAAACAACGACAATCCGGATGTTATGCGGGTTATTAACGCCAGACGGAGGTCGGGGCACTTGTTTAGGATACGATATTCTTACTGAATCAGAAAAAATTAAAAAACAAGTGGGTTATATGACGCAGAGATTTAGTTTTTATACCGATTTAAGTATTGAGGAAAATTTAAATTTTATTGCCCGCGTTTATAATCTTGATAGAAGGAAGGAGCGTGTGGAACAGGCGCTGGAGGATCTGGGCTTGGTCGATCGACGTCGGCAATTAACTGGACAATTATCAGGCGGATGGAAGCAACGCGTCGCATTAGCTGCTTGTTTGTTACATGAGCCTCAATTATTGCTGCTGGATGAACCTACAGCAGGTGTCGATCCAATAGCACGCCGCGAATTTTGGGATAAAATACATAATTTGAGTGAAAAAGGCATTACGACGTTGGTATCTACCCATTATATGGATGAAGCAGAGCGCTGCACTCGCCTTGCTTATTTGGCTTATGGAAATTTATTGGTAACTGGCACGGTCAAGGAAGTCATTGCTAGTACCCACTTAAATACTTGGCAAATAACAGGTGATGTGACTACCAATTTGCTGCAAGAAGCAAAAATGATGGACGGAGTGACGCTGGCTGCATTATTTGGTAACCAGCTTCATATTTGTGGTTATGAGCGAGAGAAAATAGAAGCAGGCTTGAATAAATTGGCGGAAGAGAAGTCTGTAACCTGGCAAGCTATTGAAACGACTTTGGAAGATGCTTTTATCAGTCTGGTTAAGAAATCAGCGGGAGAGTTTAGTTGAAAGGAGAGGCAATTTCTCGTCTGCTTGCTGTCATGGCAAAAGAATTTATTCAAATGGCTCGTGATCGAGCAACCTTTGCAATGATTATTGGCATCCCCTTAATACAATTAATCTTGTTTGGTTTTGCGATTAACACGAATCCGCGTAATTTACCAACCGCCATTGTTAATCCTGATTATAGTAATTTTGGCCGTAGAATCCTGGTTGCCATGCAGGATTCAACTTATTTTCACTTTATAAAGCCTGTATCAACAGAGGAAGAGGCACGCGCTTTGTTGAAAAGAGGGGAAGTACAATTTGTAGTTAATTTTCCACCTAATTTTTCCCATGATTTGGTTAAAGGAGTCAAGCCAACTTTATTATTGGAAGCAGATGCTACTGATCCTGCGGCAACCAGTCGCGCAGTTTCAGTATTTAGTGATCTGGCTTCTTTGGTTTTTAAAGAGGAGCTTGTTGGGCCTTTAAATCACTTGGCTGCTGGTTCTCCGCCATACGACCCTATAGTCCATGCCATTTACAACCCATTGGCGATTACTGCCTATAATATAGTACCTGGCCTGTTAGGTGTGGTGCTGACAATGACGATGGTAATTATTACCGCATTAGTTATTACGCGGGAATTTGAGCGTGGAACGATGGAGAATTTGTTAGCGACGCCTCTTAAGCCGATGGAGGTTATGGTTGGGAAAATTGTTCCCTATATTATCGTAGGGTATTTACAAGTATTGCTTATTTTATTCATGGCTAAATTTTTGTTTAATGTCCCTATGCAAGGCAGTATCGCACTATTATTAATTCTCTGTTTGCCATTTATTGCGGCAAATCTGGCGGTAGGGTTAACCTTTTCCACGTTGGCTACTAATCAGTTACAAGCCGTGCAAGGCGCGGTGTTTTTCTTTTTGCCTTCTATTTTATTATCAGGGTTTATGTTTCCATTCCGTGGTATGCCGGATTGGGCTCAGTGGCTAGGTAATATTTTACCTTTAACCCATTTTTTAGTGATAGTCCGTGGGATTTTACTCAAGGGCAATGGATTCTGGGAAGTATGGCGGGAAATTATCCCCATTATCACTTTTATGGCAGTGGTCATGATAATTGGTTTTAAACGTTATCGAAAAACACTGGATTAAGTGAGGAATTGACAGACTGTCTTTTCTACCCGCTCATCTATTAATACGCTAACATGATCTGCTCCCGGCAATAAAGCCAGTGAAGCGTGAGGATATTGTTGGCAGAAAATGATTGATTCACTAGGTAGAATCGAGTCATCTTTGTCGCCATGAATACAGAGGAAGGGGGTTTGGGCATGATTGATATAATGACGAAAATCAAGTTTTCTCAAATCAGTTATAGCATGTTGACGAAAAACTTCGCGCAAGAGAAGAAGACCACGGCCACTTAATTTAAAGCGTCTGGCTAGTTTACCCACCGGTGTGCGCATGCGGGTTGGTGAAGCTAAAAGGACTACCCGTTCTGGTTCTGCATCCAGTTGCCACCCGGGTAGCTGGCTTGCAAGATTTAAAGTATTCAATAGCATGGATCCACCAAAAGAGTGGCCTACCAGGCCATAGAATGGACCAAAATTATTCAGTATATGGTTCAGCAATAAAACAGCATCTGTCCACGGTAATTGCATTCCCTTTGCTTCGCCGTGCGCTGGAAAATCCAGAGCATACACATCAAAACCTTGTTGATGGAGAGCACGTATCAAGCGAACCATGTACGCTGCCCGCGACATCCAACCATGGGTAATGAGTACTTTTTTAGCGGTTGAGCGATCATGGGGGGCAAAATGATGAAGGACATGATGACGTGGATAAATACAGTCAATGACCTCAGTGCGTTTTTCCACGAAAAACTCACAAGCGCGCCGTGCAAAATCGCGATAGGGTTTTTCAACAGGCAGATGAATAGGGGTAATGAATAATTGATAACATAGTTGGGCGTGAATATAGTCTCTAAACTCTGTCAATGTATTCGCAAGCATAATTCCCATCCGCGTTTGAACTATAAATTGATCATAGTTCAAGAAAGATCAATTTGGGCATGATTAGAATAAAATTGTATAAGCACAGAATGAGCCAGATGAGAGCATATAATTGAGTATTTAAATTAACAGATTGAATAGTGGAAAGCGGATAACTAACAATCAGGTACTGGACATTTGCCAATATCAATTTAGACTGTAAACAATGAGAGAAAAAGGACTGGTTATGCATACATCAAATTATCTTTACCATCATGGTGAACAGGAGTTACATGGTTTTCTTGCTTATGATGATGAAAATGATCAACCGCGGCCGGCAGTTTTAGTCGCTCATGATTGGAGCGGGCGTAATGAATTTGCCTGTGAAAAAGCTCAAATGCTTGTTGAGATGGGATATCTTGGTTTTGCTTTGGACATGTACGGACATGGGCGCGTAGGAGCCAGTACTCATGAAAAAATGGGACTCATGCAACCTCTAGCCAATGATCGTCGATTACTTCGCGAACGTATTCGTGCTGCTTATGATGCATTAATCGCCATGCCCGAGGTAGATATTAACCGTATAGCGGTAATAGGATTCTGTTTTGGCGGTATGTGTGCCTTGGATTTAGCCCGCAGTGGGGCTGAATTAAAAGGGGTAGTTAGCTTTCATGGTTTATTAAATAAGCCGGAAGAAAAGCTGGCTAGTCATCCTATCCACGCTAAAATTCTGGCTCTGCACGGCTATGACGATCCGATGGTTCGGCCTGAGCAAGTCGATGAGTTCTGTCAGGAGATGACAGAGGCCAAAGTCGATTGGCAAGTGCATATGTATGGCCATACCCAACACGCTTTTACTAATCCACATGCACATGATACGCAATTAGGTACAATTTATAATGCTAAAGCAGAACGCCGTGCTCTCCAGGCGATGGCTAATTTTTTACAGGAAATCTTTGTTTAACTTCATCTGAATGAAGCTGAATCTCAGTTCAGCTTCATAGAAACTTACATAAATCTACACTGTCCTTTTTGCGATTTTTGTTCCTCTATTTTAATGTTTCTTCCAGGATCTTTTTCTGCTTTCGAGTCGTGCAAAATAACCGGTTCAGGAAGTTTTTGAGGGCCGATAGATTCAATAGCTACCCGCGCAGAAAGAATGGTGAGGTTTTTTTTACAGTTAGTATTTTTGATTTGACCCATCAAAATAGTTCTACTTTCACCCCCCAAATTCATAAAATTAAATGGATGCCATTCGGTTTCTATTCGCTTTTTATTATCAAAAGCAATCTCAAAAACGACTGGATGATAGAGAGGGGAATCATATCTAGTGGAGCGAGAAACTAAAAAAGACTGTTGTACAACGCCAGATCCGGCGATACCGTCATTATAGTTGGGGTTATCTTGGGGACGATGAAAAGCATTATGCGCGTATAAATAAGCATCTTCTGCACTGGGGAAAACCATGAAACCGTCTTCGGGGATTTTGGCAAAAGATTGTTCTATTTCTGTTGCGAGAGGGGTGTGCCATTCTCTTTCTTTCGTTTGCACCAATACTGGGGAGCCAAGGATAAACAGGCGCTGCACAGGAGGAATTGAGTTACGCCAGTGGTGGCAGACAGCCCCGGCCAAAACCTTTGCTCGTGTATCGAAGAAAGAGCTCAGATGATCAAGTACCTCAGCAGGAGCAGTAGCAGCGGTTAATTTACCCATATATACACCCTCATTTAAATCATTGATAATCAAGAACGCAAAAGCATTGAATTGTTCATTAAATTGACAGGCTGAGTTGACCATAAACGCGTAAAGTAGTCAAGGATCATACAGTATGATTGTAATTTATCTCTTTGTCGGTGTGTTTACAGGCTTACTAGCCATGTTGTTTGGCTTTGGTGGTGGCTTTGTGGTTGTCCCTATCTTATTTTGGCTCTTACCTTTACACGGTGTAGCGATAGACTTGGCTATGCATGTTGCGATTGGTACTTCCCTTATGCTGATGTTAATCAATATGGTGTATACCACAGCGTTGCACTTTCGTAGCCAAAATTTAGACATTCCCTTACTCAAGCAAATGCTGCCTTTGTTAATTTTGGGTGCCATTTTCGGTGCATCCACTGCAAGTATGATCGATTCCCAATGGTTAAGATATATTTTTATGACTTTAATAGGATTGGTTTTATTACGCACAATTAAACAGGAGTTTTTTAAAAAAGATTCATCCGTAGCAAGAAAACCAAGTAAAACCACTTTAAGAATATTAAGTCTGATAACGGGTACGATTGCTTCACTGTTGGGAATTGGTGGCAGTGTAATTATTGTGCCTTTTTTCAGGTATTATCGTGTCCCGATGAATAAGGTATCCGGGTTAGCGAATGCCCTGGCTATTCCAAGTGGCGTTGTAGGGAGTATTATTTTCGCATTGGCAGGCTCTCAGGAAACCCATCTTCCACCTTATAGTACAGGTTATATCTATTGGCCCGCAGTACTCGGTATTTTTATTGGTAGCACTTTGGGGGTAAAGATAGGAGGCTATTTAAGTAAAATTATGCCCGATATCTTATATGGAAAGATTTATGCGTTGTTATTGTTATTAGTATTTATTAGCATGGCCCTTCACTAGGACACTCTGACCTTTCTACTATCTTGGCACTTGTGCCATGATCTTCTGTGCTTCGCTGCTCACATACTTATATGTATGCTCCGCTGCGATGCTCGAAGATCATGGCACAAGCACTCAAGCTGGCGAAATGTAGCTGGTTCTTCCTTATTTCTACTGTCTTGGCTCTTGTTGTTTTTGTAGATCTTCTGTGCTTCGCTGCTCACAGACTTATGTGTATGCTCCGCTGCAATGCTCGAAGATCATGGCACAGGCACTCAAGCTAGCGAAATGTAGCTGGTTCTTCCTTATTTCTACTGTCTTGGCTCTTGTTGTTTTTGTAGATCTTCTGTGCTTCGCTGCTCACAGACTTATGGGTATGCTCCGCTGCGATACTCGAATACCAAGGGATAAGCACTCAAGCTGGCGAAATATATAATTATTTTGTTTCTTTCGCTTGGTTGATTGTCCTCAACTTGCGAGCATGGTATAAAATTCTCTCTGTTTGTCACGCTCTAATCTACCAAGGGGGTAAAAATGTCACAAAAATTTAGTGAGATAACGAAAGGAATTAGTACGCAATTGGCTAAAATGCGTAAGGAAATGCCAGAAGTGATGGCAGGCTTTTCTTCGTTGGCACAGGCAGCGACAAAAGATGGGGCTTTGGATAAAAAGACCAAAGAATTAATTGCAATGGCTTTGGCAGTTGCTAATCGCTGCCCAGGATGCATAGGTTTTCATTCCCAGGCGCTAGTGAAATTGCAAACGACTCGTGAAGAATTGATGGAAACTTTAGGCATGGCTGTTTATATGGGAGGGGGGCCATCATTAATGTACGCTGCTGAAGCTCTGGAGGCGTTTGAAGAGTTTAGTAATTAGGTTAATCAACCAGCTTTCAGTGTTTGAAGGCTGGTATTTAAAGCAAGAATTCCGAAAGTGTGGACGATTCTTCTTTAACTCCGTTGTAAAAATCTATAAGCAATAAGGCGGCTCCTAATAGCGCAAGGGTGATACCAGTGGCAAGAATGAACAGGTTTGTTGGTAGGCTTAACGGCAAGAGCACAGCCAGCATGATGAGACCACTTCCTCCCCCTTTTTCCCAAGAGAATGGGTAATTCGTTTCAACTGGGGTTGGAACTGCCATGTTGCTCGACGTTCCAGTGTTAAAAAAAGTTAATTCTTTCCTTGTTTCAATGAGTTCGCTTAATTCCTTACCGAGATGGGGCGTTCGCGGTTTATATTCACGGCCCGTTGCAGCAAAAGAGGCTAGATTGGCCAAAGCATATAACCAACAGGCTTTTACTGAAAAAGGCTGTTGTGCCCCCTTTATAAATTCAACGTTAAAACCGTATAGAGAAGCATATTTAGTAATATCTTTTTGGGCGGTGATCCCCTCGCCTAAACTATTGGTTCGGGAATCCGTAGCAACAATTCTTATAAATGCCCCACTCTTATCTGTTTCAGCAAATAAGGCATGCCAATGAGCTGCGTCAAGAGTGGAATAATGGCGCATATGACAAATTTTTATATTCGGGGTACCTCTATATTTCTCAAGTTTTTTTATAAATTTGTCGTTTTGGTATACGCCTAATTCAGCCAGTGATTCATCAAAAGAATCGACGCTAAAGATAATTTGGGACGCTGGATGTTGGAGCGGCGCGAGGGCTTTAACAAGTTTGTTAAAGACATCTTCCAGGGCTGCTGGTACAGGGAATTTCTCAGTAAAGCCTAGTGGTTGTTGTTCTTGCATCTTATGCGATAAAACGCCCATGGTCCCCTCACTTTTTAACTATTGTTTAAACGCTGACTCCTTTTTTCAAAAACTTAAATAAACCACTGTTTTAATGGGCTAAGAGCTCACTCATGTGTTGCATTTGATTATCATGGGCTGTTTGAGCAGGGCAAGGATAATTTTTGGTGACTCCTAACCAGGCTACTTGCGAAACAGTCATTTTATCTTTATCACTTTGTTGACTGGAGATTTCACGATACGTTTGCAGAATAATGCCATTGAGGGTAATGGCGTTTAAAGTTGTCCCGGGAGGAAGACAAAACAAGGCTCTACCATGGCTTTTCGCTGCTTCGTTCGCTTGAATTAAGGTTTCAGCAATGCTTTCGTTAGCAATGATTAACACATTGCGTGCGGATCTCGCCCAAGCCTGGGCTTGCGGATCAGCCTTCATCTCCATTTGCGGGATATTATTAGAGATATTCATATAATGGTCCATTGTGTCTGCCTGGAGGCAGCAGGAACAGACAAGAAAGAAAAGGCAAGCTAAAAGACGCATGATTGTTTCCCTGACAGAGGTTTAGGCCATTGTATCCAGTAAGTAATAATGTTGTGGATTAGATTTACAGACAAAAGGGCCACATTCGATGAATGTACTGATTCCGTTAGCAAGAATCAAGAGCAGGAAAAAGCCCATTAGTAGATAAAGCCAGCGACTGGGAGGTGCGTTGTTGTCTTCTAAAAATGCATGTTCAAATAATTGAGCAATGGCAATTACACCGATAATGACAACGAAACCAATCGCAGACCAGGTGTAGAGATATAAGCCAAGTAAAGGAGATCCATAACCTAAATCACCCGGTGCAACATGAAGAAAAATTTGACGTAAGGCAATACCAAGCCCCAGAAGCGATGTTAAGGTCATTAACCCATAATGCGTAATTTTAATACCCGTTGTGAGATTCATACACAAGCAAAGGCCGATACCTATAAAGCAAGCTCGTTGTAAGAGGCAAAGCGGGCAGGGTAAGTCATGGTTGTAAAGTTGATCATAAAAGGCGAACAACAATACTGCACAGACCAGGATAAGGCCAAAACAATTACCCCATTGATGAATCTTGGTTTGAGTAATCATAGATGCACCAGATGGCTGTGATAGTTAAACCAAAACGTAGTCAATAACAAACAAACCAGGAATTGCAGTTTTACAAAGCGATTGGGTTTAAAAACAATTTGTAACCCAACAGCAAAATAGCAAAGATACAATAAAGTCATCATAATGGTTAGAAGGAGTGAGTCAATATATATTCTTAGTATACCCAAGGTGAGTAGACAAACCCTAGTCCTAATTAAGATCCTCTGGTTAGATTTGCTAGCCAGAGGAAAAAGTGACCGTTCATTTTAATTACCATGTCTCATTTACTCATATAAATGTTTTTCATATAGGCGAGTAAACTATCTTTGTTCACCGGTGATTGTGTCAACCCTATATATTTGTCGGGACGAATTAACAAAGCTGTCGTTTGTTGAATGGCAAACTGTTGGTGCACTTCTTGATTGTCATCGATTAAGACGGAGTCTAAATGGAGTGCTTCATTGGAATCGGATAGCACTACATGAACCTTGATGATTTCCTTAAACTGCTGATTGATTAGAGCTGCAGTTTCAAGTAAAGCGGGAAATTGATTCTTATTTTGCCCGGCGAACAAGAATAAATGATGCATCGTTCCTTGAATCATTTGATGCAATTGTTTTTTTTCTTTACTGTGAATATCTGTGAATGAGAAATTTGGAGCAAATTCACCAATTTTAAATTTCGTGGGAATGCCCAAAATTTTTACTATGGGGCTCTGGGCATAAGAAATGGATAATTCAGCCATATCCCGCGTAAAGTAACGCTTAACAAACTTGAAAGAGGTAATAAAACGAACGAAGAGATTACGCGAATAGATAAGGAAAGGATTTCTGATAGTAATCAGCTTGGTCAGAAAGTCTGTTTTTTTCAATACTTCTTTGCCAATGGGGTAACGTTCCTTGTGATAACTATCCAATAAACTGTCGTGCGCTAATCCTTTTTTTACCAAGGCCAATTTCCAAACCAAATTATAAATATCTTGTATTCCCGTATTGAGACCCTGGCCACCCATCGGGCTGTGAATATGCGCGGCATCCCCTGCAAAAAATACTCTGCCATGCCGATATTGCTGGATTTGCCGGTGATGAATACCGAATTGTGTAATCCAGACCGGGTTAGATAAAGTGGCACTCTCACTGGTACGTTCTTTAAAGGCGTGTTCTATATCCTGAACAGTAGGGGTGTCATTGATCGTGGAGCCCTCGGGGGCAACCAGGACGAGTCGATAACGTTTATTCCCCATTGGAAATGCTGCCATAGGCCCGTGGTGGGTGACAAAGAGAGCCATTTTGTTTTCTGGTAAATTCCAATCAATAAGAAGATCAGCAAGCCACCAAACTTCTTTATAAGTGGAACCCAGAAAATCGGCATTAACCAAATGCCTTAGCGTACTATGAGAGCCGTCACAGGCAATAATCCAGGCGGCATTAACCTGTTCGTTGCTGCCATCAGCCTTCTTTAAAGTGGCGATGGTATGATTGTTAACGGGTTCAATGCCAGTTAACTCGGTTTGCCATTCCACTTTTAACCCTTTCGACATAAGTTCTTCGTATAATATTTGCTCTGTTTTATCCTGAGGCAGGTCAATCAGATAATGGCGATCGCCTTCTACAAGAGAGAAATTAACATCGACCAGCAATCTTCCATGTGCTTTAAGTAAAACCCCTTCGACTTTTAGGCCTTGGGCTAAAACCTCTTCAATAAAACCACAGTCCTCCAGAACGTCCAGGGTGCGGATATGAATCGCCAGCGCTTTGGATTTATCACTTAATCCCGCTTTTTTATCGATAATTCGGCAACGCATACCATGCCGGGCTAATTCATTAGCACAAAACAAACCCACAGGTCCTGCACCAACCACCAATACATCCAGAATATCCTCAGCCATGATGATGCACTCCATTCATCTTAAGTTAACACGGGTGAAATCAGTAAGTTACATAATAGAGGGATTAGTACTCAAGTAAAACTTTTTTATTCATTTCTTTCCTTGGCGATAAAATGAAAAATAATACGTGGGTTAGTAAGATCGTAGGATACTGGTGTTACCGTTTCACTAAATTGGTTTTTACTAAATTCACCAATCGTATTGCGCCAGAAATTTAATCCCCGCTTATTTTGCGGAATGACAGCCACTTCCCAGTGTCCTGAAAATTGCTGCCATAGTCGTTTGGCGATCTGCTGGCCTACTCCCTGGCGTTGAAATTTCGCAATGACAAAAAACTCACCGACGTTCCAGTCAATAGTCGGCGTTGTGCCCACTTTATTAATCAATACAAAACCGGCGAGTTCTTTATCTACGCGGATGAGGAAGGGATAGCGTTCTTTTTCAGTAAAGTATTTTTTACAATCATAACATTCATAAAGGCCAGTTTCAGGGCAATCCCAGCCGGGCAAGAAGCCACAATATCGCGACATGTCGTAGACGTAAAATCGCGCCAGATTCTGCAGTCTTGGGTAATCATTTAAATTGGCGGCAACAAGATGAATGTTTGCTTCAGGTGTTTTTAGCATAGCCACGCCCTTTTTATAACTATGTGCTTATATTGATACTATAAATTGACACAATTTGTTTCTTAGTGGCAACACCATTTCATTCCATGCATGATGGAATACACTTCATTATCACCAACGATTAAATGATCCACCAGGCGAGCATCGACTAATTCCAGGGCATGGCATAGACGGATTGTCACTTCTCTATCCTGCGGGCTGGCATCGGATATACCGGATGGGTGATTGTGGGCCAGGATTAACGCTGCAGCATTGAGTTTAAGTATGCGTTCAACAATAGGGCGGGGATGAATAGTCGCTGTGTTGATTGTGCCTGAAAATAATTCTTCATAAGCAAGGATTCGATGCTGATTATCTAAAAACAAGGCGACGAAGATTTCATTTTTTTTATCGCGCAATTGCCGTTTCAAATAAGTGTAGGTTTGATAAGAGTCAGTTAGCGAAATATTTTTTTGTAAGCTGATAAAATCACTGCGCCGACAGATCTCCTGAATTGCCTGCAATTGCAGATAACGTACCAGCCCCAGCCCTTGGATTTGTTTGAAGCTATGGTGATCGGCGTTGAGTATAGCGCGTAAATCGCCTAGATGGTGGATTAAGTCAAACGCGAGTTGTAAGCAGTTTTTTTTATTATTGCCCGAACTGATAAAAACAGCCAGTAATTCGGCATCGGAGAGGCTTTTAACCCCTTGAGTTAATAGTTTTTCACGCAAGCGCAATGGCTGTGCTGGTCGAGAGCCACTCATTATTGTTATTCCTTTATGGCGAGGTTTGTGGTTTGATCGCAGATATTCTGATCAAAAAATAAAAGCCATGCAAGATTTTGCCAATAAAAAAATTGTTCTTGGAATCTGCGGAGGGATTGCTGCTTATAAATCGGCCTATCTGGTGCGTGAATTGAGCCGTTTGGGAGCAGAGGTTCGTGTCATTATGACAGAATCTGCACAGCAATTTATAACACCGCTAACCTTACAAGCCTTGAGTGGTCATGATGTCCGTGTTGACTTGTTTGATCAGCAAGCGGAACGTGCCATGGGGCATATTGAGTTAGCGCGCTGGGCTGATTACCTGTTAATCGCTCCCGCTTCTGCCAATTGTCTGGCGAAGATGGCGAACGGACTTGCTGATGATCTATTAACGACGCTGTATTTGGTAGCAGAAACACCGGTTATTGTTTGTCCAGCCATGAATAAAAGTATGTGGTTACACCCTGCTACACAAGCTAATTGCGAACTATTGGCTCAACGGGGTGTTATTTTGGTAGGTCCTGAGGAAGGTTCACAGGCCTGTGGCGAACAAGGATTTGGACGTTTGAGTGAAATAGATAATATTATCAATGCATTACGCTTAGAGCAGGTGAGTCAACTATTACAAGGTAAAAATGTGTTGATTACAGCGGGCCCCACGCGGGAAGCTATTGATCCAGTGCGTTATGTCAGTAACCATAGTTCTGGGAAAATGGGTTATGCCCTTGCACAAGCCGCCTGTTTAGCGGGTGCTCAGGTTACTTTAATCTCTGGACCAACTTCTTTAGTGCCACCTCCTGGTGTGTTATGTGATTGCGTTGATTCCGCACAAGCGATGTATGAGTCCGTGATGCACCACTTGCAGACCGGCATGATTTTTATTGCTACGGCTGCTGTAGCAGATTATGGTCTGCAGGCACCGGCGCAAGAGAAAATTAAAAAGCAGGATAAACAAGAACTAACCCTTCATCTCAAGGCTAATCCGGATATTCTTGCGGCAGTTGCAGCAAGTGGTAAGGCATCCTATGTGGTAGGCTTTGCCGCTGAAACGACAGAGGTTATCAAGCACGCGAAAGACAAATTGCGTGCTAAAAAACTTGATATGATCATTGCGAATCAAGTCGGTGGCGGCTTAGGGTTTGATAGCGATTCCAATCAGGTCACCGTGTTGACTGCAAAAGGACAAACCGAATTGCCGTTGACCCATAAAACCAGACTTGCAGGGCAAATTATTGCAATTCTGGCAGCAAATCTTCAAAATGCTGGCATTAAAAATTAGGGGAATACCATGGAACAAGCCATTCAAGTAAAAATTCTCGATCCACGGGTAGGTAGCAGCATCCCGCTTCCCAGCTATGCAACGTCGGGTTCGGCAGGGTTAGATTTGCGTGTTTGTATTGATGAGCCCTTGCAGATTGGGCCACAAGAAACGTTTTTGCTGCCCACAGGGCTTGCTATTTATATTGCTGATCCCAATTTAGCGGCTGTTATTTTACCGCGTTCAGGCCTGGGGCATAAACACGGTATTGTTTTGGGTAATTTGGTTGGTTTGATTGATTCTGATTATCAAGGGGAGCTAAAAATTTCCTGTTGGAATCGTAATCAGGAACATTTTACGGTGAATCCAGGAGAGCGTATTGCCCAGCTGGTTTTTTTACCCGTGGTACGAGCAGCTTTTACTGTGGTTGATTCGTTTACAGAAAGTAGTCGTGGCCAAGGCGGCTTTGGTAGTTCCGGGAGACATTAATGACTTATAGTCAAAGGCAGGTTGAACGTTCTGTTTTCAGAGCCTACGATATTCGTGGTGTTATTGGTAAGCAACTCGATGAGAATGCTTTTTACAGTATAGGACGTGCAATTAGCTGCCGTTTGCATGCTTTGCAGCGTAGTAAAATTTTTGTTGCCCGCGATGGTCGTTTAACGAGTGCCAATTTAGTAAATGCGTTAAAGGAAGGCCTTCTGGCGAGTGGTATTACGGTAGTCGATTTAGGTGCCGTAGCTACCCCGGTGATGTATTATGCAACCTGTACTCAGGAGGGTATAGATTGCGGCCTGATGGTAACAGGCAGCCATAATCCCTCAGATTATAATGGGATAAAAATGGTGTTGGCTGGTAAAACGCTCGTACAGTCTGATATTGATCAGCTTTATGAGTTGGTGACAGCAGGTACGCGTCAGGATGGTGTTGGTAAAGCCCAGTCCTTCGATATCATGAACGATTATACAAATCGTATTCTTAGCGATATTAAACTGCAACGCCGTCTAAAAGTAGTGGTCGATTGTGGGAATGGCATTGCCGGCCCCATTATTCCCCAGGTCATTACCGCACTAGGTTGTGAGGTCATTCCCTTGTATTGTGAAGTGGATGGCCGTTTTCCTAATCATCATCCCGATCCAACGATAGAAGCAAATCTGGTTGATCTAAAAGCAATGGTGGCACAACATCAGGCAGATATCGGTTTAGCTTTCGATGGGGATGCAGATCGTTTGGGAGTCATTAGCAATTTGGGTGAAGTCATTTGGCCAGACCGTTTGTTAATGCTCTATGCGCGTGATGTTTTAAGCCGCAATAAAGAGGCAACCATTGTTTATGATGTGAAATGCTCAAGTCATCTGGCTGAAGTTATTCGCGCAGCAGGTGGTATTGCCAGGATGTGTCCTACCGGACACTCGATCGTGAAGGCCGTGATGAAAGAAGAGCAAGCCGCTTTGGCTGGTGAAATGAGTGGACATATTTTCTTTAAAGATCGCTGGTATGGTTTTGATGATGCACTTTATAGCGCTTGCCGTTTATTAGAAATCATCAGTGCAAGTTCGCAAACAGTGAGCGAGCAGTTTGATGCTGTTCCTAATAGCGTTAATACCCCTGAAATCAAGATTCCCATCGCTGAAGAAGAGAAATTTACTTTCATGCAGCGTTTCAGTGAACAGGCTAAATTTCCCGATGCGGAGGTAATTACTATAGATGGTTTACGGGTTGAATTTGCCCATGGTTGGGGGTTATTACGGGCTTCCAATACAACCCCTTGCCTGGTAGCGCGTTTTGAAGCGAAAGATAAAGCCAGTCTTGAGCAAATTCAGAGTTTATTCAAGACTCAGTTGCAACTAGTGAATAAAAATCTGGTTGTATCATTCTAATTATCTTGTCTGGCACTGTAGGATATTTATCTACAGTGCTTATAAAAGAATTCGCTGTTACTCGGATCTTCTTAAGGTTGCCTTAATTTTTCTCCGTTATTGTCATCAAAAATCAACAACAATAATAATGGAGTAAGGAATGCCTTTTAATATAGAGTTAGCCAAACCTTCGAGTGGCATATCAATTAAAATTCAAGCGGTGAAAAACACGATAAATGTATATTTCGCAGGTCCCCAAGCCACTGCTGACAAAGTGAGAGATAATTGGATCCATTTAGAAACACATTTCATAACAACAATGCCTGGTTATATTGTTGATCCGGTACGAGGTCCAGACGCTCCCCATATTAAGAAAGATCATACCCACGCAGAAGAGACAGAAATTATGCATACTCACAGTGAGTTTGCCTCTGAAATTACACCAGAGCGTTTTTCTGCATACATCAATGACCTGTTTGCTCAGCAGCAAGCAGAGGAGCATGCGAGTGAAACATATCAATTTTTTGTAGATAAAAAGGAAGTCGAGGAAATCGTCCAAAAATTTGCTATTTATTATAGGGAATATAAAAATAGCAGCACAGAAGAGCTTTATGAAGAGGCAACAACGCTAAGTCCAGAAGAACAATCCGCTTATGCGAAGGCCGTGGAAGAAAGAGACGCGAGGGAGGAAGTGGAAGCAGTGAGTAGACTGTTTGGTAACTTGCTCATCGCTACAGTTCTTTCTGGCCGTCATCCCTTGCATAGAAGGCCTGCACCTCAAGACGTTTTACCCACAGAGGAATCAGAAGACCAGCTTAACTGTATTGTTATGTAGTTTTCGATTTCTACACGATAAACAGCATCACAGACAAAGTCTTTTGATGCTGTTGTCGGGCGAATTTAGTTGTCTCGTAACTGTTAAACTTACTAAACAGGGAGAAAGGAATACTGTTTAATAGGGAGAGCAATCCCGCTCCATTAGAATGGTATCGATTAATATTAACAGAGTTTAATCGACTTACGCACGGCAAAGAGCATCACAGGTAACGCTTCTTGATGCTGCCGTCGGGCGATGACTTTTTCCTGCTGAATGATCTGCAAGTCGAGCTGACTACATAATTGGCTAATATAATCAACATGGTGGCTGAAACGGGCACTTGTTTGTAACTGCCAGGGCTTCTCTTCGGAGATTTCGACGGTAAAGATAAAATGGCCTTCGGGCTTGAGTCGGTTGGCGATGACAGTAAACAATTCATCAAGCTTTCCAAAATAAGGCAGTACATCGGCTGCAACGGCTAAGTCATAATGATGGTTATTCTTTTTCAAAAAAATTTCTAATTCCGCTTCTATCAGCTTATCGTAAATTCTTTTTTCTCGTGCCTGGGTTAGCATTTTTGCCGCAATATCAACACCTGTTAAATGCTCGCTAATTTCGCGCAATACGACCCCTGTTAAACCAGTCCCACAGCCTAAATCAATCACCTCATTTAATTTATAAAGATTTAAATGATGGAGTAGTTGAGCGATTTGTTGGGGGAGCGAGTAGTTTAATTGACCCTGTAAATGCTGATCATAATACAGGGCGTAATTATTAAATAAGTTAGAAGCATATTCTGGGCAGGTCGGAGGGTTTAATTCATCAGTAGCAAGGGCATGAAGCATGTGCTGGCTGGCTTTATCGTCTGGATTGGCAGCAACTGCTCTTTCCAGCAAAGTACGGGCATGGTCTTTATCCTCAAGTCGGATATAGATAGCGGCTAAATTATTAAGTGCGGCAAAATGGTCGGGCTTTAATTCTAAAATTTTTTCAAAGTGACCGGTTGCTTCACTTAAATGTCCCAAAGCCATTTGTGCAACGCCGGAATTGTACAAGTACTCAATATTGTTAGAGTCTTCTTTCAGCAACACATCGTAATGCATGAGCGCATTTTCAAAACGATCATGGTGCATGAATGTCGCTGCTAAATTATTGCGGGCATCCAGATGATTATTATCAATAGCCAACGCGTTGGTGAAATAACTTACTGCTAATTGACCCTGCTCACGTTTGAGTGCAATCACACCCAGGTTAGTTAAGGCTTGGACATGGTGTTTGTCTTCTTCGAGCACGTTCTCAAAAGCCTGCTCTGCTTCTTCCAGTAAATTGGCTTCCAGATAGAGTACACCCAGATAAAATAGTGCTTCCAGATGGTCGGGTTGCAGTGCTAAAACATTCTTGAATTGCGTTTTTGCAGCCGCTAGTTCATTGTTTTGAAGTAATAGTAAGCCCAAATTAAAATGGGCAGCAGTAAAATCAGGCTCAGCATGAACTGCCAGACGGTAATGATGAAGTGCTTTCGTGTAGTCATTTTGCAAGGCATAGACGGTAGCCAAATTATGTTGTGCTTGAGCGTAGTCAGGAGCCAGTTGGATTGCCTTCTGGTAATAAAGAATGGCATTATCCAGTTGATGCGAATTTTTATAAGCATTGGCCAGATTATTGTATAAACTGGCATCGTTAGGTTGCAGTCTCAAGGCTTGTTGTAAAAAATCAATAGCGGTATCCATATCGCCCAGCTGTGCATAGGCAAGACCAAGAAAATGTAAGGCCTGTCCATGGTTAGGGGCGAGTTGCAGCAGTTTTTCATAAAGAGAAATAGCCTGCGGAAGTTTACCTTCTCGTTGTAATTGGTAAGCTTCCAGAAATAAGGTGTCGTTATTCTCGTCCATAGTCTTGTCACATCAAAGTTGAGAGTGGAGTTGTTTCAGCGCTTGAGCACGGTGGCTAATCGTATTTTTAATAGTAGCAGGCAATTGTGCTACTGTGCATTGGTGGCTAGGTAGGTAAAAAACAGGATCATAGCCGAAGCCCTGTTCGCCCGCAGGTGCACTGGCAATCCTGCCAAGTAATTTTCCAGTGGCAATAATGGGAGTGGGGTCATTAGCGTGTTGCACCAAGGCAATCGTGCAATAAAAATAAGCATCTCGCTCTGTTGTTGCTCCAAGTTTGGTTAATAGTAAAGCAATATTGTCCGCATCACTTGCATGAATACCAGCATAACGTGCTGAATAAATTCCCGGCTCGCCGTTTAGGATGGGCACCACCAAACCGGAATCATCTGCCAGAGCGGGTTTATTGCTCAAACGACTGGCATGCCTGGCTTTTAAAATGGCATTTTCGACAAAGCTTAATCCTGTTTCTTCGGGGCTTTTTATTCCTAAAGTGGATTGAGAAATGCAATGCCAGGGAGCGAGAATAGCCTCTAATTCGGCAATTTTACCTTTATTGTCAGTGGCCAGAATAATTTCTTTCATGGTAACCAAGCGTATTCAAAACGGAGCATTAAATGCTACCGATAGAAAGGGGGTTATGCTAGAATTCTTTTCATTTATTTTTAGTTCCCTTATATTGAGGAGAAATCATATGGTATGGACCCAGACCCGTACTGCATTCCAATCCGAGCTTCAAGCACAAAAAAAAGCCGCGACTTGGCAGTCCCAGCAGCTTAGTATTGCAGAAAGACGCAAAAAAGCCCAAATTGCTGTTCATGGCCAAAGTTTCATCCAGAGTGTTGAGGAATTAAGGGCTATTGTTGGCGCAAATTATGGTGGATTGTTTGAACCTGGTTTCTGGGATGACCTGGTCGTGAAAGCGACAGCGGCTTTAAAAACGCCTAACGAGCAGACGCTGGGTCTGTTTGCTGCCAAAGTCACTTATTTAACAGAAACGCTTGAGCAGTACCCAATATCAAATGCAATTAGAGGCGCCTTTAATACTATGGGTGGTGCTTTTATGACCCTATTTGGTGCTCTCATTGCAGTAACGAGTTTATGTATGGCGGCTAGTGCTGGATGCTTTGCTGGCTTTATTCTAGCTGCAGGTTTCCTGATAATAGGCCAGATCACTACCGCAGTAGGAGTGACCGAAATGAACCAAAACGCCAGGTTTTCCATTGGTAGTCAACTAAGGGAGATCAACGCTTTTGCTGGAATTGTCGTTCCAGAACTCGCTCAGAAATCGAAATCCGCTCAGGAATCGACGCTTGCTGTCGTGTTTGCTCAACAGCCACTGTATATGCCACCTACCTATGGAGCATTTTATCAGCCACCTGTGTATTCTCCTACACCTCTGTATCCTACAGCGCCTTACGAGCCAAGTTCTCAGTTTTCTCCTTCCTACGTCTCTGAGTGAAACAAGGAAAATGAGTTTATCGACTGGATTGCCTGAATGGCAATCCAGTTGGTAATTGCGATCTCTTGTTTTTATGTCAACTACATTTCTTGGCCTCGATCCAAGCTGTTTGCTCTCTGATAGAAATTTGTTTAACTTTGTCCAAGATCGCATTGATGGGCTTGTAAACACCGAAGCTGCTCCTTGGCTTTCAACGCCTTCCGCAACAATTTTCAGATCCGGTTCACGGCCAATCTGCTACGGGTAATTTTTAACGGCTGTGGTATTGAGGATTGTCTGCAACAACCATAAAGGGCTGTTGACCTGATCGTTGCTGTAATTTATTAAAAACAATGATAATTTATTGGGGAAATTGGTTTATTAAGGAGGAAATAATGTTGGGATTTTTTAAGGACTTACAGTCATCTATCACGCTGAAGAACTTCTGTATTATTTATAATGGCCTTACAGGTTTAGCGGTTTTATATTCATTGTGGAATGACCCCGAAGCCGATCTTTCTGAATATGCTATAGATATTTCTATCCACGCAGTGACTGCCGTAACGTTAATGTGTAAACAAGTTCCTGAGACTGTCAAAACAGTCGTTGTAGCATTAAATACTTATAGAGGATTCGATGCTTTATTTAAGACAATCACTGCGCTTCCCTCTACAATTCCAGGCGCTGCAAATGCTGCAGATGTTCTGAACCATTGGTTTAACCTAAAAGAACTTGGAGAGCCAGAGCAAAACAGGCGAGAAAATCAACACAGTATGTAAGTGCTAAGTCAGATCAGGCCCTCCATACCAGCGAGCCTGATCTGTAGTCAGTTCAAAAAAATTATGAAGACCAAATTGTTTGGTATCAATTCATTCACTAACGCTAATCTGTGAACTATCTTCTCGCAACTATTCCCGAACGGGAATAATTTGATAGTTCTTGCGATTTAAAGAATAGAGATTACCGCTCGGGAATATCTCTGAATTATTTCCACGCGAGAATTGTTGTTGGTTTATGAGTGGAGGGCAACGTATTTTCTGCTGGCCAACCTATAATCATTGGAGCTATCGCTGTCATCCCTTCTGGAATTCCTAATTCGGCTTTCCATTCAGGCAAATTTAAGGCCGAAACGGCAAAGCCAATGACGCATGACGCAAGGCCAAATGCGAGCGCTGAAAGCATTAAATTTTCGGCAGCTAACCAGCAGTCTGCTGCAATAAAGGGTCCTTCAAAAGTCCCGTATATAACGATTAATGTACTTGCATTATAAAATAGGCTGAACTCTTTTTGTGTTGCCACATCAAGAATATGTTTTGTTTGTTGTGACTTGCTATTCTTCGCTTCAGTAGCCAATAAAGCTTTTGCGCTCTCTGACAAACGATCCAATAGTTCCTTATTCTGAATCACTGCAAATGCTCTTGGTTCTTCATGAAGCGCGGTAGGGGCATGTACAGCCGCATCCAGCAATTTGTGAATAATGCTGGAGTCAACTTTTTTGGGGAGATAATTACGGACAGCGTGTCGTTTATAGATGGCATCCATTATATCGATTGAAATTTTATCGTGAATTGATTCTGAGCTTGCCATAATTACTCCTGGATAATTATTTTTTCCTGTTAAGGGCAGTTTTTTCCTAATAGCTAGAATGATATGTTTTTTTTACTTTTATATTTAATAAAAATAATACGGTTTGCCATCGGATTGTCAATCGTTCTTATTTTATTTTAACAATAGCGGGAATTGATTGAGCGTAAGAAAGTGAATAGTTCAAGGCTCCTCTTGATTCGGCATGGATCCGATACAATAGTTGACCTGGTTCTACGCAGGTTCCTATTTTTGCAAAAAACTCAATTCCGGCCGCTGGATCAAAAGGCGCTCCGGCTAATTTTGCTACTTTGGCGAGGTTTCTATTATCAATTTCTGATACCACTCCGGCATGTACGGCAACAATATCCTGTGTGAGGGAGGCTGTTGGGGGTTCTTTAAATCCTCCCTGGGCGTTACAAATCGCTAAAAATTTTTTTAACGCAGATCCGTTTTCTAAGAGCTGTTTTGCTAATTCTTCCCCTTGACTATAAGGTATTCCTTTTCCGAATGCCAAGATAGTTGCAGCCAGGGAAATTGCTTTGTTTTTCAAATCAGTTGGCGCCTCTGCTTTATTTTCTAAAATAGCCAGAATATCTTTGGCCTCCAGTGCAGGACCAATTCCTAGGCCAAGAGGCTGGTTTCCATCTGTCTTTACTGCAAAAATATGAAGCCCCATTGCTTTACCTACAATGGAAAAATAGTCTTTAAGTTGTAAAAATGAGGCTTCCGAACGGATTTTGGCTGTGGGGCCAACAGGTATATCAATAAGAACGTGTGTGGCTCCAATAGCTGCTTTTTTTGAAAGCACCGAAGCAATCATCTGTCCTTCTGGATCAAGATCTAGCATGCGTTCAACTTTGATAATAATATCGTCCGCAGGACTTAAACCCAGGGAACCGCCCCATACCATACACCCGCCTTCCAGAGCCACTACCTCTTTTATTTTCTTTGCTGTTAAATTCACAGAGGTCATGGTTTCAACCGTATCGGCGGTACCAGCCGGGGAGGTAATTGCACGTGAAGAGGACTTGGGGATGATGAGTCCTGCTGAGGCTACAATTGCCACCACGATAGGTGTTGTCCTGTTACCAGGAATTCCGCCAACACTATGTTTATCAACAATGATAGGAGAATCCCACTGCAATTGTTCCCCTGTTTTCACCATTGCCTGCGTTAAATCAATGATCTCTTTAATACTTAAATTATTGCGGGCGCAGGATGTGATGAAGCTGGCTAAATGAATATTCGAATATTTCCCGGAAACAACATCATTAACGATAGCCTCAAGTTCAAAGGCAGACAGTTCATTGCCATATATTTTAGAACGGACAAAACTTAATGAGGTAACAGGTGTGAGATGTGATAAGTCGATATCATCGCCTTCCTTGACGCCTAACCGTTGCCAGGCACTTTCTGATAAACTGGCCTCACAGCTTTTTAATATATCGGATTGGACAATATGCACCATTGCTACCAGGGAGGTATTGTTAAAGGAAACCACAACTTGAGTTAAGGCATCAAATCCTTCTGATTTACAAATAAAGCAATCCACATGCAGGAAAACAATAAATTCTTGCAGGGAGTCAATTCCTAACCTCACTAATTTGAGCCTGGTCAAGTGATTAGCCAACAATGGGTTTCCTTAGTTAGATTGATGGACGATTCTTTGACGGATTATAAATTACACAATCCCATTGCTTAAAAATAGCTGTTAATAGCTAAATATAAATGCTAAGGTCATCGCCACTAAATAGTGGTATTTACTATAAACATATCTGAAAATTCAATAAAGCACTCTATGTATACACTATAATTTAATAATTCAAAAACAAAGGGTTGGAAAATGCAGCTTACTTTCCTAGGTGCTACAGGGACCGTGACTGGCTCAAAGTATTTACTTGAGGTAGAGAACAAAAAAATACTTGTTGATTGTGGTTTGTTTCAAGGATTAAAAGATCTTCGGTTAAGAAATTGGAACCCCTTACCTTTTCAACCTTCTTCTTTAGATGCTGTAGTTATTACGCATGCCCATATCGACCACAGTGGTTATTTACCTCTACTGGTAAAAAACGGATTCACAGGGCCTATCTATGCAACAAAAGCGACCAAGGAGTTATGCGCTATTTTGTTGCCTGATAGCGGGTATTTACAAGAAGAGGATGCCAAACGCGCGAATAAATATGGTTACAGTAAACACCACCCTGCATTACCCTTATACACGCAAGAAGATGCACTCGAGTCGTTAAAACAATTTGAAGTAGTCGATTACAATAAATTATATCCTTTGTTAAGCGATTGTGGTTTTAGTTGGCATCGTGCTGGCCATATTCTTGGCTCTTCGTTCATTCAGGTGGAAAATCAAGCTATCAAGGTGTTATTCAGCGGTGATATGGGGCGTCTGCATGACCCTATTATGAAACCTGCAGAAATAATCCGGGACGCTAATTATTTAATTCTTGAGTCGACTTATGGTGATCGTTTGCATGATAAAACTAATCCAGAAGATGACATCGCAGCTATTGTAAACAAAACCATAAAACGGGGAGGCTCAATTCTTATTCCCGCCTTTGCGGTAGGGCGTGCCCAAAATATATTGTATTATTTATACCAGCTTAAAAAGAAAAAACAGATTCCTGATTTGCCGATTTTTCTTGACAGTCCTATGGCAATTGATGCAACCGAGATCTTGCTTAATAACAGGGATGAGCATCAGTTCACACGTGAGGAATGTCTTAATGTTTGTCGTATTGCAACTTATGTGAGAACAGTAGAAGAATCGATCGCTTTGAACCATCACCCCATGCCTAAAATTATTATTTCAGCGAGTGGTATGATGACCGGCGGGCGAGTACTCCATCATTTAAAAGCCATTGCACCTGATCATCGAAATACAATCTTAATGACTGGTTTTCAAGCCGCAGGAACTCGGGGGGAGAAACTACTGCATCATGCACAAACAATCAAAGTCCATGGGCAGATGATCCCAATCAATGCACAAATAGCAGTCCTGAATAATGCATCCGCCCATGCTGACTATAAGGAAATTTTAACGTGGTTAAGGCATTTTAAAAGCCCACCTAAAAAAGTATTTTTAACACATGGAGAACCACAGGCGTCTATCGCGTTAAAACAGCATATTACAGACGAATTAGGCTGGCATTGTGATATCCCTAACTACCTGGACAAAGTAGCATTTACCCAATAGGAATCGAGTGTTTTTGTGCTTAAAAATTGATTAAATGGGGGGCTTCATTGAAGCCCTAACTAAATATTACTGCGCTAATTACTGAGGTTGTGAATTGCGCTATGATGTTTGCATAGGGCGTTGACTTCAGGTTTTGGGTATAAGGAATCTTATGGAAGAGCATTTTTTATATAGGATGTTTAACCCATGCTCCATTGCAGTGATAGGAGCAAGTGATAAGCCATCATCAGTTGGCGCTAAAGTCTTTGACAATTTACAGGCTGATTTTTCAGGGCCAATTTTTCCCGTAAATCCCAAATATAAGACAGTTCGAGGTAATCCCTGTTTTCCTTCCATAAAAGAAATTAATCATCCTATTGATCTTGCGGTCATTGTAACCCCTGCTGCTGTAGTGCCTCAAATAATGATTGAGTGTGGCGAAAAAAATGTACGCCATGCGATTATTCTCTCGGCGGGGTTTGGTGAAGCAAATGGAGCGGGCAAAGAGCTAGAACAAACTGTAATTGATTTAGCAAAACAATTTAAAATTCGTTTTGTTGGCCCTAACTGTTTGGGAGTCAGGCGCCCTTCAATTGGTTTAAATGCAACTTTTGAAAATAGTCCTGTTTTATCTGGAAACTTAGCGTTCATTTCTCAATCTGGGGCTCTGTGCGCAGCCATTTTAGACTGGGCTTTTGAAGAGCAGGTTGGATTTTCTACTGTGGTTTCACTGGGAAATTGTGCAGATATTGGTTTTGGTGAGTTATTAGATTATTTAGCCCTTGATCCGAAGACAGATTGTATTTTGCTCTATATTGAGGGAATTAAGAATGCTCGTAAGTTTATGAGTGGGCTTCGTGCCGCTTCACGGCTAAAGCCAATCATTGCTATCAAAGCGGGTCGACATTCTCAGGGGGCACGTGCTGCAATTTCTCATACAGGCGCAATGATTGGTGCAGATGATGTCTTTGATGCTGCTTTACGCCGAGCAGGGGTAGTGCGAGTAAACAGCATCAAAGAACTATTTTCAGCAGCAGAGGTTTTTTCAAATTCTTGCCGTGCCAAGGGTAATCAATTAACCATTATTACTAACGGTGGCGGTGCTGGGGTAATGGCAGCTGATCGAGCCGCCGATCTGAATATTCCTTTATCCGAATTAACGGATGAGACGATTTCCTATCTTGATACTATCCTTCCTGGCCATTGGTCTCACCGAAATCCGATTGATATTTTAGGGGATGCTACCCCGGAGCGCTATCAGCAGGTTATTAAGGCTTGTCTAAAAGATGAAAATTGTGATGGGTTATTAATAATTCTTATTCCCGTAGCGATGTCAGAGCCGCTTAGAGTAGCAGAACAAGTCAGTGAAATCATTCGCCAAAGCGAGAAACCTATTTTAACGTGCTGGATGGGTAAGACCCAGGTTGAAGAAGCAAATAATTTTTTTGCAAAGCATAAAATTCCTTCTTTTAATACCCCTGAAATGGCTGTAGATGCATTTTCCTATTTGGCGAACTATTATCATAATCAACAATTATTACTACAGGTGCCTGAACCTCTCTCTTACCAGAGCCCACCTGATATCAGTGGTGCACAACTTATCATAGAAAGTGCTGTTGCCGAACATCGAAAAATACTTACAACGACTGAATCAAAGGCAATCTTGCGCGCTTTTGGAATACCGATCACTCAAACCATACTCGCTCATACTGCCACCGAAGCATTAGTTGCTGCAGAATCTCTGGGATTTCCTGTTGTTATGAAAATCTATTCACCAGATATTACCCATAAGCAGGATGTCTCTGGGGTTCAACTTAATATCACTAATGCAGAGGCTGTAAGAACTTTTTTTTATCAGTTAATTGAACGTGCCCAAAAAAGGATGCCCGTCGCCAGAATAATCGGGGTAACTGTAGAACCAATGTATAAAACCTCTAATGATCGTGAATTAATGGTCGGTGTTATAAAAGATCCTGTATTTGGACCAACGATTAATTTTGGAGCAGGAGGCAGTTTGATCGAAATTATGCAAGACCGAGCGATTGCTTTGCCACCTTTAAACAACTATCTAATTAAAAATTTGATTGCTCGTACACGGATTGCAAAACTGCTGGGAGAATTTCGCAATAAACCCGCTGTGAATATTACTGCTATTGAAGCGTTGTTATTACGTGTTTCTGAAATGGTTTGTGAGTTACCGCAAATTGAAGAAATGGACATTAATCCGTTAATTGTTAATGATAAGGAAGTTGTCGCGGTAGATGCGCGTATTGTTATTAATTTTGAAACATCCTTCATCCCCTATAGCCATCTTGCTATTCATCCCTATCCGTCTCATTTAATTTCACATTGGCAATTAGCTGATGGGACAGCGGTTTTAATTAGACCTATCAGGCCTGAGGATGCCAAATTAGAACAAAATTTTATTCGCCATCTTTCTTCAGAAGCGAAATATTTTCGTTTCATAGGGGCGTTGCGAGAGTTAACGCCTGAAATGCTTAAGAGAACAGCACAAATTGATTATGATCGGGAAATGGCTATGGTGGCGGTTATTCAAAATAAAGGGCGAGAGTCTATTATCGGAATTGCTTATTATTATGTTTATCCTGATCTTAACTACTGTGAATTTGCTTTGGTGACAGCAGATAAATGGCAAAATAAAGGCATCGGAAGTCACTTGATGACAAGTTTAATGTCTGTTGCTAGAACCAAGAATTTAAAGAACATGGAAGGTATCATCATGTCAGCCAATCAGCCTATGCTCGCTTTAGCAAACAGTTTAGGTTTTTCAATAAAACCTGCAAAGGAAGATCCCGCCCTTTTATTGGCTAGAAAGGTATTGTTTTGATTGATTACTAAAGCCTATTAGGGCTCTCTCAAGAGAGATTGAAGGCAGCATTTAGAAAGGTTAAATGTCAGGATCGACCGGTTTGCTGCCATCGCCCCATTAATTTATTCTTAATCACTTCGACCAAATACAAATAACCGATTGTGGCCAGTGTTAGAAAGAAAAAGAAAGAGATCGGAAGTGGAACAAATCCTAATGCAGATGCCAAAGGGCTAAATGGTAAGAGGATGCTAACGGTTACGACCATTAACACGGTAAGTGTTAAGGCAAGACTTGGTTTACTTTTAAACGGTGATTTAATCGTACGAATGACAAAAATTACGAGTGTTTGAGTCGCTAACGATTCTACAAACCAACCTGTCTGGAATAACGATTCTGAGGCATTAAAATAACTTAGCATTATCCAAAAAGTAATAAAATCAAAAAGAGAGCTAACAGGTCCAATATAAAGCATAAATCGGCGTATAATGGCGATATCCCAGTGTTTGGGTTTGTTGATAAAGCTAGGGTCAACGTTATCAGTGGGAATAGAGATTTGTGAAATATCATAAAGGAGGTTATTAAGAAGGATTTGCGTGGGTTTCATTGGTAAATAAGGCAGGAATGGGGAGGCGAATGCCATACTTAGCATGTTGCCAAAATTAGAACTTGTTCCCATCATCAAATATTTCATAATATTCCCAAAGGATTTTCTTCCCTCCATAATGCCCTTCAACAGCACTTTTAAATTATGCTCTAATAAGATGATATTGGCTGTTTCCCGAGCAACATCAACGGCGCCAGAAACAGAAATACCTACATCTGCACTATGAAGTGAAGGAGCATCGTTGATGCCGTCTCCCAGGTATCCTACAACATGTCCTTTTGCACGAAGCACTTGAATAATGCGTTGTTTTTGATGGGGAGATACCCGTGCAAAAATTTCAATTTCTTCTGCAGTTTTTGCTAAGGCAAGATCAGACATTTCTTCTATTTGCTCACCAGTCAGCATTTTTTTAGTTAAAAGGCCAACCTCATTGCAAATATGCTGGGTAACCAGCTCATTATCGCCTGTCAATATTTTTATCTTTACACCTGCTTGCCTGAGTTCGGCAATAGTCTCTCTGGCATCTTCCCAAGGAGGATCCAGGAAAGCTAAAAAACCAGCTAAAATCAAGTCCTTTTCATCCCTTACCCCATAGCTTTCTTTCTTTGCAGGTCTATAGCCAATGGCTATAACCCGATATCCTTCCCGGCTTAAAGTTTGAAAAAAATGCAAAGACTGTTTTATTGTTTTCTCACTGAGTGATTTCTCTTCTCCATCGAGCCTGTATTTACTGCAAATTTTAAGGATGCTTTCAGGCGCGCCTTTCGTAATGACTAGGTGCATCCCCTTTTTATCAACGACAATACTTGAACGTCTTCTTTCAAAATCAAAGGGAATTTCATCAATTTTTTCATAACCTTTTTGAGCGGGATGTTCATGATGTAAAATAGCCGCATCTAAAGGGTTGATCCCTGATTTATTAAGTAGCGCATTGTCCAAAGGATTTTTTATTGTTGTACTAAACAAGCTGCTTAGGTAGGCTAGCAATAAGACGTATTCTGATTTGTTTCCAAAAATATCCACATATTTCTCTAGCGTCATTTCTCCCTGTGTTAATGTGCCTGTCTTATCAGAACATAGAATATCAATACTGCCAAAATTCTGGATGGCAGCCAGATTTTTAACAATCACTTGTTGCTTTGCCATATTTAAAGCGCCTGCTGTTAAAGTGACTGTTGTAATCATAGGTAAAAATTCAGGTGTAAGCCCAACTGCTAAAGCAATCGAAAATAACAGTGCTTCAAGTGCCGGGCGATGTAAGTAAATATTGATTAAGAAGACAAAAAGAATAAGGAAAATCACGGTTTTCATGATAAAAAAACCGAAGCGTAAAATGCCTTTTTCGAATTCGGTTTGAGGGGGTGTTGCAGATAATATTTGCGCAATTTGCCCGAACAGTGTTTGTTTTCCTGTCGTTAGTACCAATGCAATAGCATTGCCGCTGACTATAGAAGAACCTGCAAATATTCCATTGGTTGCTTCAACAGGATTTTGAGGCATAGTCGAAATCGCTGTTGACTCCTTTTCTACAGGTAATGATTCTCCCGTAAGAGCTGCTTGTTGTACGTGTAAATCTTTGGAGTCAAGTAATAAACAATCGGCGGGAACGATATCACCGGCGGCTAAACAGATAACGTCACCCGGAACTAATTCATCACAAGGTAAATGACATTCACTGCCATTTCGCAATACCGTAGTTTTTACTGCGACGTGCTGTTGTAATTTTTCTGCTGCTATCAGGGAACGATGAGTTTGAAAAAAGTCGAGGCCAATACTAATACTCACGACGATAAGAATGATAGCGGCGTTAATTGGACTACCCGTGAAAAATGAGATCAATGCAGCAATGATTAATATAATGACTAAGGGATTCGTTGAATGGGAAAGGGCTTCTAAAATATGCGAGCGATGTTGGGTAGCAATTTTATTTGCTCCATACTTTTTAACACGTTTTTTAGCCTCAACGGACGTTAACCCTCGTAAAGAGCTTTGCAAGTCTTGTAACGCTTGAGAAGGTTGGAGTACTAATATTTTTTTTAAGTCCTTTTCCATGATTGGATCCTAAGGAATAGAGCTACTTGATGTTATCTATTAGACTTCTCCTCCGTAGCAAGTTTCCGAAGAGGTCTATTCTTCATCTGCAAATTTGGCTTTTATCGTAATGCTTGATTTAAGTGAATTGGCAATAAAGCAAAGACTGTGTGTTGTCTCAAAAAGTTTCTCCATTGCTTTTTTGTCCGGTGTCTTTTCTTTTTTGAAAGACACGATGGGAGAGAGAACAATATGTGAAACGGTATGATTAATTTCATCAATAGTGCAAGTAGCTCGATCAGAATAGCTATCGACAGTATAGCCTTCTTTGGCACAAAGAGATAAAAAAGTAAGGAGAAAACAACTTGACAGAGAGGCGGTCAGTAACTCTTCCGGGCAATGAAATTGGGGATTACGCATAAAATGGGGCGACGAATTGACTTCGAGTTTTGGTCCGCCATAAAAAAATACGGTATGTTTGCGACTATAGGTTTGATAGTTAAAATCTTCCGCTCCGCGTTCCCATAAAAGTCGAATATTATATTCAGGCATCATTAATTCCTTGCATTAAAATCGTTTAAAAAATTAATCTCAATAGTTGCGTGCCGATAAAGTATATTAAACCTCTTAATTTATCGTATAGTTTGGCAGATCAATTGTAATTTGTTTGCCTGTCGCTAATCTTAACGCATTGAGGATGGCAATAATATCAATTAGTTCTTGTAGCACAGCACCTACGACTGGAGTAATAAAACCTGCTGCTGCGAATACCATTCCTATAATGCTCAGCACCATGCCACCAATAGCGCTTTGTGCGGCAATCCGTCGCGTATTTAAACTTAAATGAATCAGCTCGTCGACTTTGCTTAATGTATTCTCCATGATAATAGCCCCCGCTGCTTCGGAAGTAATAGCACTATGTTGTCCAAAGGCCACGCCAACCGTGGCGGCGGTGAGAGCAGGAGCATCGTTAATGCCGTCCCCCATAAAAACCGTCGGTGCATTCTTTCTTTCTTGTCGCACAATAGCAAGTTTCTGCTCAGGGCTTTGGGATGCATAGATTTCAGTCAGATTCAGCCATTTAGCCAGGTAGTCTACTTCCGATTGGCGATCGCCGGAAACGAGCATTATTTTTTTAAATTGATGGGCTGGGCCTAAATGACTGATGAAGGGTTTGCTATCGAGACGGGGAGCGTCACGAAAATGAAGTGAGGCCGCATACCGATCATCAACCAGTATTATACATTCTAAGCCCGATAAAACGGGTGGAAGGTTATCACTGGAGGCACCAGACTCCAGAAGTTTTTTTCTACTCGTAATAGTGATGGTATGCCCATTGATCTTTCCCGTTAACCCTTGCCCTGGTTTCTCTGAGACATCGGTTGCGTTAAGAAGAATGATGGCTTGCTCATTGGCTGCATTGAGAATAGCGTTTGAGAGGGGGTGTTTGGAGTACTGTTCCAGGCTAGCGGCATATTGTAATAGGTCCTCTTTTTTATAATTACCAGCAATAATAATGTCGGTTAGCGAGGGTTTGCCGTAGGTTAGGGTACCTGTTTTATCAAAAATAGCCGTTTTGCAGAGGGGTAATTGTTCTAAAATAACGGGATCTTTGATGATGATCGCTTGTTTAGCCGCTTTTGAAATAGCACTGACTAACACGATGGGGAGTGCGATTAATAAGGGACAGGGCGTCGCAATAACCAGCACAGAAAGAAACCGTAAAGCATCGCCACTTACGTACCAGGCAATGAATGCAAATAACAGGGCGAAGGGAGCGAAAATAGCACCTACTTGATCGCCTAATCGTCTAATTGCAGGGCGTTTTTGTTCTGCCTCTTCCAATACTTTGACAATTGCCGCATAGCGTGAGTCAGATGGCAATTGGGTGGTTTGTACGGTGAGAGCGCAATCGCCATTAATGGCACCCGATAAAACATAAGTACCTGGTGTTTTGGATATTAAATAAGGTTCTCCAGTTAAATAGGATTCGTCCATAGTACCTTGTCCATTGGTGACTATGCCATCAACAGGGCAGGTTTCGTGAGGAAATATAACGATTTTATCGTCAATGTGGATGGAGGCCAGGGGGATGTCCTCAAGGTGGCTATTGGTTTGTCGATGTGCAATGGAAGGCATGCGTTCAACTAATGCGAGTAGTGCCGATGCTGCTTTGCGTCTGGCATAGGTTTCTAACGTTTGGCCACTGGCAAGCATAAGAATGATAAACGTTGCAGCCAAATATTCATGTAAAATAACACTCGTTACCAAGGCAATTGCGGCGAGGGAATCAGCGCCTAAATTACCTTGGAATAACTTAAATAGAATCTGAATGAATACAGGGATACCACCAAGGAGAATAATGAATAACAAAGGTATTTCTGCCGAAGAGAAGTCCAGGGCACGCATAAAAAAATACAGGCAGATTGCGAATAAGGAAAGAAAGGCAATGCAGGGTTGCCATTTAAAAATGGATTGAGTAGTAGAACGATGCGTTTTAATAATTCACTCCTAATCCCAAATTTTTAAAATATAAGTAATTATAATTACAATTCCCGAGTCCGTTTATAAACTTCTGGAATAAGAAAGAGAGGGAGTGCGCAAAGAACAATGACTCCCCAATTCAGTCGCGATAAGGGAACTGTATGAAAAATAGGTTGTAATACCGGCAAATAAACCACCGCAATCTGGAGTGCTATCATTGATATAATCGCTGTGAGTAACCATTTATTAGAAAACCAGCCAATTTCCGACATGGGTTTTTGAAAGCTGCGAAAATTTAAGGTAAGAATATTTGCCATGACAACAATGGCTGTAAAAGACATCGTGTTAGCTGCTTCATAGGATTCATTCAAATAGAAATGATAGAGGAAAGAAGCCGTTAAACTGAGGTAAGAGCCAAACAACCCTAATAAAAACAGGGCCTTTTTATCAAAAATGGGTTGATTAATCTGGCGAGGCGGCTGTTTCATAATCGTCGTTTCCGCCTGCTCCAAGCTAAGCGAGATTGCGGTAGCACTATCAGTCACAAGATTAATCCACAGAATCTGAATGGGCATAAGAATCAAGGGGCCGCCAATCACTATATTAATCAGGATGGCTAATAATTCACCTGTATTTGAGGCGGCTAAATAAAGAATAAACTTGCGGATATTCGCATACTGCCTTCTTCCCTCTTCGATGGCGGCGATAATTGAAGCAAAGTTATCATCTGACAAAACCATATCAGCGGCACTTCTGGCTACATCTGTTCCTCTTATTCCCATGGCGATACCAATATCCGCTTGCTTGAGGGACGGGGCATCATTGACGCCATCCCCTGTCATGGCGGTGAGATTGCCCAGGGATTGGAGCAATTTAACAATGCGAAATTTATCTTGTGGAACCGTTCGGGCGAATAAGATTTTTTGCTCTAATAATTGACATAAAGCGAGATCAGTTAATTCGCTAATCTCCTTACTGGTTACAATTTTTTCAATATCCAAGCCGAGCTGGGTTGCTATGGCTTGGGCTGTAATAGGAGAGTCGCCTGTAATCATAATGACTCTAATCCCTGCTTGCTTTGCCTGGAGCAGGGCAAGGGGGGCTTCTGAGCGAGGCGGATCAAACAAACCAATGACACCTAAGAATGTGAGATTGGTTTCCGCATCCTGTAGAGTAATTTGGGGTTCTTTGGGTATTATTTTTCTAGCGATAGCCAGTGTTCTTAAGCCTTGTTTCGCAAAAGCAATATAAGCATTTTCAAGGTGCTCTCGATAGTCTTTAGTGAGCTCTTTTTCTTCCTTGCCAATCAAAAAATGGGTAGAACGATCCAAGATAGCCTCTGGAGCACCTTTCACATGAACGATGTGATAGGCTTCCGTTTCTTCAACAGTAGACATGCGTTTTCGAGTTGAATCAAAAGCAAATTCTCTAATAACAGGATTATGAGAAATTTCTAATCCAGCCTTGATGGCGGCAACAATCAAGGCTGCTTCATCAGGAGAGCCGATAGCTTGCCATTGCAGGTCAATTTTTTTAATGGAAGCATGGTTGCATTTTTGGCCTGTTGTTAATAAGGCGATAAGTTCGGGATAGGATTTAGGCTCAATAACAACCCCTTCTTTCTGGAAATTGCCATGTGGTTCATAACCGGTTCCGGTCACTGAAAAGACGCCATCGGCTGTCCAAATTTTTTGAACCGTCATTTCATTGCGGGTCAGTGTTCCTGTTTTATCCGTGCAGATAACCGAGACGGCACCTAATGTTTCTGCGGCTTGAAGGCGGCGTAACAATACTCTTTTATGAGCCATTCTTTTTGCGCCTAATGCCAGGGCGATGGTGACAACAGCGGGAAGACCTTCGGGAATCGCTGAAACCGCTAATGATATGCCTGTCATCAGCATCGTTATAATATTTTTGCCACCAAGTACGCCGGCAATGATTACCAGAGAAGAAATAAGAAGTGCCAGAAGTCCAAATTGTTTTCCCAGTGTTTCCAGTTGATGTTGGAGTTTTGTTTTCGTTTCTTTAATTGTTCCGGTTAGTTGCGCAATACGCCCGAATTCGGTATTCATGCCAATCTCAACAACCAGACCTTCACCATGCCCACTGACAATATGGGTTCCCATAAAGGCTATATTGCGTCTATCAGTCAGTATTGTTTTTTCCGGCAAGGATTCTATTCCCTTGGCAACAGATGCCGATTCGCCAGTTAGCTCAGCTTCATTGACTAATAAATCAACGGCATGAGTAACCCGAATGTCTGCGGGAACAATATTGCCTTCCTGTAAAAGGACGCAATCGCCTGGAAGGAGTTTTTTGACATCAATGAGTTCTTTTTCACCATTGCGGAGAATGTAACACAAAGGGGATAGTAACGATTTGAGTTTTTGTATCGTTGTTTCTGCTTGCCATTCCTGAAAAAAGCCGAGAAGCCCATTAAAAATAACAATAGCAAGAATAGCTAAGGCATCCCAGAGATCACCAAGAAAAAAAGAGAGCGCCATTGCGAAAAGCAAGACACCAATTAAGAGATTAGCGAATTGTCTTGCCAGCATAGAGTACCATGGTACCGTTTCGAAATCCTTTAGTTCGTTTGTGCCATAGTTCCTGGGTTGTTCAGCTAAAATTCTTTTTACTTCCGCTACGCTTAATGCGTGCCATGACTGCATGATGGGATCCTTCCTATTCAAACAACCCTAAGCCATTTTATGAAAATGGCAGCCTTTCTATTTTAGCTGAGCTTATTTAATTCCGTATAGAGACTTAACAAACCCAAGATGAGGCTGAAGCTGGCAATAAAAAAACCCAAAAGCCGTGAAATCAAAAACGAAAATTTATCGGCTCGTTGAATGAGTAGAGATACCATAAAGCCATTTAGCCCATCGGTTGCCATCATCCCCAACATAAAAAACAGGCCAAGGAGGGCTGCAAAATACCAATTACTGGAAGAAGACATTGAAATAGAAAATAAGGCGACTTGGCTAAAGGTATCAAAGGAAAAAGCAAAAAGAGCGCCAGTTAATATAATCCAGAACGCATTATATCGTTTCAGGGTGAGGGCGAAAAAACCGCCGATACTGATTGGCGGGTGTGATTTTGTTTTGTGGACTAAACAATTATGAAGCGTAATTAATCCAAAGACTAATAAGAAAAAGATGGATATATAGCTTCCTAACGGCTCTAGCCATGTTGGGAATTGTGCTCGGATAATGCCGTTGCTGATAATCACACTGAGAATAATGACCACTAACCCGTGTCCCAACGAAAATAAAAACCCCACACGCTTTGACAGTTGATTATTTGCTCTAAGCGTTCTGGTGATGGAGTCAATGGTTGCTATATGGTCCAAATCCAGGCCATGGCGCAAACCTAACCCAAATACAAAGACGATGATTAGCAGCGTGGAATTGGTTATTGTATCAATGGTTTTGATCCTTTTTAGAGACAAGTTATTTTTTAAGATCTAAGCTGTCATGTCTATACCTAATGATTAATTTAATATGCATGAACTAACACTCTCTCGCTCTATTCTTGAAATCGTTAAGGAGCGTGCATCCCAAATCGCTTGCCAATCAGTAAAGAAAATTTATCTGGAGGTTGGAGAATTAAGCGGCGTTGATCATGAATCTTTACGGTTTAGTTTTAGTGTGGTGGCAAGAGGGGGCATCGCAGAAAATGCGAGTCTGGAGATAATTGAGATCAAAGGACAAGCAATCTGTGACTTTTGTCAGGAAACTGTTATGCTTAAAAATTATTATGATGGCTGTAATATTTGTGGGCAATATTCGTTAAGAATAATTCAGGGTGAGGAGCTGCGTGTTAAATCGATGGAGGTCGAATAATGTGTGGACTTTGCGGTTGTTCAGGTTCAGAAAGAGACCATCATGAGCATCATGACGATGCCAATTTCTTACATACCCACCACCATGATGCAGGGGAGCTTGTTTCAATTGAGCAAGAAATACTGGCAAAAAACCAGGAGTTCGTCGAAATCAATCGTCGTACTTTTTTAAACAATAAAATTACTGCTATTAATTTGATGTCAAGTCCCGGCTCAGGGAAAACAACCTTACTTGCCCAAGCGATTGCTGACTTAAAGCATCGCCTGGATATTGCGGTGATCGTCGGTGATCAACAAACAAATTATGATGCTGAAAAAATTCAGGCAAGCGGCGGAGAAGCGATTCAAATTAATACAGGCAAAGTCTGTCATTTAGATGCTCATATGGTTGGTCATGCGGTTGAAAACCTCTCGTTAAAAAAACACTCCCTTCTTTTTATTGAAAATGTAGGCAATTTAGTTTGTCCTGCATTATTTGATTTGGGTGAGGCCTATAAAGTAGTCATTCTTTCTGTAACAGAAGGAGATAATAAGCCTTTAAAATACCCGGAAATGTTCCGTAAGGCAGACTTATTGTTACTAACGAAAACGGATTTATTGCCTTATGTTGATTTTGATATCAATCGGTGTATTGCAGATGTAAAAAAAATTAATCCAACGGTTAATGTGTTGCCTGTTTCTGCAACAACGGGAGAGGGTTTAGGTCAATGGTATGAGTGGCTAGAAGCGATCCAAGGGAATGGCTGAGATAGAAAGATTACGGATTTTAATTAAAGGCCAGGTTCAGGGGGTCGGTTTTCGTCCCCATGTATACCGGGTTGCTCAGCACTTAAATCTAACAGGATGGGTGCAAAATAATACAATAGGTGTCCTGATTGAAGTGCAGGGATGGTTTGTTTCTTCTTTTCTTTCCCACCTTTTAACGTCGTTACCAACATTAGCCAGGATTCACGATATTGAAACAAGCAATCTTGCTTTAATCGCTAATGAAAACGATTTTCTTATCATTGAAAGTCAAAAAACCGGGGCTTCACACGGTATTATATCGCCTGATATGAGTCCTTGTCCTGATTGTCTGGGAGAGCTTTTTAATCCGGATAGCCGCTATTATTACTATCCCTTTCTGAATTGCACACAATGCGGTCCACGCTTTTCGATTACTAAAGAATTACCTTATGATCGGTGCCAGACATCAATGGGCGAATTTACTTTATGCCCGTCTTGCGAGCGTGATTATAGTTCGCCTGAGAATCGCCGCTATCATGCTCAACCTACGGCTTGTAAAGACTGTGGTCCAGAGCTTTCCGTTTCCATTCAAGTCATTGCCCAAGCGCTATTGGAAGGAAAAATTATTGCTCTCAAGGGAGTGGGAGGCTATCAATTAGTTTGTGATGCAAGAAATAATGAGACGGTTCAACGATTACGCCAAAAAAAATACCGTGAAGCAAAACCATTGGCGTTAATGGTGCTAAATTGCATGAGTGCTGAGACATTTGTAACGGTCAGCGATAAAGAGAAAGAGATTCTCAGCAGCCAGGCGCGCCCTATCGTATTATTAAAAAAGAAGCAGGACATTCTTCCGGAAATTATTGCCCCAGGTTTATCTGGTCTGGGTGTGATGTTGCCTTCTTCCCCCTTGCATTATTTGTTATTCCACGCTCTGGCAGGTTATCCGGAGGGCTTGAAATGGCTGGATGAGCTTCATTCCTCGGTATTGATTGCAACAAGTGCCAATAGGGCAGGGAATCCTTTAATGATCGCGGATGAAAAGGCGCATAATGAGTTAATAGCGATTGCTGATTTAGTGATCGCTTATAATCGCCAGGTGATTACTCGTGTTGATGATTCAGTCATGCGTTTTATCAATAACCAGCCGCGTTTTATACGGCGTGCTCGAGGATTTTCTCCTATCAGTGTTCAATTGCCTTTTTCCATACCTTCAACCCTGGCTTTAGGGGGGCATCTTAAGAATACGTTTTGTATAACACGGGGGAATGAAGCGTTTATTTCTCAACATATAGGAAGTTTAACGAATAAAGAAACGATTGATTTTTTTCATGAGTCACTCTCTCATTGGATGCGATTTCTTGATGTTAAAGTGGAACGTATTGCCTGTGATTTGCATCCTGATTTTTATACAACCAGCCTTGCCAGGCACTATAATCTGCCAGTAATTTCTGTACAGCATCATCAGGCTCATTTGGCAGCAGTTGCCGCGGAGTATCATATTTTGGAGCCTGCGTTGGGCCTTGTGTTAGACGGGTACGGCTATGGATGGGATGGTAAGGCTTGGGGAGGGGAGTTATTTCTTCTGGAAAATACGCAAATTCAAAGATTAGGGCATTTTTATCCTCTACCGCAACCCAGTGGAGAGCGAGCGATTCACCAGCCTTGGCGGATGGCTGCTGCCATTTTACATTGTTTGCAAAAAGAGGGTGAGATACTGCGGCGATTTTTCGACAAGCCTCATGTTTCCGAGTTGGTTCATTTGCTAAAAAACAGCCATTCTTTGCCGACTACCAGTAGTTGTGGTCGTCTTTTTGATGCCGCCAGTGCTTTGTTAGGCATCAACACGATTTCCCAATATGAAGGGCAAGCCCCTATGCAGCTTGAAAGCTTAGTCACTAATCCTGAAGTTTTTGAGGGGGGGTGGACTCTCGCCAACAATCAATTCAATTTTTTACCAACATTTAGGCACTTACTTGATAAGGATCCCAGGCGTGGTGCCAATGTTTTTCATGGGACTTTAATTGCGGGCTTGGTGGATTGGATTATGATTCAGGTAAAAAAGACAGCGATCAGGCAGGTCTTATTAAGTGGTGGCTGTTTTTTAAACCAGGTGCTTGCAGACGGGTTGATAAAACAATTAGAACGTAGTGGACTGAAAGTCTATTTACCAGAACAAGTGCCTGTCAATGATGGTGGCATTTCATTGGGGCAGGCATGGCTTGCTGGAAATTACAAAGAGGCGGAATTAATATGTGTTTAGCTCTTCCTGCTCAGGTCGTTCGATTGCTGGACTCTCAGAGAGCACTAGTGAATATAGGCGGCATTGAAAAAGAAATTTCGCTCGCCCTGGTAGAACAAGTGAGTGAGGGGGATTACGTTATTCTTCATGTGGGATATGCCCTGACAAGGCTGGATGAAGAAGAAGCCAAAAAAACACTGATGTTATTTGCTGAAATGCAGGAAGCCCAATGAAATACATTAATGATTTTCGTAATGCCAGGCTTGCGAAAATAATAGCCAAAGAAATTGGTAATAAAGCATTGCCTGAGCGACAGTATCGCTTGATGGAGTTTTGTGGTGGGCATACTCATACCATACACCGTTATGGTCTCCCAAGTCTTTTACCCAATAATGTAGAAATGATTCACGGCCCTGGATGCCCCGTGTGCGTTTTACCTATAAACCGCATTGATAAGGCCATTGCCCTGGCTACTTCATCTAACGTTATTTTTTGTAGTTATGGGGATATGTTGCGTGTCCCAGGTTCTAATCAGCAAAGCCTATTGCAGGTAAAAGCAAAGGGAGCTGATGTCAGGATGGTTTATTCAGTGGATGATGCATTGCGGTTGGCGACACTTAATCCAGAACGAGACGTTGTTTTTTTTGCTATTGGTTTTGAAACAACAACGCCGCCCACAGCGCATGCGATTAAAGAGGCTGCAAGATTAAATTTGTCTAATTTTTCAGTCTTTTGTAATCATGTATTAACGCCTGCCGCTATGAATTGCCTTTTGCAATCATCGGGCGATGAAGAGGGTATTCATAATCTGGATGGATTTATAGGACCCGCTCATGTAAGCATTGTGACAGGGAGCCAGGCCTATGAGCCAATAAGCAAAACCTATAAAAAGCCTATTGTTATTTCAGGATTTGAACCACTTGATGTTTTGCATTCCATTTTAATGGTCATTGAGCAAATTAACAAAGGGCAAAGTGATGTTGAAATTCAATACACCCGTGCAGTGACGCGAGAAGGAAATTTAAAGTCACAAGCTATCACAAGAGACGTGTTTGAATTGCGTTCCAATTTTGAGTGGCGCGGGTTGGGTAATATCCCGGAAAGTGCCTTGCAAATTAAAACCACTTGCGAGCGGTTTGATGCTGAAAAGCGGTTTGTTTTGCCCGATCTTCCTGGTGTTGAACATAAACAATGTGATTGCGGGGCTATTTTACGCGGTATAAAAAAACCGAGTGATTGCAAATTATTTGCCAAGGTGTGTACACCCCAAAATCCTTTGGGTTCTTGTATGGTTTCCTCTGAAGGAGCCTGCGCTGCGGTTTATGCCTACGGAAGGGGGCGTTAAAGATGGAAACTATCAGCCAAAGAAAAGTGGCAGGACCCAAATTAAATATTAAAAACGGTATTATTGATTTGAGCCATGGCAGTGGTGGACGAGCAATGGTGCAATTAATTAACGAGATTTTTTTGCCTGCCTTTGATAATCCCTGGCTCGCACAAAAAAATGATCAAGCCTGTTTTTCTGTGGAGTCTGGACGAATGGTAATGAGCACCGACGCTCATGTTATTTCCCCTTTATTTTTCCCGGGGGGAAATATTGGTTCCTTATCGGTGCATGGAACGATAAACGATATTGCCATGGCAGGGGCGAAACCACTGTATTTGTCAGCAAGTTTTATTTTAGAAGAAGGCTTTGCCCTTGCAGACTTAAAAAAAATTGTGACCTCAATGGCAGAGGCTGCCCTTGCTGCTAATGTAGCAATTATTGCCGGAGATACCAAAGTGGTGGAACGTGGTAAAGGTGACGGGGTATTTATTAGTACCACGGGATTAGGCGTAGTGCCTCAGGGTGTTTGTATTTCCGGCGATCAGGCCAGGCCTGGTGACAAGGTTATTCTCAGCGGTTATGTCGGTGATCATGGCATTGCTGTTCTATCCAAGCGTAATAATTTGGAGTTTTTAACAACCATCAAATCGGATACAGCCGCTTTAAATGGGTTGGTTAGCCACATGCTTGATGCGGTACCTTCGCTTCATTGTCTTCGCGATCCTACGCGAGGCGGCGTGGCATCGACCTTAAATGAATGGGCGGAACAATCTGGGGTTGGCTTTGTTATCGATGAGGACCAAATTCCTATCCGTACGGAAGTGGCAAGTGCTTGCGAACTGCTCGGTTTAGATGCGTTATATGTGGCTAATGAAGGCAAACTCTTAGCTATCTGTGCTGCAGAAGAGGCTGATAAGTTAATCGCAACCATGCGAAGCCACTCCTTAGGTAAAGAAGCAGCAATCATTGGAGAAGTCGTAGAAGATCCCAGGCATTTTGTACAATTGCGTACAAGATTAGGAGGGCTACGAATGATGGATTGGTTAAGCGGAGAACAGTTACCGCGAATTTGCTAACTGCTAAGGATGAAGCTGTTATGGAGAATGATCGGAGCTATTTTTTGCCCCAGGACAAGTTACAAGCATTAATTGATGCATTGCAGCGATTAGGTTTCTCTTGTGTGGGGCCTCAAGTCCGTGACGGAGCAATTGTCTATGATAAGCTGACAGACGCAAACCAGTTACCTTGGGGTATTCGTGCTCATCAGGCTCCAGGCGAGTATCGTCTAGAACAACTGCCTGTACAACGTGCCTTTTCATGGGCTAATGGCCCGCAAGCGATCAAGCCGTTACTATTTAAACCCAGTGAAACTGTTTGGCGTGTTGAGCGTAGCAGTACAGGAAAACTGGAATTTAAACCCTGTATCGCTAATGAATTGCCCATCGCCATTATTGGGGCTCGTTCTTGTGATTTAGCCGCAATGGCAATTCAGGATAAGGTTTTTTTAGCACAGCCCCATCAAGATGAACGCTATCGAAGACGCCGTGAATCGTTATTTGTTATTGCTGTTAATTGTGGTTATTCGTCTGATAATTGCTTTTGTGTTTCGGCAGGGACGGGACCCAATGTCAGGAGTCCTTTCGATCTCTTAATGACCGAATTAGATTCGGGTTTCGTCATTCAAGGGGGCAGCGAGCGTGGTCATCATTTAATTTCCGGTCTGAATTTAGTATTGGCAACAACACAACAAGGTAACGATGCCGGACAGGAAATTGCTAATGCGGATGCCATGCAAACGAAGCGTATCCCTTTGGATAATCAGCGAGGGTTGCGAGATTTATTGTTCTCCAATTTAGGTCATTCACGGTGGGAGGAGGTTGCTGAACGTTGTTTATCTTGTGGCAATTGTACGTCTGTATGTCCCACCTGTTTTTGCCATAGTGAAATAACAAATCCCAGCCTTGATGGAGAAAGTAGCACCTTGGAGCGCGAATGGGATTCGTGTTTTACTGAAGGCCACAGTTACCTGGCTGGCCACCCAATTCGTGATGATACAAAAAAGCGTTATCGACAATGGTTGACGCATAAAGTAGGTAGTTGGTTTGATCAGTTTGATACGAGTGGTTGCGTAGGTTGTGGCCGTTGTATAACCTGGTGTCCAGTAGGCATTGATATGACCGAAGAATTAGCTGCTATTTCAGGTGAATCCAATGTAAGGGAAACGAAATAATGTTCAAGGATTCCTATCTACCTCGTACTGCAAGAATTAATGCACGGCATCAAGAGTCAGCCACGATTTTCACCCTCGATCTTCAATTGGTTGAAAAGCCAGACCAGCAGGATTTTTCTTTCTATCCTGGACAATTTAACATGCTTTACCTCTACGGTGTAGGTGAGGTCGCAATTTCAATTAGTTCCGATCCCGCAGAGCACAGTTATCTAGGGCATACAATTCGTGCGGTTGGACGAGTAACAAAAGCAATGCAGCAATTAAAAAAGGGTGATTATGTTGGTGTTCGTGGTCCATTTGGCAATGGTTGGCCTGTAAAAGGGGCTTTAGGCAAAGATATTGTGATTGTGACCGGCGGCTTGGGATGCGCACCAACCGTATCCGTTATTAACTACATTTTGGCCAGACGGGAACAGTACGGGGCCCTAAAGATTTTTCAGGGTGTAAAACATAGTGAAGATTTTATTTTTCGCAAGCAATATAAGAAATGGCAAGCCATGCCGCAAACCGAAATTTATATTGCTGCCGATAAGGCGGGTCCAACATGGCCGTGGAGTGTTGGTTATGTAACGGATAGGATTACTTCACTTCAGTTAGATGCCAACAATACAATAGCAATGATGTGTGGTCCTGAAGGAATGATGCAGGCTGCTAGCCTGGCATTGATTAATCAAGGTATTTCTGAAAAAGCGATTTATCTTAGCATGGAACGCAACATGGAATGTGGCATAGGTCACTGTGGACATTGTCAATATGGTGGTTTATTTGTTTGTAAGGACGGTCCTGTTTTTGCCTATGATTGTATAAAAGCCTTGTTTACCGAACCAGGATTTTGAAATGAGGAAACCGCACTTGGCAGTCTATAAATTCACTTCTTGTGATGGTTGTCAGTTGGCGTTTTTAAATGCTGGGGAAGCCTTGCTCATGTTATCCGAATTGGTTGAGCTGACCCATTTTGCTGAAGCCGGCCTTCTTGATTTTAAGGAAAAAATTGATATTGCGTTTGTCGAAGGAAGTATTTCAACGCCTGAAGAAGCAGAGCGGATAAAAAAGATTCGTGCCAATTCAACGTTTCTTATTACGATTGGAGCCTGTGCAACGGCAGGTGGTATTCAGGCTTTACGCAATGCAGCGAATTATCAAGAATGGATGGCGAGTATTTATGCGTCACCAAAAACCATTGAAGCCCTAAGTACCTCTACAGCAATTTCAAGTCATGTGCGAGTGGATTTGGAGTTATGGGGCTGTCCTGTTAATACCCATCAGGTAATGAATGCGGTGCGTTCGCTATTGTTTGGTGTGGTTCCACGTATTAAGAGGGATGCGGTCTGTCTGGAGTGCAAACGCAAAGGGCAGGTCTGTGTATTGGTTACTAAAAAAGAACCCTGTATGGGCCCTGTTACTCAAACAGGTTGCGGCGCTCTTTGCCCTGGGTATGGACGTGCTTGTTATGCCTGTTATGGCCCTTCGGAAAATCCCAATGCGCATTCATTAGGCCTTCGGTTTGCCCAAAATGGCAGTAGCGTCGATAAGATTGCCAGGCAATTTTTGCATATCAATAATCAAGCAGCCGCATTTAACCAGGCAGGTAATTATTTTAAAGGGATTAAGATTGTCAAAGAATAAAGAAAAATTAATTGAAGTTCCTATTCTTGCTCGTGTGGAAGGAGAAGGGGCGCTTAAAATAAAAATTAAGAATAATAAAATTCAATCTTTGCAGCTCAAAATTTATGAGCCGCCTCGGTTATTTGAGAAATTTTTAGAGCAACGGGATTATAGCGAGGTTTTAGATATGGTTGCTCGCATCTGTGGTATTTGCCCGGTTGCTTACCAAATGAGTGCGACGCAGGCCATTGAAAATTGCTTTAACATGCGGCCTAGCCCTTGGGTGCGCGAGATGCGGCGTTTGTTTTATTGTGGGGAGTGGATAGAAAGTCATAGCTTACATATCCACCTTTTGGCTTTGCCAGATAGTTTGGGTTTTAAAGCAGTGACCGAGATGGCAAAAATTTACCCTCATGAAGTACGTCGCGGTTTGCGTTTACAAGCACTGGGCAATGAATTAATGCGATTATTAGGGGGGCGATCTGTCCATCCGGTTGGTGCAAGGATTGGCGGTTTTTACAAGGCTCCTGATCCACTGCTTGTGCAAACCCTATTACAAAAAATAAAGGCATCACTTGTCGATTGTGAAGAACTTATTCAATGGATAAACACATTGCCTTTTGGAAAAACCTTCCATGATTTCACCTGTGTTTCTTTATTTCATGAGCAGGAATATCCAATGAATGAGGGACGCATTGTTTCAGATAAAGGGCTGAATATTACTATTGATGAGTTTGATGATTACTTTAAAGAACATCAAGTCCCTTATTCCAACGCGCTTCACTGTTTATTAGACGGTAAACCCTATTTGGTCGGCCCTTTAGCACGGCTAAATATCAATCATGAACGGCTACCTGAACAGATAAAAGTTTTTTTAAAGCAATTAGACGTTCATTTTCCAAGTAAAAATATTCATCACAGCATTTTAGCGCGCGCAATTGAAATTTATTTTTGTCTATTGGAGGCTTCTCGTATTTTGGAAAATTATAGCTATCCTGATTCGTCTTATACGGAGGTGAATATCGCTTCAGGTCGGGGCTATGGATGTACAGAGGCACCGCGCGGTTTATTGTGGCATTGTTTTGAAATGGATGAGCAAGGGTTGGTTCAATCTGCCCGGATTGTTCCACCAACCAGCCAAAACCAGGCCTGTATTGAAGACGATTTATACCATTCCCTGCAGCAGTTTGGACTTGAAAAACCAAGTGATGAGCTTAGGGGTTATAGTGAAAAGCTCATTAGAAATTATGATCCCTGTATTTCCTGTTCGACTCATTTCTTAACTTTAGATGTGGATCGAGATGATTGAATTGCTGATTTTAGGTATTGGTTCACCTTTTGGGGATGACCGTTTAGGGTGGGAGGTTGTTCAGGGATTACAAAAGAAGAAAGCGCTTCAAGGCTACTCTACACAGCAATTACAATTCATGGCTTGTGATAGGCCAGGTCTTAATTTGCTCGATTGGATGCAACAGGCAAAAACGGTTTTTTTAATTGATGCCGTTAGAACAGGGGCAAAGGCAGGCAGCCTTCTTTATCTTGAAAATGAAGAAATTAAAACAATTAATTCAATACAATCCACGCATGAATTTGGACTGGCAAATACCATAGAGATGGGAAAAATCCTTAATTTATTACCAAATAAGTTGGTTTTGTATGGTATAGAAATTAACGAACTCAAATTTCAATTTGAGATTACAGAGCCAATCAGGGCGGCTATTCAAGCATTGATAACACGCATCGAAAAGGACATCGCTATTTATTTAAGACCTTAGTGACAGTAAAAGAGTTCAGAGCCCATCCAAGATAAATAGTGATAAAAAGGCCTTAATAATTCATTAAGCTGCAAATGATAATATATTGCGCTAGTTGATTGTTTTGTTGTCTGTATCATGCGGGAAAAAAGAAGTCATTTCAAGAGCAAACCATCTCATCGCTCAACTTATCAAACACAGCATAAATTTAATCAAAAACAACGGTTGCCTGTAGATAAAAAAAGAAATAAGCAGTCGGAGCCCTTTGTGTTTTCAGCGTGTGGAAGGGATTTTAATCAATTATCACTCGCACAACAGTTAGTATTTATTTTGGCGTTGTCAGCATTAGTCTCTTCTGTAGAGGCAACACCAAAAAAACAGTCTGGTACAAACACGGAAACCCAAAAAGCCTTAGTCTCGCAGACGCAAACCTTTTTTTCTCAACCCTCTAACGCCAGCACCACTGGAGCCTTAAGCCTCTACAGGCCTGTTACCCAACCAGTGCCCGGTTTGCTATTAAAGCCAATCGATATGAGTCATACACTGACCATTCAGCCTGTGACGGGGACGATTAGAGATTGCAAACAAAAAACAAATGGAGTAAGCGCAGGTAAAATCTGTGTTATTAAAGATAAAAAATATCTCCTTAAAGTCTGTGAAGAAGGGGACGGAGATAGGTATTCTAATATTCTTTTAGGGATGCATAACCTCTATTTTGTTCGAGAAAATATTGGCATAGATACTCCAAGGATTAAACTGGTTCATGAAAAAAATGGCCGATATATCTCATCATCAGGTGACGTAATGAAGGCTGAAAAATACCTTGCCTCTGAGTTTATCGAGAATTTTACTGGTTTCAAAAGCATTATTACCCAGTGTACTCGGTCAGTCATCAAGTTAAATCACCGAAAAGGAAGCACTCCTGATCAGTGGCAAATCAAGAGGGCCATACGAGAAAAAGTTGTCGAGCAAATAGGCGAGGCAGGTATCGCAAAGCTGGCTGTTGCTGGAACATTTGTCCAAGATCTGGTAATGAATGAGGGTAATTGGGGCGTTGCAAACGGTAAATTAGTTGTCATAGATGCCGATCATTCACCTCAGTCTGTAGAGGAGTACCTCACTGAAGCGATGAAAATGCCGGGAAATATTAATTTCGATTTTTCTATTCAAACCCTGGAACACATGGCGTCTACCTACAGTCAAATGTTGCATAAAAGACCAATACACTTTCATCCGAAGGTTGATTTTACTGTGGAAAATTATGAATTTTTAGTAAGCCGATTTTTAACGGCCTGTACTCAGGCGATAGATAAAATAAAAGCAATCCATCCGCATTTGCCCTCTGATAAGCCATCAAAATTGGTCAATGGGGTTTTGTCTAATACCTTGAGGGCCCAATTTTTAGACTATACCCACGCAGAGTCCATTTCTCCCCCATCTCCTCTTCTGGGTCCCTAGGTGCGATCTTCAAATGTTACCTATTGCGTTATCTATTGTTATCTATTCTTGGTCCGCAAATTGTTGTGATTTCATCGTTTATCCTGCCTGGCAAAAAAAGCACTCCAATTGTTAAAAGTGAATCTATAGTCTATAAACTAAGGGAAATTTGATAAAAGGACTTTCTTTAACCAGTTAACCTTTATATTGTTCTTTGGTTATTGCGAAGGGCTTTGTTTCTGATGAACAGTCCAGCAGACTGCTTGTTATTACACGGAGGTATTATGAAATCACAGCAACTAACCTGGCTTGTCGTTTTCGACTCAACAATATGCAGAATATATGACTATTCCAAAAATAATTTAGCGTTGGTTAAACAAATAGAACATAGTGAAAACAAATTAAAAGATATTGAGATTACCTCTGATAAGCCTGGTCGATACCAATCCTCAGGTGCGCATGGGACCTATAGTCAGGAATCAGATCCCAAAGCAATCCAAATTGAGAGATTTGCAAAAGAAATTGCCAAGATTCTTGAACACGGTCACGCTGTAAATGACTATGAAAAATTGATCCTGGTCTCCTCACCTCCTATGCATGGCCTCTTATTAAAAGATATCAATAAACAAGTTGAAAAATTAATAAGTCGTGTAATACCAAAAGATTTGGTTCATGTTTCTGAGGCTGATCTTTTAAATGATGTCAATAATGAATTAAAACGAGATTAGTTGAGGTAGGAAAATAACAGGAGGAATAATGGCCAATCTGGTAATTGATGAGAAATTAACTGATCTTTTGACCAAGGCAATTAATCCAATTGAAATCACCAAGACCTCTGGTTTTGATAAAATTATTGACAGCATTGGTGAGGCCCGAATTGTTTTAATGGGCGAGGCCACTCATGGAACGGAAGAGTTCTATCAAACGCGTATTGCTTTAAGTCAATTATTAATCGAGCAAAAAGGGTTTAAGGCTATTGCCATCGAAGGTGATTGGCCAAGTGTTTACTCAATGCATCGTTATATTCTAGGTAGTAATGAATTCCGCAATGAACGAACCGCTTTGGACGACTTTACCCGTTTTCCAACCTGGATGTGGGCTAATACAACCATACCTCCATTTTTACATTGGTTGAGACAATACAATGACAATCTTGATGTTAAAGCCAAGGTTGGAATTTATGGATTGGATTTATATAGTTTACATGATTCAATGCAGGCTATTATAGGGTTTTTAGCCTCACACCAGCCTGACTTGGCCGAGCAAGCTAAAAATCGTTACGCTTGTTTTGATCATACAGCCATGGATCCACAAATGTATGGTTATTTTGTCAATCAACATTTGAAACATTCATGTATCAAGGAAGTTAAAGAGCAGTTATTGGAAATGCAACATCGAACCTTTTCAACATTAAATGCGGATAAATTATTACTGAGTGAAGCAGAATTTTATGCCAATCAAAATGCACGCCTGGTAAAAAATGCTGAAGCATATTATCGGGCTATGTTTGAGCCCAGAGCAATATCATGGAATTTACGCGATAGCCATATGGCCCAAACCTTAAGCAATGTCATTGCTCACATTGAATCAAAAAGCAATTTGCCAGCCAAAGTGATTGTTTGGGCGCATAATTCTCATGTTGGCGATGCCAGAGCCACCGAGATGAATGATCGAGGGGAAGTGAATTTAGGCCAAATTGTTCGAGAGCACTATGATACCAGTTCTTATCTTTTAGGATTTTCTACATATACGGGGACTGTAATGGCCTCCTCTGACTGGGATTATCCTGCTGAAATTAAAACCGTATTGCCAGCGCTTGAAGCAAGCTATGAAGCATTATTCCATAAGCTATCAACCAGTACCTTCTTTTTAAACTTACGCAACAAAAGCCACCTGATAGAACTACTGAAACACGCCAGATTGCAAAGGGCCATTGGGGTTATCTATTTGCCGGAATCAGAGCGGCTGAGCCATTATTATTTTTCCCAGTTACCTTATCAATTTGATAGCATTATTCACATTGATAAGACCAGTGCATTAACTGCGTTATCAACGGAAAATCAACTAAGTTCTGATGATTTACCCGAAACCTATCCGACTGGTGAGTAGATTATGTTGTGGCATGCAGACGAAAGAAAAAATATCACACCAAGGTCAACTCTATTTCCTGACATGTAGTAATCTAATGCTGCGAGCTATAGAGCAATAATAGGTATCAGGATTAAAATTGATGGATAACACTACTTTAAACCAAACACTCTCAACGATTCATACCTTTGAAGACTATGAAAAATGCAAGCTGCGCATTGCAGAAGACCTGGCTGCCGCAGTTATTGATAGACACCAATTACCCGAGGCCTCACTAAGGCTATTTTCTGAAGGGACAAATATTGTCTTTTCCTATGGAGATAGTAAGGTCATTAAAATTTTTCCGCCGTTTCATCAAAGCCAATTTGAAAGTGAGCGATTGGTTTTAAAGCAGGTAGAGGGAAGACTGTCGATTAAAACTCCCTCGCTTGAGTATGCAGGAGAAATCCTTGGATGGCCTTATCTTATTCTCAGCAAACTTGAAGGAACACTTCTCGAAAGCCTTTGGGAAACCATGGCCCATAACAATAAAGTAGTCATTCTTCGTGAGTTAGGAGAGCTCATTCGGGAAGTTCATGCCTTACCCACGGATGGACTTGAAGCGATTGATTGTCATTGGCCGCAATTTCTTGAAAAACAAAGAGCGCAGTGCGAAGAACATCATCGGGCTAAAGGGCTTTCAACCGTTTTATTACAAGAGTTGCCTGCTTACCTTGATTCAACCAAAGAGATATTACCAACGCTCAAAAAGCCAGTTATTTTAACTGGGGAATATACCCCAATGAATGTTTTAGTGAAGCAAGTAGAGGGTATTTGGCACATCAGTGGATTGATTGATTTTGGCGATGCGATGCTAGGGTTGCCTGAGTATGATTTGCTTGGTCCAGGCGCCTTCCTTATACAAGGTGACAAGCAATTGCTACATACGTTTTTAACGGCTTATGGTTATTTACCCCATGAGTTGACGAAGACGTTGAGCCATCAATTGACTGCATTAATGTTGCTGCATCAATACAGTAATTTAAATATCCAGGTAAGAATCCCAGATTGGAAGGATAAAGCAAGGAGCTTGCAGGAGTTAGAAAATTTAGTGTGGGGTTTTTAAGTAATCACTGTTTTCAGCAACTTTGAGGGGGATGCTGCCAGTTAAAAAATAGATGCTAATTCAGCAATAATGGTCAAACAACCCATTTAGGGGCGGAGTAACCTTGGTCCTGTAAATGAAGTGATCATTTGAATTGAGAACAGTATGAATTATGAACGTCAATTAAAAAAGGTAATCGAGTTTATCGGGAAGCATCTTGACGAAAAACTCACTTTAAACCAGTTGAGTGATATTGCCTGCTTTTCAAAATATCATTTTCATCGCTTATTTACGGCCTATACGGGTTTATCGTTACAACAATATGTTCGTTGGCTGCGCTTGAAAAGGGCCGCCCACCAGTTAATTGTTAACAAAGATAAATCAATAATTGAAATTGCAATCAATGCGGGGTTCGAATCCCATGAATCATTTACACGCGCATTTAAACAAGCTTGCCATCTTAATCCAAGTGAGTTTAGAGCTCAGTCAAGCTGGCAAGTGTGGGAACAACAGCCGTATTGTTTGCCTAAACAAGGTGAAATGACAATGAATGTAAGTATCAAAAACATAGCGGCAAGACGTTTGGCAGTGTTAGAACATCGTGGTGATCCGCAAAAAGTAGGGGATAGTGTTAACCGACTAATCAACTGGGCTAAAGCGCAAACGATTAACCTGAAACCCAAAGCGGGGGAAGCGTTTGGGTTTGCCTATGATGATCCGCAAACAACACCTGCCGCAGAGTTTCGTTTTGATCTTGCTATTACCGTACCTGAGCAATTGAAACTTGAAGGCGAGATTATAGAAAAACGATTGCCAGCGGGTCGTTATGCAGTAGCTGCACACAAGGGCTCGCGCAATACTATTGGTGAAACGGTGTATGGATTATATCGTGATTGGTTACCGGAATCCGGTGAAGAGCTGGGAAATTTGCCTTGTATTTTTTGTTATTATAATTTTGATCACGAGGTAGCTGAAACAGAATTAATGACAGAGTGCTGGTTGTTGTTAAAGTAATCGATAGTTTGGTGCGGCGTGGCGGAATCAAGGTTTTCTTCAGGTATATAAAGCATACAACCCAGGTACTGACGGAAAAAATGATGGGTTTTATTTGCTTGAAGACACCTCAGCAGGTTTGAAAATCTAGAGTCGTGCAGCCTTGATTCCGCATTGGACATCAAGGCTTCTCTTTAAAAGTGGCACGTCCTATAGAGCATCCTGCCATTAATGGTACGGCCCGAAATTAAACTTCAAACACAAAGCTATTTTGACCATTGACCTGGTTATGAAGCGCATTAACCAATTCACTGACAGTCGAAATTTTCTTACCACAGAAGGCATCTGCTGCACCGCTTTTTACAAAGCGTCTTAGTGTACTTCCAAGTTCCCCCTGACGTAGAGTGGCCAAATGAGGCAGGAGATCGGTTTCTTCATTGTCCAGGGCCTTCTGTACAGCAGCAATGGCGGTTTCTTCTTGAGCGGGAGATACGGCCTTACGGAAAAACGCAGACCAGCTCAATGAGGGCTGCCGACTAGTGTTTTGTTTCGCATCGCAATAGCTTGCTAATAACTGTTTTAAACGATGGTTACCTATCATTGAAGCAAACGATTCCTGGTAAAACGGAGCGGGAAGCTCGCAGGCATTTTGCTTGTCTCTATTTAAAACAGCGAATAGTCGGCATTTGTATTTCTCATTCGCTTTTTCAACAGCGTTGATATTGTCATTGGCGTCATCGACAAAAATGATACGGTTCACCCATTCTGGCTTATGTTTTATAAATAAGTCATACATGTGGCCTTTTTCAGTCAGGTATTCATCGCTAGCCTTCTTGACTAGTCCCAGAACACTATTCGCTGCCTGGCTATGTGCCGTGATGCCTGCCATGCTTTCAGGATTGTTCAAGGCTAGTGCAAAAGCAACCCCAGGTTGGGACTCAATCGCAAAATTAATGGCACTATATTGATCTTGCTCTAACAGGGTTTTTGTTAAACTGTTATCAGGCCGTTTAAAATGGCTCAGGAAACGCTCCATTAACTCCTGATCCAAAGGCCAAAAGATATCGCTGGGAGTAATAACTCCATGCACTTTAAATCCTTTGCTTTCCATATAGTTTGCAAGTGTTTGCCGTTCCCTAACACTCTCTGAATTTATGGTCATTGAGGTGAACAAATAAATATCACGAACGCCTGCCTCAAGGAGGGCATCGAGTAAATTATCGTTATAAGTCGTGTTTGGAGCAGCACCGAAAAGTACGGTGTTATCCACATCCAATAATGCAATATCGCGCTTATTAGTAGAACCAGGCATTGATTGCTCCTCAAAATAGCAGTGTCCTACATCGTGATGGACATCTTTTGTGGGCAATTGTAAGGCAGTCAGTATAAAGTGTGGATGGGTAAAATTACCCATAGGGTTGATTTCCGCTAACCGAACAGCGGGCCTGCAGCAAATCTTCCCTATTGTGAGGGAGTTGATTGAATGACGGAGTCTACTTAAGAGTAGGCAGGTTAATGCTGAGCTTTATTCATGCTTGTTAAAGCGGATTAACTACAGGGAATATAAAAATGGAGATATATTCAGAATAAAGCTCGCGATGGTTATAACTATCTAAAAAAATAAAACTTACTTAAATAATTAAAACCTTGGTTCCAGGATTCGTTTTTACCCAGTTCGCCACATACTCAATATAGTTATTCTTACCCACCGCAATGCATCCACGCGTTGCGCCCGGTAAGTGGCTTAGCCAACCAAACACACTGGATGACTGAGTTGGGCCATGGATACCTACATCCCTACCCGTATAGCCTGCAGCCCTTTGCTTTGCAGTCGGATAGAGGATTGGAATGAAGACTTTAAATTGATTGGATTTTCTTGGATAAGCTAACCCATATAAACCAATTGGCGTTTTATTATCACCCGCTCGTTTTTTACCCACACCTTTGTATCCGAGAGCGACATCAAAGCTCTTAACGACGGAGCCATGTTTACAAATCGTTAAAATTCGCTTTGCAGTGTGTACATTGATCCCGTTTGATAAAGGGCAAGTTGTAGTACTTGCGAATAAAGTGGCAGGAAAAAAAAGAGCGAGTATTAAAGGAATTGCTTTTACTTTCATATTAATAGATAAATATTGTTGCAATTGGGCAATATTATTCCACAATATTGCTTTTATGCATAGGGGTTGACAGGCAAAAATTGGCTTAGCTATCCGGCAATCGGCTGTGCGAATCAGCGTTGCCTCTGTTTAAATCGAACAAAAATCCAATTTTGGGGGCGCTCAGTAGAGGCTTGGACGGCCGGTTGATCCCAACTACAAATAAGTCGTGGTGATGGGCTAAAGGATCGATAGTTTATTCTTTGCCAGCCTTCGTTGGATTGCTTTCTGATAGATCCAGGATTATTTCAACCGCCCTGGTCGCCGCATCATAAAACGGCTGTAAAACGACATCAACTCCCCGCGTTTTTAATGATTTTATTTCCGAAGTATGGTGTGTCGTTACTGCAATATAACTCGGAATTTTGGCTTGTCTTACGGTTTCAGTCAAAATAATTCTTGGATCCTGGTAGGTTACCCCAAGCAAGTGTTGTGGAATTGTGCAAATAATCCATTTTGCTTGATTTAAAGGCAAGGAAGCAAGAAATTCAATATCACAGGCATCCCCATAGATGGCGTCATAGCCTTGAAACTCCCATTCCCTGACTTCATCGGGATTAAAATCAATAGCCAGCACATCTAATTGTTTCGCAATTAATAATTTTGCTATCGCTTTGCCAAACCGTCCTAAGCCAAAAATGACAATGTCATAGTTATTTTTATGGATTGACGGAGGAATTTCTCTATTTTCCCGGTAGGGATTGCTGCGTTCAAAAAAGGACAGGCCTGGTTCCAACCAACGATAAAGAGGTTGCGAATAAGTAATCATATAAACCGAAAGGGCAATGGTAATCAATCCTACCAGGGTGACTAACCCTAAGGAGCTCGTTGAAATATGACCTAACGATACTCCCATTGCCATAAATACCAACGAAAACTCACTGATTTGCGCGACAGTCAATCCGGCTAAAAAGGCGGTGCGTTTGCGATACCCCATCGCACCCATAATTGCTAACATGATCAGTGGATTTCCAATCAAGACAAATAAAGAGAATAGGATTGCCGGCACGGCCTGATGGCCAAGCTGGTTTAAACTCAGTTGTGAGCCCAATGCGATAAAGAAAAAAAGTAACAGGAAGTCACGCAAGGGCGATAGTCTTGCGGCAATCGTGTCCCTGATCGGCGTCGAGGCCAATGAGATGCCTGCAATCAGTCCTCCCAGTTCTTTGCTAAAGCCAAAGTAACTGCCTAAAGCGGCCATCAGTGCTGCCCAGGCTATGGCAAAAATAATTAATAATTCGGGGGAATGGGCCATGCGGTTGACCAAAGGATTGGCCAGATAACGGATGAATAGACCAACAAAGACTAAAAGTGTTATACCGTATAAAAAGACTTTGACGAAATGTGTTGTCAAGCCAACCCCGCTGTCCCCACTGCCAATAGCAAAGGCGGATAAGGTCATCATGGCTAAAACAACCACCAGATCCTGCACAATAAGACATCCAGTGGCGATACGGCCATGAAGGGAATCGGCTTCATGTTTATCTGAAAGCAGTTTGACAATGATGATGGTACTGGAAAAGGTCAGCGCAACAGACACATAGAGCGCTGTTACTGAATCCATGCCGAGGCCTTTGGCGATAAAAAAACCAATCAAGGAAGTAAACACAACTTGTCCAAGCCCTGTCGCCAGGGAAACCAGGCCTAAGGTTTTGATCAGGTTGAGGTCCAGTTTCAGGCCGACAAGAAAAAGTAATACAGCAATGCCTAATTCAGCCAATAATTCGATATGATCATGGGACTGTATAATCCCCAGAAAGGCTGGACCCACCAGTATCCCTACAATGATGAACCCAACAATCGTTGGCTGTCGAAGCAGCAGACAGAAAAAACCGATGGTGGTTGCCAATATCAGGAGTGAAGTTAGCTCATAGAACGGGGAGAGGTGTATTAATGACGAATCTATCATAGAGCCCTACCACCATAAAGGACTTTAACTGGAGGGTACAAAACCATTTTATACCAACTAAAGAGTGAAACGTGTTAACTTAAAATAGCGCAATAACAACAGCGGCTGCAATACATCAAACCTGGCCTTAGTCTTTCCAATTCCAAATTGGAATCTTGCCGGGAAAACAATTCGCTTTACATTAAGCGTTCATTTTGCTCAAATATTAATCATTTTAGCCAATGTTAAATGAGGTGTGAGATGTCGTTTTCGCCAAAAGAACGTGTCGAGTTACTGCGATTTATTCAATTAAATAATTTAAAAATTAAATCATCCACTGGATGGACAAATTATTCAAAATTTCGAAGAAATAAGAATGCGCTGGTGTTAGATGTGAATGATACGGCATCATTAAGCGCAGTTCTGAAGTTCATTACTGCTTTAAATAAAAAGAAAGATCCTGCACAACGGATTTTGGTAAGGCCTGCTGCTGGAGGACGCGGAAAAAAATACAGTGAATCCTATTCTGTGCATGGTGTAGAGGATGCCGATGTTGTTATTCGTTTAGTCGGAAAAGAATTTACGCAAATTAAAGCCGTTGATAGAAATAATCAAGTCGTCACGATTGGTGCCAGTATGCAAGTGGGTGAAATCAATAAGGAGCTCTATGAGCGATATAACCTGACTTTACCTACCTCTTCGTTAAATCCCTATATTTCGTTTATTGGTTTAGCAGCCAATAGTGGCATTGGCACGGGTAAAGACCAACCTGGTGTATCAGGCCTTATCAAATCCATGACCGTTTGTCTGCCCAATGGGGAAATTGTGACGATTGATGCCAGTCATCCTGATTTTGAGACAATTTGCTCAGGCCACCAGGGATTGTTTGGTTTTGTCTTAAGTGCCGAAATTCAATGTACTGAAGCCAAAAAATTAGAATGCAGCAGAGAAGTGATGAGCGTCGCCCAATTAATCGAAGAGATTAAGGACGGGTTACTGGAACGTGATCCTTATACCAGTGTGTATCTGATGCCTACCTACCAACCGGATGAGTTAACTAATCGAACTGTTAAAAATGTCTGTGTCTACCGTTGGCGTCCCGTAGAGAAGACCGATTCGGATCGAAATGCCCGAACTCCCTTAACCCATGTGAAGCAGGAAATGGAAACCAGGATTTTCGACTCTCTGCATGTGAGCGAATTTCTGTGCCGATATCCTTCCTGGATCCCATTTTTTGCCCAATATGTTGTGCTTCCCCTGGTGATTGGAAGCACCGGTGAAACCTCTGTTTCACGTTGGTATGACTCAGTTCATCATCAGACGGGTTATCCGCGTAATGTTGAGGATACTGGTTTGTTATTCGAAGTAAGCGCTGACCATCATGAGATAGTCGTTGCCCTAGAAAAGGTATTTACGACTTTACATGAATACAACAAGAAAGGGTATTACCCCATTGTATCAGGGATGTATTTACGTTACCTGCAAGGTACGAACGGGGGCGTATCGATTACTCAGCATCAGGCAGGCAAGCATGTTTGTTCGTTGGATATGGTATCTGACATTAATATACCTGGGCATGCGGCGTTTCAGAAAGAAATCACCGATTTTTTCATGGAGGTACTTAAAGCGCGCGCTCATTTAGGAAAATTTTTGCCCAGTGGCTATCAATTAAATTGTACTGAATATACTGATGCATTGATAAGATGGTTCAAGAAAAATAATTTAAATCTTGAAGAGAGCATGTTGCTCACCGGCCATTATTGCAAGCTTTTACAACTCTCCGAAATGATGCCTGTCCAGCCTGAATTTTCAATGACCCAGGCTACTTTTTTCCAGCCAGCAAGAAATTTTGTTGAGCTAAAAGGCAGATTTGACGATGGGGCTCGATATACTGCTGCCATGTAATTTAGCAAACAGCCAATCTATGGGGGCGATTGCAGGGCTTCCCTGATATCGCTCTTCAAGAGCTCAATGCTGACCCTCTATATAGAAATAGCACGGCCTATTTGCTGTTAATCTAGGCTTAATAATCATGTTATATACTGCACATTTTTTATGTATAGTGATTATTATGCAATCCAAAACGACTATTTATGAACAAATCAGGCAAGACAAAAAATCTTATCCCGGCATTACTTTGTCTTATCAAGGTGCTCAGTATGGACAAGATAGCTTTGATGAAAAAGGATATATTGATTTTAATTCAGAATTAAGCCCACTCGAAGCGTTTACTGAACGCTTCAAAAATATTGGGGCGTTAGTCATTCGATTTCATCTAGGACAGGGGCAACGGGCTGGATTATTACAGCAAGTTGCAAAATTTGATTACTCGAGCAACCCTGTAGAACGACCTGCACATGGCAATGATGAGGTTGATATGTTCTTCGATGGTTCTGATGCCATGAGCCCAAAAGCGGTTGGCCAATCCCTGGAGTTTACAAGTCATTTATCATTAGGCCGTTCAAAATTATTAAACGAAAGGGCACAGCCTCTGGTTCATGTGAATAGACAAACGACCTATGGCGAGCAAGGGCTATGGGATATTATTCACGCTCCCGTATGGAATGTAGGCCGAAATATGCGCTATGAACTGACCAAACAAGGGTTCACTTATCTCGCTTGCCCTTCTTCCGTTAGTCCCAGTGAGCGACAAGCGATCGACAAAGAGTTACGGGAATCAGGGAAACCCGTTGCAGAAGTATTTTCTGAATTTAGTTCGACGCCTGAAATGTCGCAGATCAGCAAGTTGGGATTTTATATGGATGACAGGCAGGAATATACCCAGGAATCTAACGGACTGGCCATTTCTACCTCTGAACATGAAACATTCGCCCCTTTAGGTTGGATTATCCATGCCGAAACAGGAGAGGTATTGCCACAAGAAATAACAGAAGACATCATTCGCGTGACAGCAATTTCAGAAGGGGGTTTTTATGAAAAACGCCCGGCACAACAAAAAATTTTACAAGCAGGTAACCTTGTTAATAGCAGTGGTTTAGGTTTGTTTATTCAAAACCAGGCTTTTAATGCGATGTATGTCATTTTTGATTACTTACAAAAATACAATTTTGATCCACGACCATTGCTCAGTACTTCCTTAGCCGTCGCTTACAATCGGATGCAAAAAGCCATACAAGACGATCCCTCTTGTGTGGACGATTTTCTGGTAGGTGCTTTACAGGATGAAATGGTGCAACCATTGCGTGTGAGTCAGCCGCGAAGCACGCGAACAGTCTTACCTATCAGGTTTACGAATAATTTTTCGGTGACTTATAACAATTTAAAGGCAATTGCCTATGCCTTTGATATGAAAGACAGTACAGACCAGCCTATCTTTCGAGCCTTTGATGATAGTGTGATCATCGAGAGCCATCGTGATTTTATTGATGCGAAAGTCAATGGTTATTTAGTTAGCCCTTCTTTTAATACTGGCAGCCATGTCGCAACCGTGTTGTCTACTGCCATGTTAGTTGCAGAAGAAATGATGGTAGAGCAATTATTGCCTGAAGCCTTTTCTCAAAAAGGAAAGAGTGATTTATATGATCTTTTATCGAGCGTTTTGGATCAGGATTCTGCGCAAAGAATAATCGAGGAATTAGCTGTTGTCACAGAAAACTTCCCTAAAGACCGTGATGAGCGAGTTATTACTGGCACTCAGTTTGATTATTGTGGACCGGTGTTACAGATTTTACGGAAGGAACTGGGTTTGGATAAACTACCGGCGTTAATTTGTCATCTTGCAAAACCTGGTGTTAGCACCGAAGAAGCCATGTCTGATTTAACGACCCAGGAAGCGGAGCAATTAACGCATGGGTTAAAAATTTTGTACGGAATAGGGTTAAAACTACAAGAATACCCATTAACCACCGCTCAATCAGAAGGGTCAAAGGGAATCAATGCAGGGCTTCAACCTTTAATTGCCCACTTGGATCCTCAATTGGCAAAATCGTTGCGAATTCCTATGGACACGATTGTGAGGGCTGAAGTAAAGCCTGTTGATAAAGAAAAAGTAAGAACCAGAATATCAACTCAAGCTATTAGCAAATGTCCCTTCTTTGCCCGCAAACCGTCCCGTTCTGAAGAAGAGATGAGAGCTCAAACCACCACCACTGAAACACCCGTTCAGCAAGAGGAAATCAGGAGAGAGCCAACCTATCAACCCTCATTCTTTACTCAGTTATGGAATCATAAGAAAGAAATTGGAATTGTTGTGGCTGGGGCAGTTGGCCTTGCTGCTGGCCTTATCATTAAATCGCAATATTAATCACTAAAACAAGATAATAAGGTTCTCTATGACCTTATTATCTTGCTTCTCTTATGGATAAGATCTTAGAAACTATTCTTACAGTCTATTCAGTGGAAACGATTTTTGCGGAAAAATTGTAAACTGTCATTTCTCGTGGTGCGGCCATAGGCGTATGAAAGATATCATGCTCTACTATTACAGCTTCTTTTGGCGAGGCATATACACGCTGTAGGGACTTCTCCAACCCAATTCACTGGTTTGCCAGAAAAGATAGATACAATTATTAATGAATTAAATAAGTGGTTATTGACCATTTGCGCTTACGCTCATTGCCACAATGATTTAAAAACCACTTGTAGACTATATAATTAAATTATTCATGCTTTATTATAATACTATGATTTGATTGTTATTTTTCTGTTTAACATTTTTCAATGAAGGATTTCCATAGTTATGAGTAAAAAGGCCCATCCCAAGCCGCGGCGTACTCAAGTTTTGGCTGCGCGTGCTTTTGCGTCCATTGAACATTTTCTTCATATTGAAGCTGTAAGCGGTGTCCTCCTGCTTATTTCAGCCGCAATAGCGCTAATTTGGGCTAATTCCCAGTGGGCTGATAGCTATGCAAACATATGGCATACATCATTTGCTATTAGTTTAGGAGGCTTTGAATTTTCTAAGTCACTTCATTTTTGGATCAACGATATTCTTATGACCTTTTTTTTTCTTGTTGTGGGTATGGAAATTCGTAGTGAGCTGCATGAGGGGGCCTTAAGCAAAATCAAGCAAGCAATCCTACCTGTTATTGCGGCCTTGGGTGGGGTTATCATTCCAGCACTAATTTTTCTTGCTTTTAATTTTGCACCAATACAACAAACTGGTTGGGCTGTTCCCACTGCAACTGATATTGCATTTGCAGTGGGAATACTAGCATTATTAGGCCGCTCTATTCCCGGCGAGATTAGAGTATTCCTGCTCTCTTTAGCCATTATTGACGATATTATTGCTGTTCTCATTATTGCTTTATTCTATTCCGAAGGTCTCAATTATTTGGGATTCCTAACGGCAGGAATAGGTGTCTTATTGGTATTGGGTTTTCAACGCATTGGTATTGGTTCAGCATGGAGCTATCTTATTCCAGGAAGCTTGGTTTGGTTTGGAATCCTTATGAGTGGGGCTCATCCTACCTTAGCAGGAGTAATTCTTGGTCTAATGACTCCTGTGAGATCTAAGCCTATGTCTGAGCATCCTTTAGATTTATTATTACGTATTACTGGCGAGCTTACAGGACGAGATATAAAGTTAGAAAAAGGGCATAGTCAAAGGCGACTACTTCAGAAACTTCAAGTGGCTAAAAGAGAGTTATTACCTCCAGTAGTTCGAGTTGAGCAAGCACTACATCCATGGATTGCTTATATCGTTATGCCCCTATTTGCATTAGCAAATGCGGGTATAAATCTCAGTAGTAGTACTTATTCTGCCTCAGAGTTACTTATTATAACGGGCATTGTTGTCGCACTGGTTTGTGGAAAACCTATAGGGATTGTTGGAATAAGCTGGGTTTGTATAAAATTAAAATGGTGTCACTTACCGGATGGCATCACATGGAAAGGTCTTTGGTTGGTAGGACTCCTTGCCGGAATTGGATTTACTATGTCAATATTTATTGCCATGTTAGCTTTTAAGGATATGAGGTTTTTAAATGCTGCAAAATTGGGAGTACTCTTGGGATCCGTTACTGCAGCTATATTAGGGGTTATATGGGGTATAATTTATCTTAAACAAATGACCAGGATTAATACAAAAGTTCACTAGTCTGTATTATTAAAATGATGTTCATAGAGACTTAAAAGTTTTTTACGGTCTTCTGAAAGTGGAAGACCTTCATTGGCCGCTTCCTTCAGTGATAATGCATGAGCGCTTATAATAGATCTCTGTCGCGGATTTATGAGTGCTTGATGTATAGAAATAATCATTTCCATCATATGAAAAGTTGCGTTTCTATCTTTACATACATAAGGTTGCACTCTAACAAATATTAGATCACAAAATTCCTGAAAGGTAATCGGTTTCGTTATTAACCGTAATTTATTCTCACTATCGGCGCGATAAGCTGACGGCTCATCCTCTTTCGATAATTTTTGTACGCTTGATTGAAGCCAATCCAGGCAGGTTATGGCTGTAAACGGATCATTAATACCAGGTGATAAAGCGCGGGCAATAATTTCAACCAGTTCATCTACCAGAAAAAGAATATCCTGCTCTTGATTGCGTTTATGGCCTAATGCGAATGCTTCAGTACATTGTTTTTGAATCTGTTCATCCACCTTTTTTGAGGAGTAAATAATGAGTAGGGTTACGTCTTCAGTAATATAAGCACCAGGACGTACTTCTAATTGAATAATCAAATCATTTTTTGTGGCAATATCAATGAGTGAATTTCCTTCCAGGATACGAATGTACCCTTGAGTAGTGGACGATACAATCGTCTTCTTTAGTGAAGACAAGTCTAGGGGTTTTTGAGTGTATTCTTTGCCTATATTGATGGGAAATTGAGAGCTGATTTGACGATTTAATTCCTCTCCCACCTGGGCAATCACATTCGACATATTGATACTTTCAGGGATGTGATGAATAAAGCTAATCAAAACCACCAGGCTGCTTATAGTAAGCACGATAGCAATTAGCAAAGATATTTGAGGAATAAAAACTTGCCCATTAATCTGTGCAATCCCCTCTTTATTAGAGTTAAAAAGAGCTAATAGAATAAATAAACAAAATAAAAAAGTAGCTATAAAAGTGCCCAGTGTGATTTGATTTGCTCTATCTCTCATAAAATTTGAAGTGAGTCTTGGACCCACCTGACTGCCAGCAAAAGCGACGGCTACAATGGTCATCGAGAAGGTAACACCGGCGACGGTAATCATGGATGTGGCGATTGTGGATAAAATACTGCGAGCTCCTTCGGGGTTGCTGGCATGAAACCATCCCCATTCTTCTAACCATTGCCAAACAAATAAATGATCTAAACGTAAAGTTAAAACAGAGAGTAGAAGTGCAGTGACACACATCATCAAAGGGATATACCAATAACTCGCTCGTAACTTAGAAAAGAAGTCTAGGATTTTTGATTTCATTCCTATTCCTTGAAACCTGCCATTGCCCTATGATTTATAAGTATATATTAAATCTGAAGAATTAAAGGTTCTGCAGGAGTTTGGAATATGATTATGTCGATTAGAACTCTTCAGCGCACCTCCTTTGCTAGAGCCATTCATATACCTGCTAAAGGATAAATACAGGTATAAGGAACGCAGCGCTGGCAAGAAAGCCATAATTCAGAAACATCGTTGAAAACTCTCCCACATTTTGAAGTTTTAATAGTGCAAGCATTGTCTATAAGGGGTTTCTTAGAGTTATGTCCTTTTTTCCCAAAATAACGCCGTAAATCATCAAGCTTGAGGGGGTAGGGCGTGAAGTTTGAATTAGTGTAAATTAGAAAATCAAAATTCAAGCCATTACCTCATAGATGGAATTGCTGATGCAACATTTATCCAGGACAAATGAAGCTAAGCGGCCAAGCTATCTTTATATAGATCCCGTATCTCCTGCTCTTTAAAGCGAGGATAGCTGGTTCGGTTTCGCTTCATTTGATTGAAAGGAGAGGGGTCTTATCCGGGGCGTGGTTTTCTTGGCCTGCCATCAATCCAGCCCGGGATTGGTCCTCCCAAACGACCTCCGCTTACCTTTTCCAGGTCTTTAGGATTAACCTTTTCCTCTTTATGGAGTGTTTTAGATTGTTTTCCTTTCTTTTCGTGCTTAGTCATCGTTCCTACCTCCTGACGCTAACAAAAATCGCCGTTCCAATAGTTGACAGATCCGTGCTCCTATTTTTCAGTTCCTGAACAGTGTTGCCTTATCCCTCGACAGGATCTGTAACTTTTGTTTAGTATAGTTATAAAACCATGGTTGAACAAATATTGAACAATATTCTAAATTATACGAAGCAATAGCTTATCGAATGGCTAGTCCTAAAAACATGAAAAGAAACAGCCTTAATGCCATTCACTGATGGGAGTGCTTTTCTCCATGAGTTATTATCCGTTGCCTGAGGAAAGGCGTTTCAAATTTCATTTGGATATTTAAAATATCGAGTACTTTGAGTAAGGTATTTAACCGTACCGATTCTTTCCCTTTTTCAATATCATAGATAACTGTCTTCCCGACACCCGCTAACCGGGCTAATTCCTGTTGCGATAAGCCGCTTTGTTTACGGTAGCAATGGATTAAATGGGCAATCTCGTGTGTAGGCATGCAAATACCATGAATTAACTATATTTTACTGTTATAGCAGTAAAATTAAGCACCTCAGTGGCACAAGCGACTGATCCTAAAAACGTCTTTAAACCCATAACCAGAGCTGCCCTCCACCTCAAATGCGTATTTTGCGTATATAAAATAATTTGCCCATAATGAGCGTTTTTTATACTTAATAAGTGGATGTTTTGAGGATGTTTAAAATGTCATACTATTTAAGTTATATAGAAATTGAAGGGCATGCTGCATTGATGCTATCCGAACAAGCCAAGCCTTCTGAGCCTGCAAGAATTGTATGTAATGTAGGATTTGGCCCCGCTCGAATTACTGAGGGTGGTAATGTTGCCGAAGAACTAAATGCAGATGTGGCAATCTTCAGTCCAAAATACAAGGTAGTACATAGAACTTATGAAATTTCTCAAGCAGAAATGGAAAAATTTTTCTCTATTATAAACAGAGAAAAACGTGTAAATGCATCTACCGTACAACAAGGAGCTCAAGTAAAGCATATTGGCGGCCCTGACTATGATTACGTTCGCTTCAACTGCAAAACGTTCGCCATGGGTGTACTCAAAGAAATGGGTATCACCGATGCAGAAAATTTAAGTAATTTTTTAGTACAACGCCCAGGAACCACTGATAATTTATTAAAACCTATGACAAGAAGAGAGCTTTCCTGTCCTCTTAAAGAAGAAATCTTGCCTGTAATAGAGCGTTTGGATAAAGAAATTGCTTCTTTCGCAAAAAGCCTGGCGAATAGAAAAGTTGAGCCTAAAACTAAAGCACAACTCCTTAAAAATCTTCAAGAAATATCAAGGTGTTCTAAAGGGCTCATGCAGAATGGAAGCAATAGAGAATATAAAAAAGTTTTAAATGAGCGATTTGAAAGCCTTCGTCCCTTTCTTGATTTCAAGATTTTTGCCCAACATCATGCAGAACTTACAAAAGATCTTAAATGCCTCCATGAAAAATTAAATCAGGTTGATAAATTGTTATATGAACGTCAACTTGATTTTTATTGGAAAGGGACTCCTCCTGTAGCAGAAAGACTCAATTTAAAAAATTTCACAGCTCAAGAAAAAGCTATTTATTTAACAAAAATTAAAACCAATGAAACCGTTGATGGGTTAAGCCAAATAGTAAGGGAGTTGGATAATAAAAGAAGGGATACTATAACTTCTGATCCCAATTTATATTCAGATTTAACTGATTTAGAAAAAATAATATTAAAGGCCAAAAAGAGTGTTACCGTAATCCAAAAAGAGCTCAATAATACTGATCAAAAAAAAACTGGAGAGACTTTCCGTGAATGTGTTAAATACCAAAAAGCCTTGGATGGCATCATAAGCAACTTGGAAGACAATCTTTCCAAATTCACTCCCAAAACTCAGGAAACATCAGCTTTTATGCGATTTATTAATCGCATTGTGGCCTTTTTTAAAGATCAACCCATCATAGAAGATGAGTGCTCCGCTGTTAAAGGTCAAGTTTCAATTATTAAACAATCCCTTGCAAAAAGAAGCCCAGCTTTTTTTGCAACTGTTCAAGAGAACCAAGAGGGTAGTAAATTAAGTGACGCCAGAGCAATAAGAGAAAAGTATACGAAAGCCATGGCTACTGAAAGAGGAAAAGGACTGGAACCTTTAAGCCAGGGTGGTATGAGTTTTAGCTAATTCACTCTGTGAGGAGAGCTTAAGGGGGCGTTACTTATTCTAAGCTCACAGAGAGGGCAGGAAAATTTGTAGCATGGTAAGCGGTCGTTATATTTGGTGGAGACCGACAACTACCGCAAAGCGAAAAATGGAAGCAGCCTCGTTGAATTGATCTGTTTTTTAAATGAAGTGGGTATGAGAGCGAGGAGTGGATTTTTAGTCACCCATTTCAATTTTAATTTATTGATTTTATTATAAATATAATAAATTAGCGATTCACAAATTGACCTAAATGACAGTGGCATAATTGCTAATTTTGTTTCAGGAAAAAATGTGGGGGCTCACTTTTTATGTTAAGGTGGTGTAATCGATGCAATCGATTATCAATAGAGTTGCAATTAATGGATAGGATTTTTCCTGGAGTGCCCCCTATAAGGGAATTCTGAATTATACTTAAATAAATAAGTAAAGGATTTAGCATGGACGAAAAAGATATTTTGGATGTTTTTCAAAAAATGATGACGCAAAATGCAGGCATTGATGTCACTTTAACAATGGATGAAATTTTTGAAGCGCTTGGTAAAAAAGCTAAAAATGTTGAAGAGGTTAAAGAGCTGGTTCAATTTTGTGTCACACAAGGCTATCTAAAAGAAACAGCCACGAAGCCAACCCCTGGTTATCAATTGGCAATGGAAGGTATCCTGATGGTAAGGCATGGAAAAGTAACCAGGTAGCAGTTTGTTCTTAGGTCTCCCGATCTTGTTAAATGGTATAATCACCCCGGGTTTTTATTGTTAGAAATGAGCTGCCAGGCTAATTTCCAACATATAAGGGATGTTTTTGTGCATTCGCTTTTACGATATTTAAGAAAGTATGACGACCTTCCTTATCAGAATAGGAGTTTATTCCAATGAACTTATTGGAGCACGATTTGCATAGTCGATAGCAGAGAAAATCTCCATTTGTCACTTTGTATTGCCCTCTTATTGAAAAGTCATCTTTCTCTTCCAGACAATAATGGCATGTGTTTTGGTTCATAACCCCCCCTAAATCCTAGAAATAAAATGGCGAGACAAATTGAAGAAATAACCTTGTTAAGAGGGTATTTCACTAGATAGGCAATAAGAAGAAAATAGATGGCTACTTAATCTTAAGACAGATTCAATCCACTTTAACTATAGCATACAATCGTATAATAATCCCGCTAATGCAGGTCTTTTTGCGTTAGATTGGATAGTGTCTGGAATAGGGGAGGCAGCGGAGCCTTCTGTGTTACATCCGATACTTTTAATGTAAGGACGATGATTCGCTCTCCGAATTCATGGGGGAGTTGATTGTCTGTAGCGTGAACCAAAAATAGAGAGGACGGGGCTCTCATTGCGATGGCTATTCGACAGCTTCTGCGGTGTCTGCCTAACTCTAAAAATTCATTTGCAAGACACCGCAGAATAAAATAGTATAAAAGCGCGTTTGAAGTGTTAAATGCAACAGGCGCTGACAGAGAGGAATTAGGCCTCCTCCCCGCCAGCTAACCACAATCATCTTAACGGAGATAATTATGGCTAAACGAATCTTAGTCTATTTCAGTTTTGTATTTCAATGGCATGTCCGTAAGAAGCCGCCAAAATTTCCCATTATTTACACCGGTTGAACATTAGGAGCATGGTTTACAGCGTGCTTTTAATTCGCTTTTAACCAGAAATCTTAATTCTTTCAGTGACTAGAGATACAGGAATTATTTTTTCAATAATTCCTGTACTAAGTCACGCCTTTAAAAAATAAAGGAAGAGTAATGGTGAAAACAAAGCAAGAAACGTTGAAGAAAACGAATTTAATCGACAGTCCTTTTTTTAAGGTGTTTGCAAAGAACTACCTGGACTATTTAGGCAATAGTAATCCAACCTCTAATCAATTAGCTGAAATTCAAGCCCTGCTTGCCAGCACTTGGATAAGACAACCGATTTATTTCGACCTGCGTTTAAGCGAGCAGGAAAAGCAATGTCTCTATCTATCTGCACAAGGTAAGGAACTGAAGGAAATTGCGGCTTTTCTAAAGGTATCCATACGACGAGTCACTCAGCATCGACAATCCATCTTTCAAAAATTAAATTGTCGAAATATAACCAGTGCAATTATTGTTGGCTTGCGGTTTGGGGTAATCAGCGTTGAGAATTTATCGATGGAACAGTAGTAAACATAGTTAACGTAGCCTGGGTGAAGGTCTGCAGGACCGCAACCCGGGTTTCACTTCGTTTCACCCAGGCTACTTGCTATGTAATAAATAATATCATTAGAATAAAAATGAGCAGGCCTAGACCCACATTGTGGAAATACATGGAGGTATCAAATGGAAATCGAAAATAAGGCTCAAGTTAAAACTGGAGATAAATTTGGACTCATTGGGTGGTGGGTAAATAAGAATTTAACGGATTCGCCAAATCTGATATATGTAGCAGATCCTGAAGATGGAGTACCAGGACCAGATAGAGTAATTTTTGTCTATTTTGGTAAAAATAAACCAACAACTGATGAAATGCGAAACCTCATTACGTCTACGGTTTTTAGATGGTAGTAAACGTAGCCTGGGTGAAGGTCTGCAGGACCGCAACCCGGGTTTCACTTCGTTTCACCCAGGCTACTTGCTAAGTTTAGATAAAAACTATGGGTTTCTATAGATATTATGCTAACTCCTCAAAATATAAATTCCTGGCAGGTCTGAGACTAAAGAACCACTTTTTTCTCAATTTCCATGGCTGTTGTGTTTTGCACGTCAACTAATCTCGATAGCTCTTGCAAATAATTTTCGTGACCATTTTCTGCTGCGATTGTCTGGACTGTGTTACCGAGTTTATTGGGGATGGTAAAATCTATTTTAGGAAAATATTCATAAATTAAATCTAATAGAGCGATGTCTCCCTTCGCCGCCGACATATGCAAAAGGGCTTCATAGAAGATATGATCCAAATTAGGATATAAATTATTTTTAACTCGTAATTCGCCGGTCACTCTCTGCCAATGCTCTAATAAAATAGCCAGATCAATGGCTAAGAGTTCAGACCAATGGGAAGGCTTGTCAAGTCTCATATTTTTTCTAGTAAAGAATCTTTCTAAATCTTCTTGTACCGCCGCAGAAATATCAGGAAGATAATCCTGGGCCAATTGACACAATGCCTGCATACCTCGTTCAAAGGTATATTTTTCTTCTGATTGCAAAACAGGCAATTTATCATGAGACAGTGCCTTTTCAAGGGTATTATCACCAGAGACCCCAACGACAGAACTGGCAATATGGAATAAATAATCATAATCATGGTCGTTTAGATTAAAATCAGTCAAAATTCTAATTGTTCTCTTAGGTGAAGTAGAACCCGCTGAGTCCAAAACCATCGTTCGACTATTTCCATTCGAATTGATTTCAATGCTAGTAATTCCTAAATCCTTCAAGTGATGGAAATGAGGATCCTGAATCAAGAGTGCTTCAAAAAGAGGGACCAGGATCTCATCTTCGATAACTCTTGTGGCTGATAAACGTACATGACTCGCTTCAAGCTCCTGGGTAAACTCCATCTTACATCGCGGATGAAAAAGATTGTCATAATTATTAATATAAAAAGTAAGATCACTACTGCCAGCCAGAGACGGTTGTTCAAGGCAGAAGTATATAAATTTCATAATACTCATTTGTGATTGTAAGTAAGCTGGGATTAGCTGGTTAGTACGCAGAAACTCTGTGGCGGTTTCTTCTGAGGGTGTCGATTGAGGGTCAGAGTGACCTAGCAGTACACGCATAAAATCAGTATTTTCTAGCGTTAGGATGGCTTCTGCCTTATTCATTTCAAGAGGTGCTTTGATTTTAACGCCATAGCAATAGGTTTTATCCTCTAGCCCCATCCACCGATCATTAATATTTTTTAAAGCACTCACAGGGCGATCTCTCTCATCCACCTGGCTCATGGCACTAAACATCGCTGTGGTACGTAATCCAGCTTGTTCACTAATATTTACGATAGGGATATTCGGTTGGCAAAATTTTAATAAAAGGTCTTTTTGCTCTTTTGTTATGGCAGTTGAAATTTGGAAAATACTCAAAGCTCTGTTAAGCATTTTTTGCAACTTGTTGTTGCTAGCTACAAATTCTTCGAATAAGGGTATCAAATCAGGTGGGTAACGACCATCAACGGTAAATATAAAAGGTTGCAATCCAGGGCAACGCTCTTCAATTTTATTGACGACCATCTGCCTCTTTTCACTAAGACACAACACCAGGGGCACGACTCTGATGCCTAATTGGGTAGTCCAGGGCATAAAGGCTTCCATAATATCCAGCAGGTGATTAAAGTCCCCTATGCCATCGAAATGGATATAATTGGTTAAAATGACAGTCGGTTGCTTTGCTGCGGTGGGAAAAAAAACTGGTCTTTTTTCTCTGCTCATAGGGTAAGATCATTATTTTGAATAATTGTTTAATTATAATCCATTAATTATCTATGCACACAGTGATATTAATGAGTAATAAAAAGAGGCCTGTAGCCAGCAACGGCCTGTACAGTCTGAGCAGCGTGGTTGTTGCTAACAACTCAAGAGTCGGGTTTTGCCAGGACGCTCGCCCCGGTTGCTTGTCAATGGTTAAATCATATTTCAGTTCTTCTCCACAAAATTGTTGAACGAGTTCTAAAATAATCATCATTTCGTGCGCATAGCAGGTGATTAAGATGGGAGCCTTGGCATTTTTATGGACTAGAATATTCCATAAAATTTGAAATAGGTAACCGCATTGAGTCACCAAAAGATTCATGAATTTATGGAGATGGCATTTGTCCCTAATTGCACAGGACAAATTACAAGAGTAGCAAGGCGCTTTGGTTTAGTTGCAGCAGCCGGTGAATTGGCAAGTGGATATAGATTAACCGGTTAGTCTAGTGGTACAGCTCTCTATGCTGTATTGAAGTGTTATCGTGCATGGCTTGATTCGTTTGGTGCACTCGGTAATCGGGATGAGAGAGTTATTTTGTCCCAAGCCAGAGCTTTTTTTGAGTCACATGGTGCCAGTCGTTTTGATAATATTAAAATGCCCAATAATGAACGAATCAATAATCGTGCAGGATTTTACACTACCGCAGACAATGGCGACAGGTTATACATGGTTTTATCGGAAGTATTCAAAAACGAAGTGTGTAAAGGCTTTGATCCCAAAATAGTTGCTCGAGTATTGGTTAATTCTGATTGGCTAATTCCAAGCAATGACGGCAGGACAACTCAAAAGATCCGAGTACGTGGCATAGGGATACCGCGGTTGTATGTTTTTAGCAACCGCATTTGGGATGAAGAATAGCTTAAAATAGCTGGGGACAGCGGGTACATGGGGGACAGTGAGGGAACGTAAGGTATGGAGTTGTCCCTCCAGTAAATAGTGTTTGGGGACAAGATAGAACAGAGAAAATCAGTGTTGATAGGGTTGTCCCCGCGTCCCCGATGTCCCATCAAGTATTAGAGAATAGATAGCGTCCAAAATGGAATATAAGCTCGTCTATTATGGATTATAACTTTTTCCAATATGGATTCTACCACTAGAACTAACGGGTTATGAGCCCGTCAATTGAAAAATAACCGATTGATTATATTTTAAATTTTATCGCAGGAAACCACTACAAATGTCCTACGATGTATAACAGTGCCGTACTCAAATACACAAATTCACCACAGTCCTATATTAGAAACGGGGGTTTTATTTACTCTTAATTAAGTGGGATGTTAAAAATTCTGGATGAAGTAAAATCGAGAGCGATAAAGTTAATAAATGTTGTAAATTAAACTAAGTTAATATAACTTCAATTCCAATGAATTAATTAACCAAAAGATAATATGTTAATCGGATATGCTCGCGTTTCAACAGATGATCAAAATTTAAACTTACAACATGATGCTCTGATTCAGGCTGGATGTGAGAAAATTTTTGATGATCAGATGACAGGAAGTAAAATTGCACGCCCTGGTTTAGACGCAGCTCTTGATTATGCGCGTGAAGGTGATGTAATTGTGGTATGGCGGTTAGATCGTTTAAGCAGGTCTCTAAAAGATTTGATTGACATGGTAGCCTCATTGGACGAAAAGAAAATTGGATTGAAAAGTTTACATGAGTCAATTGATACTTCCTCTAGCTCTGGGAAGTTAATTTTTCATATTTTTGGAGCTTTAGCGGAATTTGAGAGAAATCTCATTCGCGAACGTACTCATGCAGGGCTTCAGGCTGCTAGGGCAAGAGGTCGAAAAGGTGGTCGACCTAAAAAGTTATCAACAGATAAAGCAAAATTAGCAATAAAACTTTATAAAGGAAAAGAGCATAGTATCAAACAAATTTGTGAGTTAATTGGTGTTTCAAAACCAACTCTTTATAAGTATTTGAATAATTGATGAGCAATGAAATCATATAGATTGGTTATCGTTTTTCGCAAAAAATTTTTTACCAGTTACAGTTTTTTTGACTTGACAAAATACTAAAGAATTCTTAGCATCGCGCGAATGATCAAAATATGATCATTTCAAGTAATGGTTTATCTCCACGAGTTTATCAAAGTACTAACTCGACAATAACAATAATAATCCGGGAATGGCTATTTTAATTTAGTTATTAGATGTCGGGGTTTTATGAAAAGAATTTTAATATGCATATTAGTAGCAGTTTCTGCAAATGCTTTTTCATTTTGTACAGGGGGATTTAATGACCCAAATTATCAAGCTTGTATGCAACAAGAAGAATCTAATCGAATACAAAAGGAAATGTTGGAGGTGCAGCGTCAACAATTAGAACAGCAACGGATTGATAACATGATGCGCCAATCTGATATACGAAATAATGATAGATGGTAACTATATGAAAAATATTAAACTAATATCAATATTTCTCTCTTGTATATGTGTTAATACCTCTATATTTGCCCATGAAATTGGTGAGTATTATCAAGGAGGTGTAATTTTTTGGTTAGATGAAAGTAATAATCATGGTTTGATTGCTGCTAGTTCTGATCAAGCGAGAGGCATTAAGTGGGCTAACAGGCAATATACTACCGGTGCAATTCGAGATGGTATTTATGCAGGGAAATTTAATAGCAACCGTATAAGAGAAGCCTTAGGCCCAGCTGGAAATTATGCCGCCAAGGTTGCAGCTTCTTGTAAAGATGGTGGATATAATGATTGGTATTTACCATCAAAATATGAGCTTAATTTAATGTTTAAGCAAAGATATATTATTGGAGAATTTAATGTATATGCTGGCCCAGTCGATTCTAGTTGTAAAGCGTATTGGAGCTCTACTGAAGTTGGAGTAGAACAAGCTTGGTATCAGTTGTTTGATACCGGTAGGGAATTTCATGGTTCCGCAGCTTGTGGGAGAGATGGTGGCTATGGAGGTAACGTTCGGGCGATACGTTCTTTCTAAGATTGAATAGGCTTTATTTTATAATGTAGCTTAAAAGTTTTACTCCTCAAATGAACGGCGTCTTCAGGGTCAGGGCTTGCATCGTGTATTCAACGATCAAAATTAAAGCTCTGACCTCGTAGTTTAGTAAAATATCTATCCCCAATACATTACTATCCTACAAACCCTTTTCATTTAGTACTTAATATACTGGATTGGAGCTTAATTGAGAGTCATTAACAGTAATATTCATTGAGTATTTTTCTAAAATATCAGTAACAATATTTTTGAACCAATTCCCTGATAATGGAGAAATATAAATACTATCTATTAATTTCATTAAGTTAACAGGAAAAGTAATCCCCAAATCGTTATTAACGACGGATAAGTTACCATTAAACTCAGGATGCCAATGTAATACTCTTATTTCATTTTCGTGTTCAAAAGCCTTTTTTTTGTAAAAAAATCTACTCAAAATATTATTTTCAGGTATGAAATCATTTTCTGTTACATATGAAATCATTCCAATTACACAATCACCTTTAATTGATTCGATTAAATTTTTATAAGTACTTCGAATTGCAATGGCACCATCCACAGAACCATATTTTTGCCACATATAGTCAGACTCATAATCGCTTTTGTGCCAACAATTAGCATAAACCCAAGTTGGCATGATTTTAAAATTTAATGATATTTGTTCTAACATGTTTTCTGGTATCTTGTCCTTGTATAGGTCTTTACGAAGAAGAATGTTTTTTTGGGTTGATGCTCCTTCAAAGGGATCACTAAATAAATCAACTCTTGATAAATAAATATTTTGAGTTACAAGTAGCGACATAAATTTGGATAAGCTCATATATCGCCATATATATGCGTCTTTATCTAATGGTTGCTTGGCTAACTGGAAGGGAGTAACAGGCATCGATAAATCCAATAAGTTTATAAAGACTAAAAAAGCAACTGGGGTCCTAGTCAGGGCTTGAATTTTGTATTCAACAATTAAACTAAAGTCCTGATCCCATATTCTCCATTTAATGGCAATTGCTGATTACTATGAGAGAAGAGTTTAATCTAAGAAGGTAAACTAATCTATGCTACCAAGCTATCTTTAGATAGCTCTCATACCTCATGCTCTTTAAATTTAGGATCCGGGGCAGTGGGGTCAGGGCTTGAATTTTGATTGTTGAATACAAAATTCAAACCCTGACCCCATAGTTCGTATTTTTGTATGGTGATGAACTTGAATTGATGAGCAAGGCTACCCTGGCTATTTAATTTTCTTCAGGGGTTTTACAGTGTATATACCATCCGAATCTCGAGCTATTATTCCATATTGCTCTCCAGTAATTTCTACTGTTTCTATCCCTATTTTTTTGTCATCAGAAGGCATTTTATCGATTTCAATTTTTTTTAATATTAAGCGTCCTAGCTGAATAATCCCAGAGGGAACATACGTATGTTCCCTAGAATGAATTTTATGGAGCCTATCATCTAGTATGTTCAATCTAATCCAACGAGATAAATTCCATAAGGTTATAAATCCCCCATAGTCTTGCCATTTCAATTTTTCCTTATGAAGATTACTTGTATTTAATCGAATTATATTTGGAATTTCATATCTTTTGTTTTTATCTTCGTCTTGAAAACTCCATATTGGAATATATGGATTATGCGTATATGCATGCCTAATATAACGCGAGATTTGGTATGCAGCGTTTATGGATTCATCGTTTCTATCAGAAGAAGTTGTGCATTTTAAAATTGCTTCATAAGCATGGATACTCCACGCATAGGTAATAGCGTGCTCTAAAAAAGCAGCTGCTTTATTAGCTTCTTTCATATTCAGCTGGATTTCCCTCCCTTCTAATTGGTTATTACCAAAAATCCAAAGATCTGGAACGTTTAGTGGTTGATTTTGGAGGCTGCAAGCCAGACGAACAGAAACCATTAGTCGAAATTGCATTTCTGCACGATATAATGATTTGATATGTTCCTCTTTTGGATTAGGCTTCTTCGCTGTCATAATTTTCTTAATTTGAATAAACAAGATTTACTGACTAAATTATAGTCATTTCAGAGTGCTTTGCACTTTGAGATAGATAACGTACCTTATCCATCACAAACAGGGTATAATTGGAAAAAAATAAAAATGTGACCCTATGAATTTACTGGACGAACAAAATTCAAAAAATCGAAAGTTTGTGATAGATAAGATTTTCCATCCCTTGGATGGTCATTTTGATACCAATTCCCTGTCCGCTTGGTTGTCCTATTATTACTCAGTGCATGTGAAAGGAGCCCCTGAAAAAACTGAACAGGCCAAAATGAAAGATTTGGCGAAATTTATAAATTTCTTTCAAATGGAAGTAGGGCATGATTTGGTGGATAGTTGGACGCCGGCTGTTAGTAAACATTTTCAAAAGCATTTATGTAAAACCATTTCTGAGAAAACTGGAAAACCCTATAAGGCCACATCTATTAATAGAACGATGGCAACCATTCGTCACGTAGGTCGTTGGCTTCATCAACAACGTCCCTTATTAGCAGGTGATCCGTTAGCACAGGTCAAAGATTTACAAACCGATGCGCCGGATTGGAATGGATTAACTTCAAAACAACTAATGCGTTTAAAATCAGCTTGCGAGCAGCGACTTAAAGGCTGCACTCGCAAGAATCAAAATCCATTAATGGAAACAGCTCTTTTTTATGTCTTACTTGGCACGGGGCTTCGTGAATCAGAAGTAGTTTCCTTAAATGTCGGTCAATATAGACAGGAAGGCTTATGTGATGTTTCACGCCATAAGTCAAATCGTATTAGTCAAAAAATTCCATTGCCGAAGGAAAGTAGGATGTACTTAGAAGAATATCTGGAGAAAAGAGGAGCTCAGGATGATGAGCCTTTATTTATAACAAGGTATGGGACACGCCTACAAACCTTAGATGTTTACCGAATTTGTCAGCGGGTGTTAAAGCAAGCCTTGGCATTTTTACCAGAGCAAGAAAAGTTTGATTTTACGCCACATAAACTGCGACATACTTTCTTAAAGAAAGTTACAGACAAACATGGTGTTCATTTTGCTCAAGAGCTTAGTGGTAATGTGTCCATTAAAGAAATATTTAGATATGCCAAGCCGAGTCAAGATGAGATACAGTTGACAATTGAGGAGCTATTCTGAGCTTGAACAGCATGTTTCATATATGCGGGATATAATTCATAAATAGCGGTTAATTAAACTAATATCCGAATAATGATATTACTATAATCTTTGATCGTTAATTGAAAATTATCATGAGGATAAGTAATGAACGATTTCAAACTCCATTCGTTTGGTTCGAAATCTCAAGAGGATAGAGTAATTATTTATCTGGATATCTTGGGTTTTAAAGACTTCATAGAAAATATGACGTCTGAGCAAGAAAACGCATTACTTCGGGTATATCATTCTTTTAGACCGAGCGCAGGCCATAGGAGGAAAGATGGTCTTACTGAGCTATCATTTACCTTCTTTTCAGACACAATTGTTTTTTCTTGGCCTGTCAATTATGTATCTAATTCTCTACTGATAGCTGTACATCAAGCAGAAATTTTACAAAGGACTCTATTTATAAACCTTAACCTACTTTCCAGAGGTGTCATTCATATAGGGAAGCTTTACCACAATCATCCTATTATTTATGGGCAAGGATTAATCGAGGCCTATTCATATGAAAAGGAAAAAATTATAGATCCTAAAGTTATAATAACAGAGGAAGCTAGGTCTTTTTTTTCACCTATTGATTTGGGTGATGTGAGGTATGGGGGTAAGTTAATTGCCGATTCAGATAATTATTACATTAACCTCCTAAATTTCCTTATAAATGAAAGCGCTAGAGATGATGTTTTAGCTTATAAAAGCATTATAGAATCAAATATAAATACACTTAAGTCAGAAAGGACGAGAGCAAAATGGGTTTGGTTTGGAAGGGAATTTGATCGGCTAGTTTTACTGTGGCACTCCCTTCCGGGAATTAACTGCTAAGGTAGAGGGCATAACCAACATACAAATTCCCTATCTATAAATTTTAAAAATAGTATATCTATACCGTGGTTTTACTGAACTCTCTTAGAAACTACAACTTTCGTCGAATTGCTGAAACTTTGATAATGAAATGGGAATCTGAAAGAGGGTAGGGTAGTAGGTAATGGGGTTCTCTGGAAGAATCGACAAAAAGTGGCATTAAAGTTGTTATTGGACTAAAATTGCCGCGCTGATCAAAAAGAAGGCATAATATAAAGGTCGACCTTGGTGTTAAAAATAAAAACTCTGCCTCAAATCCCGTATAAGTTAATGGTCATAATAAAGTCACTTACCATATACAATTTTAAATTGTTAATGGGGTTTGCCATTAATACTAAATTTATTGAGGCAAAAAATGCAATTATCAAAATTCATACTTATTCTTATCAGCAGTTTTTTTTTCATTAACACAGCATTTTCCCAAGAAAAACCCATTGAGCCAAAAACCATTGCACTTAACTCAGAAGAACAAGTTAAAACTATTTTACGTAATTTTTCTTTGTTAAATTGGGAATCTAAAGAGAAAAATCTCCCCATTGTTCTTGATAAAATTAACCAAGTTAAATCTAAAGACGAGAAGAGCTTACTTCTTGCCCGACTTTATACAATATTTCCTGGAAAAAATGACACTAACTTAAATAAGGCACATGAATTAATAGAAAATTACTTGAAAATGCATCCTGAATCACATGAAGGGTATTTAATTTATGCAAGAATAATAAGGGAAGAACATGACCTTGATTTTTTTCGTTATAGAGTGGCACCTAGTACACAAGAAATCCAAGAAAATATAAATTACCGTAAGAATGCATTATTTAATATCGAAAAGTCCTTAAAGATCAAACAAACTGCAGAAGGATATCTGCTTAAAGCTGTATTTAGCGACGGTGATGAAAGAATTGAATTACTTGAGAAATCGATCTCTCTAGATTCTAATTATTATGAAGCATGGCGAGAATTGATTTACGAATTAAAGTCTAGGCATCGTTATGATGAAGCGCTTTCTCGGCTTGGTGAATGGATAAAATCCTCGCAAGCAACCGAGCTGAAAATTGAAATACTTAGAAAATTTGCCGGGGTTTTAAAAGATCAAAGAGAACCAAAAAAGGCTATTCAAGTCTTAAATTATGCATTGTCAGCTAGGAAAAAAACTGGAACGAATGGGCTTGAAACAAGCTATTCTGGTATTGACGGCATATATCTGGATCTGGCTCGTGCTTATAAAGATGCTAAAGATACTCAGCATTCAGTAGAATATTATCAAAAATACTTAGTACTTGATCCTAAGTCTTGGTATGTACGTTTTGAATTGGCAAAGCTGTATCATGATCACGGGCTAGTAAATAAAGCAATAACTCAATACGAGCAAGTTCTTGCATATCATGAAAATGATACTTCGGCGATATACAATCTTGGTTTACTTTATGAAAAAATAGATGAGGAGAAGGCCAAAGAGTTATTTATTAAGTATATAAAATTAGAAATTAACAAAGAAGACGAAGATTCAATCAAATGGGTTGAGCGTGCTAAATCAGAACTTCAGTTAATGGGTGTTTATAATTATCCTCAAAGTAAAAAAGAGCTAAAATATCTAGAATCTAAATCCAGCAGCTTTAGTAAATGGCTATTTCTCTTATTACTTCTTCCATTTTTCTGGAAATATAAAAAAGCAACTAGGTTCATTATCGTGTCTTCAATGACAGCGGCGGTAGTTTTTATAAGCATTATTGAAGCTGAGGCCTCTAATCCAAGCTTAGTGAAAGCATTTCTCTATTTTATTCCAGTAATTTGCACAGGCACATTTTTATTATATGTTTTTAGGAAACAACAATAATGTATCTTTCGAGCTTTAAGGCCTCATGTGTACGTCGGAGGTATTTCTGAACTATATTAGAAACGTCTACTTCCATCGATTTTATGAGACTTTGAAAATGATATGAAAATCTGAAGAGGGTAGGGTGGTAGTCATTGGAATTCTCTTATAACATCCTTCCCCTTTCTCAAGTACCGGTCGTTTTTTGAGATCCCAAGCTGATTATAGATGTTAGTAATAATGATTAGTAGCAGTGGATGATTTCATATGGGGCACCAGGGTAATCTGACTATACTTATATGAGATTGGTTCTACAAGAATGGAGTCTTTCATGGGACTTATCGAACCACATGCTCTTCTTTTGAGAGCTCCCCGAGAGAAGCAATTACTGTATAAAATCATGACAATTGAAAATTTAATCCGTTCAATTTTAGGTGAGTATTTATATTTTAACCGAGTGGATAGTTATAAGGATTTCAAAAATGCTGATCCAAACGATGGAGAACAATTACCTTTAGAGAGAATAATCAACGAAAGATCATATTTTGAAAAAGATCCCTCTTTTAGTGGTGCGAATTATTATGATCGGGCACGCAGTAGAACTTATGCTTGCTGCTTTTCTTTAGAAAACTCAGACTTCATATGGCGAAATTATGGAAAAGGAGGAAAAAAAGGGAAAGTTTGTTTAGTATTTGATTTTGGAAAATTAAGAGCTACTTTGAATCAAAGTCTACAAGCTTCTAATGTACATTTTCAATACAACGGACATCAATGCAATCAAATTTTTGATATAAACTATGGCCTTGTAGATTATGTTAGAAGAGATAAAGTTCAAAGTGACTTTAAATATTTACGAAATCCTATTGAATATATTTATATAAAAGATAAGAGACATAAAAACGACAATGAATTACGAATTTCTTTATCCGCACTTGGTTGGGGATCTTTCAAATTAAACGACGGAACTTTAATTGTATTTCCATCAAGCTTATTCATGGCGTTTGATTATAGAACCGCAATTAACAATAAAACTATTGTGAAAATATTAGCTAAGAAAGAGGAGGAACTTGATTGTTTTGAATTTATAAAAAATTTTCGTGTCACTTCGGAATTATAATCAATATTTATTCCACCAAAAATATACAGAGTCCGTGAGATAAAGCATGACAAAAGAATTAACAAGACCACTTTGGTATGATGATGAGTTTTACAACAAAATTTTAACGCCTGAAGAATGGTTATATGAAGTCTGGAAAAGGTATCAATTTAACCAAGGTAACATTGGTCTCTCGCACTCAGTTCACCAACTCCCAATAAAGGAACAAGAAGAATGCTTTCGTGAGTTTATATTAGCCAAAGAGATTGATAAATTTCTAAATTTTTTCGTTACGGCTTCACCACCTCAACCAATAAGATATCCCTCAGTCAGCGATATATTCATAATGTACCATTTACTTATAAACACAGACTGGTACAAAAATAATACCAATCGTGAGGCGTTTGAAAGTGCTATATCTAAAATCATCAATAAAGAAGGCTTATCGCGAGAGCAGAACCTTGCTTTTCACGAAATGTACAAGACACCGTGGTGCATATTCTACGAAAACCATCAACAAGATAGTTGGTGTCCCAAAAAAGAAATAGAGTGCTTGACTGGGAATTCTCTCTCTTTTGACCCAGGATATGTAAAAGAAGACACAATTACTATTTTAAAAGAGAAACTTAACTCATGGATTGGTAAGATTCAACGCATTGAAGTTCAATTTGATAGCTGGCAAGACAGAAAAATATTAGCAGTATTTGACTTAAGAATTTGGTTTAAAATGCAAGGGATTAAAATTACGAATATAGGAATACATAAACTTATATGGCCTAAGGATAGAATTTCTAATTCAAGTAAGGAAGGTGTCAATCGGGATGACGATATTAAACACAGTATTAAGTTGGTAAACAAAGTAATTGATAGAAGCGTTATAAGCTCACTTTTAATGATGTGTGAGGCTAGAAAATTTAAAAATGAAGCGACGGCCATCTAATTGGTCATTTATCTCTAGGAATAAAATCTTGTAGTTTTCATTCCGAGACTAATCGATTATTTTTTTTCAAAATTGCCATATGCCTAACTTTAATTAGAGGAAATGCTATGGCAGTTATTGATTTAAGTGATTCTAATACGGTAGAGAAGTCATTTACAAAAAGGTGTGTGCAATATATGTGGGGCGCCACCTATTATTTTCCTCGATGCCCAGACAGCATAGGAATAAATCCTCTTGAAGCTTATTTTAAGAATTTAAAAAAGAGGGCTATTTTTGCTTATAATGACGATTCTCCAAAATTAATAATAGTTGAATTTGTAAGAATTAAGAACAATTCAGTAATTTTATTACTCTGCGAAAGAGAGGGAGTAATGTGTGAGAGCGAAGGCTTTAAACCCTGGTTAATTGCTGAAATTACATTTGAGAATAATTTTTTTGTTCATTCTAACCTTGGCTCATATTTTGAGAAAGACGAGGCTGACAAAGAATTTTGTTTCAAGCAAGGACGGGAAGAAACTGTACACAATATAATTGATTTCCTTTAAGAAAGCGTATGAGCATAAATGGATGGCTTTGTATGTTTCAAAATACATTGTGATATAGCCCCACTGGGGTTGACAAAAAACCCCATTGGGGCTAATATAAATTATGAAAACGACAAACACATTACAGGTAGTTGTAGAGACGCCGGAATTTTTAAAACAGGCAATGACCTGCATGGATGAAGCCAGTCGGAAGTCTTTTATCGATTTTATTGCAGCGAATCCTTTAAAAGGGGATTTAATTGTAGGAACGGGAGGCGCGAGAAAAGTGCGTTGGGCTTCTGATGCTCATACTGGGAAAAGTGGCGGTGTGAGGATAATTTACTATTATCATAATCAACAGATGCCAATTTTTCTCTTTACAGTGTATGGGAAAAACCAGAAAGCAAACCTCTCGCAACAAGAGCGAAATTTAGTGAAAACAATTATTTCACATATTGTGGATACTTATGGAGGAACTTCTCATGAGTGATGTAGGAAAAAGTTTAATTCAGGGCGCAATGGAAGCTCTAGAGTACGCAAAGGGTCAAACAAAGGGCCATAAAGCTCATAAAGTTAGTGTGCCGGCTCAGGTAGATGTTGCCGAAATTAGAAAAAAACTACATATGAGCCGCCAGCAATTTTCAGAAGAGTTTGGCTTCAGTGTTCGTACTCTGGAAAAATGGGAAAGAGGGGAGCGTTTGCCGGAAGCGCCTGCACGGGCTTATTTAACAGTAATTTCTCAAAATCCTGTTGCTGTTGTTGATGCATTGAAGAGAGCGGGTTAAGGGAGCTATTAACCCAATTAAGTCTGATTAATCGTAAAATCAGTTATTAGCTAAAAGATATCTATTGTAGGAGAAAATATTGCATTTAAAAAATAACAGATATAAAAGAAGGGTAGGGAGTAATGGAGTGGCCAACCGACATACGCAAGTAGCTAAGTCTTATTCTTACGTGATTCATAAGCGTACTTCCATCACTATTACAGGCTGTGATTTAAATTCATCCATGCCGATTTTCTTCCATCCAAACCGCCGATAGTATTCCGTTATCGCAGGATCAAAAGTAAATAAATAAATTTTTTCAAAGCCTAGCTCTTTTGCTTTTTCGATTGCGACATCAAGCAACATTTTTCCTATTCCCTGTCTTTGATATTTTTGATCAACTACCAAATCACCAATCCAAGGTCCTAAACCAGGACGAATTCCACCGTTTAATTCCAACGTGCATGAACCAACAGGTATTCTGAATTCTCCATATAATGCAATGTATGTAAGAGGCATATCTTGGTTCAGTTCTTTGTAAGACAAAGATTCAATTTCTTCTATTCCAATCTCTGGCATCCAAATTTTACCTAAAACCTCATACCAAATATTCGAAAGTGCTGGTATGGCTTGCGGATTGTTTTTTAGAAGGTCAATTTTGATCATAAAAATTCACAAAAAATATCGATAATTAACACCAAATTGTACATGCTAGGGTAGGGAGTTCGTCAAATAAGCCCGTTAAGTCTGATTACTGTGATAATCGAATCTATTATGTAAATGACCCCAGGTACTTTGATAGTCTCGTTACGGAACCGGAGTGTGTATTCCATTTATTCATCCTCGCACATCAAGCTTCCTCAAATCGCACCCAAGAGCGCAATATACAAACTTTCGTTTGTTTGCTAATAACACACTTAACAATCTTTTACGGATAAGGATTTTTCTATCAAAGCAACCGATGGATTCATTCACTGAGGGAATTCTATGTCGGTTGCAAACAACAAGCAAAATTTATCGACTTCAACTGATAAGAGTATCAATTGTCCCTCCTGTCCCAAACTAACTTTGGGAAAAGGGACGTTTATAATTCAATACGAGTATGGGATTCCCACGCATCCCTTTTGTACCCTAAATTAGGAGGAAAGCTCACAAAGCTTGTTATCTTTCTGTGCATATTAAGAAAGCAAGAGAATGCTATTCAGAGTAATGATAGGAATAGAAACGCAGTTGTATATTGAAACTCTTTGGAGCATGGTTTACAGCGTGCTTTTAATTCGCTTTTAACCAGAAATCTTAATTCTTTCAGCGACTAGAGATACAGGAATTATTTTTTCAATAATTCCTGTACTAAGTCACGCCTTTAAAAAATAAAGGAAGAATAATGGTGAAAACAAAGCAAGAAATCTTAAGAAAAATGAATTTAATTGATAGTCCCTTTTTTAAAGTGTTTGCAAAGAACTATCTGGACTATTTAGGCAATAGTAATCCAACCTCTCAACAATTAGCTGAAATTCAAGCGCTGCTTGCCAGCACTTGGATGCGACAACCAATTTATTTCGACCTACGTTTAAGTGAGCAGGAAAAGCAATGTCTCTATCTCTCTGCACAAGGTAAGGAACTGAAGGAAATTGCGGCTTTTCTAAAGGTATCCATACGAAGAGTGACTCAGCATCGACAATCCATCTTTCAAAAATTAAATTGTCGAAACATAACCAGTGCCATTATTGTTGGCTTGCGGTTTGGGGTAATCAACGCTGAGAATTTATCGATAGAACCGTAGTAAACGTAGCCTGGGTGAAGGTCTGCAGGACCGCAACCCGGGTTTCACTTCGTTTCACCCAGGCTACTTGCTCTCATTATTAACAGTTTGAAAGGGTTAAAAGTTCTCTAATAGGCAATTTCGTTTTAGATTTTGCACGCGGATTCCGAAGAAATCCCGAAGGGGATTTTGGGGATTTAGGGTTTCAAGTGTAACTTTTTGACTTTACTGACTTAAATTGGTGGGCCCACTAGGACTTGAACCTAGGACCAACGGATTATGAGTCCGCTGCTCTAACCAACTGAGCTATGGGCCCGAAGAGTTGCCATTGTAATGGTAATAACGCTTTAATTCCACAAGATTTTTAATTTTTTAGCCTGATTGTTGAGGAAAACAGGCGTATTCCCCAACAATCAGGATACCATTAGGTGTCATCACCCTCGAGGAAGCTACGGAGCTTCTCTGAGCGGGAAGGATGGCGCAATTTACGTAAGGCTTTTGCTTCAATCTGGCGGATCCGCTCGCGGGTCACGTCAAATTGTTTACCCACTTCTTCCAGCGTATGATCCGTATTCATCTCGATACCAAAACGCATACGCAATACTTTCGCTTCGCGTGGGGTCAGGGTTTCCAGAATTTCCAGCGTGGCTTCACGTAACCCTTCGGCGGTGGCGCAATCAATCGGTGATTCAATATTATTATCTTCAATAAAATCACCCAAGTGCGAATCGTCATCGTCACCGACTGGGGTTTCCATTGAAATCGGTTCTTTCGCGATTTTTAATACTTTATGTATTTTATCTTCGCTAAGATCCATTTTCTCTGCCAGCTCTTCCGGTGTTGCCTCGCGCCCGGTTTCTTGCAAAATCTGGCGTGAAATTCGATTGAGCTTGTTAATCGTCTCAATCATATGCACAGGAATACGAATCGTACGTGCCTGGTCTGCAATTGAACGGGTAATGGCCTGACGAATCCACCAGGTAGCATAGGTTGAGAACTTATAGCCACGGCGGTATTCGAATTTATCAACGGCCTTCATTAAGCCAATGTTGCCTTCCTGAATCAAATCAAGGAATTGTAAGCCGCGGTTAGTGTACTTCTTGGCAATTGAAATCACTAAACGCAAGTTGGCTTCGACCATTTCTTTCTTGGCACGGCGGGCTTTTGCTTCGCCAATAGACATCTTACGGTTAATATCTTTAATTTCAGCAATGGTTAAACCATATTCTTCTTCAAAGGCAACCAGTCTTGATTGGAGGCGTTTGATTTCTTCGCTATATTCTTCAATGCGCCCTATATCCAGCTTTTTCGCTTGCTTACTAATCAGCGTCTCAAGCCAGCTCATATCCGTTTCCTGGCCAGGGAACGTGTCAATAAAGAGCTTGCGGGGAATGCGCGCTTTTTCAATACAAAGCCGCATGATGCTGCGCTCAAACTCACGAATATGATTACGTAATTGTCGGAAGTGACGAGTTAAGCGATCAACTTGCCTTGACGTTAATTTTAACTTCAAGAACGATTCCGACATCACATCCAGCAGTTCGATGGTTTTTTTAGCGGTACGGCCATTGGCTTGCATCGCCACCATCGCTTTATCAAAATTCTCACGTAATTCATCGAAATAAATCTTGGCTTGCTCAGGATTGGGGCCATCGTCAGCTTCTGCCAGGCCGCCTTCACCTTCTTCATCCTCTACATCGACATCACTAACGATTATGTCTTCCTGTTGAGATTCGTCGAGCATGGAACCAATATTCGCTGGCGGTGCTTCTTCATCGTCATCGGCAAAGCCACTAATGACTTCACTAAGACGTATTTCTTCAACCAGAACCCGCTCATAATCTTCAAGGATAAGTTGTATCGTTTCTGGATAATGCGCCAATGATTTCAAGACTTGATAGATGCCTTCCTCAATGCGTTTGGCAATGCGTATTTCACCTTCGCGGGTCAAGAGCTCGACAGTACCCATTTCACGCATATACATTCGCACGGGATCAGTAGTACGTCCTGTCTCTTTATCCACAGAAGCAAGAACAGCCGCAGCTTCTTCGACATCCTCGGGTATTTCTTCAGTGTTACCCAGCAGCGCCAACTCGTCATCACTGGGAGGGAGTTCGAATACTTTGATATTCATGCCTTCCAACATAGAGATAATGACATCAAAATGTTCCGTATCAACGATATTGGGTAGCAGATCGTTGATCTGGGCATAAGTTAGGTAATTCTGCTCTCTACCTAAGCTGATGACTTTAGTGATTTGCGAGCGCTGTTGTTCTTGGTCATTCATGGTCATAGGCACTTATCGGGTGAGTGATTACAAAAAGGTTTTGATTATAAACCCCAGAGGACAAACATGCCAGTATATTCTGCGTTAATTTTTGTCATGGGCTGTTTGATGCCGTCGTTGCAACATTTCTTGCAATGCCAGCCTCTCTGAAATAGTTAAGCCCTGATTTCTGGATTTTGCAATGTATTGGTTAATTTTATTTTCTAAATTCTGCTTTTGTAAGAAAAGAATAATATCAATAAATTCTTTCGTTAAAGCCTGTTCAGGGACTTGATGTTCCCACGCAGCTAACTTACTAAGTGGCTCAAAGAAAGCGGTATCACGCCACAATTCGATAAGGGACGCTGTATTGCTTTCAGGATATTGAGCAATATGCTGGAGTAACTTTTGCAGAATTTCCTGTTCTTTGCTGTCAACCCATTCAAAGCTTATTTCGGATTGGCATGCGGCGAAAACCTCCGGGTGCTGGATAAGAAGTGCAATGGCCAGCCGCAGAGGCGAGCGGGTAATCGTCTTGATATCGTTTATTTTTTCACTGCCCTGATCCTGAGTAAGTTGGCTAATACGATGATTTTCGATACGCGTCATGCGTGCTATTTCATCCACCAATAATTGCTTATAGGGACCTTCTTGCATTTTGAGCAGATAAGGTTTGGCGGCGTTGATGAGCTGGCTTTTACCTGCAGCACTCTTGGTATCAATCGCAGCCGCGATGGTATCAAGGAAAAAACGGTTTAAAGGTGTCGCTTTTTCCAGGCGTTCCCTAAAGGCATTTTGGCCTTCGGCTCGAACCAAGCTATCGGGGTCCTGGCCTTCGGGTAAAAAAATAAAACTGGCATCAAGTCCATTATTTAAGTGCGGCAAGCAACTTTCCAAGGCTCGCCAGGCGGCTTGTCGACCTGCTGTATCACCGTCAAAACAAAAAATCAGCTGTTTGGTATGCTTGCTCAGGAGTTGAATATGGTAAGTACTCGTTGCGGTTCCCAAGGCAGCAACAGCATTGGTTATGCCGTATTGGGCCAGGGCGATTACATCCATATAGCCTTCAACAACCAGGATGGCATCAATGGTAACCTGTTGTTGCAGTATTTGATGTAAGCCATAGAGCTCGCGGCTTTTTTGAAAAAGGGTTGTTTCGGGTGAATTCAAGTATTTAGGTTTTTGGCTGGCATCAATGGCTCGTCCACCAAAACCAATAATCCGGCCATGTCGATCATGAATGGGAAACATAATTCGATGGCGATAGCGATCATAAGTTTTGCCATCGTCTTTTTGAATAAGCATGCCCGTCGTAATCAGTTCGGCTTTATTGCTTTTAAATTGCGTTTCTAATGTTTGCCATCCCGGTGGTGCATAGCCTAATTGGTATAATTTGGCTATTTCGCCGCTAAGGCCGCGTTGGCGCAGGTAGTCAATCGCAATTTGCCCCTGATTTTTCAATGTTTTCTGATAAAATTGACTCACGCGATTTAATAACTGGTAGAGGCTCAGCGATTGCTGATTTTTTTCGGAATCGCCTTCTCGGGGTACTTGCATCCCTAGTCGTGAAGCCAGGGTTTCAACAGCGTTCGTGAAGCCTTGATTGAGATAGCTCATCACAAAACTAATGGCATTCCCGCTCGCACCACAACCAAAGCAGTGATAAAACTGTTTTTTCGCAACAACATTGAAGGAAGGGGTTTTTTCGCTATGAAAGGGACAACAGGCTACAAAACTATGGCCACTCTTTTTAAGCGGCACATAACCATCGATCAACTCAACGATATCTGTTCGATGGAGGAGTTCGTCAATGAATGGCCGCGGGATTAAGCCAGACATGATAGCAGGCTAACTCAGTCGGGCCTTTATCATCGCACTAACCTTGCTCATATCAGCCCGCCCTTGTAATTGCGGTTTAAGCTGCGCCATTACTTTACCCATGTCACTCATTTTTTCAGCGCCTATATCAGCAAGAGCTTGGGCGATAAGCGCTTCAATATCAGCTTCAGACAAAGGTTCAGGTAAATACTGACTGATAAGATCCAATTCAAATTGTTCCTGCGCGACTAAATCATCACGTCCCGCAGCTTGGAATTGAGCAATTGATTCTTTGCGTTGTTTGGCAAGTTTATCGAGGATGACAAGCATTCGCTCTTCATCAACAACAATTCGCTCATCAACTTCAACTTGCTTGACTGCAGCAGTAACAAGACGCAAGGTATCCAGCGTCTTTTTGTCTCTGGCACGCATAGCGTCTTTCAGATCGTTACTAAGGCGGTCTTTAATAGTCATAATTACTTGCGTCTATGCTTAACGTTGCGACGAGCAGACGTATCACGAGAAATTTTCTTAAGATGACGTTTGACTGCAGCAGCCTGTTTGCGTTTACGCTCAGCAGTAGGTTTTTCATAAAACTCGCGACGACGTAACTCAGTAAGAATTCCAGCTTTTTCACAAGAGCGCTTGAAACGACGTAGTGCGTATTCAGGATTTTCGCCTTCTTTCACACGAACGGTAGGCATTAATTTAGTCCTCTGATTTAATTGAACACAATAGGCTGGCAATTCTAGTGCCAGTTGATGCAATCGTCAAGTTTATTGTCACTTAGATTTGTAGAGTTATTTGTGAATTCGCTTATAATGGCTCTAAAAACTTGTTTTGCCGATGGTTTATACGGGATTTCCTGGCCTGAATCGAGTTGTCGATAGCAGAGGCAATGAGACTTCTTTAAAACCCCGCCGGGTTTAGAGGGCTATTGTATTTGTTTTTGGCGTTCGCTGCCTCTTTCCGTATAATTGATGGGCATTCGTTGAATTGATAGAGGTGTTGATGCGAGTACTGGGAATTGAGTCATCCTGCGATGAAACAGGCGTGGCGATTTACGATTCTGAAAAAGGCTTGGTAGCGCATGCACTTCATTCTCAAATTGCGACTCACCAGAGTTATGGTGGTGTCGTACCGGAATTGGCTTCACGTGATCATGTCAAATATTTAGTCCCTTTGGTAAACGAGGTTTTGCAGCAAGCGAATCTGGATAAAACGGCTATTGATGCGATTGCCTATACGGCAGGGCCTGGTTTGATTGGCGCGTTGCTCACAGGGGCGTGTTTTGCCAAGAGTTTAGCCTTGGGCCTCAAAAAGCCTGCGTTGGCAATTCATCATCTCGAGGCGCATTTATTGGCGGCAAAACTGGATTCCCCGCAGCTTAATTTTCCTTTTTTAGTGTTGCTGGTTTCAGGTGGGCATACCCAATTAATAGAGGCACGGGGGTTGGGGGATTATCATTTGTTGGGGGATACGGTTGATGATGCCGTTGGTGAAGCCTTCGACAAAACGGCAAAACTGATGGGCATTCCTTACCCGGGAGGCGCTATTTTGGCAGGATTGGCTGATCAGGCGGTGCCTGAAACGGTCCATTCATTGCCCCCTTTTCCACGCCCTATGACGGATAGGCCCGGGCTTGATTTTAGTTTTAGCGGTCTTAAAACACATGCACTGACGACCTGGAACAACAGTGCCAAAGATGATAACGCCAGGATCTTGATAGCAAAAGCCTTTCAACAGGCTGTGGTGGATACCTTATTAATTAAATGTAAGCGAGCTTTGCAACAGACTGCAAATCGCCGCCTGGTTGTTGCTGGCGGCGTGGGTGCCAATCGGGCATTGAGAGCGTCATTAAAAGCATTCATGCAAGGATTGCCGGGAGAGGTTTATTTTCCCCGCACCGAATATTGTACTGACAATGGTGCTATGGTGGCGTATGCCGGGTATTTGCATTTGGCGCGTGGGGAAAAGGATAGTAGCCAGGCCATCGACGTCAAAGCGCGGTGGCCTTTGGCTGAACAGTAAAACCTCTTTGCCAGGAGTCCTGTTTGCAAGAAGGTTTAGGCCTTGGGCTTTTTGGTTACTTTCTTCCTGGGGCTTTTAGGCTTCTCTTTGGGCGCTGCAGTAGACGCCTCACTGTCCAGAGCCTGCAAGTGCTTTAATTCCTTCTTGTGCTCCAATTCTTCAGCCCGCTCTATTTTCTCTTCTTCAACCTGTTCTTTCAAGGCGGCGGTGATTTCTTCATTGAGCGAATGGCTTTCAAAACGAATTTTTGGTTCTTCACCATCGATTAAGCGAGTAATATTCTCACGATGTTTATAAAGGATAAACATGGCAATAAAGAGCAGGGGGGGCAAAGTCTCCATACCGCTCATGGTGACTATGGCATAAACAGGAGCTAGCGCGATGGAAGCCATGGAGGCTAGAGACGAATAACGGCTAAAGTTGGCAACCAGAAGCCAGGTCGCAATCACCATGACTCCCAGAATAAAATGGAATCCTAATAAAGCACCAATCGCGGTAGCAACGCCTTTGCCGCCTTGAAAATTAAAAAAGACGGGATACATATGTCCCATCACTGCAGCAAAACAGGTAAAGCTGATGGTAGCGGGCCCTGCTCCCAGTGCTTTGGCTAACACGACCGGCAGGAGGCCCTTTAGCATATCGGCTATCAAAACAATGAGCGCATATTTTTTGCCTGCCAAGCGTAATACATTGGTTGCCCCTGGATTTTGTGAACCTGTAACGCGTGGATCAGGGAGAGAAAAAATACGGCTGACGATGACTGCAGAACAGACTGAGCCAGCTAAATAAGCAATAACAACGACAAAAATAAATAGCAGGGCGCTTAACATGATGCCTCCTAGCAAAAGAAAGATTCATTATCGAGGAAAGCAATATACTTGTGAAGTTTTTATCACAACCTAAAGAATGAAATTATAAGGAAAGTAAGTCAGAGTGAAGGCGTGATGTTTATGCATTGAACATATTGATTGCAAAAAACATTTTCTCTATCAATTAAACAGGTTTTTGCCGCGCAGGCGGGACAGAACAGGAAACAGGGTAAACGCCCAGGCAATGACAAAACTGAAATGAAATAACCTACTTGTCGGTTATTAAAAATGCTTAGGGACGAAAATAGGGTTTAACCCGTATTAGTCGGGCAGAAATAAAGCTTGTAAATCATTAGTATAACGGCGCCCCAACGGGGTAATTTGCCAAAACTGCTCATCCATGGTGATAAGTCCCTTACTGGCTGCATGGACTAAAAGAGGGCGTAAGCGGTCAAAAGGGAGTCCCGTACGTTCGCTAAAGAGAGCGTGGGGGATGGCCTGTTCCAGGCGCGTCGCATTGAGCATAAATTCGAATAACAAGGAGTCAGGTGTAACTATTTCTCGCTCAACGAGAAAGGCTTTATCTGCGGCGAGATAATCGGCTGGCTGTCGTTGCTTCCTTGTACGATAGATGGTTTGGCCAAGCGATATTTTTCCATGTGCACCAGCACCAATGCCATAATAATCCCCAAAAAGCCAGTAATTTAAATTATGTCTGGCCCATTTTTCTTGTTGGCAAAAGGCTGAAATTTCATAGCGTTTAAAATCGTGGGCCGCCAATAATGCCAATCCCTGTTCTTCCAGCGTACAGGCTTCTTCCTCGTTAGGTAAAGGAGGGCGTTTCTTATAGAACACAGTATTCGGTTCAATGGTCAACTGATACCACGACAAATGCTCGGGTTGATGGGCCAGTGCTTTATGCAAGTCTTCTAACCCCTCCGCAACGGATTGCCTGGGTAAGCTGTACATGATGTCGATGTTAATATTATCAAAGCCTGCCTGGCGCGCTGCTTCGATGGCTTTATGGGCTTGCTGGTCATCATGAATACGTCCTAAGGCTTGTAGATGAATGGGGTTAAAACTTTGTATGCCCAGGGATAGTCGGTTGATACCTAAGCGACGATAGTCATTAAATCGTTGCTGTTCGACTGTCCCGGGATTGGCTTCAAGCGTAATTTCAATGTCACTCGAGAATTCCACTAATTGCTGTAATAGGTTAAATAAAGAGTCATAGGCCTGGGCTGAAAATAAGCTTGGTGTCCCGCCCCCAATAAAAATACTATGAATTTTCCGTGCAGGAAAATGGTCAAGATCCGCTTTAAAATCAGCAAGCAAAGCCTTTACATAAGATTCTTCAGGCAACGATGCGGGACTCTTATGAGAGTTAAAGTCACAATAAGGACATTTACGGATACACCAGGGTATATGGATATATAAAGAGGTAGGGAACATTGTTTTAAAAATCAGACTGGCTTGTTGAGAAAGGCAATAGTATCATGACGGAAATTTTACCACAAAATCCTGAGCTTTTGATTCTTACAGTGAATTTACACAATTAACTCTGGGATAGCGTGCGAAAGGTAATAGGTGAGAATGCGGGAAAAACCAGTCTGCACACAGAAAACAGTGATTGCCAAGTCATCACTGTTTACTATCGAGCAAATGCATCTTCGTTTTGCTAACGGTGCAAAACGGGTGTATGAACGTATACGTAGTCATGGCCATGGAGCGGTCTTGGTGGTGCCCATTACGCCAGGAGAATCCTTGCTGTTAGTGCAGGAATATGCTGCAGGTACTGATTCTTATGAATTAGCCTTTCCTAAAGGGTTAATTGAAAAAGGGGAGTCTTCCCTTGATGCGGCGAATCGCGAATTGCGTGAAGAAGTAGGTATGGGAGCAAGGCAGTTGGACTGGCTCAAATCCATGACATTAGCGCCAGGCTATTTTGGGGCTCGTCTTGAGCTGGTTGTGGCACGTGAATTATACACGGCTCCTTTACCTGGGGACGAACCTGAACCGCCAGTGGTTGTGGAATGGCCCTTAAGCGCCTGGAAAGAATTGTTGGCGCGGCCGGATTTTTCTGAAGCGCGTAGCATTGCGGCGCTTTTATTAGTAAAACAATGGTTAAACGAGGAAAAAAATCATGAACAATCGCGTTAGAGTTGCTGTAACCGGGGCTGCGGGGCAAATCGGTTATGCTTTGCTGTTTCGAATTGCCTCCGGTCAAATGTTTGGTCCCCACACTGATGTGGAATTACATTTACTCGAACTAGAACAGGCTTTGCCAGCGCTGGAAGGCGTCGCAATGGAGTTGGATGATTGCGCTTTTCCTTTGTTGAAGCGTATTGTCTGTACGTCTGATCTCAATGAGGCTATGCAAAGCGTTAACTGGGCTTTACTGGTTGGTTCTGTGCCACGTAAGCAAGGAATGGAGCGCTCTGATTTATTACAAATTAATGGCGGCATTTTTACTAAACAAGGCCAGGCTATTAACGATTATGCTGCTGATGATGTGCGTGTCTTTGTTGTTGGTAACCCTTGTAATACCAATTGCCTGATTGCCATGCATCATGCGAGGGATATACCGAATGATAGATTTTACGCAATGACCACCCTGGATGAGTTACGCGCGCGCACCCAGCTTGCCCAGAAAGCCGGGGTTGATATTACTAAAGTCAGTCAAATGACGATTTGGGGTAACCATTCTTCAACTCAGTACCCTGATTTTTATAACGCGAAAATTAATGGGTTGCCTGTACCGACAGTGATTAAAGATGAGGCGTGGCTAAAAGATACCTTTGTGAGTACCGTTCAGCAACGTGGTGCAGCAATTCTTAAAGCACGTGGATTGTCTTCGGCTGCCTCGGCTGCAAACGCGATTATTCAAGGGGTTAACCATTTGGTGAATGATACGGTAGCCAATGAATCTTTCTCGGTTTGCCGTAGCTCCGAAGGGGAATATGGGGTGGATGAAGGTTTGATCTTCTCATTCCCTTGCCGCCGTGAACACGGGGAAATTCGTGTGGTGGAAGGCTTGTCCTTTAATGATTATAGTCAAGCCAAATTCGATGCAACACTGGATGAACTACGTCAAGAACGTGATACGGTGAAGGCACTTGGGTTATTGGATGACTAATGTTTTTACCTGCCAGGAGTGCTTTTCCGCACTCCTGATACGCGCTTCTGCAAAATAATCCGCTGTTGTGAAATAACAAAATTAATCATTTTTCTTGTCTTTGCTAATAATTGCTTAATTATTTGTCATCTATACTAATCTTAAGTCACCTACTGATTCCTCATTATGGCTACATTTACTGGGTTTTGTTTTGGTACTGGTGAAAAAAGTACCATGAAGAAAAAGAACATCATTTCTCAATTTTCTGAGGCTTGTACAGGCGAGAAATTTGTACGAAATGGTCCGGGAATGCTGGGTAAAGAAGTCACACCCAATGCAATACAATCAACAGAAGAGGTTGAAGCGTGGTTACTTCAACAAGAGAGTGTGGACAATACTCTCAATTTAACCGGTTTTAGTCGTGGTTCTGTCACCTGTATTGAGATCGCTAATCGGCTGAAGCAAAGGGAATTGGAATTGGCAGGACGCAAAGATTCGTTAAGTCCTGACGAGGCTAAAGTGTTGGAACGATTACAGAATTTAAGTATCAATATTTTTGCTATGGATCCAGTTGCCGGGATGAGCGACAAAGGGGTGATGAATAGAAGGGTCATTCCGGATAATGTGAAGAACTATGTAGCCGTATTACAAACGGATGAAATGCGCCGGGACTTCAAACCGCAAGATATGACACGGGCCATTATTGCTTCACCCAATACCAAGGTATCTATGTTGCCTATGTATGGTAACCATTCTGATACGACCAAGATAAAAAAAGACACCATGGAGAGTGGTGCTAAAATAATGTGGCATTCTCTTTATCAATTTTTAACTCAACATGGTACGACCTTTAAAGAGGGAAAAATGCCTCAAATGGTCACCAGCGATCCCAAGAAAGCAGAGAATCCTTATTCTGATATCTCGCAATTCCCTCCCGAAACGCAAAGTAAAGAGATGTTGAAGCTATTTAATCAGCATCATCAAGAGCGTGAGGCTTATTTAAAGTCGGGTAAAGTAGTTAAATTGGTCGATGGGATACCAGTACCGCGAGATGTTAGAAGTTTAAATAATCATCTTGATTTCTATGTAAAAAATTCTGATTTTTTTGTTAACCAACTCGAGCGGGAGTTATTTAAAGTCTCTTACCCGAAGGTATTTAATTATTTATTTGAGCAGAATCAGAAAGATCCCCATTTTCCTGATGACAGTGCTTCCAAGCCAGGGGACGTGGTTAGGGAATTAAAGCAATTAAGAGACGAGGATCCAGCGCTTTTTGCACGTTTGAGTGCGCGTGGAGTTGGCTTGGATGAGCGTCAAGAGCCAACGGTCGGTAAGCCTGGTGGTGTGCATTGTACAGAACCTTGTTCTACGGTGAGACAAATGTTCCCTGGCATGTTGCCAGAGGGTGCGAAAAATCTTGATCCTGATGTTGCTAAGTTGGCAGCTCTTGAAAAAGAGGTTTATCGACTTACTTTTAAATATGAGCGAGAAAAATCGGAGTTACTTGCTTTTTCACAAAGAAGCCAGGCTGGTAAAGCGCAAGCGTTACGTGATGAAGTGAGAAACATCATTGAAAATGAACCTGGCTCACCGCAAGATAAATACGATAAAGTTTTAAATAAGGTTGAAGAACATTATAAACATTTGACGGAAGCAGCAAGTGTTAGCCAGTTACCCCTCATGTTACGTGGGTTATTAGCGAAACATGATCGCCATTTTCAAGTGAAAGAAACATCCGTGCCACGAATAGTCATGGCGGAGTTTATTCACGCCGGGCTTAGTTTGCTTAAGGAAACAGTTGATTTTACTTTTAGTTTAGGCCATCTGGGTGGTGGGGTTTTATCGGCTGTAGGGACAGCGTTGCAAGATTTTGGTAGACGTTGCAATGATGTGATAGGAAAAGTGGGTTGGAACCCTCTCAAGGGGCTTGCTTCAGCGGTTTCCTATGCGTTTGAGGGAATTGGTTTTGCTATAAAAAACAGCTTTGGTTTAAAACCTCTTGGCAATCTCATTAAATCTGCCGTTAGCGATATTCGGGATGAGGCAGTCAAAGCAATCGGTCCCGTTAAAGTAGAAAAAGTTGATTCGACAGAAAAATGCAGGCAAATCAAAAAGGACCTCCATGACATCCAGGAAAAGCCCAAAGAGCCCGATATGGATAACAAACTGGATGGCGGCTTGGCCTTTAAAGGTTAAGGAATTGTTAAGAATTCCTTAATCTTTCCCCTGTTAGACTGATTCGTTTGAGTTTGAGCTAATTACAGGGGAAATAAATGCTTGAGTTTTACCAGACGCAACAGGCGACACAACATTTCTTAACTATGTTTCTTGATCTACATCCTCATGATTTCCCCAGTAAGGATGACTTGATTGCACTTACCAGCCTCCAAAGCTCTCTTTTAGAATTCCTGATAGGCGCATTGAAAAACCCTTCTTCTACGCCAGAAATTTCAATGAAAGTATGGGAAGATTATTCCAGGAATTATCGTGAGCAACAACGGTTATTAGCCCCTGTTGTTTCAGCAGAGTATGCAGAACTCTATTTGCCAGAGCTTGTATTACCTGCTGCTCAAATCAAGGAAGAAGAGGAAGAAGTCTTAGCGCAGGGATCCATTGGATTTCAAGTAAACGAGCCACTGTTTATAAATAACAGCTTTTTCAAATTTGAAACCGACTCTTCTTCACAACAGCCCTCGATTACTTCAGCAAATGATCGAGTAATGCGCTCTAATCCGCACCGTCGTTTAGTAGGTCCTTATGCCTTCTTCCCCTTACCAGAAAAAACGGATAAAACGAGCAGAGAGGGGGAAAAATATGCGCTCTATGAACAACAAGTTGAAAATTTAAAAGAAAGAAAAGGGTCTCTTTCTGTCGAGGAGAAACAAGAGCTCAGGCGTTTGTCTAATCTCTTATCTGCCCGCAAGTCGCGAGTTCGTAAGAAAGATCATCTTCATGAGCTAGAAATCGAGATAGTAGAAATTAAGAAGGAAAATGAAGCATTGGAAGCGACTTGTCAGGCTCTCAGTAGTGAACAACAAATGCTAAAAAGAGAACTGGCTCAGTTGATGTCAATGGTTGCCCAGGCAGGAATAGATCCAGAAAATTGGCTTCAACAGGTTATGGTTTCTCCTGTCAAGAACGAAGAAGAGAGTTATTATACACCCTTTCAGCCGGATTAGATGGGAAGAGGGTATTCACTCATGACAATAGTGGCATAGACCGTTAGCTGTTGAATACCCTAAGTACTCGCGATCCTAAAAAATCAGGAGTTATCAATCTTAATACCAAAGGGAACGAATAATTCTTTACCGTTAATTTTTACCTGGGCATAGAGTTTGGTAAAACCGGCTTTTTCAGGAACAAGATGAAATTGTAATTCAGGTCCGCCACGATCGGAGCTTTTCTGTGGTTCGGCACCCATTGGATGGATGTGAACGATTGTTTTAAAGTCGTCATTAAAACCTACAATGTGTGCATAAGCCCCCATGACGGACTCCAGGGAGCGGACAGGATTGCCTTTGGTGTCCGTGATATGAATTGTGCCCAGGGCTGGCTTTCCTGCTTTCAATTGCTTTTGATCAAAGGATAATTTGAACGTGTAACCATCGAGGGTGTTTTCCTTGGCAAGTTGGTGAGCGCTTCTTGGCGTATTTTGAGGGGCGCCAAGCAAATTGCTAATTACATATTCTTGCCGGTTAGTTTTTGTTGGTACCAGATCCGCCCAAATGCGATAAGTGGCATTTTTTTTTGTGGGCTGCCATGTAAATTGATAAACGCCAGCTTTCTTGGTTGCTTGTGGGTGGGTATGGGTATAATCACTTAAGCTATCATCGATAATCAATAAATGTATTTTTTTTGTGTGCACCTCATTTAAATCATTCAGATTAATCGGTTGATTCGTTTGAATATCAGTTAATTTAATAGTAACAACCTGTTGTCCTCCCTTCGTCAGGATTTTTTGTACAGTGAGCTTCACAGTAGAGGGACCATTCTGTTTGGCTGCGTGTGAATGTTTTGTATGGTCCATCGTGCTATGTTGATGATTAGCAGCGGCAAATAAGGGGTAAGTAAAACTTATGAGTGCCAGAATCGACATGAAAGACTTATTGAAGATCTTATGAATAAAAATGTTCACTTTTAACGCTCCAAATAGACCGATCGTTATCGTCAAGATAAAGCGGTGTTATTTCAATCAATACTATCGAGCGTTCCTTGCAAGACAGCCCTGTTATGCTGTGGTTGTCATCAGTCATAATAGCTGAACAAAATAATACCATTTCTGAGTGGTAATACCCAAATACGTGCACTAAATTCTTTCTGTTCGTTATCTTGGCGAGCATGGATTATTTTCATAATGTTTCCCATCGCAAACGCAGCGCGTTAATAATGACTGAGACCGAACTAAGCGACATGGCTGCTGCCGCAATCATGGGATTTAAGAGCAGACCCATGACGGGATATAAAATCCCTGCTGCCACTGGAACACCCAGCGCATTGTAAATAAAAGCAAAAAACAGATTTTGGCGTATATTGCGCATCGTTGCTTTGGATAAAAGGCGTGCCTTCACGATGCCTTGTAAATCGCCGTATAGCAAAGTAACGCCGGCACTTTCTATCGCCACATCCGTACCAGTACCCATCGCAATACCAATATCAGCTTTTGCCAGTGCCGGGGCATCATTTACCCCATCACCCGCCATAGCAACGACTCTATTTTTCTGTTGCCATTGGGCTACAATTCGGCCTTTATCTTCAGGCATAATTTCAGCCACAACCTGCGTAATACCCAGTTTGGCAGCGACGGCTTCTGCGGTTTTTTGGCTGTCACCCGTTAGCATGACCACTTCAATCCCTTCTTGCTGAAGAGTACTAATTGCAGCAGGCGTTGTTGATTTAATGGGATCTGTCACTGCCAGAATGGCAGCAATTTGATGCTCCACTGCCATGAACATCACCGAAGCGCCTTCGCTGCGTAGAGCCTCGGCCTGATCAAAGAGGGACTGATTGGTATTTTCCGAGGCTGGCATTAATTTCAAATTACCAATCGCAATAGGGCGTCCATTGACTAATCCCCGAACCCCTTTACCAATCACTGCTTCAAAATCAGTGACTGGTGAAAAAGACAGATTTTTTTCTTTCGCAGCGCTGACAATGGCATATCCAAGAGGGTGTTCACTATTATTTTCAAGCGCTGCTGCTAAAGCTAATAGTTCATCCTTTGACCAGTCAGGGAGGGTAACGATTTGGGTTAATTTTGGACGACCTTCAGTGAGTGTACCGGTCTTGTCAACAATTAAAGTGTCTACTTTTTCCATCTGTTCCAATGCTTCAGCATTTTTAATAAGTACACCCTGACTGGCGCCTTTACCAATGCCAACCATAATCGACATGGGGGTGGCTAGTCCTAAGGCACAAGGGCAAGCAATAATGAGTACGGAAACAGCAGCAATGAGAGCGTAACTGAAAGCAGGTTGAGGCCCCCACATTGCCCAGCAAATTGCAGCAATAATAGCAATGAAAATAACCAGGGGGACAAACCAGCCAGCGACAGCATCAGCAAGGCGTTGGATAGGGGCTCGGCTGCGTTGTGCATCACTAACCATTTGGACGATTCGAGCCAGCATGGTGTCGTGGCCAACATGAGTTGCTTTCATGGTAAAGCTGCCTGTCTGATTCAAGGTAGCACCAATAACCCGGGAACCTTTTGCTTTTGCTACGGGCATTGCCTCACCCGTAATCATCGATTCATCGATATAACTCTTGCCGTTGACGATTTCACCGTCGACCGGTATTTTCTCCCCTGGGCGTACGCGCAATAAATCGCCTGCCTGAATATGGCCAAGATCTATCTCCGTTTCTTGTTCATTTTCGTCAAGGCGATGTGCTGTGGTGGGAGATAATTGTAATAAAGCGCGAATGGCTCCGCCGGTTTGGGCCCGTGCTTTTAATTCCAATACCTGGCCAAGTAAAACCAATGTGGTAATAACGGCAGCTGCTTCAAAATACACGGCAACCAATCCTTCTTCATTGCGGAAAGAAGAGGGAAAAATACCAGGAAATAGGGTGGCTATCACACTATAGCCCCAGGCTACACCAGTACCTATAGCAATCAAGGTAAACATATTCAAATGACCGGTTTGAAGGGACTGCCAGCCCCGTTGAAAGAACGGCCAGCCACAGCCTGCTACAATCGGTGTAGCCAGAATCATTTGGATCCAAATTGAGAGATGGGTTGGTAGCCATTGATTGAGTACATGCTCACTCATAGCCAGTATGAATACTGGCAGGCTAAGCACTAAAGCTATCCAGAATCGGCGATTCATAGCCTCATATTCCGGGTTATGCTCTTCGGCTGCAGACACGGTTTCAGGCTCTAACGCCATACCACAAATAGGGCAGGTACCTGGATTTTCCTGACGGATTTCTGCGTGCATGGGACAGGTATAAATAGTTGGCCCCTTGCTTTGAGTCGGTTGCTGGGGGGCAGGACTAGGATGCTGGTGATGATGGCAGCAACTCTTTTGTTCTGTTGTGATGTTGTCCTGTTCTTGATGGTGGTGTTTGGGGTTCATCGGTTCACCTATTCATATTTTTGCAACAGATTAATAATCTCACGAATCCGTTCTTCCTTATTGGCGTCATTACCGCTACAACAGGCTTCAGTCACACAATGGCCTATATGGGTTTCAAGCACGCCCAACTCAATCGTTTTAATAGCGTTCCGTGCAGCACGTAACTGGGACATAATGTCTACGCAATAGCGTTTATCTTCAATCATGCGCTTAATGCCTTCCAGTTGACCAATAACGCGATTGATACGTGAAATTTGTTTTTCGTGTGAGGGATAATTTGACATGGCAGCTCTCCATTTTATTAGTTCTTATATACCCTAATGGGTATATTGTCAAATCGGGTGATTTGACAAAGATAAAAGAAGTCATTGCCGATCTGACTGAATTTATAGATTTTTTTTACTAAAAAAATTATTCTACCCTTGATAGCTTTTTTATATTTAAGGCTGACAGTTGTATTTATTTCTCTTTGAAGTACAAGGAATAGCCATGATTTTAAAAACCTGTGATGTTAGTAAGATTGACCACTTGATCACTCCTGATGAGATTTTTGAAATAACGCTGGATTCTCCAGCATTGGATATCTTTACTGATTTTAAAAAGACAGAACCCTTAGTCATTGATCAGTCACTTGATGTGGTTACCGCCGAAGATTTAATGAAAAAGACGCATGTTAAATTGAAATTGGTTTTGGAGGATGGAGAATTTATAGGTACGCTTGCCTATAGTGATTTAATTGGCGAAAAAGTCATGTCGCGTGTTCATCACCACACCCCGCGCCGTGATATCTATGTGAATGAAGTGATGACACCTCGGAGTCAATTGAAAGCGATTGATTTTAATGATGTACAAAGAGCAAAAGTCAAAGATATTGTAGAAACGCTAAAAAACGAAGGAAGCCAACATTTTCTGGTAATCGATAATACACTCCATCATATTCGAGGTATTTTTTCTGCCAGTGATATTGCCCGTCGATTACATATTCCTATCAATATTAGCTCAGTTTCAACATTTATGGATATCTACAAAGCACTGAACCATGACAGATACTGATGCTTTGCCTGGGGACTGTTTCCAGCGAAATGTAAACAGTCTCTAGGCATGACATCCCTATAGCGGCAGGGCAATTTCTTAATAATTCTTTGAAATCAATTTGTTATAAAAAAAACAAAGTGGTTATTATTTGCCTATAATTTATATAGTGGTTTGCTGTAGAGCTGTGTATGGAACTAAGGGTTTACTTTTTACCAAAAGGATTTGAACCCGTTATTAATAGGACATTAGACTTAAAATCGCAAGCCCTGGCCCTCTTGACTCAAGCGGCAGAGATCATCAAACAGACTATGGAAGCCGTTCAACCTTCCACCGTATCTGATCATCTCGCACTGGTTATAGGCCCTGGGGATTTCTGGAAAAGTGGGTGTGGGTTGCTAACTCATGGATGCCTGCCTCAATCACTTGCCCTGGATTATTTTGCGCGAGAAATGGTGGCCCTCAGTGCACTATACCCCCAGATTATTTTAATTCCAGGTAGCATTTATCTTTCGGTGGATAAACTGGCTGCTGATGAGAAAAGCTATTTCCGAGCCCATTCAGATCATTTTATCCCGTCAGTGTATATGCAAAACATTGCTCCTGTATTTTATAGTGGCAAATGTTTAAGACTGATAAAAAGGGGAGGGTATCTATTGACTGTCAATAAAAATGAACAACAACACAGTACGGTGAAAGAATTAACGTCTGAGAGTGAATTCCTTAACGCATTATCTTCGGTACATTGTCAGCGTTTGGAGGTGCTCCCTTGTCTTGAGGATGGATCAGGCGCTCTTGCTATTCCTGACGTTGCTTTTTTTGGTAAAACGCCGCTACCTGGTGAAAATCTTTTATTAGAAACCCTGGATTTATGGTCAGATCGCTTGTTTTCTCCTGTGTTTACTATTGAAAATGTTACCTTTGGCTTAGAGATTGGTACTGATCACGATTTTGCTGCCCAGCATCTTGCTGCCCGATTGGAAAATTTGGATCTCCATTTACTCATCTCCTCCGGCCAATCTAGACGATATGACGGGACAAATGGCTGCGGTTTTTTTATTTGCGCCGATAAAGACAAGGCAACGATGTTGAATATGCAGGAAGGAAAACGTATTGGTATCGATACGGTTCTTCAGGTGGATATAAAACATCTTTGCCGGAAAAGCGGTTTTGCCTCTGAAGACGTCTAATGTTTAAAATGCCTGTATCCTGTAAATACCATGATAATTCCAGCTTCATCGGCCGTAGCAATCATTTCTTTATCCCGTATTGATCCACCTGGTTGAATGAGGGCAGATATTCCTGCCTGGGCAGCTATTTCAATGCTGTCAGCAAAGGGGATAAATGCATCAGATGCCATGACTGAATCCAGAGTAGAAAAACCGGCTTGTTCTGCCTGCCATAAAGCGATACGCGTACTCATTACACGGCTGGTTTGGCCGGCTCCAATTCCAATGGTGGCGTTATTTTTGGCAAATACAATTGCATTTGATTTGACATGTTTTACTGCTAACCAGGCAAAGAGTAAGTCCTGCTTTTGTTGCTCGGAAGGCTTTTTCCGGGTGACGGTTATAAATTCATCGCTGTTTACTGCAAAATCATCGTGTTCCTGGACTAATAAACCACCATCGACTCGACGCATATCTAGCTTAAATTCATGGTTATGTTCCCAGATCCCTGTTATGAGTACGCGGATAGCGGGCTTCGTGGCCAATATCCGCTTTGCTGCCTCAGTGATTGCTGGAGCGATGAGTACCTCAAGAAACTGTTTTTCAAGAATAACTTGCACAGTTGCCTCATCTAACAACTGATTGAAAGCCAAAATACCACCATAAGCGGATACCGGATCAGCCTCTTGAGCGCGTAAATAAGCAAGAAGAGGCGTGTTACCTATCGCAATGCCACAAGGATTACCATGTTTGACAATGACACAGGTATTGGTTTCAGGCGGAAATGATTTAACACAATCAAAAGCGGCATCTGCGTCAAGCAAATTATTATAGGATAATTGTTTACCCTGGATTAACTGTGCGGTGGCTAGTGATCCAGCTGGCGGGTTTTTATCCATATAAAAGACTGCTTGTTGGTGGGGATTTTCTCCGTAACGTAATTCATATTGTTTATTAAATTGACAAGTTAAGACAGCGGGAAAACCACTGGGATGTTTTTCATCATTCAGAGTACCAAGATAATTGGCAATTGCTGCATCATAGGCTGCCGTATGGGCGAAGGCTTTTTTCGCCAGGCTGAATCCCAAATTGGCCGAAACTTGCTTTGCTTGGACGCATTCTGCCAGCAATTCATAGTCGTCGGGTGTTACTACAACAAAAACATGGGCGTGATTTTTGGCTGCTGAGCGAATCATGGCTGGACCGCCGATGTCTATATTTTCAATCGCTTTTTGAAAATCGCAATCATGATTACTAATGACTTGTTCAAAGGGATATAAATTAACAATCAGCAGATCAAAGCGCTGGATACCATGTTCATTTAGAATGTGATCATCTTGACTATCTCGGGCCAGCAGTCCTGCATGAATCGCTGGATGCAAGGTTTTAACTCGGCCATCAAGCATTTCTGGAAAGGTTGTGCATGCACTGACTTCCGTAACCGGTAAGTGGTGCTCGGTAAGCAGGGCAGCTGTATTTCCGGTAGCAACAAGCTCGACTCCCTGTTCGTGTAAGACTTTGGCAAGCTTAACTAGTCCACGTTTGTCAGAAACACTTAATAAAGCTCGTTTGGGAGTAAAAGAAATCATTTGAGAGTTGGTCATAGTAGGCTCTGCTCTATAAGATAAGAAGGCATTATACGTTAAAATTACAGGTTGGCCTTAGAAGGCAGTGATTTTCGCTAGCTTGAGTAACCAGCATCAAGATAGTAAGAAATATTAACTGCCTCTATCGACGTGCAAAGGCTAATAAAGACCAGCCATCCAGGTTATGCGTTAATAAATGGGTAAAATCAGCCTGATAAGTTTCGATTAATGAACTGGCTTGCTCCTCTAAAATTCCCGAAACGACCAGGAGGCCATGAGGGCTAAGTAATTCCTTAAAGGTATTTCCCAAACTCATAAGGGGTGCCAGCAGGATATTGGCGATCAGCAAATCGGCTGGTGCTTCCAGACTTTGTGGAAATCCAATCTGCAATTGTTGCGGTTCTATCGTATTGGTAAGCGCATTATTCCGGGTTGCCTGTAACGCTTGCTCATCAATATCAACTGCCTGCACATTTGCTGCACCAAGTTTTAAGGCAGCAAGAGCAAGGATTCCTGAACCACAACCATAATCAATCACTTTTTTATTGCTTAAATCAGCTTGTTCAAGCCAGGTTAGGCACAAAGACGTTGTTGGATGAGTTCCGGTACCGAAGGCCAGGCCAGGATCCAGAATCAAATTAACGGCTTGAGGCTCTGGCGGCTCAAGCCAAGAAGGACAAATCCATAACCTTTCGCCAAAACGCTGGGGTTTAAAATCATCCATCCAGGCACGTTCCCAGTCTTGATCAGCGAGGTGTTGAATGCTGAAATGCAAATGGGCATGTTGAGGTGCGAGTAGCTGTTTTGCTTGTTCAGCGTCTTGTTCATCGCTATAAAGCGCATTAATCACCACATCTGGCCACAGTGGAGTGGTTCCAGGTTCTGGCTCCAGTACAGGGTCGTCATTTTTATCTGTCAAGGTGATAGATAAAGCGCCGGTTTCTTCCAGCGCCTCACTCAGTAATTCCACCTCATTACGATGGCATTGTTCAATCTGTAGTTGATACCACACAAGCTTATTCCTTCAACATTTTTTCCAGATAGTGGATATTGGTACCCCCTTGTATGAAGGCTTTATCGCGCAAAATACGATGGTGTAACTCAATGTTGGTCTTAATACCATCAATGATAATTTCATCCAGTGCATTCCGCATTCTGGCGAAAGCTTCTTCCCGCGTTTTACCGTAGCTAATCAACTTACCTATCATGGAATCATAATTCGGCGGCACAGTATAGCTACTGTAGACATGAGAATCAAAGCGAATGCCGGGGCCGCCTGGTTGATGTAAAAGTCTTATGGTACCTGGTGAAGGCATGAATGTTTTTGCATCTTCAGCGTTAATACGGCATTCAACGGCATGGCCCTGTAGCTTGATATCTTCTTGTGTGAGGGTAAAAGGGATATCACTGGCAATTTTTATTTGTTCTTTGATCAGATCAATACCCGTAATCATTTCGGTTACTGGATGTTCAACCTGGATACGTGTATTCATTTCAATAAAATAAAAACACCCGTCCTGATACAAGAATTCAAAGGTACCGGCTCCGCGATATTTTAATTCACGGCAAGCATTGACAACGCGTTCGCCAATTTCCTGACGTAAGGCAGGGGTAATTCCAGGTGCTGGCGCTTCTTCAATCACTTTTTGGTGACGGCGTTGCATTGAACAATCACGTTCTCCCAAGTGGATCGCATTACCTTGGCCGTCCCCTAACACCTGGAATTCAACATGGCGAGGATTTTCCAGGAATTTCTCCATGTAGACCGTTGCATTGTTAAATGCAGCTTTTGCTTCACTGCGAGTTAAGGCAATTGCATTGAGAAGATTGGCTTCGCTGTGTACAACGCGCATACCACGACCACCGCCGCCGCCTGCTGCTTTAATGATCACTGGGTAGCCAATATCACGACCTAATTGTAAGTTGCGAGCATCATCGTCTAATAGAGGGCCATCAGAACCGGGTACACAGGGAACCCCAGCCTTTTTCATCGCAGCAATGGCAGAGACTTTATCACCCATTAAGCGAATTGTATCCCCGCGTGGACCGATAAAACGAAAGCCACTTTGTTCAACAATGTCAGCAAAATCAGCATTTTCTGCCAAAAAACCGTAACCGGGATGAATGGCAACAGCATCAGTAATTTCCGCGGCAGATATAATGCGCGGGATATTCAAGTAACTTTCTTTTGAGGGAGCAGGACCAATACAAACGGTCTCATCCGCAAGTCGCACATGCAATAAATCTTTATCAACGTCTGAATGAACGGCAACCGTTTGAATACCAAGTTCCTTACAAGCACGCAAAATACGAAGAGCAATTTCGCCACGATTAGCGATAACAATTTTACTGAGCATCCATTTACCCCTTACTCTATGGTAAACAAGGGTTGGTCATATTCGACTGGCTCACCATTTTTCACAAGGATGGCAGTCACTATACCGGTTCGATCCGCTTCAATTTCGTTAAACATTTTCATTGCCTCAACAATACATAAGGTATCACCGGTTTTTACTGTTTGGCCGACTGTAACGAAGGGGGCAGCATCAGGGGATGGTGCGGTATAAATGGTCCCCACCATGGGCGAGCGAACTTTGTGCCCTGAAACCGTGGTTTCAACTTTAGGTTCGCTGTTATTCGGTGCGTGGGGCGCGGCAGTAGGGGGGGCCGCTTGTTGTAAAGGCGGTGCTATATAACGTTGTTGTACGGGTGCTTCCATGGCGTAACTATGACGGCTCAGACGTACTGATTCCTCGCCTTCCTTGATTTCAATTTCTGAAATGCCGGTTTCATCCAGCAATTCGATCAATTTTTTGATTTTACGAATATCCATCGATAATAACTCTCTATTAATTGAATTTTTCTATAATTGCTTGAAGAGCCAGGCAATAACCCCCAACTCCAAGCCCACTGATAACCCCTTGGGCAATATCAGAAAAATAAGAATGGTGACGAAATGTTTCGCGCGCATAAATATTGCTAATATGGACTTCTACAAATGGAATTGCTGCGCCTATCAATGCATCACGAATTGCGATACTCGTGTGTGTGAAGGCTGCTGGATTGATAATAAGGTAATCAACTTTGTTATCGGCGGCCTGATGAATCATGTCAATCAACTCGGCTTCAGAGTTACTTTGTTTACTGGTTAACTGAATGCCAGCCTCGGCTGCCTGCTTATTGAGCAAAGCATCGAGTTTTGCCAGAGTCGTTGTGCCATAGATAGAAGGCTCGCGTACTCCCAGGCGGTTCAGATTTGGCCCATGCAAAACGAGTATTTTCTTCATTATGAGTTGATTTCAAAAAATTGAAGCGATTCTGCCTGAACTTTATGATAATGTCCATATATTCGATGATATCGGCACGATATCGGCATGATGCCTTCCATTTTGCAGTTTCATTTTTGAATGCATAGTCTAATATCGTTGTGTAGTCAATTATGTTATCTTTCTTAAATTATTCAGTATTAGATCGCTTTCCAAATTTGCTGTAGTGGGAACGTGCGAGGGGACGCCAAACGCAGAATCGGCCTGTACATGCCAGTACATGAGGATTCGAACACGGTCGACGCAGCAATTTCCCAGCATGGTAGAATTGGGGAAGTGGTCTATCAAGCAAGGGATTGAACAAGCCATGGTTACACATATCACCGATGTCACGCTGCGTGATGCGCATCAATGTTTAATTGCAACACGTATGCGCACCGAAGATATGTTGCCAATCTGCTATAAGATGGATCAGGTTGGTTTTTGGGCTATGGAAGTTTGGGGCGGCGCTACATTCGATGCCTGTTTACGCTTTTTAAAAGAAGATCCCTGGCTGCGCCTTAAGTCTTTGCGCCAGGCTTTACCCAATACTCAGTTATCCATGCTTTTGCGCGGGCAGAATTTGTTGGGCTACCGGCACTATGCCGATGATGTTGTACAGACGTTTGTACGCTTGGCTGCTAAAAATGGTGTGGATGTTTTCCGTGTTTTCGATGCTTTAAATGACGTACGTAATGTAAGAGTAGCGGTAGAAAGCATTAAGGCTCAAAAAAAGCATGCACAAGGGGCTATCTGTTATACGACTAGCCCGGTACATAATCTGGAAAGTTTCGTAACGATTGGTAAGGCTTTTGCTGATATTGGTTGTGACAGTATTGCTATTAAAGATATGGCGGGTCTGCTTACGCCAACCGCAACAATTACCTTATACCAAGCCTTAGCCGACGCAACCCAATTACCTATCCATTTACATACCCATGCTACTTCTGGGTTGGCAGGTATCTGTCACTTCCAGGCAGTATTAGCGGGTTGTCAGCATATTGATACCGCCATTTCATCTTTCTCCGGAGGCGCTTCGCATCCCGCAACGGAGCCTTTGGTTGCTGCATTGGCTGGCAGCGAATTCGATACAGGGCTTGATTTGAATTTATTGCTTGAAATTGCTGATTATTTTCAAGATATACGCAAAAAATACCAGCAATTTGAAAGTGAGGCCCGTGATATTGATCCACGCGTACAACTTTATCAAGTACCAGGGGGAATGATTTCAAATCTCTATAGTCAGCTGAAAGAGCAACACGCCTTGGACAAGATCAATGCAGTGCATGAAGAAATTCCGCGAGTACGTAAAGATCTGGGGTACCCCCCGTTAGTGACACCTACTTCGCAGATAGTGGGCACGCAGGCTGTTTTGAATGTGTTGACTGGTATTCGTTACAAAACGATAACCAATGAAGTGAAATTGTATTGTCAAGGGAAATACGGTGCTGCACCGGGTAAAATCAACGCAAGTTTACGTAAGAAAGCTATCGGGCATACCGAGGTAATTGAAGTCAGGCCTGCCGATTTGTTACCGAAAGAATTGAAGCGTCTACGGGAAGCAAGTGGTGAGTTCGCCAAAAATGATGAAGATGTTCTTTCGTATGCAATGTTTCCTGAAATTGGGAAGCAATTTTTAGAGCAACGAAAAGCCAATACTTTGCAACCCGAACCTTTGATAATCAGCAGATCTCCAGCACCAAGTGATCGATTATCGGAGTTCGATATTGCCTTGCACGGTGAAAACTACCATATAAAGATTGCGGGCTACGGAACCCGCGAGCAAGGCCAGCAAGCTTGTTTTTTATGGGTTGATGGTGTGCCAGAAGAAGTCCTCATTAGCCTTGAAGAGACAGAAGAAACGAATTTAGCGCCCGCTGCTAAACGTCCTTCCGGGCCAGGTGATATTACTGTTGCCATGCCAGGTAACATTGTCAGCGTCAATGTTACAGTGGGAGACAAAGTGACTAAAGGACAGACTTTATTAGTACTTGAAGCCATGAAAATGGAAACTGAAATTCAGGCTCCTTTTAATGGTACGGTAGCGGATGTTTTTTGTCAGAAAGGGGACAAGGTAATGCCTACTCAGGTTTTGATCTATTTATTACCCAACAATAATTAAACAGCGAATAGCAGCGAGCGCATTCTGTGTGTTACCAGCGCGTAGACTAGGACGGTTTCTGTCCAGCTTTTAAAATGCGTTCTTTAATGCCGTGCCAGCGCTCTTGTTCAGGGGGGAGTTCAATAGCAATACAAGAGGCGGGTGATTGATCCGCATAACGGAGTTGGTAATAAAGCTCAAAGGCAGTCTCTTCGGGTGAGGTTGGAAACTGGTAAAACAGCTCACGGGGCTGCTGCGGCAGGTTAGCAAAGGCAAGCACATAAACAGGCAGGGTGCTCTGCTGGCAGAAAGCAAGCAGGCTCGCAGAGTCTGGAAAGCAATAGAGCGGTTTTTCAGGTTGGTAGTGGCTATCCAATTTCCCTGGCACTCGAATCGTGTCGCCGCTTTTTAATTGCTTGCTTGGCAAAATGGCGTTGAGTTCCAGTTCATCAATCAGTCCAGGACGCAGGATTTGATAACCGTGGGGATCAATGGCTGCCACGATAGTCGATTCAATTCCAATTTGACAACGTCCTCCATCCAAAATAAGTAAATCTTGTTGGTGAAAACTATGCTGAACATGCTCGGCTGTTGTGGGACTAATTTTACCGAAAGGGTTCGCGGAGGGCGCTACGAGCGGGGCTCCAAGTTGTTTTAAAAGCGCTTGTGCAATCGGATGTTTAGGACAACGTAAGGCCACCGTATCTTGTCCCCCCGTTATTAAAGGACTGACTTGCCCTGGTTTGCTTTTCATGACCAGGGTTAAAGGGCCTGGCCAGAACTGTTCAATTAAGATCTGGGCGTAATCAGGGATAAACTGGACCCACTTGGATAAATCCCAATTTTCTGCAACATGCATAATAAGCGGGTGATTAAGAGGTCTATTTTTAATCGCATAGATTTTCCTAATCGCCTCTTCATTCTCAGCGTTTCCTGCAAGCCCGTAAACTGTTTCAGTCGGTATAGCAACGATCTCGCCCTGTTTCAGATAGGAGACAGCAAGTTGGAGATCAGTAGTAATAGTGCTCATAGTAAATTAATACATCCTTTGGCCATAAGGGCAAGTGTGGAATTATTACCCAAAATTGCTGGCAGGCAAACCATTATTTAACGTGAGGCCGATAGAAAAAACAGGATTTTGTTTTTTCTATCGGCTAAGAAACGGTAATAATTTATGTAACAAAGATGATTTTCCCAGAGGCCATGGTATTTATTTTGTTGGGGCAAAAAACGTTAATAATTTAAAAATAAAAAAACTATATTAGTTTGGCATGAATCCCTGTAAGATATTGCCAACGGATTTTAGCTAAGGCCAACCTCAGGAAAATATGCTTAATCTGAAATCCGAAATTCAACTTGACGGGGATATTCCAACAATCCTTGTTAGAGCATTTAAATTGCTTAATTTCTAAAAATTGGCAGGGAAAATGCTAGCAAAGATGAGTACTCCCGGACGAGTCCTCATGCATACTTTAAGGAGAAAGATTAATGCGTATAAATTCCCATTTATCCCCTGTAGCTGCTTGCTTGGCTTTAACCCTGGTCTCTTCTGCTAACGCGGCTGAGCCACTCCCATTAGATCAGGTTTCATTACAGCATTTACAACAGCAGTTTTATCTGTCATTGCCGAATAGAAAGACTGTCAATTCCAACGCTGCTGATGTTTTACAATTTGTAAAGCAACATAAAGACAAAAATCAGATAAGCCATGTTCGTATGCAACAGTACTATGCTGGTTTCATGGTCTTTGGTGGTTATGCCATTATGCATAGTGATGGTTCAATAAATAACTTATTAAATACACAAAAAGATGTGCAAATGAATGGCACAGTCTATCGTGGCTTGCAGGGTGAATTAGGCGATCCTCCAGAGGATTTGGTAAAAAATTCCAGCAAAATATTACAACAGTTTAAAGCCAAATTTCAAAACAAAGATGTGAGTGAAGAGCAGATAACTCCTATCATTTATATTGATGATAAACATCAAGCGCATTGGGCATATAAAGTGAGTGTTTTTGTGCGCTATGATCATCAAATTCCAGAAAGACCAACAGCTATCGTTGATGCGAAATCATCTAAACCTTTTGTGGAATGGAATGATATTAAAACAGTGGCTCGTACACCAGTGAAAGGAATTGGATTTGGTGGTAATACTAAAGTTGGTGAGTATGTTTTTGGTAAAAATTATCCCTTTCTTGAAATGACCCGAGATAACAAAAAAGAACGCTGTTATATGGAAAATGAAAATGTAAAAGTAGTGGATATGGAGCATGATTATTTTTCTACGAATGATCCAATGAAATTTAATTGCAAAACGACTGGCAATACGGCCGCCAATACATTCTGGACTGGTTATAAAGCGGACGGATATGATAGAGAAAATGGTGCCTTTTCACCGACTAATGATGCCCTCTATGCAGGCTATGTTATTAAGCATATGTATCATGATTGGTATGGTGTTGAGGTTTTAGTCAAACGGAATGGCGCCCCTATGCAAATAGTGATGCGTGTTCACTATGGTGAAGGCTATGAAAATGCCTATTGGGATGGCAGACAAATGACCTTTGGTGATGGCGATTCTACTATGTATCCTTTAGTTTCATTAGGTATTGGTGGTCATGAAATCAGTCATGGCTTCACTGAGCAACATTCAGCATTAGAGTATTTTGGTCAGTCAGGGGGGATGAATGAAGCATTTTCTGATATGGCCGCACAAGCTGCTGAGTATTATTCAAGTGGAAAAAATAATTGGTTAATTGGCGCAGAAATTGTGAAGGAAAGCAGTGGACGTGATGTTTTACGATATATGGATAAGCCGAGTCGTGATGGCCATTCCATTGATTCCGCTGACGAGTATTATGGGGGCCTGGATGTCCATCATTCAAGTGGCGTATTTAACCGTTTATTCTATTTGATGGCTAATCAAGCCGGTTGGAATACACGCAAAGCGTTTGATGTCATGATCAAAGCCAATATGGATTATTGGACTCCTTATTCTACTTTTGATGAAGGAGGCTGTGGTGTTTTGCGAGCGGCGAAGGATTTAGGTTATTCTCTAAGCGAGTTAAAGAAAGTGCTGGACGAAGTTGCTGTTAATTATCAACTTTGCGAGAACCCCAAACCAACTCCAATCCCTTCTACCTAATGTTATAGAACTCAACCAGACGCTGTGCTATCGCGTCTGGTTGCTCCATATGAATATGGTGGCCACCTTGCATTTGAGTTATCTGTAGGTTTTTAACTGCTTTGATACGTTCTTGCATGTCAAAATCTTTAAAGACAAAGCCATTATCAGCTAAAATCAAAAGACTTCTGGCAGTAATACCTTGTAAACACGATAATATTTGTCCTTCGGTCATGTACAAAGGCGTTGGATTTAATAAGCGTCGGTCATGTCGCCAATAAAATGACTCTTTTCTTTTAACAACACCGCGTTGACAAATAATTTTCGCATAGTCCAGTGATAAGTATCCTCGTTTGGCGCGTGCCTGGGCAGCTAAATCAAGCGATTGATAAGGTTTTGCCTCTTTATTTTCTCCTTTAAGATGGTGAATATATTGTGCCAATTGTTTGCGACAAGTTTGTTCTGGTTGGGAAAAAGGCCCCAGGCCTTCTATCAAAATTAACGAAAGGACTTGCTCTGCTGCAACACCGGCAATCAGGCTGGCCAGGCAGGCTCCCATGGAATGCCCTAACAAATGAATATGCTTGAATCCTAACGCATGAATAATTTGCAGACAGGTAAAAATCCCATCGCTGAAGTGATAATAACAGCCTGCGGGTAGATGAGAGGAGTGGCCGTGGCCAGGTAAATCAATAGCCATCAAATAAAATTGTTTTTCCAGATAAGGTGCTACGAGATCAAAGGAATTGGCATTATCAAGCCAACCATGTAGAGCCAGCATAGGGGGTAGCTCTGGATTTCCCCAGGCTTTACCTGCAATGGTAAATCCAGGTATGGTAACAGTGAAGGTTTTCATAGACGGCTAATGAATCAATTTTTAATAATTCATGTTACCTAAACCCGCAGAATGATAAAAGTAGGTCTTAGCTACCGCTTATTACTGTAGTTAGTGTTATGCTTAATTAATGGGTTTATTTCTAATGTTGCTATGCAAAAACACCAGCGAAGCCTGTCTCTAATAACCTACAACATCCATAAGGGTTTTAGTTTCAGTAAACGGTTTCTATTACCTCAAATGCGAGAGGCGCTATTAACATTAAATCCTGACTTTGTTTTTCTGCAAGAGGTACAGGGTGAGCATAGGCTACGGGAAAAACGCATTGTTGCTTGGCCCGATGCTCCCCAATTTGAATACATTGCAGAAAAAATATGGCCTCACTACCTTTATGCAAAAAATGCAATTTACCACTCAGGTCATCATGGGAATGCCATTTTAAGTAAATATCCTTTTGAACGATTTGAGAATATTAACTTATCTTCAATGAATCGTGCTTCACGCAGTATCTTGCACAGTCAGATAAAAATAGGAGAGGGGCTAAACCAAATCAATGTCCATCTACTTTGCGTTCATCTCGGTTTATTTAAGGCTGAGCGTTCTTCACAGTGTAGCGCATTGATGCAGCGAATCAGTGAAGCGGTACCAGAACATGAGCCTTTGCTTATGGCGGGTGATTTCAATGATTGGCGCCGTCATTTATCAAAACCATTGGCAGAAGAGTTAGGTATTAATGAGGCTTTCTACAGCATGAAAGGCCATCATGCTCGTTCATTTCCGGCAATAAAACCGGCCTTTTGCGTGGATCGGATTTATTTTCGTGGGATGCGGGTTTCAGAGGCCTATTGTTTGAAAGGAAAGCCTTGGCGGATGTTATCGGATCATTTACCCTTGCTGGCTCGGTTTGAATTCATTTAACACAGGACTTACGCAAAACTTCGATCTCTTCGTTAAAATTTCCTTTTAATTCGGTCATTTAGTTAGGCTAAACTCTCTCATTAAAAGCAAATTTTGCCTCGACCTCGAAGTTTTGCGTAAGTCCTAGAGGCAAAACGCCAATCTCTTCGTTAAAATTTCCTTTTAATTCGGTCATTTAGTTAGGCTAAACTCTCTCATTAAAAGCAAATTTTGCCTCGACCTCGAAGTTTTGCGTAAGTCCTAGAGGCAAAACGCCAATCTCTTCGTTAAAATTTCCTTTTAATTCGGTCATTTAGTTAGGCTAACTCTCTCATTAAAAGCAAATTTTGCCTCGACCTCGAAATTTTGCGTAAGTCCTATGGGCCACGCCGATCTCTTCATTTAAACTTGCAAATAAAAATAAGGAAGCGGCAGGTGCCGCTTCCTCTCGTCTTTATTCCATATTTTCCAGGTATTCACCAAAACAGGCTGCACTATTTAAGCGTGCACGCTTAAGCAACGCTTCCTGGGCTGCTTTAATGTTATCCGATTTACCTCCCCAAGCTTGCAGGCAATCTTCTTGTAACGCTCTTCCATAAGAGAAACTCAGATTCCAAGGTTGGTAACCCGCACTATTGATTGCATTCAGATTGGCAGTAGCTTGTTGTGGTGATTGGCCGCCAGATAAGAAATTAATTGTTGGCACCGCAGCCGGTACGTTATTACGGAATACACTAATCGTGTAATCAGCAACTTCTTCTGCTGAACTAAAAGGAACCGTATCTTTACCAGAAGTGACCATACTTGGTTTAAGAACGATGTGTTCTAAATCAACCTGATGAATGAATAAAGCATGAAAGAGCTCATGCAATACCATTTCGCAGGCTTCAGCACAATGTTCAATGGAATGATTACCATCCATCAATACTTCCGGTTCAACAATCGGAACAATACCAATTGATTGGCAGGTTGCTGCATAACGAGCAAGCATCTCAGCACCAGCCTTGATAGCCGTCAAGCTAGGCGTGTACTCACCAATGGTGTAAACATTGCGCCATTTTGCAAATTTTGCACCTAATTTTTTAAAATGCTCCAGGCGCTCCGCCAAGCCATCCAAACCTTGGGTCACTTTTTCATTATCAGTATTGGCTAAAGTAACCAGCCCTTTGTCTACTTTAATGCCTGGAATAATGCCTTTTTGGGCAAACAAGTCAGGGAGAGCTGTTCCCTGATCATCTTTATGCTGAAACGTTTCTTCAAACAAGATGACCCCGTTAATGTATTGCTCCAAATCAGGCGTAGTGGCAAGCAAGTGGCGATACGCACGGCGATTTTCTTCTGTGTTTTCAAGACCAATTGTCTCAAATCGCTTACCTATAGTACCGCTGCTCTCATCAGCGGCTAAAATGCCTTTACCGTCTTGCAGCAGATGTTCCATCGTTGCTGATAATTCATCGTAATACATAATAGTTTATTCTCCTCTCGTTAAAACCGTTATTTACTGGGGCTTGAAATGTATTTTTCTCGAATGATTTGTTGTAAAGCAAACCCTTTTTCTTTCAGATAATTGAAAGCATCGTCGATCATACCGGGATTTCCACACAAATAAATCATATCTTCTGTGGGATTTAGGTTTAGATCGGGAAAGGCATGTTGTACATAGCCTTTGTGTTCATGAGGACCTAAGGCACTTTCTTGTTCCCGACTTAAATGAGCACGAAAAGTGACTTGCGGATGCTGGGCCGCAAACGCAATAAATTCATCAGGATAAAGGAGGTCTTCATGCTTTTGCACGCCCTGCAGAATCACAATTTGAAGTTCCGGATTAACTTTTAAACGCGCTTTCAGCTCATTAATCATCGCCCGATAAGGAGTGACGCCGGTACTGGTTGCTACAAAAATGTAGCGTTTAGGCATCTCTTCTTTGAGGATTAGGCGCCCAAAGGGCCCATTAATGTTAATTTTATCGCCTGGTTTTAAGTTAAACAATAAATCAGTACCTGGTCCTTCAGCAACATAGCCAGCTGCAAATTCAATATAATTGTTTTGTGTAGGAACATTCGCAATACTATAGCTACGCTTGAGCATTTTACCATTCCGTTCAAAATGAATGGTGATAAATTGCCCCGGAAGGTAGCTAAATGGGGGGGATTGTTCTGTTTTGAAAATAAAATGCTTTACTTTAGGAGAGAGCATAAACGCGTCCTCCAGGGTAATGGGAAAGGTATTGACTTGCATAATAATTACAACTTGGTTAGGAAACCCACTAATATAGGGGAAAAATTATGCATTGCAAGAGTTGATAGAAGAATTAAGTATATAATTAGAGTATGAATAGCACTGACCTAATCACTATGATTGGCAATTTGAGCCGATCTCTTTTCCCTGTGCAACATCTTCTTTCAGGAGGTGCTTATTTGCTCGGTATCGTATTTTTTATGACTGCCATATCAAAACTCAGGAAAATAGGTGATCATCGAGCTAACTCGTCTTCTCAAGAAAAGATGTTTGTACCCCTCGCTTACATTATCGGTGGCTCTGCTTTGTTATTTTTACCTAGCACAGTACAAAATTTATCCAATACTACGTTTGGAACAGGCAATGTTTTGCAATATGCCAATTATAATCCCTATGATATTTATAGCTCCATGGGTTTAATCATTCAGACAGCCGGTTTGATTTGGTTTATTCGGGGTTGTGTACTATTGGTAACAGCGAGTGAACCAGGAGTGCAACAGGGGGGGAAAGGCCTGGCTTTTCTTTTTGCGGGAGTTTTAGCTATGAATTTTGAAAATACCACGGCCTTTTTAGCTACAGTAATGGGGAAAATAGAAGCGTTTAGCATGCAATTTGTCAGTTAAAGCAAGCTAGTTATGGGTATCTAACGTATATTTAATAAGAAGATTGCTCTTAGGAGCCTTAAGGAGTAGCGATGAAAAGGAATTATCAATCTATCTTAGCCTGTTTAATTCTATTTCCTGTGTTGCTTTTTGCTGCTAATAAAGGCACTGAGCTGAAACCCAGTTTGATTTTAAAGCACATTAAAATAATTAAAACGGGTGAACCTGCCGGCGATGAACTTTATTTTGATATCAGTACTTATCGCGCTGGGAAACCTACACACTATGCGCGTATTCCAGAGTTACCTGGTCATTGGATTTCACAAATTATGGATAAAGTCCGGGGGATTACTTTGTGGTCTGAGCCATTGTCACCAGGAGAAGCTGTTACAGTGATTTTGTCTTTGAATGAAGCAGATGCGGCTCCCTGGAATAATGATGATATGATTGGTTCAATAAAAATACAGTTAAAAAACGAAAGGGGAACTTTACAGACACGTTGGAGTCTTCCTAACCGCAGCGATAGTCTAATAACAACCTCTGGCCCTGCTGGTGATATTCATAGTTTTGAATTGATGAGTGGGAATGGTAATTATGAAATCTCTATTCGTTTGCAATCTCAAACGCAGTGAGTGCATTGAGGTTGGTCAGGGTTCGCGGGGCATCCATTGCTGCAGGGTAATTTACTCATTCTCACCGCAAATCTTGAGGTTGTTGGCTTTAGCAAAATCCAAAATGGCTTGATAGACTTGTGGACTGGATTCTTTGAGTTTGGGATCAAGTAGAACGCATTTATAGCCTTCTGTATTCACGCTAGGTTGCAGCAGAGGGGAATAATGAATACGTCTGTTTTTGAAGCTGGCCATTGTCCCACTCATTCGCTCTGCCCAATCACTGGGACGAAAAGGCTTACCTTGAGGAGTAACACCTTCGATAACAATTTTTTTGTTCTCGGAGTCTTCGGCCATATTTGATACATATTAAAAACAGTATGCCTAGTATAGCATCATCTTGGCAAAACAACGAAGCAATGGCAGTAAGGACAATTATTATGTTAGCATGCTAACGATTTAATTTTAGATGAGCATTTACTGTGAATCAGAAAGAAAACCATTCAGGAATATATTTGTTACCTAATTTGTTTACTACGGCAAGCCTTTTTGCTGCTTTTTACTCGATTGTCGCTTCATTAAAGGCGCAATACGAAGTCGCTGTTATCGCTATTTTTATTGGTATGGTTGCTGATGGGCTTGATGGACGTATTGCTCGTTTGACGAATACGCAAACTGCATTTGGTGCTGAATACGATAGCTTGTCCGATATGGTTACCTTTGGAGTTGCACCGGCCTTACTGCTTTATAGTTGGAATCTGCAGCAATTAGGTAAAGTAGGCTGGTTAGTAGCCTTCATTTATACCGCTGCAGTGGCTTTACGGCTTGCGCGTTTCAATACCCAGGTTGAAACAGCGGATAAACGCTATTTTCAAGGGCTTGCCTGTCCTCCTGCCGCAGCGATTGTTTCGTCCTTTGTTTGGTTTTGTCACCAAAATGAATTGCAACATTTTGTAATCGCTATACTGACAGCGTTTATTACGGTTGTTGCGGCGGTTCTTATGGTGAGTAATGTACGCTACTACAGTTTTAAAGAAATTGATTTTAAAGGAAAAGTTCCTTTTTTATACCTCTTGGTTATGGTAATTCTGTTTGTCGCGATTGCCGCAAATCCGTCTGTGGTTCTGTTTGTTGGTTTTGTCATTTATGCTTTGTCCGGTCCTTTGCAAACCTTGCTTGCTTTGCATCGTGTGCGCAAACAACGCAAACGCCAGTCGTCTGATGAGTCTTAATAGTTAAAGACAATTATTCTATCTCACCAAAGCGATTATTGATGAGTTCGGTAATCGCTTTTTCCATCTCGACCTCATCCGGACCATCAATTTGTAAAATTAACTCACTGCCTTTACTGGCAGCAAGCATCATAATCCCCATAATGCTTTTGCCATTAACGGTCTGCGTATTTTTGGTGACGTCAATATGACTTTGAAATCTCGATGTGGTAGAAACGAATTTCGCAGAAGCCCGAGCGTGCAATCCCAATTTATTAATGATGGTAATTTTAGTTTTTATCATGACAGCTACAATTTAGCATGTGCAGCAATTTTCTACAATCATGAGCGTTTTGAGAAAGACAATAATTATTTTTTACTAATGACCCTCCCTACAAAAAAACCTTTACACTCTTTACTTTGCCACACACCGCGAGTAAGGCCATATTCGGATAATTTATAGACATAATAGCGTAGATGATCTTCCCAGTTTGTTTTTTGAGTATGGCCTCGCGCCCTTAAGCTGCCTTCCATAAATGAAATCCCAGCGATTTTTTTATTATGAAAGGTGAATTGATCGAGCTTGATCCCGCGATTGGTGACGGCTCCAAATTGAAGTTGCTCATTAACCTTGCCCACAAAGGTACCTGGAGTATGCGCCTGGCAATAATCTTGGCTAATGCCTTTCTTATTGGGTATGGCCTGGTAATAGGTTGCGGACCAAATCACGTCTTTTTCATTCGCATAGGCAAAAGAAGGAAGTAAGAAAACGGGAATTAACAGGATTTTTAACATTTTTTCTTAGGAAGTTATCAATCTTGACACAGCTTATAGGGTTGAAAACTGAATATCCAGAGTTCGAAGTTAATTCAATATTGGAGACTAATTTTTCCCAATAGGAGCAGGAGGCTTTTAGTAGCCTATGTCTTGAGTCAAAAAATGATTCCTGCAATGCGGCTTTGAAAAATTCAGGATGTAGTTTTCGGCGAAACAAGGCAATCCAAGCGCTTGGCAGGTTATCGATGCGCAACCATTCTAGGGAGTGGTGTAAATCAAAGGGCTTCTTCTGTTTGTACAGTTTCAGACGCTAATAGATTATAGAGCGCTCCACTATCAGTCATTCGTCGGCAGGCTTCTCTAAATGAAGGAATGCTGAATTGCTTGATAATTGATGCTAAAAGTTGCAGGTGTTGATCGACTTGTTGCTCCTGGGGCACGACCAAACCAATGACTAAATCGACCGGCTGTTTATCAGTCGCGCCAAAATCAACGGGATTGAGCAATCTAATGACGCAGGCGTGTGGTTGCGTCATACCGGGCACGCGTATGTGGGGAATAGTGATCCCTTGCCCAATAGAAGTGCTTCCCATGCATTCTCTTTTCCAATAGGCATCAAACAGGTCTTGTGCGTCAAGTTGAGGCTGTTCTCGACTTAACAATTGACTGATTTTAAGAAGTACTGCTGTTTTGCTTTGTGAGGTTGAATCGATATAAACACTATTTGGATTGATAACATGGCAAAGTTGCATGATTACAGACCGGAAGAAAAACTAGGTCTATTTTAACGCTATCTGTACACAACAAACAACCTTTTGGAGAGATTGTTTTTTTTGCCTAAGTTGTAACCAATTGATTTATTTTTATTTTATTTTATTAGTCATTAAAATCAAAAGATTACAACCTGATTAAGAGTAAAAACAGAATTAAAGATTATTCACGGTGCTCACGAATTTTTTCTTTATGTTCTATTAGCTGTCTATCCAGTTTATCGACCAGGATATTAATAGCAACGTACATATCCTCAGATTCAGCACGGGCATGTAATTTGGCTTTTGAAATTAAGATGGATGCCTCAGCAATTTGGCTTAATTTTTCGACATCAAATACCACATGGATAGACGTAATTCTGTCGAAATGCCGTTCCAGTTTAGTGAATTTATCTTCCGTAAAAGCCTTCAAGGCAGGGGTAACTTCGACATTATGACCAGTGAAGTTGATCTGCATAATCCTCTCCTTCAGTTGAAATAAAACTAACTACGAATTGTTTTGCGTTCATTGGATGGCGCAATCCCCATGGCTTCGCGATATTTAGCCACGGTGCGTCGGGCAACCTGAATGCCTTGTTCGCCAATCAATTGGGCAATTTTACTGTCACTCAACGGCTTTTTACGATTTTCCGCAGCAATTAATTTCTTAATGACTGCTCGAATAGCTGTTGATGAGCATTCTCCGCCACTACTTGTTGTTACGTGGCTGGAGAAAAAGTATTTTAACTCAAACACACCGCGCGGGGTATGCATAAATTTTTGTGTAGTAACTCGTGAAATGGTTGACTCATGCATATCTAAGGCTAGAGCAACATCGTTAAGAATGAGCGGTTTCATCGCTTCATCCCCGTGCTCAAGAAATTCTTGTTGATATTCCACGATGCACTGGGCAACTTTTAATAACGTTTCCTGTCTACTTTGAATGCTTTTTAAAAACCAACGTGCTTCTTGCAAATTATTCTTTAAAAACTGGTTATCAGCACTATTGTCTGCCCGCTGAATGAGAGAAGCATAGTGATTGTTGATACTCAGGCGCGGCAATGTATTTTGGTTTAAAGAAACCTGCCATTCACCATTGATTTTTTTTACAATGATATCTGGAATAATGTATTCAGTGGCACCTTGATGGATGAGACTACCTGGTTTCGGGTTTAAACGTTGAATGATTTGCAATACTTTATCCAGATTGGCTTCATTAACCTGGTAATTTTTCATTAATTGACGATAGTTATGATGACCAAGCAGCTCAATATCGTCACGCACAATTCGTTTTGCCAGGTCGAGATCCCCATTTGGATCTGGTAATTGTTCAAGCTGGACTAATAATGTTTCTGCCAGATTATTTGAAGCACAGCCAACAGGATCAAAATGTTGTACGCGGTGACGGACTACTTCAATTTCTTCGATATCCAAAGGATGGGCTTCACTATCCAGGCTGGCATGCAATTCGAGCATGGTCTGGGTAAGAAAGCCATCATCATCAATTGCATCAATAATAGCAGTCGCGATGACTCTATCTATATCGCTCATTGGTGTTAAATCCAATTGCCAACGCAAATGGTCTTGCAAGTTGGTCGTAGTGCAATAAAGATTCTCATAATTGAAATCGAGATCGTCAAAAGTTGTGCGTTTGTTTTGACTGGTATAAAGCTGTGACCATTGAAAATCGGCAAACTCTTCCTGGGATTGTTTTTCGTTTCCTAGATGTGATTCTTCTTTTTCTTCATTTGGCGTGGCTTCTAGCATCGGATTGGATTCAACGATCTGTTGGATTTCTTGTTGCAAATCGAGTGTAGAAAGTTGTAGAAGACGAATCGCTTGTTGAAGTTGCGGGGTAAGCGTTAGTTGCTGACTTATATTGAGTTGCAACGAAGGTTTCATGCAAATCCTCTTTGTTTCATCGCTTTTATTCTTAAGTTTAACTGATTCAGGGCGATTATCCAGTAGAGAATAAGGGCATTTTCAACACAAAAAGGTCTTAATAAGTTCAATAAGAATGTAAAAAATACTTGGTGACTATGATTGAGGCGATAAGAGAATAAAAAACGGCAAAAAAAAGCCTCCTAATGGAGGCAATTATTGATTTATTTAACTTTTTTCTCTTTGAAGATAACATGCTTACGAACGACAGGATCGTATTTCTTCAATTCCATCTTTTCAGGATGGTTACGCGGATTCTTGGTTGTTGTTACGTAGTAACCAGTACCTGCGGTTGATTCCATCTTAACTTTGATAGTGACAGCTGCCATGGTAGTTTCCTCTCAATTAAACCTTTTCGCCGTTTGCTCGGAGTTTATCCAAAACAGCTTTGATTCCTAATTTATCAATAATTCGCATACCTTTCGTACTGACTCGAAGAGATACGAAACGGTTTTCTTCTTCAACCCAAAAACGATGTCTTTTCAGATTGGGTAGAAAGCGTCTTCTTGTTTTGTTGTTGGCGTGCGACACATTGTTACCTGTAGTAGGTCGCTTGCCAGTAACCTGACATACTCTTGACATGTTGTTACTCCGAAGTGTTCGATAGATTTAATTCTGTTTTGTATAAATTCGGGGCCTTCGCCGAGCGAATTAGCCGGGTGTGAAATACAAGAGGCGTTTTATAGCAAAAAATGGCCCATTATGCAATGTATTCAGGTTATTTTTCCAACAAATCATCTGCTTGTTTTTAAAAATCGAGACCACCAATGATTGTTAACTGCTCTCTGGCAAGTCTAGGTAGGGTTATTGGCTCGGCATAGACAATTTATCCGTTAAGTCACGTTTTATCAATAAGGTATTGGATTGTCGACCCTTGGCGTGACCTATAGGAGCCAGCCCTGTCAGGGGGCCGACACGCTTTCCGCCATCCGCCGTGCATTGTGGAAGCATGGGTTTTATATAAATGAGTTGATATGTTGAGTAAGGACAGATCAATGTGCTGACAAACAAAATCATCTTCAACGATTACGAGTTGTCACTGGGACATCATTTTTCCTTGTTTTTGTAGCCTGGGTGAAGGTCTGCAGAGACCGTAACCCGGGTTTCACTTCGTTGCACCCAGGCTACGACAGGGATGTAGTGCAGGACGCTTCACCCATTCCGCCATCCGCCGTCGCATTGTGGGAAGCACGGTTTTATATAAATGGGTTGATACTCGTTGAGTAAGGACAGAGCAATGTGCTGATAAACAAAAATTATCTTCAACGATTACTAGTGGTGACTGGACATCATTTTTCCTTGTTTTTGTAGCCTGGGTGAAGGTCTGCAGACCGTAACCCGGGTTTCACTTCGTTGCACCCAGGCTACGACAGGGATGTAGTGCAGGACGCTTCACCCATTCCGCCATCCGCCGTCGCATTGCGGGAAGCTGACAAACAAAATCATCTTCAACGATTACTAATTGTTACTGGGACATCATTTTTTCCTTGTTTTTGTAGCCTGGGTGAAGGTCTGCAGACCGTAACCCGGGTTTCACTTCGTTGCACCCAGGCTACGACAGGGATGTAGTGCGGGACGCTTCACCCATTCCGCCATCCGCCGTCGCATTGTGGGAAGCTGACAAACAAAATTATCTTCAACGATTACTAGTTGTTACTGGGACATCATTTTTCCTTGTTTTTGTAGCCTGGGTGAAGGTCTGCAGACCGTAACCCGGGTTTCACTTCGTTGCACCCAGGCTACGACAAGGATGTAGTGCTGGACGCTTCACCCATTCTGCCATCCGCCGTCGCATTGTGGGAAGCTGACAAACAAAATTATCTTCAACGATTACTAGTGGTGACTGGACATCATTTTTTCCTTGTTTTTGTAGCCTGGGTGAGGTCTGCAGACCGTAACCCGGGTTTCACTTCGTTGCACCCAGGCTACGACAGGGATGTAGTGCAGGACGCTTCACCCATTCCGCCATCCGCCGTCGCATTGCGGGAAGCTGACAAACAAAATCATCTTCAACGATTACTAATTGTTACTGGGACATCATTTTTTCCTTGTTTTTGTAGCCTGGGTGAAGGTCTGCAGACCGTAACCCGGGTTTCACTTCGTTGCACCCAGGCTACGACAGGGATGTAGTGCGGGACGCTTCACCCATTCTGCCATCCGCCGTCGCATTGTGGGAAGCACGGTTTTGTATAAATGAGTTGATACTCGTTGAGTAAGGACAGAGCAATGTGCTGATAAACAAAATTATCTCTTCAGCGCGAGTACAACGGCATTTAAAAATCACAAAATGCGTAATAATCTTAGGGTATCCGCAGGGAGTTGCAACTGAAAAGTTAATGATTTGCAGGACTCACTGCAGCCGCTTGCATTGCTCTACAATTGGATAAGAAGTAAAAGACATGCACAGATGCTTCCCTCATGTTAAACTGGTACCAGTTTATACTCCATAATTTTGAGATGACGTATTACTATGAAAGAATATACCAAAGCTAAAATTGCCTCCGATCTGGAGCAAGATCTTCTTCAGTTTCTGGATGACGATCAATTCAAAGCAGATGTCTTGAATTATTTAGCGGCTCCCCTCATCCAATTGAAAAACAAGATACTCATCCAATATGGTGAGTATCTACCTGTCAGTGACGATAAAAGAACCCAACAAATAAGGAAGCTATTTGCGGATGATTTCCTACGAAAATACCCGCATCATAGAAAGAAATTAGAGGGCATCTTTGAGAAAAAATGGATTGCTATTGAGGAGCAAGTAGCCCACTTTATAGCCTATCGTATAGAAGGATATACTAAAAATGTGTATGAAGTAGAGATTCCAGGTTCCAGCGCAACCTATAAGGAAGAGAGAACCTACTTGCAAGCATTGGCAAGTGCTGTTGCAGGTACCCCTAATGCGGAGAAATTGGAACAGGATGACATTGCGTTAGTTATTGGTCAAATCGTGCAAACTCATTTAGCTGATTTGGCAAAAAAAGGGATCTACCCAACCTACTCGGAAATTGTTCAACCAGGCGGTTCAATGCAGTATAAGCCTAAGGAAGATAATAACCACGCCTTTCTTTTCAACACAACAGCGACTCTTAGCGGTATTTTGAGCGCGGGTGCTTTTACAGCCACGCTGCTGGCTTTGAAGACAATTATTACAATTTCCACAGCAGGGGTGGTATTGCTAGCTTCCGTTGGCGTGGTTGCCGGATTAGTGAGTTTTGGTCTTTATAGTTCCAATAAAGAGCAGAAAGAGCATACTGGTGATCAGATAGTCAATGTACTGCAGTGAAATAGCAGGAGTAGGTATCAGACCTTTGTGTCGCTTTCAATGAGTTTGGGAAAAACAAACGCTTCCTTTTTATAAAGTGATTAATAGCTCCGTAACTACTCACAAATCCTTCTTTAGGGGGTATAATCCGCGCATTAAAGCTAATTGAGTAATTTTTATGCATCGTACAATTAAGAGTTTTGTCTTAAGGGCTGGAAGATTAAGTAACAGGCAAGAGCAGGGGTTAATGCATTATTTGCCGGCTTACGAATTAGTTTTAGATGAAAAGCCTTTTGATTTTCAGGCAATTTTTGGCAGGGAAGCGGAGACCGTTGTCGAGATTGGTTTTGGTATGGGAGCGTCGCTAACGACTATGGCACAGCAGTATCCCGAGCGTAATTTCGTTGGTATAGAGGTTCACCGTGCTGGCGTTGGCAGTTTAGCGGCTGATTTACAGGAGTACGCCATTGAAAATGTACGGATTATTTCCCATGATGCGGTGGAAGTATTAAAGCATCATCTTGCTGAAAACTCGTTGGCAGGCGTGCAAATTTTCTTTCCCGATCCCTGGCCTAAGAAGCGTCATCATAAACGACGCTTGATTCAAGCTGATTTTGTAAAATTATTAGTCCGTTGCTTGAAACCGGGTGGATTTATTCATTGCGCAACCGATTGGCAAGAGTATGCGGAGCATATGCAGGCTATTTTATCGGTTGAGCCCGCTTTAGCGAATAGTGAGCCCAAAGGCGGTTTTTCGCCACGGCCGGAAACCAGACCCTTAACCAAATTCGAACAGCGTGGTAACCGTCTTGGACATGGTGTTTGGGATCTTATCTATTTAAAGAGATAGATAGACAGAATTTTAGTAGTATAACGGGTAATTTTTGTGATATTAGTGTCATTGTAGAGCACTTCGCAGATTTGATGACGGAAAAGGATCGTTTCTTAACTAATTATTTTGATCTTCATTTTTCCACTGTGTAATATGAATTTTCGATGAGCTCGTCAATTGTCTAAAAATATAAAATAGGAAAAGGGATATGCACTTATTGGATAAGATCGATCGGATCCTTGCTAGAAAAGATGAGGGCGGCCTGGACGCCTTTAAAGAACTTATTCTCGAAGAATTAAAAACCAACCCCAAAGTCTTACGACACATTTTCTGTTTAAGAAATGGTGCGCAAACTACTATTTTAAATCATCTGATTCGTGCCCATGATGCGGTCGAACATAATTTGACGGAGTACATTAGATTCCTGTTCGAGCAGGGGGCAAGCGCCCATGTTGAAGAGCCCGTTCATTTAGCCTTTCAATTGGGAAAACCTGACTTAGGGAATCTTGTGCTTGAACACGCCAAAAAATTTGTTGAAGAGCCAACTCCACAACAACTGTTGGCAGATAGCTATGACCCGGAGCGAAAAACATTGTTAGCCAGGGTAATTGATACTGAGAACATTGATAACTTACGTGTTGTTTTGGCCAATCATCCCAATGTTAATAAACCCAGTGCAATTCAAGTCGGTAAAGATAAAAAGATTTCTATTCCCCCTCTGCATCAAGCCATTATTAAGAATTTTACCGGAGCAGTTGATGCCTTAATTAAAGCAGAGGCAGACGTTGATAATACTTATGGCGCATTGCAGGAAACGCCTCTTTTATTAGCCGCTCGGTTAGGGCGGGTGGACGCTTTAAAGACTATTCTTGAATCAAAAGCACCTAGACTGGATTTGGAAGCAACGAATGAGGAGTCCAATCGAGCCATTGATTTATTATGTGCTCGCTTGGAGACAAAGGAAGATTCGCAGGACGCTTTACGTGGTATCGCTATGCTTCTCTGCCATGGAGCGGCTGTTCCGCGAGAGCAAGCGTTGTGTACCTTATTACAAGATAATCGTTATGCTTTACTCGATGAAGTTTCAAAATACACGGAGAAACTGCCAGAGCTTGCAGCCAGCTTCGTTCGCCGCTGCCATATTAGTGGCCCCCTTCACTCCATTATCTATGCGGAAAATTCCTGGTGGCAATCACTCTGGTACCTTTTTGCTCGCCCCAGCCATGTCGCTTTGCAATTGGAATCCCTGGTTTTAAGGGGGCAACCTCCCTCCAAGAAAAAGGAGGCGGAGGAGGAGGTAATTCAAGTCGAGGCCCCCAGTCCTTTTACCAAGGAGGAGGTTCAGTTCGCCACGTTTGTGAAAAAATATGAGGAAGCCCTTTCTATTAAAAAATGTTTAGGGATCATTATCTTTAATCCCTGGAGTTCAATGCGTTGGTTGATAGATAGTGGGAAATATACCAGTCTGGAGCAGGTAAAGAAGTATAGAGAGGATTATCCGGGTACACGAACAGACAGGGTTCTGGAAAAGATGGAGAACCGTCGAGAATCGCTTCACGAAGATCTGGATGGTGTGGGCAAACAGGTAAAGCAGGTATAAACCCTTGCCATTTGCTTGCTTAAACAGAGTATACATCCTAGAATTCTACTTTTGTGTGAAGGCGGAGAGATATAGATGGGATGGAATGAGCCGGATAAGGACAAGGATAAAGATAAAGATCCGTGGAGCGGTAAAAATCAGCCGCCAGATTTGGACGAAGCACTGAAACGTTTTCAAGATAAATTGAAGAAAACGTTTTTTGGTGGTTCTGGCCAACCCGGTAATGAAACGCCATCCTCCAGTAATGGCGGTGTACTCGCTGTGATGGTCACTTTGGTTGTTTTTATTCTATGGGCCATCTCTGGCATTTTCATCGTTGATCCTGCCGAGCAGGCAGCGATTCTTCGTTTTGGTAAGTATGTGGAAACCGTCGGTCCTGGACCTCATTGGATTCCACGTCTTATTTCGACAAAAATTGTGCAAAATGTCGAGCGTCTCTCTGACTATTCCTATTCAGCACAGATGTTAACAAAAGATGAGAATCTGGTATCAGTGTCTTTGGCTGTACAGTATCGAATCAACGATTTACAGGCTTATCTCTTTAACGTCGCTGATCCGCAAGAAAGTTTACAGCAGGCTACTTCAAGTGCTTTGCGACAAGTAGTTGGTACAACAACGCTTGATCAGATCATTACGGAAGGCCGTGAAGCCTGGGGAAGTAATGTTCAGGATTCTTTAATCAAAATTCTGGAAAAATATAAAACCGGAATCGTGATCGTGAATGTTTCACCACAACCTGCCCGCGCACCTGAAAATGTACAGGATGCCTTTGATGATGCAATTAAGGCTCAGGAAGACGAAAAACGTTTTAAAGAACAAGCCCTTGCTTATCAAGCCCGGGTAGTTCCTATTGCTGAAGGGGGAGCAAAGCGGGTTTTTGAGGAAGCGCAAGCCTTTGCCAAGCAAGCAGTATTACGTGCGAAGGGGGAAGTCGCAGAGTTTTTAGCCCTTTTACCAGGCTATACCCAAGCTCCGTTAGTGACTTCTGAACGGATGTATTTAGATACGATGCAACAAGTCTTAAGCAAGAGCAGTAAGATTATTGTTGATGGCAAATCAGGTAATCTTTTGTATTTACCCTTGGACAAATTAGCAGCGAATCCAGTGTCCGCATCTATTCCAGCCACCCCTGAGTCTGCGACCAAGATTGATCATTCTGCAGTCGCTAATGATATACAGAATACGCTGGTCAGTGACCGGAATATCACCAGACGCACTTACCGTCAGGAGGGGAATAACTAAATGAATACGACTAAAGCAACTTTAGGCATTCTATTGTTCATTATATTGATGGTATTGCTTGCCAGTGTTTTTACTATTACTCAGGGCCAACAGGGTATTTTACTTCGTCTTGGGCGTTTGGTAAGTGATGCTGATACCAATAAGGCAAAAATATTATTGCCCGGGTTACATCTAAAAACACCCTTTATTGAAAGTGTCCGCATTTTTGATACACGTATTCAGACTTTGGATATCAAATCCTCAAGGATTGTAACCAAGGAGAAAAAGGATGTGATTGTCGATTATTATGTGAAATGGCGAATTAATGATTTAGCTCGTTATTTTAAATCGACAGGTGGTAATGAATTCAAGGCAGAAACCTTGCTTGAGCAGCAGTTAAACACCTCATTGCGTGCGGAATTTGGGAAACGCAATATTTCTGATCTGGTGTCTGGTGGACGCGATGATGTGATGGAAGTCTTACGTGGTAAAGCCGAACAACAAGCGAGTCAACTGGGTATCGATGTTGTTGACGTGCGTATTAAAGGCATAGAATTACCCGAGAATACTTCCAATGCTATTTATCAACGTATGCGTGCCGATATGCAGAAAATAGCTAGCCGCCATCGTGCTGATGGTCATGCAGCAGCAGAAGCAATTCAGGCGGCAGCCGATGCGCAAGTGACTATATTGCTTGCCAAAGCACAAAGCGAAGGTCAAATCGTTAGAGCTCGTGGGTTAGCTGAAGCGGCTACTATCTATGCCGAAGCCTTTAGTAAAAATAAAGATTTCTTCACTTTTTATCGGAGCTTGAAAGCTTACGAAGGTAGTTTTAACAGCAGACAAGATATTCTGGTATTGGATCAAAGCAGTGCGTTTTTTGATTACTTTAGACATTCCTTGTCAAAAGGTGATGGTGTTAACGCTAAAAACTGATTATAATCGTTAATTTTGCTGAAATCGGGTTAAGCATGCTTAACCCTTTTTTATTTATTGGAGATACGGTTGCTCATTAATTTTCTCTCGGCCATTGCCTTAGTATTTGTATTCGAGGGATTAATGCCATTTACTTCTCCTGAGCGATGGAAGCAATTATTGCGCAAGATTATTGGACAGGATGAGAAAATATTGCGTTTAACTGGTTTTTTTAGCATGCTGGTGGGGGTTGTTCTACTCACCGTTGTTCATCAATTTGCAGAGTAAGAGTCCATTATGGGTAAAAATGTTGTTGTGATAGGTACGCAGTGGGGTGACGAAGGCAAGGGTAAAATTGTCGATCTGTTAACACATGACGTACAAGTAGTTGTTCGTTATCAAGGTGGACATAATGCAGGACATACACTGAAAATCAAAGGTGAAAAAACGGTCTTGCGTTTAATTCCTTCCGGCATATTACGTCCTCATGTGCAGTGTTATATTGGTAATGGTGTCGTACTATCGCCCAAGGCGTTGCTTGATGAAATTAAAGAGCTGGAAAATAAAGGCATTAATGTTCGTAGCCGCTTACATATCAGTCAAGCCTGTCCTTTGATTTTACCTTGTCACATCGCGTTGGATAATGCTCGGGAAAAACACAAAGGCGATGCAGCCATTGGTACCACAGGTCGCGGTATTGGGCCTGCCTATGAAGATAAAATTGCCCGACGAGCACTCAAGGTAAGCGATTTATTGCATCCTCAACGTTTTAAAACAAAACTCACCGAGTTATTGCAATATCATAATTTTGTATTGAAACATTATTACCACCAAGAGGAAATTGCTCTTGAGCCTTTGTTGGCAGAAGCAGCCGAGTGGACAGACGCTTTGCAAAATATGATTTGTGATGTGACAACCTCTTTGCATGAGCATCGGGAAAAAGGGGAGTCTATCTTATTTGAAGGAGCGCAAGGCGTATACCTTGATATTGATCACGGTACTTATCCATTTGTGACCTCATCGAATACCTGTGTAGGTAGTGTCGTTAACGGGGCAGGTTTTGGTCCTCGTTATCTTGATTACATACTGGGTATCACGAAAGCATATACTACTCGTGTTGGTGGTGGTCCGTTTCCTACTGAGCTGAAAGATGAAATTGGTAAGGGATTGGCTGCCCGCGGTTTTGAGTTTGGTGCGGTAACGGGTCGTCCTCGCCGTTGCGGTTGGTTTGATGCCGTATTGCTACGACGTTCCATAGAGCTTAATAGCATCACGGGTTTATGCATGACCAAGCTTGATGTATTGGATGGCATCGACACGTTGCGCATTGCTGTTGCCTATCGAAATGCAAAGGGGCAATTGTTATCCCGTCCACCGCAAGCAGCAGAAGACTTTGAAGGGTTGGAACCCGTGTATGAAGAGCTGCCAGGATGGAGTGAGTCAACTGCTGATGTAACAGAGCTTAAGCAATTGCCTGCCAATGCATTGGCTTACGTTAAGCGTATTGAAGAGTTGTTGGGTGTCCCAGTTGATATGCTATCAACTGGTCCAGAGCGCGACTCTACGATTATATTGCGCAATCCTTTGGCAGATTAGTTGGTCTTATTGACAGTCCGCCAGCTTGAGTGGAAAAGCATTAATAGTAGAAATGTCAGCATACTTCGCCTCTTCTCTTCAGGGTTTTATTGGTTAAAACCCTGTCTTACGCTTCGTTGCGAATTCTTTAGGTGTTTTTGTTAATTGGCTCATAAGCAGTTATAGCAACTGCTTATGGATTTAGTTGTGCACTCCTAAGGGAAGAGATGTTTACAAGGAGTTAGGATGTATACTTTTTTTGAGCAAATTTTCAGGAAGATTAAGGAAATACAACCAGTTAGCACAACGGGCGCGCTTGCCCATACCTATTATTGGCTTACTTCCTTTGGTTCCGGTGATCTTGTATTCCGTAATCCTAATTTTAGGGCTCCCAAGGAGCATGCCCCTGATTTAAGTGAAGGCATTGCGATTTATTGTACTCATGGTACTGCTGATCAGGCCGGTGCTTTTGACAGAATTGCGCAGCGTTTAATAGCAGCGGGTCTTCCCGAGCTTGTTTCTTCTATTCATCTTGTGTCCTTTGATAGTCGCTATCAAGGAAAAGGGATCAACTATTTTTCCTCACAATTAGCTGAAAAAATAAAAAAGAATGGGCACAAACATGTTATTTTAATAGGCCACTCAAGAGGTTGTTTAGTCAATACCTATGCAGCAGAACGCTATCTTCCCGAAGCAGGGATTCATGTCGAACGAGTAATAAATTTATGTGGTCCTTTTGGTGGTTCGGATTTAGCAATTGATCCTCTTTCACGAGTATCTACTTCAGTAGAGCAGATGCAAGTAAACAGTACCTTTCTCAAAAAACTGGGTGCTAAAGTGATGCAATCGAAAGCAATCTATAATTTTTTTGCTGCCGCACAAGATTGGATTGTGCGTCCAGCCTTTTCTTATGTGGTTGATTATGTAAAGAAAAATCCAAAATCGTTGGTTGAGCTTGATCGCCATGGGCATCTTTCCATTATGTCTTCCTATCGGGTAGTCGGTTTTATCCGGGATTACATTATTGAAAGCTGTAATGCTTTGTTGTCACCTGTTAGTAGAACTGACAAGAAGGAAATTGATAAAAATAGTGATGAAGAAGTGGTGGCAAAGATGAAGGAGGAACTGGATGACAGTGATTTTATTTTTGTCGACAAGGATGAAGTTGAGGATGATCTGCTGCTAGCGACTAAGAAAGAAGGCCATAAGATTGTAGAAGAGTCAGATGATGAAGGAGGGTATGTTCTAATTGATAACAAAGAAATTGAAGACGCGTCATCATCAACCAGCCCTAGATTCTGAAATGACTAATATTAATGCCGCCGCATACAACAACCAGTATTGATTCGAAGGCGTGAATGATAGGGTGATTTTCGTAGACTACCGCTAACGAAGCGCCGCTCGACAGTTCAACCAGCAAACGCTGATCCCTGGCAAAAGAACGGCTTCCCTGCTCTGCGGATTCATCACTGACTACAATACTCTGGATGGGATGTTCTTCTGACCATTGCATCAGTCGTTCTGTTACTGATTTTGCCCCAAGACTTGTTGCTTTAGAGGTAATGGAAGGTAAGATAATGCGGCTAGAGGCTTTTAACGATTGATAAAAAGCATCAGCACCTGTTGTTTCGACTGCAATGAGAGGCACTTGATGCCATCCTTGTCGTCGCATACCTTCAAGAACACCACAGGCCAATCCGCCGCCGCCTACAGAAACAATCACGGCGTCTGGTGTTTTAAGTCCTTGTGTGACTACCTCTTCAATCATCGTTGCATGGCCATCCCACAGCAGTGGATGATCAAACGGGGGAATATAGGCTGCTGCGTTCTCTTTAGCGAAAAGCGCCGCAGCTTGATGGGCTTCATCCCATACTGAACCTGCAATAACGACTTTAGCACCGTAGGATTTAATCGCATCAATATAGAGTGGATGGCTGCTACTTGGAATAAACACAGTGGTAGGGACATTTAGTTTCATTCCGCAATAAGCCACTGCAACACCAGCATTACCTCCTGAGGAGGCAACAAAGGCTCGGACTCCTTTTTTCCACTCATGTTGGCATAAATGCCCGATACCACGCAGCTTAAATGAACCAGGTGGCTGGAGTAACTCTAACTTAAAATGAATGGATTTACCCCATTTATTTTTCAGGTATTGTGACGAAATGAGTGGGGTTTTGCTATGGAGTGGCTGCACCGAATTTCTCCAAACTAGTAATATAGGAGTAGCTTCTTTCCCTTTAACCGAGAGAGAAGGTGCTACCCAGATTATTTTTTAACGCATTTTGATAAACGACTTCAGCGACGCTTAAATCCTGAATTGCAAGCCCGACCGATTTGAATACGGTTAACTGATCGCTATAGTTTTTTTCCTTGTTTAGCAGGTATTGACCGAGCTCAATGATTGCCTCTTTTTTTAGTTCATTTTGCTCAATAGCACTGATGATTTCCCCCGACTCGGACAACACCGCCTCTAACTGATCAGCGATTACAACCGCTTGGCTCAAAACGTCATTAGCAATTTCTTTCATCGCAGGGGAGTGCGAACCTATGGCATTAATATGTGTATGCGGTTGCAGGGAATTGAAATGAATTAAAGGTTCGATACTACTGGTCGCGGTGCAGATAATATCTGCTTCACTAATCGCTTTTGATACGGAATCATGCACTTTAACTTCATATTGAGAGGCAATTTTTTTTGCCAATTTTTCTGCGTTTTCTTTATTGCGTGACCAGAGAGAAACACGTTTGATGTTGCGCACTGTTGCAACCGCTTCAAGTTGAGTGAACGCTTGCGGGCCTGAACCAATAATAGCCACATGGCTGGCATTGTCACGGGCAAAGTATTTGGTTGCTAATCCTGAGACAGCACCTGTTCTTAAGGCAGTTAAATAAGCGGCATCCATTAGCACCTTGGGTTCCCCGGTGGTTGCATCAAGCAACATAATAAATCCGGTAATTGAGGGCTTATTTTTGGCAGGATTATTGGGAAAAATAGAGGCTACTTTTAAACCTAAGGTTTTATCACTGGCAAGGTAGGCTGGCATGGCTAAGGTCAAGGCTTTTTCCTCGGCAACAGGAATACCTGTTCTCAAGGGTAATTTGACTTCCTGTTTTGCTAGCTGAAAAAAAGCACGCTCCATGGCGGCAATTGCTTGCCCCATCGTGATACTTTGTTTTACTTCGGCTAAGGACAATAATCGAAGACTCATTTCTTTCTCCTGGTGATACCCTTCCTGGCATATTATAATAGTTTGCTAATAAATAGCAAGCTATATAAAATCGGTCCTTGGTTTTTTGTTAATCGTTGGCTGATTGTATACTGGGGAAAATTTGGGTATTATGATATTTCGTCCAACCAGAATTAAAATTGCACCTTATGGTCATTGTTTTTACAATGGCTTCAGTGCATCCTATTTAGTATTCGCAGATAACAAAGGATTACGTATGTTTGAATGGTTAAAGTCAATGGTTTTTAAATCTAACTCTACCTCTTCCATCAAGTCAGATTTTGTATCATCTAAACCGCAACCAACTTCAGCCGATGTCGAGAAGGAAGATACTTGGGTTTATTTTTGGAAAATGACAGCCAGAAATGGAGTAGGGCATGCAGCTATCCAAGTTGGGGGTAATCGGCCCAAGATGAAACCGGAAGACCCTGGAGAGTATATCAGTATTCACCCTGATGTTATTCCAGCAATAGGTCCAACCATTTTTTTACCCTTGCCAGCCCATCTAGCTACAACATTAGCAGAAGATATGGAAACACAAGCTGCTTCGCGTACACAACTAATTAGTGATTTTGAGTCTTCCCCCCTGCCATTGCAAAACCCGCTTTCTGTACCACCTGATCAAACGATTAGAATTAAAAATCTTGATACAAAAGCGATGCTCGCCCATATTGATCAGACGAGAAAGCAAGTGGAAGAAGGCCAAACAACCTACCAGTTAGTGCCCAAAGTGAATATGCTGGGATTTTTTCAGGATGCGCCTTATTTTATTACTCAGGATCCGTTAGATGTATTAATGAACAAACGATTCTTATCTGGGCATAAGAAAACAACCAGTCAGGTGATGCATTGTTCAATGCTTGTAAGTGAAATATTAACTAGTGGTGGCGCGCATATTGAGCCATCGAAAATGCCTTGGGGAATAACACCCAATAACTTGGCTGAGCAGATAAGCAATGGACCTAAATGCTAAACCTTAATTGGAGAGGCATGAGATTGTTACATGCCTCTTTTATTTCCTACTTGATTTTGCGCCAATAATTATTAATTATTTTAGCTTAAATCGTTGTATAAACTCTTCTTTATCTATTTTCTGGAATCCTTGTTTTTCTAGACTGGGAGTAAAGAGAGTAGGTATCAGTGGGTTACTGAAAGGAATCCCTGCCTCAGCGACAACATAAGTTACGGAGCTTGCGCAATTATCTGGACCGAACGTTGCAGGTGCACTGTGGCTCTCGTTATCATAAACATGAAATCCGCAGTGATCTTCCACTGGATGGAATCCATGTATTCTTTTATGTTTTTCGGCTGTTGCGTAAGCATTTTTCTGGGCATTAAAAAAGCTGGTCATAAGCGTAGCGAATGGATTTAACGAACCAAAAACAGAGTAAGCCCGCTTTCCTGCGCTCACCTCTTTTGAAAAGTTTTTTTGGGCTTTTTTAGCACGTTGATATTGTTCACTGTCAATTTCTTTAACTAAAACGTGTTCTGCTTCTCTTAAGTCCTCTTGATGGTCAGACGCTAGTCGACCTGGTACGGGTACTGAGCCCAAACTAAGCCCATTAATGAATGAGCCAATCAAACTAGGAAAAAAACTGGTATGTTTAATTTTGTTCTGTTCCGGTGTTTCTTTTACGGAGCTAATCGATACGTGTCCTGGGCCATCGGTAGTATCTTTTACGAAAGCAAATAAATGATATTTAGTGTTAACTGGAACGCTTGCTGTTGATCTGTCAATTTTGCTGTATGACATCTTTAAAACCTCTCACATCTTCTCGTCACTTCAATTTTTTTAAACAAAAAGAGAGTGCAGTTAGAATGAACATAAAGATCATAAATTTTACATTATTAATCTTAGGTAAACCTTAAGAGAGAAGAATTGTTGAAGATACATAAAATGAGGTATTGTGGTTATGTCGAATAGATGCTTGATTAGATCTTTGCTGAATATACTCATTAGAGGAGAGGTTTTATTTAGAGTATTAAATAGTAATACTAATGCATTTGCCAAATAGGACTTCGGGGAAAAAGATTCTATTTTGAATGTGCGAATTATATGCTGTTAATAGAAGATTTAATTGGAGTGCAAGATGAACTTAACCAAAATAAGAGGTTTTTACCCCTATCTCATGGTGGTGTTTTTCAATACTTTTGTTGATCTGGGGCATAAAATTTTGATTCAAGATACCCTCTATCAAACCTCAATCGGAACTACCTATACCATTCTATCCGCAATTATTAATGCCCTTATCCTTTTGCCTTATATTTTATTATTTACCCCATCAGGATTTCTTGCTGATAAGTTTCCTAAAGCGTTGGTGTTAAGAATAACTGCGGCAGCGGCTATTCCGCTGACCTTAGTGATTACCTGGTGTTATTACCAAGGTTATTTTTGGGGTGCTTTCTTACTAACCTTATTACTTGCTATTCAAAGTGCCCTCAATTCACCAGCCAAGTATGGTTATATTAAAGAGATCTTCGGGAAGGAACATCTGTCGCAGGCTAATGCAATTGTTCAAACGCTGACAATTATTGCTATTCTAGGGGCCACTTTTATTTTTACCTATCTTTTTAGCTTTGCTATTGATGCTGCGGGATTACAGCACAGCAGTGATAAGGCCTTGCTGCTACAAGCAATCGCTCCGGCTGGTTTTTTGTTAGTAATCGTTTCTGTTTTTGAAACGCTAATGACTTTTCTGCTGTTACAAAAACAAGCGGCAGATCCGCAGTCACATTATGAATTAAGCAATTACTTTCGTGGCCATTATTTAAAAACCTATTTGCAAAAGGTCACTGAAAAGAATGTCATATTTACCTGCATTGTCGGCTTATCCTTATTCTGGGCTATTAATCAAGTACTTTTGGCCAGTTATGGTGCGTTTTTAAAAGAACATCTGGGCAATATCAGCGTGATGTTTGCCCAAGGGTCCTTAGCTATAGGAGGAATAGGGATATTATTAGGTGCCTTATATGCCGGTAAAGTATCAAAGGGTTTCGTAGAAACGGGTTTGCTTCCGGTTGCCACGGTGGGAATAACCGCAGGGCTTTTTATTCTGCCAACGCTTTCCAGTCAAGTGGCGATTGTGCTGCTTTTTTTGGTTTATGGTTTTTTTGGCGGCATGCTCATTGTACCGCTTAATGCGCTGATCCAGTTTAATGCCCCTCGCAAGGAGTTGGGTAAAATATTATCTGCCAACAATTTTATGCAAAATTGTTTCATGATTGGATTTCTGGGGTTTACTGTCTTATTTAGCCTCTTGGGTATAGATAGTCTGATTTTATTGTATGGACTTTTTGTGATTGCCTTGGCCGGTGCAATCTATACCATAATAACCTTGCCTCAATCTCTGGTCCGCTATTTATTGTATTTCGTTGCTTCCAAATTTTATCGCCTGAGCGTTTACCAACTGGATAACCTGCCTTCAGCAGGTGGTGTCCTATTGCTGGGTAATCATGTTAGTTTTATCGACTGGGCCATTTTACAGATCGCTTGTCCACGGCCAATTCGTTTTGTTATGGAGCGTTCTATCTATGAAACCTGGTATCTGAATTGGTTACTCAAGAAATTTAAAATCATTCCTATTGCTCGAGGCGCCAGCCAGGATTCGTTACAGGAAATTAATGCTGCTTTAAATGCAGGCGAGGTTGTAGCACTGTTCCCTGAGGGGCGTCTAAGCCGGAATGGACAATTAGGTGTTTTCCGAACTGGTTTTGAGCGGGCAGTGGTGGGTGCGAATGCAGTCATTATACCTTTTTATATCCATGGTTTGTGGGGAGCAAAAGCCTCCTATGCCTCGTCCTATTATCAACGGTTAATTCAAGCCAATAATCGTCGTGTAACCGTTATCTATGGCTCTGCAATGGATATTGGCTGTAAGGCACAAGCCGTGCAACAAAAGGTGCGCGAGCTTTCTGTTAAAGCCTGGAAATTATCAACGAACGAATTAAACAGCATTCAATCGGAGTGGTTGTATAAAGCAAAAAAAATAGGGCATTTACCCGCGCTTATTGAGGAAAATGGCAGAAAAATAACGAACAGTAAATTATTAGGGTTAGTATTATTCTTCAGCCGGAAACTTAAACCACTCATCAAAAAACAACAAACGATAGGTCTTCTTTTACCCGCCAGTCTGGGAGGAGTGATCGCCAATCTTAGTTTGTTCTGTTTGGGTAAAACAGTCGTCAATTTAAATTATACGACTGGTGAATCCATACTTCAGTCGGCTACACAGCAAGCTGCAATTAAAACAATGATTACTTCCCGGCAGTTTATAGAAAAAATAAAAGCACGTGGTATCGAACTCAATGGGTTGATGTCTTCAATAAGCTTTATTTATCTGGAGGATTTCAAAGGTGAACAAAGCAAACTTTGGATTGTCGCTTATTTCATGTTGGCTAAACTCTTCCCTATCTGGTTGTTGAGTTTGCTTTTTATCAAAAAGGCGGATGTTAACAGTACAGCAGTGATTTTATTTAGTAGTGGTAGTGAGGGTCAGCCAAAAGGTATTGAACTTACCCATCGTAATCTCTTAAGCAACATTAATCAGGTGGCGAGTGTTTTTGGTATTGAAGAAAAAGATATCATTCTGAATTCGTTGCCACTATTCCATGCCTTTGGTCTTACGGTAACAACGTTAATGCCCTTATTAAAGGGGATACCGATGGTTTGTTATCCGGATCCTACGAATTCCCTGGCGATTGCCAAACTCATTTTTCGCCACAAAGTGACTTTCTTGTGTGGTACCTCTACTTTCCTCGGTTTGTATGCGCGTAACAATGCTATTCATCCCATGATGCTATCGAGTTTGCGTATGGTAGTTGCTGGCGCTGAAAAGTTATCACCTACCATTTACCAGGAATTTAAACGCAAATTCAATTTGGATATTTATGAAGGTTATGGGGCAACGGAAGTGGCTCCAGTCGCTAGCTGCAACTTGCCTGATGTTTTATCAGCAAGTGATTGGCATGTGCATACAGCAAATAAACCGGGGACAGTGGGTTTACCTTTACCCGGTTGTGCTTTCAGGGTTGTCGATCCTGAAACACTTCAGGATCTACCGGTTGGAGAAGAAGGTCAAGTCCTTATTGGCGGGACTCAAATCATGCAAGGCTATCTTAATATGCCAGAAAAAACACGCGCCGTATTAATCGAGGATGGTGATTTTACCTGGTATAAAACAGGTGATAAGGGTCGTCTGGATCATGAGGGTTATCTGACTATTGTTGACAGGTATTCCAGGTTTGCCAAAATTGGTGGTGAAATGGTGAGTTTAGGTCAAGTAGAGGAGCGCTGGCAGCAAGCATTGCATGACGAAGATACTGCGATCATGGCCCTTGCAATCCCTGATAGCAAAAAAGGGGAGCAATTGGCGCTTGTTTATGCTGCGAATCTATCCGTTGATGAAGTCATGCAAAAGCTAATGAAAACTGATTTACCCAAGTTAATGTTGCCTAAAACAATCAAACAAGTGGAGGAGTTACCAAGGTTAGGCAATGGTAAATTGGATTATCAATCAGCGAAACAACTTGTACTTGCTAATTCAGACTCTCTTTAGATCATTGAAAATATGAGGAACCCATGGACGCATGGCAATTACCAATGCTGTTCCATGGCGTTTATCAATCGCAATATCGATCGTTTCACGGCAAGTTTGTAAAAATTGATCAGCGGCTTTGTGCAACGCTTGTTGAAATTTCAAATTATCTTGTTCACTGAGCATGCCGTTGCGCACTAAAAACAATTGTTCTGGTTTTTCAAAGCGACAGTTGAAAAAGTCAGTTTGGATGTTTTCCTGGAAGAAACGCTGAATAGGGCCATCGGCAATCCAATAGAAGTCAGCATGAATTAAGCGCTTGAACCGATTACCAGGTTGCAGCTCTATAATTTTCATTTGATCAAGACGGGCTACTTTTCTAATCAGTTCATGTTCTGAAAAGTTATAAAAATTCAAGATGTCATTGAATTCCCAATAATTAAGAACACAAATGGCGACTAGTAACAATTTTTTGTCACTGATCAATTCTTTTTCCTGTTTCTCGGTTAAATGCAGGATCGGTTTATTTCTTTTTTGTACGAGTTCAAAGGCTTCCGATAAGGTTAGATTAATGCACTCACAAATAGCTTCCAGTCTAGACAAATCAATGTGTTGCTGGCTAAACAGCCGTTTAACACTGGCTTCTGATAAAGCCAGTTTTTTCGCAAGCTCTTTATAGGTTAAACCCTGTAGTTTAAGCTGCTGTTTAATGATTACAAAAAGATCATGGATTTGTGACATAAGTTGTAGTTTCTTATTGATCTAAAATAATTAACTATAACTGGCCGGAGTAATGGAAGGAACAAGGATTGACTGATGATAGCAATTATCTTTAATTACGATCCGTTGCTTTGGTCGGCGCCATTTTTTCGTTCTTTCTCTTATACACTAATTTTATCGCTAGAAGTTTTCTTTTTAAAAAGAGAGTATTAAAATGGGCCAGGATTTAATCCTGGGAGAAAGATTCTGACTACTTTTTTTAAAAATACTAAAATTGCGGCCAATGCACTTTATGGGGATTTTAAGTTTAAGCCTTATTACAACTTTCTCTTTCATCTGGAAGCGTTCACCACGTTTCTTTGCCACATAGCCAGATGTTTATATGATTTAGCCTGCACCGCCTTACGTGTGGCAATCACTCCCTTCTACGTTTTGAATCCGCTAGCCTGGATCTGGCTTCCAGGTCATGCTATGGAGCTGGCTGATGATATTACAGGCGCATTAATTAGTGCTGTGACCGTTGTTATTCATCCCGCCGTTTTTGTCATTCGTACATTGTCTTCAATGATTTTTGGTTATGAGGAAGATAGTGACTGCGATTGGGGAGTTGACGCAGAAGAACAAGATTTGGAGCTTGCGATGACCATTGGTGTCTTTTCTTAGTAATTTAACTGTTAGGCAAATCTGCCTACTTACTCGCTTTGTTTGTGAAGTATTCCCGCTTTCGCGGGAAGACATTGTCCTTTCTGTACAGACGGGAATCCAGGGGTTTCGCGCTGCAAGGTTAGCCCATTTTGACCAGTTGATAATAAAATTTAACTGCACTGTCCTTATGATCTTGGTTGTAATCGGATAACTCCAAAACCGGTGAGCTAGAGACTGTATTATTAATATACTTAAAGCGATATAACTCTCTGGAAATTAAAAGCAAAAGCCTTCCCTTCGTTTCATCGGCACTGCCCCAATATTGATACATTAAACTATTTAATCCAAAAACATGGGAACCAATAACCTGATAGGACGAATCGATTTGCTGATGTTCCAGCAACTTTTGCTGGTAAAAGTTAAACTCGCTGCCAATGTTATAAACATCCAGCGGCACGATGATGGGCGTGTCATGATTTTTACTTTCTACGGTATCGGCAAGTCGATGCAGTTGCCAGGTGAACTCATCCCAATGAATTACTTTAGGAAATAAATAGTGGTTAAGTGTTTGTGGTTTGCCTGAAAAAATACAATAAAGTATTCCGCTGTAACAAAATAATAATACAGCGCAGGTTGTTATCCAACTTTTACGGGTCGATAAACCAATTATTTTTTGGTCGTGGGCGATTAGGATCGAAAACCAGGGAATCATTGCCAGCAGACTGGGGCCAATCCAATTAACCTTGATTACATGACACAGACTAAACAATGAAAAAAATAACAGGGGTACGGTTGTATACACTTGAAGAAAGCGTTTTGTTTTCGTGGTTATGAGGTTTTTAGCGTGCTCTTTGGTATATAAAAGCCATCCTCCAAAAACACCGGCAGGAGTTAAAAATACCAGCAATAATCCAATCAATATATGCAAGGAAAAGGTGTAATGCTCTTGCAGTCGTCGCGTGCTCTGAAATTGGAAGGAGGCCCATTGATGAGTAGCATTCCAATAAATAACAGGGAAAAACAGGAGCACACTGATTAATGCACAAAGGTAAGGTTCTTTACGAAAGAACCACTTGCGCGAACCAGGCTCTAAAATTAAATAGGTGACGGTCGCAAGCCCAAGCAAAACGATGGTGTATTTGGAAAGCAGCCCCAGGCCAAGCCAGAGTCCTGCCAAATACCATTTTTTGGATTGCTCCAGGACCAAAGCCTGGTAGAGATAATAAAGCGTTGCCGACCAGCTAAGGATGAGAGGGATATCTGGAGTAATGATATGCGAATGAATAAAGAAAAAAGGAAGGACTGACAAGAGCGCAATAGCATAAATACCAGCTCCTCTCTTTATTGAGTTGGTGAGCTTAAAGCTAAAATACCCTGTCAAAATCCAACAAGGGATTGTAGCAAAGCGCACCCCCCATTCATTGGTTCCCAAAAGGGATGTTCCTAATTTAATTAAGAGGGCAACCATTGGCGGGTGATCGAGAAAACTGAAATCAAGATGATTCGCATAATTCCAATAATACGCTTCTTCAACTAATAAATTGGCCGATAGCAGGAAGAAGAGGTGCAACAGGAGAAAAAGAACAATAACAATTAAAAATGGCAATCTATATCTAGTTTGATTCATTATAAATTTTTAACCTAATATCCATAACAGGTTGTCCTTCAAGCAGTCAAGTTAACGGTTAACAGCTCAAATAGACTTATCACGTCGTTAAATAATTTGAATTTCCATATTTAATACTAAATTTCAATGAATAGCTTTAAAAAACTTAAAAATAATAAAAATTTTTTTTATTCAGGGAATTAGGTTATCAGAGAACGCTAACAAAGTGGTTGTTGGTGAATAAAGTGATTAAACAAATCGAATAATCTTGCGGGTTGATCAATAGGTGCTAGATGGCCGGCACCACGAATTTTGATCTGAGTTAGCCCGGCAGCTGTTTTAACATAGCCGGCAACCTGACCGTCAGTATGCCATACGCAGGTCGATGCTTGGGCAAAGGGCTTTTTACCAGGCCAATTCAATGCTGCAAGCCATAAATCAGTGCTCATGAAATTAGAATCTTTTCCATCGTCAAGGCCGTTGTATATCCACACAGGAATACCAGCAGACAGTATACGGGGATAAAGATTGGCAACGGAGTCCTGTTCACCGATTTCAAGACTATCTGCAGCTATTTTGCTGAAGGTTTTGTATTTTTTCACGCGTGGATCACTATGTAAGGCTCTACGTACAGCAGGACGATTTAAATAGTGAAGCATCGCTCTATCATCTGGTTCGGTAGCTGTTGCTATATTTGCCAAATTAAGGTTGCCGCTTGTTTTTTTTATAAACTTTTGAATTTTTTCGCAGACTTGATTGGCACGGCGACTTGAAGGGTTTTTTTTATCAATTTCTTTTATACACTGCTGATAAAGCGTTTTGACTTTAGTCTGTGCCTGTTTATCAATGAGTCCGTGTGTATAGGCAAAATCAATATTAGCGGCTTGTTGTAAACGGGGATTCACCCAACCATCACCGATTAAAAGTCCTTTTAATTGGATTTTTTGAGCATGGGTATTGCCGGCTAAAATACGGATTGCCAGTTGCGGCAAGTATTTCCCGGCATAGGATTCACCAGCAAGGTAGAAAGGTTGTGCCGAAAATTGGGGATAACGTTGAAAAAATAGTTTTAAAGCATGATAAAGCTGATCCATGGCTTCCGCTTCATTGGCATAACTGGAATGATTGCCATAAGAAAACCCGACACCAGCAGGTTGATCAATCACCAAATAATCGGCCTGTTTTGTCCATGAGTATTGTCTTTTTGCAAGATGGCCATTTTTTTGGACTGTATAAGGACCATTTTCCATAAAAAAACCATATAAACTTGCAGCGCCAGGGCCGCCGTTCAGCCATAAGACAATGGGCGTTTTTGTAGAATGGGTAGGACTTGCAACAAACCAATAAAATAAATTACCCGTTTTGTTGTGGCATTGGTAGCCGACACAATCGGGACCTGAAAGTGGGAGATAGCCTGCTAATTGCAGTTCGTTAATTTTACCAAGGCCTGGCAAAGAACGGATCCTTTCTGCGGAGTTTACTGGGGAGCCTGATTGTGAACTAACAATGAAGGAGGTATAAACAATGAATGAAAACAACAAAGGCCTGATTTTCATGGCATGATTATACCAATATAACTGGAATAGAGTTAAGACTTTTGCAAATGCATTGCGAAGTGTTTAACTACCAAACACATTCATTGGATTTGAAGGCTGTAAGCAAGCATTCAAAATCTCTTGCATCGAATTCAATGCTTTTTCTTTAGCTTCCGATGGATACTTGGATTGAACATCTCGAATAGTTTGTTCAAGTTGAGCGACCGGAACAGCTACGGACTCATGTATCTCGGTTTGTGTGATTTTACGAGGCAAACGATGACCGCCAAAGAAGCTGTTGCTTAATAGCTGCGACATTTTAGGCGTACTTTGTGCACTCATATCGATCACTTTAGTTAATTTAGATTACTTATACTTTATCAAGGTTTTCTGAAATAAACCTTAAGGAAAGCTTAAGATAAATAAATTTTTTTCATTTAAAATGAAAATTAATTAGTCAATGAGTTTGTTTTTAGCGGTATTGTGCGTGATTATCATCCATTTTGGTGCTTTTTTTAAAAAAACTTGCTTAATAAATGAATTTGATAAGAGAGGAGTTTAAGTAACACCATGACCGGGAATCGCTCGAAAATGAAAGGAAAGAAGAAAAGCAGAGTTGATCCTGCTTACTTCTTACTCTGCTGTCGCTTTTACCCCTTTCTTTTTCATATGCCGCTTCTCTTGCCAGGTTTGTAACAATACGTAAAACACGGGCACAAAGACCACCGCAAGGCAGGTAGACGCTAACATGCCGCTGCATACGGCCACACCAATGGAGCGCCTTGCATTGGCACCGGCACCAGTGGCAAAGACCAAAGGCAACACCCCCATAATGAAGGCAAAAGAAGTCATTAAAATAGGGCGAAAACGTGTTTTTGCTCCTAATACCGCAGCCTCCATAATGGGTTTGCGGTGAATTTGTCGTTGCTCATGGGCGACCTCAACAATCAGAATCGCATTCTTGGTTGCTAAAGCAATTAACAACAACAACCCTATCTGCGTATACATATTGTTATCGAGCCCCAGGCTGGATAACGCGATTACTGTTCCTATCAGTGTTAAAGGGACGCTAAGAATAATTGAGGCTGGTACAAGCCAGTTTTCGTATTGCCCAGCTAAAATCATATACACCAAAATCAATGACATGATAAAAATAAGATAACTGACATTGCCCGCTACTTTTTCCTGGTAAGCAGTGGATGTCCACTCAAAAGAGAGGCCTCCGGGCAAAATTTTATGCGCCAATTGCTCCAGGGTTTGAATGGCTTGTCCCGAACTATAGCCTGCTGCTGCAATGCCATTAATGCTGCTCGATGGATAGAGATTATAAAGGGAAATCAGTGCTGGCCCGATAGTTGGATTGATATCTGTTAATGTGCCAAGAGGAACCATGCCACCATACTGATTTTTTACATAATAATTGCGCACATCCTCTATACTTGTACGTGAAGAAGCGTCTGCTTGTACATAGACCTGAAATACCTGGCCAAATTTGGTAAAAAGATTTACATAAGAGGAGCCGAGATAAGTTTGTAAAGTATCAAATGCGGAACCCACAGAGACACCTAAGGACTCTGCCTTGGAACGATTGATTGGCGCGGAAACTTGCGGTACAGCAGCACGAAAAGAAGTCATCACTTTTTGTAATTCGGGCAGGGCATTCCCTTGCTTCACCAACTGATCAGTAACTTTTTGTAGTTTGAGGTAATCAAAACTGCCATCTTGCATTTCTACCTGCATTTGGAAACCGCCTGATAAGCCCAAGCCTTGAATCGGGGGCGGTACAACGACTAATACTTTGGCATTTAATGTTTGTGCGGCAATTTCGCTAAACCTAGTATAAAGTGATTTTAAATCCTCTCCTTTTCCACGGACACTCCAATCTTTGAATATGATATACACGACACCCGCATTAGCCAGGTTGGCGTTATTATCGAGAAGAGAAATACCATCAATGCTAATGACGTTCGCAACACCGGGAACTGTGGAAACTTTTTTACTTAATTCATCCAAAACAGTTTCCGTGCGCCCGAGGGTTGCCCCATCAGGTAAGAGGACGTTTAAAATGAGATAGCCCTGATCTTCTATGGGAATAAAACCTGTCGGAATAAGGCTGATACCGCCAATCGCAATAGCAACTAACAAAACACCGAGGAGACAAACTTTATTCGTGTGATGTACAAGCCGATCCATGAATCGTATATAAGAGGCTTCGATAGGGTTATAAAAGCGATCGAAGGCACGAAAGAAAATATTTTTGGGTTTATCTGGATCAATCGGTTTCAGCCATAAAGCACATTGAGTCGGTTTCAATGTCATGGCGTTGATCGCACTAATGAAGGCCGTTGCAGCGATGACTAAAGCAAATTGAGCATACATCGCACCAGTTAAACCGGGCATAAATCCGGCGGGCACAAAAACGGCCATGAGTACCAGGGTAATACCAAGAATTGGCCCAAATAATTCACGCATTGCTTCAATGGCAGCCTCTTTGGGTGGCATGCCTCTTTCAATATGTTGTGTAACCCCTTCAACAATAACAATTGCGTCGTCTACCACAATACCAATAGCCAAGACCAGGGCAAACAGGGTTAATAAATTGATGCTGTAACCCAATAAGAACATGGCAAAGAAAGTACCAATAATAGTGACTGGTACCGTGGTGGCTGGTACTAGCGTAGCACGGAAATTTTGTAAGAAAACCACAATGACCAGTAAGACTAAAATGCCTGCCTCAAAGAGTGTCTTATAAACTTCGGTCACCGAGGCTTTTACGAACATGGTTGTATCAAAGGGAATAGAATATTCCATCCCTGGCGGGAATTTTTTTGCCATTTTAGCAACGGTTTTACGCACTTCTTCGGCTACTTCCAAAGCGTTAGCTCCGGGAAGTTGGAATATCCCTATAGCTGCGGTTGGTTTGCCATTGAGTTTAGCTAGCTGACTATAACTGGAAGAACCAAGCTCGACTCGGCCTACATCCCGAATACGCACAATTTGTGCGGCACTACTCGCATCAGCTCTTTCATTGGGATCCGTCCCTGAGCTTTTGATGATGATGTTGGCAAATTCTTCTGGATTGGCAAGTTGGCCAGGGACATTAACAGTAAATTGATAAGGTTGTTGGCCTACTACAGGGGGCGCCGCGATTTGACCTGCAGACACTTCCTTGTTTTGATTGCTGATCGCATTAAGAACGTCACGTGGATTCAAAGAAAAAGCGAACATTTTTTGTGGGTCCAGCCAGATTCGCATGGCATAGGCACCTGAACCAAAGATAATGACGTTACCTACTCCAGGCAAACGAGACAGTTCATCTTGCATGTTAATCGTGGCATAACTGTCGAGGAATAAACCATCGTATTCGCCATTTTTGGATGTTAACGTAACAAACTGCAGGATAGCGGTAGATTTTTGCTGAACGACGACGCCTTGTTGCTGTACGGATTCTGGCAATTGTGCCATTGCTGCTTGGACGCGATTTTGTACCAGTACTTGAGCGAAATTGAGATCAGTACCGATAGCAAAGGTAACAATCAAAGTATAGTTACCACTATTGGTTGACGTGGATTGCATATAAAGCATATTTTCCACGCCATTGACTTGCTGCTCAATAGGAAGTGCTACGGTATTAATTAACGTTTTGGCATCGGCACCAGGATAATTGGTTGTTACTTGAATTGTTGGTGGTACTATCGCAGGGTATTGTGACACTGGTAAAACAATAATGGCAATTAAGCCAAGAAAAACCAGCAGTAAGGCAATAACATTTGCAAGTACAGGCCGTTCTATAAAAAATTTAGAAATCATTTCTGTTTCTTCTCACTTTGAAGATCCATTTTAGACAGGAGGTATTTTTCTAAAGCGTGCAAGTTAAACGGCTAACCGGTTTTTTAACCGCACTGACTTTCTCTTCCTCGTTTGCAAAGCATTTATTTTCCCGCTGATACTTGAGTCGACGAGTTTGTTTCTATTTTAGGATTGACTTGGTTACCCGGCGTTGCATTCTGCAACCCGTCAACGATAATCTTATCCTCGGCATCAATCCCTTTAATAATGGCTCGCTTACCTTGTTCTAAACTACCTAATACCACGCGCCTTGATTCGACATAATTGTCTTTATTGACGAGTAACAAATAGGGGCCGATTTGATCATATTGGATGGCAGTGTCAGGTACTGTTAAATGCGGGATTTTTTTGGTCAAGGGAATACGGACTTGTACAAATAAACCAGGCAATAAGGGATAATTTTTATTGGGTAAAAGGGCTCGAAACTGCATGGTTCCTGTTGAGGAATTCAGTCCGGTATTGACGAAATCAAGTTTCCCTTCATGAGGAAATCCTGCTTCATTTTGCATTCTTACATAAACTGGAATTTGATTGATCTCGGAGGGTTTAAAACCACGGGCTCTTGCTGCGTCACGAATTCTGATTAAATCCAGTTCGTTGAGATTGAAATAAACATAAAGAGGATCAACCTGTTCGATGGTTGCCAATTCAGTTGCTTTGCCATTACCGACTAGATTTCCGACATCGATCAGATGGCGACCAATTCTGCCGTCGAAGGGAGCAAGCACATGGGTATAACTGTAGTTGATGGCTGCTACCTTAGCATTAGCCTCTGCTTTAGCAACTTCTGCTTTGGATGCTTCGGCTTGAGCCGCCCATTTTTCCACATTCTTTAACGAAGTGGCATTTTCTTTATACATTTGCTTTTGGCGTGCGGCCTCAATCTTGGTATATTCATAAGTGGCCTTTCGCGATATCACCGAGGACTCAGCTTCCACAAGTTTTTCATAGTAAGGCTGGGGCTCTATCACAAACAATTCCTGATCCTTTTTAACAAAGGTTCCATCGGTAAATTTTATTGCATCGAGGTAACCTTCGATTCGGGCAACCAAATTCACAGAGTTGAAAGCAACGGTATTACCCGTTTGGGTAATATATTCAGCCATCTCCATTGATTCTGGTTTTTTTACAATTACTACTGGAGTAGGCAATGCTTGTGTATTGCTGGTTTTATGGTGAGTTATTAGATAAATGAGGAGAAGGATAACCAAGGTGATGGCTGCTATTTTCACGAGGTTAACTTTTTTTTCTGAAGTCATATTCATCACCAGTTTGGTAAATAAAGTTGCTTTATTCGTTGTTCTTCAGTGAGCGGTGGCAGATGATTTTGTTTCTTTAACAAATTGCCCCAGTTGGTGCGTGCAGCCATATCTGCCTTGATATGTTTACGAACAATATCATTCCCACAACGGATTTGCCAGCCACCACCCAGAGCACGATAAAGTGCCACCAGGGATTGGGCAATATCACCCTGTGACTGTGTCAATGATTTTTGTACCCGCAGCAGTTGTCGTTCAGCATCCAATAACGTTGTGTAATCAGTTTCACCTTCTTTATACCGAGTCATCGCTAATCTCGTGGTGACAGTGGCAGCGCTATTTGCTTTGACAAGATAGGCTTCGGATTTTTTTGTTTCGACATAGCGAGTAATATTATCCTGGACTTCTTTCTGTGCTTGTAATATGAGATTAAGGTATTTTAACAAGGCTTGTTGGAAGGCCGCATCTTGCACCCGTACCTGGTTAGTAATTTGGCCATAATTCAGGATAGGCCACAGAAATGAAGGTCCCGCCGAAATATTGCGGCTTGACCAATTGAAAATATCACTGAGTGAACGATTGCCAATGTTATTAGAAGCAAAATAAAACGTTCCAGATAGTGAAAAGGCCGGATAGAGATTAGCTGCAGTGGCTCCTATCGCTTCAGATTGCGCGATGGCTTCCATGCGTGCTTGATAAACATCGGGGCGCTGTGCCAAGGCTTCTCTGGGAATACCTACTGATACCATGGACGGTGCTTTGGGAATACCCTGATTTTTTTTGAGCAAATCATCTACACAGTTTGGTGTAGTACCAAGTAATACTGCCAGTTTATCTTTCTGTGTTTGCAGTTCACTGACCAGTGTAGGCAGTGTAGCCTGCGTTTCGGCAAGCTCTGTTTGTGCTTGTTCCACATCAAGCAAACTCGTTTGGCCTCCTTTATAACGAGACTGCGCGACCTTGAGACTCGCCGTCTGTAACTGAATATTGGCTTGAGTGACTCGTATTAATTTCTCGTCGGTACGTATGCTGACATAGGTACTTGCAATATCCGCAGTTAGCGTCACTAAAGCATCATCATAGGCAGCAACTGATGATAAGAACGTTGCATCATTGGATCGAATAGCCCGGCGATATTTTCCCCAAAAATCAATTTCCCAGCTCGCGGTAAAGCCGACGGCAGCTGTTTCAAATTTGTTGGGTAAAATGTCTTGCAGTGAGCTACCGCCAATACGATTATAAGTAATGTTACCCCCCATATTTTGCTGCTGGGGATAAAGCTCTCCCACTGCTTGGGCCAGTTGCGCTCTGGCTTGCAAAACCCGAACCCCCGCAACTTGTAATGATAAATTATTGAAATAACCCTGCTGAATTAATGAAGTTAAGGTTGGGTCGTGAAATGCTTGCCACCAATTTGCATTTCGGATGGGCGCTGCTCTCACCCCGGGACCATTTTTCAACCAATGAGGGGCAATATTTTTTTTCGGCTCTTTATAGTTGGGGCCGACCATACAGGAACTTAGAACTAGACAACTTATTACTAGAAGAATCTTTAACATGTGGGCTACTATTTCCCTATATTACTAGCGTCTGTCGGCCTTTCGACTCTCTTGGTGTTTATGCGTTCGGTGCGTCGCTGGTCACATACGAGTGGGTATGCTCCGCTACGATGCTAGAAAAACCAACGCCCAAACACTCAAGCTAGCGAAACGCTAATAGACCCTATTTCGGCCATGAAACAGGAGATGAAATAACCAAGCGACAAAATAATTTTAAGCCCTGTTCTGAGCTAATATTATCTGTGATAGTACAAATGAACAAGTGCTATTGAGTCTTTCTTTATAGGAAATATTAGTTAAGACATCAGGTTAACTAGTCTAAGTTATTTACCTAAGGCGCATACTTTTCTATGTACTCAAGAATGTATCTGGGTAAATGAAGGGAGTTCTCTTCCTTATCATTATAAGGCGGTAATGAATGTGCCATATTCGCTGTGCAATAAGCATGATTTAGGGGAAAATTTTCATAGAGTAGCTGCACTTTGCCAGCTGCTTCTTTGCCATCTATTTCGGCGATAAATTCAAAAGCCAGGTCAATCCCGCTTGAGACACCAGCTGCAAGCCATATGTTCCCATTTTTTACCATTCTTTCTTCCGTGACCTGAACATTTGAAAGTAGTCTGGCTTCTGGCATGGCTCGCCAATAAGTTGTTACTAACTTATCATGGAGCAGTCCTGCTTTATGAAGCAGGAACATACCAGTACATATAGAAAGGATATATTGAGCATTTTTGGCTTGTTTTTGAATAAATGATATTAATTTGGCATTGTTTACTTCGTTAATTCTGCCTTTTCCGCCGGGAATAATCAGATAATCTAATTGTGGTGAGCGTTCAAAATCACAATGGGTCTTTATTAGAATGTCATTGACACACGATACATAGCCCCCATCTTGAGAGATCAAATAGAGATTAATCGGCTCTGCAATGGTTTTCCAGAGAGAAAATACCTCCCAGGGAGCAATGAAATCAATCGGTTGACAATTTTCGTATACAAGGACTCCCAATGTTTTAGCCATCGTTTACTCCCTTAATAAATGAAAATGGTTAGCAACATGTCCATGACTAGTCCAGGCACTGCTTTGTACATAATGCATTAAATTGCGCTATTAAGCCAGAGGCGTCAATCAAGAGATGGGAAACAGCGATTGATAAGGGCGTGTGCAAAAATTTAATAATAAAAATTAGCTTGGTTAATCAGGAGTTCTTTCTAGTCGCTTTAGAGTATCCATCATGGACTTAATGAATGAAAGCCTAGTATCGGATAATACCGGTATGAAACTAAAAAATATTATATAAATCGACTTGAAAATTTCGTGAAAGAAGGCGCATTTTTTATCAGTATAAAAGGATGAAATAGTTCTTTATAGTTTTTGTTCTAGCATTGGGTGTATTTTTGATTTTTAATGTTGATTTTATTAATTATTTTAATCGGTATGGGTCGCATAGAAAGAGAGGTCTTGTTATTTCTGGTAGATTAATTTATTGCGTTAATTTGTTTGTTTTCTATTTTTTTCTTTATAATTTTATTTAAATTAATAAATAGAAAAAAACCACCTATTGCTTATCTATAATGTAATTAGATATTGTTATGTGGATTCAGGTATGTTTCACCCAAAAAATGAGGATAAAATAGCAAAGATACTTAAGGATTCTGAGGCTGGTTTTAAGGTGGCTTCAGATACTAATGGTAATTTCCTAAAGTCTAAATTATTTTCTACTCAAACGGATGCTGCTTCGGTGTTGGCTAATATTCGTTCTAAAATAGAGCTCAGCTATATCGCTCTAGAAGTAGAACCAGGCGGGCGAGGTTGGTACATCGTTTATAATGCGAATCCAGCGGTACTTAACCAATTTCCGCATGAAGGAATTGAAAACAATAATCTACCAGAGCCTTAAAAAAGCGAGCTTTATCATTCATAGCGTTCTATGAAATTTTTAAATAGCTCAAAAGCTAACTCCGGCTGATCTAATAAAACCATATGGCCTGACTCTTTCACAAACACTAATTCCAGCGGATAGTCGACAGCTTGATAGATTAATCCCCGATTATCTTTAGCTTGTATACGTATATCATATTTATTAAGCCACATAGGGTGCGACAAATAAGGAACCATCAGATCGTCCATGCCATTAAAAATCAATATCGGTAATTGAAAGTCTTTTAATAATTTTACAATAAGAGGGGCTGACGAAAGGGGAATAGAATTCATTAGATAATGGCGGACAATATGATTATCTTTACCGCATTCTACCCACGATCCTTTGGCTTTTACTGGCTTGTAATTTTCATCATTTAGAAAGTGGTTTAAATTATCTCGAATATAAGGGTATTTAATAATGCGAATGTCATAGGTATTAACAACAGGAATTTGGTGTTTTTTTGTCAATATTTCTTTTAATCTTCCGAGAGTAAAATAAGCAGTTTTTTTAGCTAAATACAAACTTGGTTTTTCTCCTTTATCCTGCAGTTCATAGAATTGTTGCCATTTAGCGCGGGCTTTGGCTAAGAGCTCTTTTGCTTTTTTTTCATCAATGAGTGAATTATTTCTAGCAAATTCGACTTGAGTAATATTGATTGAATGAGGATCAATAAAGCCATTACCCATACCAATCCCTTTGAGGTTGAAATCAGTAGAGTGTTTGATTTCATAAGCAATATTTGGAATATCTTTACCGGCATAAGATTCACCAAAAATAAAGAACGCATTTTTTTTCAATTCTGGATGACGAGTAAAAAATTCCTGCAAAGCCTGTACTACATTCTCACGCATTTCTTTGGGTGAAGTGGTATACCGTGATGGCAAAGAAAAGCCTGTTCCTACCGGATTATCCAAATAGAGCATATGGGAGACCTTTGTCCAGGCAAAAGGGTTTTCTTTAAAATGGTAAGCTGCCGGTTTAGTGACAGTTTCCATGTTTTGTAAAAGATAGGGGCCATTTTCTATAAATAGTCCAACCATCGACGAGCATCCCGGTCCGCCATTTAGCCAGAGTGTCAGCGGGGCATCCGGGTGATCAGCTTTAACAAACCAATACCACAATTGACCATGTTCCACGGGCAAATAGCCATGCTCACTCCTTGCCTGTAGCATAGCCATATAGTGTTGGGAAGATTTATGCGCCAGTGCCAAGTTATTTTGTAGAAACAAGGCAATGAAAAGATAAATTACCACAGGAAAATAATTCATAATTAATCTGCGAAATTTATTTTTAATATAGATTATACGTTAAAATTACGTCTTGTCTTGTAAGGTAAATTTTCACTCTGGTTGATTAGCAACATTGTCTTTGTGGTTAATAAAAGACCGAATAAAATATTGTGTTTAACAGAGCGTTTTATATTCTCTCTCTTTCAATGTTCCTGTCTATCAAAAAACTCGTTTAACCGGTGATTTTTTTAACTTAAAGACGCTCTTCTATTAATCAAGAACGTGATTTCTTAGTCATTCTTAATGTTCAGATAATGTTCATATGATACTTTTGTGCAACATTTTAGTTGTGGAAATGGTGGTATGCCTAAATCTGATATCGGTGTAAAGCGTAAATCAATTAAAGATGTTAGTTTGCATGAAATACCTTTATTTGCGGGTAGTCAAACCGTCGAATGGCAAAAAGATGGACGCACCAATCAATTAAATCGATTGGTGGTTGCGATTAACCGCGGGGCTGATGGCAAGGGTAAAATAAAATACAACACAATTGATGAGATTATTTATAACATTGAGGACATCTGGACTAGAGCACAGCTGCCTTTCCCTTACGAGTCTAATGATTCTGAAGCCTTTTTTTCAACGTATTGGCCTCTGCTTAAAGAAGCAATCGCTACCCATGCGAAACATCATGACTTAGCTTACCAATCCTCCATTCTTGATGAAGAAGTGTCTGATGGATGGGTTAAATTACAAATTTTTAAGCGCAATCTCAGTAACGCCTCGTTGACAATGGAAACCCCAGGCAAATTAGACCTCGTAGCGAAGAAACCTGAGGATGATCTGGAGCGTGTTGTCGATTCATTAGATGCTTTGGAGCAGTCTTATGTAATTAATGAGCGAAAGCAACAGATTACTCGTGATGCCATCAATAAACATCTTAATGAAACGGATGTTCTTGTCCCCCCAAGCATTTTTGTTGGGAGATTATTTGTTGGTTGTGGTTACGCTGGTATGACCTTGATGACCACTGATCCCTCAATACCCAAGAGTGCTGTGAAGGCCTTTAAACAATTGCAGCATTATGTTTCAACGAAGAGTTCTGGCCCTTTATGTCTGGAAACGCTAGTCATTTCCGAGCAACACATGGGTCATTGGAGCAGTGCAGATCATCGGGCCGAACAAGAACATCCCCTGTTGGAAATACCGGGTAATTCGACTGCCAATGATTTTATTCCCAAGAGCCAAAGCATGGGGCGCACTTTAAGAACGAACACCAGGCATCTTTTCTATGCCAATACAGTTAACATGGCTCTTAAAGATACGCCACCACCGTTTTATGGTGTGTCCGTGCAGGCACTTGAAAGAAGAGAAAAACATCTTGATGACTGGCATGTTGAGGCTACTGTTCATCATTACCGACTGAAGGTTTCCATTCCCCAGGGTAACAAGACGCTTATTGCTTATATTTATGCCCAGTTCATTGATTTCTCACTGGGTATGGGTATAGGACAAAATACCTCCTTTGAGAATGCCCTGCAGTATGAATTCGTAAGACAAAGTAAAGAAATAAGTATTTCTTCTGGTATGGGAAAAAGTTTATACCAACACTATTCGACTTATGATGCGAAAAGAGGTTTTACTCCTATTCTTCATGGCAATGAATATGATCTCAGTACCAGAGAAAGGCAATTGAGTAGTGATGTAAAAACAAGACGAGTCGTTGTAATCGGTGGTGCAGGCGGTGCGGCTACAGCTTACAGGATTGCTGTGCTCGGTACAGACCTTCATGGTTATAGATTACTGAATGAAAATGGCGAATTAGTCAAAGATGGTAAAGGACTTCGCCAAAATCCTAATGTAAAAATTTTCGCGCGCGGCAAAGTGACTTATAACAACCTTGCAGTTCAGGCAACTGAATCCTTTGAACATGCCAAAGCAAAGAAAAATCTGTTTGAAAACTATCTCTTAGTGGGAGTTAAGAAAGCCGAGAATAATGAAATAGTGCTGCGTTTTCATAAACGCGAAGGAGCACGAGAAATTGAGAGGACAATGGCTCTTCATTTTAAGAAGATGATGCAAGATCCTGGAAGGCACAGTAGGCGTGTTATTCCTGAGATTGTAGAAGATAATGGCAAATTTTTTATTTTAAATCTCCATGAAGAAGTTTGCGATCAATTGATTTCTGGTATGGGGCAGGATGCCAGCAAGATTCGATCCCTGATCCTGTCTGAAATCAGTGAGAGTGAATTAAGAACAGTCAGGGGACGTGATGGACATATTGTTGCCTTGACAACCGTATCCGGAGAAATTCGTCTTAATGGTGCTATGGCAGGAAATGTTACGCGCCAATTTACTGAAGATTTAGTGGTAAGCTTGAAAAAATCCAGTCTTCCCCGAAATGGCAACGATCAGAACATTATGCCCTGTGTGCTCGGCAAGCTCTTTTCTTTCTTTTCCGGTCGCCAGGCAGAACCTAAACTGCGTCGAGTCAGCATCAATGTGAATACTTGCTTCCTACAAAGAGGGGATTTACGTGATGATAAGACCGAATTTCAAGAGTTTTTAGAACATGCTGGTTTAGCTCCTTTAGAGATAACAGACTTTATTGAGTTTTTATTGAAAGAACGAACTACTGATCGCACTGGAGCGGGTGTATCGTTTGAAAAATTAACAAATTACTTGCAACGGGCTAAAATTGATAACCTCGTTCAGATTATATCTTCCTGTACGTTGATTGCGACGAAGGATTTACCTTCAGTTTACCAAATATAGTCCAGTTTCTGCTTTATATTGATATAAAGTGGTAAAATATGTATCATTGGACTCCAGCAATTGTTTGGAGTCTCCAATGGGCAGCACTTCTAAAGACACGGCTTTTAATGAGGGGTTCACTCCCCCGACGTTCGGCAACTTAAAAGACGCCGTAATCACTGGCAACCATAAGCTTGTTGCCGATTTTTTATTACGTAAAGGCTGTGAAACCTCTGACCCCTTGGAAGAGAGAGGCTATGAGGATGAAGATGGTTATAACCCGACTGTTTCCCATAGTTTGTTGTATGAAGCCATTTCTTTTCCTGCCGTTCTTAAAGTACTTTTAAGCGATGCGCGCTTTAATCCCAATGAGAAAGAGTATGATGCTTTTTATCGATGTTTAAATTTAGGATTGGTGGAAAGTTTAAAATGTTTTATCGAAGATAGTCGGTTTGTTATCCCGGCTGGTACGCTTAGAAAGGCAGCTGAACTGGGAGGTTATGAGCTCATTGATTATTTATTGACTGTCCCGGCTATTGTCAATAATGCTTCATTTCATCCAGAAATCCATGAGGCTTTGCAGATTTCTGCTCAAAGCAAAGATAAAGAAATAGTTAAACGATTTTTGGAGTGTTACAACCAGCGGGCAATCCCACTCCCCAAGCTTTTAAGACAGCAGCCACTAGTCAGCCAAGTCATTGTCAGCTCTAATCAAAATTATGATTTGATTCCGGAAGAGGTAGTCGAAACCCAAGAGGTAAGTGTTATACGGCAACACTTGGCAAGAGAAATTACCCATGCCTCTGGCAATCGCTATATCTGGTTTTCCAGTTTTGGAAATGCAGAACGAGCGAGCGGGAATACAGATGCACCAGAGGAAAAAAACGATATCTTTCGTTTTTGAACTTCCAAGCCAAGATAGACTGTTAGTGCCTGTGTATAAAAAATTGGCTATTTAATTTTTATAAAATTAAATGGCCATGTCAATAAAGCAGGCAATCGACTATCTCCAGTATTAATAACTTCTTAGGACAGGCCCCCATGATATCTCTCAAAACGAGGGATAATACGAGGTGTTACCTCTATTTTTACTTGTTCACAAAAAATACATCGTGTTTTTTCAAAAGTTTGACAGCTTAAAAATCGTCTACTATTAACTAATAATTACCTGAGAAAATACCCAGCCAAGGAATGGCAATTGTTTGTTAGCGAATACAAGGAGGTTGTATGTATTTAGGTAAATTAGGTTTCTTTAAGGAAAAGCAAGCGATTGAAAAACAGAATCTTAAGAATCATCTGGAGCAAGTAACAAGCAATCTTAAAAATAATAATCTCAAAAGAGTGTTACTTGCTCGGTTACAGCAAGAATTATATCTGCTGACTCTTTATGCTGCGCCCAAAATTAAGATGGCAGCTAAGAAGAAACGATTATTATGCAAATTAAAATACTCAATGAAAAAGCGCAGAGCAAAAAAACGCGCCATTTTAAGCCATCGTCACACCATGAATACAATGAAAAAGATTCCCGTTTCTTCTGCGGTCAGTTCTGGCCGATTGAAAATCAATGAGGATACTGTAAATGCTGAGCCAGGCATTGTACTTTGGTATGCGCTAAGAAGCGGTTTATCTCCTGTTGAAAAAACTGTCAACAGGAATTCTCTGCGTTAATGCTGCCTAATCAGGAAGTATTTTTATACAATTAACACCTGCGATATCTTGTATGCCGTGGTTTCCGGCTGTGGGGGGGCAGTGAGTTAACTAATCACTGAGCAAAACAAATGGTTTGTTTTACTCAGTAATGGGTTTACTCAAACTCTAAGCGATTGTCAGATAATCTTTGCCAAATTGCTCGAGGTAATCATGATAATTACCCAAATAATTTTGTACGCCGTATTGCTCTGTTAATACTAATACGCGAGTTGAAATCCGATCAATAAAATAGCGATTATGGCTAACAAAGAGCACTGCCCCTGGGAAGGCTTGTATTGCTTCGCTCAGCGCATCAATGGACTCAAGATCCAAATGGTTTGTTGGTTCATCGAAGATAAGCACATTATTTTTTTCTAAAATCAGCTTGGCCAAAATCAAGCGTGCGGATTCACCACCACTTAACATCGCAATTTTTTTATCGACATCTGAACCACGAAATAATACTTGCCCTAACACTTTCCTGATTTCTTGCTCGGGCGCAGCAATATGACTTTCTATCCATTGCAATATGGTTTGTTCTGTTGCCAACTGGTTGTGATAATCCTGAGCAAAATAACCTATTTTGGCTGTTTCATTCCATTCAAAATTGCCTTGATCGGATTTAAGTTCATGCAATAAAATTTTTAATAAGGTTGATTTACCGATCCCATTCGGGCCGATAATGGCACATTTATCGCCTCTTGCTATATTGAAGGATACTTTCTTTAATAATACTTTTTCGTCAAATTTTTTATGAAGGTCTTCTACAACCAGTACTACCTTACCGGAGGGATTTTTTTGTTGAAAATTAAAGTAAGGTTTAAAAATGTTGGAGTCTTTTATCTCAACTAACTCGATACGATCAATCATTTTTTGGCGTGAAGCGGCTTGGCTGGCTTTGCTTGCCTTTGCTCCAAAGCGATCAACAAACCCTTGTAGTGCTTCAATTTTCTTTTCCTGGTTCTTTAACTCACTTTGTTTGAGAATTAATCGCTCTTCTTTGGTTAAACAAAATTTGTCGTAATTCCCTGGGTAATCAAGGATAGTATCATAGTCAATATCAAGAATATTTGTAGATACATTATTGAGAAAGCCTCTATCATGCGAAATAAAAATCAATAGGCCTTTGAAATTGGTTTTTAAGAATTGCTCTAACCAGGCAATCGATAAAATGTCCAAATGGTTTGTGGGTTCATCCAGTAACATAATGTCCGGCTTTTGATAAAGAACCTGAGCCAACAAAACACGTAATTTGTAACCCCCTGATAAGGCACTCAAGGGGCCGTAATGAAATTTCTCAGCAATACCCAGGCCCAGTAATAAATTTCTCGCCGTAGATTCTGCTTCATACCCGCCCTGATGCATAACAATTTCTTCTAATTCACTGAGGCGATAACCGTCTTGCTCGGTGAAATCTTCTTGCGAATAGAGTTTATCTTTCTCTTCGAGGGCTTCCCATAAAATTGAATTTCCACGGATCACCACATCGATAAGACGGTCATTTTCATAGCGGAAATGATCTTGCTTCAGAATGCCAATGTTAAGATTTTTCGCTTTTTCGACAGTACCCTGTGTCGAGGTTTCCTCGCCCGCTAAAATCTTTAAAAAAGTGGATTTACCTGTTCCATTGGCACCAACAACTCCGTAGCGTTGTGAAGGCAACAAGATTAAATCCACTTCTTGGAATAAAGATTTTTTGCCAAAATCCATACTGATATTTCGTACATCTAACATGACATTGCCTCTAAACGGTAATTTGGTGAGAATTTACGCAAAAAGCCGATTCTTGGTTAAAATTTAATTTCATCGTTCATTGAGGTAAACGACCCCTCTTGAATTAAAATCAAATTTTCAACTTTGAACGGTTACGTCAATTCTGTTATTTTTGTTTTTTTATTGATCAATAAATTATTAATTTGCGCAATTTTATCATTTTTTAGATTTTTTTGCACTGTAATTAATTTAGAATCAAACTATGGGATCCTCTCAAGGCTCCTCTGGCTTTGACAACCAGGGATAAAAAAAGGTCGCTTCGTGCTTGTTATAAAACAGATTAACGATGCGGGAATTGGGTATCTCTTGGAACTGTCTAAGGGTAGCTAAATCAGTTTTTCCTTGTAATTTTATGGTAAAAATCATTTGTTTTGCCTTACCAGAGGCTATCCATTTCATAATAAGTGCATAAGCCCGGTCAGGGTAGCAGGCCACGTCTGACAGGACCCAATCATAAGTTTGCTCTAATTTGGAGGGCTCTAATGAAAATGCACTTTGTTGTAAAAAACTCACCCGGGGAAGACGGGCAATTTTGGTATCCAATAACGCTTTATCAACAGCAGTAACATTGGCGCCTAAGGATTGCATTACATAGGTCCAACCGCCAGGCGATGCACCCAAGTCCAATACGGAGTCTCCTGCTTTAGGATATTCCTCTAACAGGGTAAGTGCTTCCCATAATTTCAGATAGGCTCGATTGGGTGGATTTGTTTTGTCTTCGTTAAAAAAGCACGTTCCATCTGGCCATTTCTTGAGGCGCTTATGACTGTAGATTAAGGTGTTTTGATCTAAAAGACTGAAACTACCTATAGCTGGAATCTCGGTTTGGACTGGAAAATCGCGTATTAGAGAAGGACATTTCCGTAGTTGTTCTTCAATTAAACGCGATCGTCTTATGTTGGCAATAGGATGTAAATACCAAAAATGACCAGCCTGGCGAAGAATTTTGACTGCTTCTGAAATGGATTGAAATTTTACAAGATGGGGATCTAACCAAATATCCTGGGCAAAACATACGTTAAGTTTTTTCACAGGGGAAAATACTAAATCTTCGATAACCTCAGAAACTTCTTCTATTTCTTGGCAAAACTCATGAAGAAATTCGTGTTTTACGGTATAAATGGCAGAAATCTTTTTTTGTGTTTCCATAAGCTTGTCATAAGAGCGGTTATTGTGGATGCCGGGGCTGTTTACTGAGGTTGCAGATGGAACAGCGAACTAACTTAAACTAAGCTGATTATAAGTCATTCGATTTTAGATTAACAATAAATCGTGCTGGCTGGCTTTATTGTAGTGGCTAGTGTAAAAATTGAAAATTGGATAGAGTGCGTCCTTTGGGAGTTGAGCGCTATGAATAAAAAAATGTTATTTTCTATACTCATCATGAGTACCTGCTTATTAACCGGATGCTGGACAACCAAATCAGGCCAGAAATCGGGAATTATTGTGAAGGTTGCCAAAGAAGGCCGCTATTGGGGAACCTATGAAGGAGAAATGATACGCGGCGGCCTTGATAATGCGACCGGTGCTACGGGCCGAGAATTCCACTTCACCTTGGGACAGTTTAAATCTGAACTTGTTGAGCAGGCTGAGCGTGCAATGCAAAATAATGAGCATGTTATTCTTAGTTATCATTGTGAAGAGTTTGTGGCTCCCTGGCGTGGGGAAACGAAATGTTTTGTCGACAGCATTAAAAGTTTGGACAGTGAGAAAAAAGACAATAAGTCCAATCAATAAATGTTGTTTTCTTGGACCTTACAGTTTGCTTTGGCAGCAGTGAGCGGTTTTACTGGCCGCTCGCTGTTTTGCTGATACCAGATAAGTTAATGTGAACGTCGTATTTCAATGTTGCTGGCGAAGGTTAGCCACGTGTGCTTTTGTATTCTTTCCAGGTGATCATCTGTTTCATTTCTTCATCGTAGAGCTTGAGAGATATCAACTCTTTGGTATTTTTTAATCCCAACTTGGATACGGCACTGAAACAGTCATTCTCTTTATGGCATTTTGCTAATTTATAAAAGGGAATTTTAGGTGCCAAGGTATGGATGTGGTGGTAACCAATATTGGCTGTCAGCCACTTGAATGGTTGGGGTAAATCATAGAAGGTACTTCCTTTTAATGCTGAATCACGCAAATTCCATTCTCTACTTGAAACAAAATATCTATGTTTAAAATTATGTTGTACATAGAACAAATAAATTCCCAAGGCACCAGCAAGCCATTGGGGTAATAGGATGGCTATTAAAAAAAACTTCAGACCTGCAATGGCAATGATAGGACCGTAAAGAAGAATAATACCTAAATTGGTGATTATGACGCTTCGATGCTCTTTTTTACCAAAGCCTTTGCGTTTACGAAAAAAACGCTGATCAATCCCAAAGACATAAATCCAGCCGAGAAAAAACATGACGAAGCTATTTCGATATAACCGATAAACCAATTTACCCCAACGACTTTTTGCTTCGTATTCTCTAACGGTGAGAAGTTTTATGTCCCCTACCCAGGGCCTGTTATCTGCATTACCACCATTGGCATGGTGAATAGCATGGGCTTTGCGCCAATAAAAATAAGGTGTAAAAAGGATAATTCCGGTAAAAACCCCAACCCAATCATTATATTTTCTCTTTTTAAAAAGATTCCCATGACCTAAATCATGCTGAAGAACAAAGAGGCGGGTAAATAGAAAGGCAAGTGGAATGATGAGAATGAATAGGGGCCAATAGTGATTGCTTAGAGCAACCTGTAAAATAATTAACCCCATAATAAGTAAAGCAAAAGTCAAAGCAACTTCACCCAGGCCACGCCTATTACTGGCTGCAATATACTTATAAATATCAAAGGGAAACGTATTCAAGAAAATTCCAAAAAGACTTCTAATATCATTAGTATACCTTAGATTTTTTATGAAAGAGCTTTTTTACACTGGTTTTACAGGTTATTAGCAGATTGGCCTGGAAAGGATAATTCCGTGCAGGTGGGCTCTATTCATCAACTGACTCCCTCAAAATAGGTCAGAACCACTCAAGCTAAACCTTCAGCCCGGGGGAGGGCCTTGTCATTGCATCAGTAATAATAGCAAGGTAATCAAGGCCGGCAGAGCTTGAATAAATAGTATTCTTAAATGAACGAGAACCCCTCCGGCAATGCCAGCAATTAAAGCACAACTTAAGAAGAAAAGTTTTACATGAAATGCTTCTATGGGATCGGGGGATAGTAAGCCCCAGATAAGGCCTGCACTTAAAAAGCCATTATAAATACCTTGGTTGGCTGCAAGTGGCGCTGATTGAAAAGCAAACTCTGGCTGTGTTCGGAAAATTTTACGGCCCAACGGTTTTTTCCAGAGAAAGAATTCGAGGATGAAAAACCAAAGATGTAAAATAGCGGTGATTATCACCCCAATGTCAGCCAAAAGTTTGATCATTTTTATCTAATAAAATGAAGTTCAATTTAATTCTACCTCTCTTTTTCTACCAGGTTTCCCCAAAAGGACGTGCTTCAACTTCAAAAGACCATGCTGAAGGAGGTTGTTGGGTCAGCCAAAAAATGGTGTTTGCCAGATCATTCGGTTTAACAAAAAAATCATCTGCTTTATCTGGCATATGCTGCCGTGTGTTGGGTAAATCGACGATACCATCTATTATGACCAGAGCAACATGAATACCCAAAGGCCATAAATATTTGGCCATCGATTCTGTAAGGCTTCGTTGGGCAGCTTTGGCAGAGGCAAAGGCTGCCGTATTAATTCCTCCACGTCTAGAGGCAGTTGCACCAATGACAATAATGTTGCCGTGGCCTTTTTTCTTCATCTCGGGAATGACAGCCTGGCTGATAGTGAATAAACCTAAGGTATTAACACGCCAACTGGCTTCAAACGCCTCTGGCTTAATTTCTTCAATATTTCCCCAACTTCCTGAGCCAGCGTTATAGATGACACTATCAATTTCCCCGAGTTCGGTGGTGATTTTATTAAAAGTCTGTTGGATGGAGTTACTATCACTGACATCACATTCATAGGCCTGTGCGTCCGTCAGTTCAAGCGCAAGTTTAGTTGTAAAATCACTTGTACGTGCCAATAGGGCGACCTTATAGTTTTGCTTGCTAAAACAAGCTGCAAAAGCAGCTCCATTGCCTGGACCAACGCCTACAACAACACAGACTGGCTTTTTCATATCATTTTCCTTAAAGCGTTGTGATTGTCTTAGTTTAGACTTAAGATGGCTGTCAACGATAGCTAGCTCGATTAATATTTTAAAGTATTAATCGTCTGTCATGAGACAATATTTGTTTCATCTTGAATCATCATATAGTATTAAGTTCTTTTATCTGGGTAAACCACTAATCAGACGATTCAGCCTTGATAATTAAGAAACCACCACGAGCAAACTTGTGTCAATTTGTTTAATTTGTTGATATAATTAGATTTTTTCTATATTGAGTAATTATGAAAACCATAAATAAATGCTCAAAATGCACAGTGGCTGATCCTCCGCCATTTGAAATCTCTTATGAACACATTAGAGAATTGTTAGATGCGGGTAAATTAAATATCTGGGAGTGGGATCTCATCTCAGACGACGTCATTGATTTTGGCTATTCAGAGTCGTTATCTATTTTAGGTGATTACAAGGGGGAAATTGGGCGATTAAACCATTTTCTGACACGATTGCATCCGGATGATCGCGAACGTATTGTAAATGAGTTGGAAGAAGCCTTTGTTCAGCAGGATGATTACAATGCCGAGTTTCGCATTCGACTCATGAATGGTCGCTATGAATGGGTTGCTGCACGTGGTCGTTATATCCGCGATGCGGCTGGAAAACCAATTAAAATGATTGGTACCTGGTGTTTTATTACCGATCAAAAGAATATTCAAGAATTGGCGCGACGGCAGCAAACTACGCTTACGCGCTTATCACGTTGCTATGTGTTAGGAGAGGTTGCATCAACGTTAACCCACGAAATTTCTCAGCCACTACTCGTTACTAACACTTACCTCAGCGGCAGTGTACGCCGCTTAAAACAGAATGATATTGATAAAGAAGAACTGACTAATGTTTTAGAAGCTGCGCTCAAACAGGTTGATTTGATGGGTAAGATTATCAAGCGTATTAAGCGTTTTGTTACCCATGGGGAGCTGCATTATGAGCCAGTTGATTTAGCTTCAGTAGCAGAAAATGCAGTCAAAATAGCGCGTTTTTCATTCGATTTTGTCGTAATCGTAAATTATGATTTTGATAAAAACCTAACAAAGGTCATCCTGGATTCTAATCAAATCAAACAAGTATTTTTAAATCTTATTAATAATGCCCTTGAGGCTATGTTAGAGTCCAACACTCGGCAACCCACGTTAACTATCAAAATAGAGACAGCTAACGATGAGATCAATGTTTATATTATGGATAACGGACCAGGTATCTCGCAAAATGTTGTTGAAAATTTATTTACTCCATTTTATAGCACGAAAGAATATGGCATGGGAGTGGGGTTATCTATTTGCCGTAATATCATCAAAGCACATGGCGGCGCATTGTATATAGAAAATAACCTCATTGACGAAGGTGCTATATGCAGATTTAGCCTCCCTTACATTGTGGAAGCAAATAATGGCTAGTACTGTATATATTGTTGAAGATGATCTGGATGTCGCAAATGCACTGGAATGGCTTTTAAAATCTGTAAAGCTGGCAGTCAAAACATTTCTTAATCCTTACGAGTTTCTTGCGCATTCCGATAAGCTCGAAGAGGGTTGTGTTTTATTGGATGTAAGGATGCCAGCCATGAGTGGTATGGAGGTACTCAAATTATTATGTCAGCGCAGCCATTGCCCTCCTGTTATTATGATTACCGGGCACGGAGATATTCCTATGGCGGTACAAGCAATGCAAATCGGAGCCAAAGAATTCATAACGAAACCCTTTAATGAACAATTTTTACTCGAAAAAATCCAGACTATATTGGCCAGCAAGAACGAGGTTAATCGAAACTATCAGCAAATGACTGAGGTAGCCAAACAGTTTGCCTTGTTAACTGAACGAGAGCGCCAGGTAATGCATTTAGTTGTTGACGGTTATTTAAATAAACAAATTGCAGTGGAGTTAGATATCGCTATCTCCACCGTCGAATTGCATCGTCGGAAAATTATGCTCAAAATGCAAGCACGTAATTTAGCGCAATTAATCAAAAAATCCTTACTCCTAGAGATCTAGGGTAATCAATAGGGTAATTATGGTAATTTGGTATATTCAACGATTACCCACATTGCTAAGATGCACCGTCGTAAAGGTCTCCCATTAGGATTCTCCCCATGTTGATAGCATGTGCCAGTTGCTAATTCCGAACCTAGGACCAATACATTTACCTAGGTTATACGATGAAGGAAGATTTTATGTGGAACTGTCCTACATGATTGAAAATATTGTGGAAGTTCAGCAGCCCATCGTTCTTTTTTTGATGGATATCATTCCGGCTAACGAGGTTGAGTACAGTTTTTTTCTTACCAAGATTGAAGTGATTCGAAGAGAAATAGCGAATGGGTTGCGCCTGACTTTTAATAACAGAGGACTCATGGGGTATAACAACAGTACTCGGCTTTCTCTTGCAAATTATGTGAGCCCATTCAATACGTTACAGCATATGTGCCAGCAAATAGGCAACATCGTCGATTCCATCAACTCTTCTTTAACCGCCAAATGTCGTTTTGCCTTAGCTCTATCTTATGCTTTAAAAAATAAAGTTGTGTTCACCGATCATCTCATTACAGAAGCACGGAATGCACCTAAATGGATTTTTAATGACGAAAAGCAACTCTGTATTCAGCAGGCTAAAAAATATATGGACACACTATTTGAGCCTGCCGGTTAACGTTGTTTGGTGAATGTTAATTAAATTTAGCACTTGGCGTACTTGACTCATCCCGACTTGGCTCATCCGGACAACTTGTGAGGACAGAAACTCCCGCACTCACCAAATTACCAACGGCTTTCACCGCATTGAATAGTCCTGGGGCAAGTGTACACGCTGATGTAACACCTTGATAAACAGCGCCTATCTGGGTGGTGTTGAGTGCTGCTGCACCAAGATCAGTAAAGACACTATTATGTTCTGTTAAACTCAAGCCAGATAGGGTGCTAACAAACATGGTCATGCCATTTTCAGCCAAGGACGCTGGATTCATATAGAGATCATAAGCTGCATAAGTGAAAACGAGTGCATGATAAGCCTGCATTCCAGCACGCCAGGCACTTTTTTGGTTAAAAAAACCTAACATCTAAATCTACCTCCTGATTATTAAGTGCGTGTGGATTTAATAGTATGACCAAAAAAAAATCAAGATATATTTTAAATATCCCTGATGAAGGAATATTGTTACTCGTTTCAGCTACCAGTATTTTCTTCTACTTAAAAAAGGTTATTGCGTGCGTCTTGATCCTTTAAAGCCGGGTACCACCTAGGTAAATTTACGTGAACGCTTAGTTCAGTACCAGTCTGTTGTTGTGCAAAATAGAAGCAAAATTTGTAGAATGAAACTATACTAAAAAAAATTGTTTTCTTTTTGAGAGTTACCATGCCTATTCCTGTCTATCCCAAACAATTAGCCGAATTATTGCGAAAAAATGAGGCTGGCATAGCCAATACGGCTGACTCCTCGCAGGAAGCAGATCAAAGTGTGATCAGGGAAATGCGTGTGCAGGATAGTTACGAGAATAATAATGATCCTAATGATATGCCGCTCGAAATTAAAAAAAATGAAGAGAGTGATTTAGATCCTATTGATACCGAAGCCGAAATTAAAAAAAGCCTGCAGCCTTAATTGTTTATCAATAATTGCCACCTCTTTCTACCTGGTATTGTCAAACACCTTTACAGGTTTGCGCGCCTTTCTGGCTAGTGCTATAAAGAGAGTTATCACTATTTGCTTTAATGGATTGAAAAGAAGGAATCTTTCATGGCAAAAATGACAGGCGGTCAATTACTCGTTAAATGCTTGGAAGAGCAAGGTGTAGAATACGTATTTGGAATTCCTGGTGCTAAAATTGATGCAGTATTCAATGCCTTGGTTGATTCTCGTATTAAACTGATTGTCTGTCGGCATGAGCAAAATGCGGCATTTATTGCAGCAGCTTATGGCCGTTTGACTGGAAAACCTGGTGTTGTTTTAGTGACCTCTGGACCTGGCGTGGCTAACCTTGCCACTGGGTTGCTGACGGCAACCACAGAAGGTGACCCAGTAATCGCGATCGGCGGTAATGTAGCCCGGTCAATGAGCCTGAAGCAATCCCATCAAGGGACTAACAACGTTAAATTGATGGAGGCAGTGACCAAGAGCAGTGTTGAAGCCCATTGGGTTGATAATATCCCGGAAATTGTCGCTAACGCATTCCGTACGGCTCTTACTCCTTCCAGTGGGGCCTGTTTTATCAGTTTGCCGCAAGATGTGTTGAATGACAGTACTGATTGTAAACCGATTCCTGACATTGCTGCACCAGAATATGGTGAGGCGCCAAAAGCGCTAATCGCAAGAGCTGCTGCCTTAATCAATCAGGCGAAGCAACCAGTCATTTTACTTGGGATGGAATCAAGTCGCCAAAATAATGCCAAGGCGATTCGAACTTTACTCAAAAAACATCCTTTTGCTTTAATCGGCACTTATCAAGCAGCTGGTGTCGTGTCGAAGGAGTATGTTGATCTTTTTGTGGGGCGAGTAGGGTTATTTAAAAATCAGCCCGGAGATCAATTGCTGGATCTTGCTGATGTGGTAATCACAATAGGTTATAACCCCGTTGAATATGATCCGGAAATTTGGAATGCCTCTAATAAAAAAACAGTAGTTCATATCGATTACCATGCTTGTGATATCCATCTCTCTTATCATCCTGCCTGTGAGGTATTAGGCGATATTGCAACGAATATTAATAGTCTGATTTCCCATCTGGAAAAACGTGAACGAGCATTAAGCAATAAAATAGTTCATTCCCGTCAATCCTTACTTGATAAAATTGATTCAGGAAAAAACTACACGGCTTCACCCATTCATCCTTTACGTTTCATCTATGAATTAAGGCAGGCGGTTGATGATTCAACAACAGTATGTTGTGACATTGGTACCGTGTATATGTGGATGGCACGGTATTTTTTTTCCTTCCGCCCACACCAATTATTATTCAGTAATGGTCAGCAAACCCTGGGAGTTGCCCTACCTTGGGCGATTGCCAGCAATTACGCTCTCCCCAACGAAAAGGTCGTGTCAATTTCCGGAGATGGAGGTTTTTTATTTAGCGCCATGGAATTAGAAACAGCTGTGCGGGAAAAATTGCATTTCATCCATTTTATCTGGCGTGATGGAAGTTACAATATGGTTTTAGAACAAGAATTGATGAAATACCATCGCATCAGTGGTGTCACGTTGGGACAGGTTAATATCCCTGATTTTGCTGCTGCGTTCGGGGCTATTGGTTTGGAATTGACGAAGCCAGAAGCGTTTCAGGATATTTTTGAGGAAGCGATGGCACAGCAGAAACCGGTATTGATAGATGTGCCGATTGACTATAGCGACAACGCAGAACTGTTTGAGACTATTGATCCGAACGGAGGTCATTGAGAGGGATTATTAGTCATTACTCAATCGGCGAGTAAAATGCAGGGAGAACCTGCATTATCATTTGAACGTTATTCACAATGAATCGACTGCTTTTTTTCTATTTTTGGAAAATCCTCAATCAGTTGTTCTTCTTTGCCTAGGTAAATAACCTGTTGTGCAATAATATCAACGATATACTGTTGAGTTCCTGCGGCCACAATACGCTTAAGGAAAGTTGGATAATCAATCATTTGTTGCTGAATAGCAGAGATGGTTTTTTGTACTGATTCTTTATCAAAATGATTGCTCATTGGTGCCTGGTTAAGAGCTATTTCTTCCATGTGAGTGGTTTTATCGTTGAAATAATAGTGTATGCGATTGGCTTGCAAGTCGACCTCATAGCGAATGACTCCCATTTCAGCGAGCGTTTTAACATGTTCAGCGAAAATTATGGTGTTATTAAAACAACCCTCGAGAGATTGTTTAATAAAAGCGATTGCCTCAGTTGATGGTTTCATTTCATTCTCCAGGTAATAAATAACAAAACCAGTTTAGAAGAGGTCTAAGAGAATGTATTGGAAGAACACGACAAATCAGTAACAGAGAATTTCGCCTGGCGTGCAGCCGGAAAATTGTTTGAATTCATGAATAAAGTGAGATTGATCGTAATAATAGTCATTAGTAAAAATGTTACTAAGCGGCAAACCAGTTTGTAATTGCTTGAAAGTTTGCTGAAAGCGTTTAACCTGCAAAAATTTTTTGGGGCTTATGCCAATCATTTCCTTAAAATGACGCTCCAGCGTTCGAGTACTATAACCGTAGTATGTCGCTAAGTTGTTTACAGAATTGATTAGCGGATTGGCCATTATTTCTTTGGCCAGCGAAATAACGGCTGTTTTTGGTGATTTCTTAGTGTTGGCTGAATGTAACTGGATGAGAAAGGTCTGCATGATGTCTGCTAAATCCGACGTATTCTGTGCATTTAGTAATTCTTCTTCCAGTAAATCCATGTTGTTATAACCAATAAGTTCCGCTAAGCCAATGGCTTGATCATGCAAATGATAAGCCGATTCTTTGAGCAATAAAGGGATTGCCCAAGGATAAAATTTGATTAATAAGGTTGTTGTTTGTTCATGTTCTGGCTGGAATTCTTTAAAACTTGTCTGTAGACCACTGATACCGCAGCGTTTAAGTAAGGTTTTTTTGCCATCCATGAGCAAAAAAAGTGATCCATGGTATTGAAAACCCATTACAGCAAATAAATCGGGTAAGACTTTGTAGGGAGAGGCAGAGAGAGTATCTTTGGCTGTTTCAAGCGTAATACTTTCTACATAAGCAGTCAGTAAGGGATGTACAGGTATTTTTAAACTAGTCTGGTTTACAGGAAGCTTGTGCATAAGCGGTTTCAATAAAGGAGCTATCAAAACCAGTATGGTATAGGTTGCATGAATTGATGGCAACTTGATTATTACTTAACAATCCATCGTGTTGATTGTAAGTAATTAAGTAATGGGTTGAACCCATTACTTAATTTTTGGTAGTCGTACTGGGACAGGCTGCATAGGGCCAGGGATCTTTATTCATATTAAGTTTTTCCAATAAGGTATTTCTCAGGAGAGTACTATTCGCCTTGGTAGTGCCTGACCAATATCCTGTTGCACAACTGGAAGTATTGCAATCGCCACCCAAAGTGAAGAATGGTTTTTTATGATGGATTTTACAACTACAGATAGCTTGACTGGGGTTTCTGGGGCTGACGGTACAAGGAGAGTCAAGGCAATCAGTCCATGGTGAGCCTTCAGGGCACATCATGCCTTTCTTTTGATCAAATTGAGCAAAGGAAAAGGAAGAGCGAATACGTTTAATTTTGTATTTATTAATTTTTGGCTCTCGTTTATCACAAGAAGTAAATCCCAGGCTAATGTCCTTTTTAACAACGCAGGTGCAAAGTGCATAACGCGGGTGTCTTGGATCTGGTACACAAGCGGCCGAGGTACAGAGAGCGTACTCTTGTTGGCAACTAATTGGTTTTTGGGATTGGCCAGAATAAGCATTACCAAGATAACAGTTCAGCACCAATAAACAAAAAAATATTTTTTTCAGTCGGTTAAAAGAACTCAATTTCATATTTTTATCCCTAAAAATTCTAATTTAAAAAAACATAATGGATATCAGGGTAAAACACAAGAATTGTCGATGACTCGATTAATTGCTCGCGTCAAATATCATAATCCCGTTCCCATCTTTCCCATTACTTAAATGGCAACTCCAATCCATACCCAACTGTTTTTCATCGGTGAGCGGATCGTAATAGGCGATATGGAGTTCTGCTGAATTGTCTTCAAATATACGCAGGCGAGCATAATTGTTCCAAAACTCGCCATGGGGGTGCTCTATCAGCATAGTGATTGAGGTGACAATAATATCCTTTTCTTGATCATCTATTTGTAATTTATAGTGAGTGTACTCATTAAAATTAAATCGAGTACTGGCTCCTTTTAATTTAGGAAGAATGTGGGCGGCAGCTGAATTGGGATCGAGATGGCATTTATCAAAATGGAGAATAGCCTTAACATCATCACCACGCTCCAAGGCTGTGACCAGTTGGCTGTAATTGCTAATCAAGGTCGTTTGCGCCGAGACTGCGTGAGTTACCAAGCTAAGCAACAAGAGTCCTGTATGATGCAAAACCGAGATTCTCATCCATTTTCCTAACGGAGTAGGCCTAATTAAAAGATAGCAGCTGTTTAAGAAGGCAGGTGGAATTTTTCGGTTTTGAGAATTAATTTGATGATGTCTTGAAAGACCAGAAGACACCTTCTAGCAGAAGGTGTCTCTCCTTTGATCATTAGACCCTAGCTGAACTCTCTGAACTGCTGGGAGTAGCAGTATATTCTTGCCACTTGCGTTGAGCTTGTTTGCAACCATAGCAAGCCAGGTTATATAAATCAGGCAGGAACGACACAAAAGCATCGACGAAATCCATTGCTGAACCTTTGTTAAAACCATATATACAGCGATTAAATTCAGCGCTTTTTTTACTTAAAGCGATGTTTTCCTCACGAGAAGAGGATGCTTCGCGGGAGGGGGAAAATACGGTTAGAGAAGGTACTTTATAACTACTCTCATGTTGGTTGAGTTCCAAGATGTAGCCTTCTTCAATATCATTTGCAACCAAGTGTCTTATTTGTATACCTGTAAGAACCGGGTAAAGAGTAGCCATCATATTACGAATGATGGGACTGGTTTGTAACGCTTCTTTAGTATCTACGCGCTCTTCTTGTGGGCCGAGACTCCAATTGCAGCAAGCTACTGTAAGTTTTAATGCTTCTTGATATTCAGCATAGGCAAGAGAGCGTTGGCTTAAGTGGTACATTGCTGAGCCCCAGCCTGCCCAACTTAAATAGCCAACTAGAGGAAGAAAGGACAAACTGGAGGCGACTACACCAAGAACAATACTAGCCATAATGGTTTGATCAAGTTCCTTGAGTGCTTTTGATTTGTGTTGCAATAACGTGGTGCACCCTTTAATGAAGTTGGCATGTTTATTTAGATCAAAAGACTGAACTCGATGAACTGCAAGCACACCGTCCGATGCTTGTGCCTGTTCTCCAATAGTAAAATACTGTATTGAAGCTATTTGTTGCTGATTAAGCGGATTATCAATTGCTAGACTAGGAATGGGTGTAGAAACGGGTTGTGTTCTTCCAAAATAGCTTAATGCCAATTCTAATACTGATGCCATGTTATTTTCATCGTAATAATGAACGAAACGGCATTATAATGTTTTTTTTGCCAATAACAATTCATGGTTGACATGAAGGCTTCTTTTCTAGTAGAACCCAATAGCATTAAAAAGGCCGATTTCACCTCTATGAATAGTAAAGTGCATCATTATCAAGATTTAATTACCATTTTTAATACTTGTTTTTCGGAAAAATATAATACCCAACTGGTTAAAGGTGATGAAGAGCCTATTTATCTGCCAGCTGATGAGCAACGTTCTTACCATGCTATTTTTTTTGCGCATGGTTTTTTTAGCAGTGCTCTGCATGAATGTGCGCATTGGTTTATTGCTGGCAAAGCGCGTAGAAAGCAGGTTGATTTCGGTTATTGGTATTTGCCGGATGGGCGCACAGCAGAACAGCAAGCACTATTTCAATCGGTGGAGGTAAAGCCTCAGGCGATGGAATGGATACTTTCTGTTGCAGCAGGGCACCGCTTTCGAGTCAGTATCGATAATCTTAATGGTGATGAAGCAGATACCCATGTTTTTAAGCAGGCTGTGTATGAACAGGTCGCTACCTATTGCAGACAGGGATTGCCCAGACGTGCCGCTTTGTTTCGCAATGCCTTGTGCTGCTTTTATGGAACATCTCCAGTGATGGACATCACCCAGTTCAAACTGGGTGATTTGTAAGTTGTTTCGCTAACCAAAATTATAGATTAAACCGAATTCGACTTGATTCCCTGTAGGAGTAATGGTCGTTGTTTTTAATGTCTCATTATCAAGTACAGCAAATGTTAACTTTTTATAGCGAAGGTACGAGTACTCCATTCTTACCGCGAGGTGTTCATTAATTTTTTGGTTCATTCCTAAGCCGGCACGAAAACCACCCAGATTTCTACGAATACTGGCCAAAGAATTATCTCTGGTTGTAATTTTAAAGCGCCCATTGGTGTAACCCACACGGCCATAAAAGAGAATGCTCTCGCCAATGAAGAATCCCGGTAAGCCACTTAAACCATAGCTATAGGGCATTTCAAAGGTTGTATCAGTAATATTGCTATTAACATATTCATTATTTGCAGAATCAAATTCAACCGTACTGACGTTAATATTGGCTTCAGCCGCTATATACCAGCGTCCATGCTGCCAGGCATGGCCTGCAAATAAGGAGCCAAAAACCCCTTTGCCAGTTTTATGGGTTTTATCCAAGACATCAAAATTGGGGGGCGTATTTTGGGATTTAACAAAGGCATATTCTTTAAAATCGATGATATCGGGTCCAGCACCAGCACCTGCATAAAACCCTGCGCTCCAGCATGATAAAGGCAATAAAATAAAAGCAAAGATGGTTTTCCGTAACATTGTTTTTCCATTAATTAAAAATGAGTCAATGAGTATAATCCGAATAGAGGGGGTTGCAAGGGATGATCCTCTTCTTCATGAATCAACCATGAAGAAAATCCTGCTTTAGTATCGACAAAATAATAGTTTTATTCTAGCCAGTCGGTCTTTAAGATAAGAGATCATGTTTGATAGTGGTAGAGCCATCGCACCGGTTTGGACGTTTAGCTTGTAATTCGCTAACGAATGGTTTTAATCCTTTAGGTCTTGATAAGTTCATGGGCGTCTGCAGCCAAGGATCTTATTGACTGCGGATAAGTAAAACAGGCGAGGCGGCAATACGAATCACACTTTCTGCGACACTACCTAAAAATAAATGACTAAAGCCACGACGACCATGAGTCCCAATAACAAGCAAGTCAGCAGGCCAACGCTCAGCCTCTGCTACAATTTTCTCTGCAAGGCGTCCCTCAAGCTTTAGTTCGATGAGGCAATTATCACATTTGATCTTGGCCTTACGCACTAAAGCGTTGGCCTGATCTAGAATTTTTTGTCCTTGCCGTTTGTAAGCTGCAGCTAAGGTGTCAAAATCAATATAACCCTCTGTGTAATTAACGATATTCTCATCAATTACATGAACAAGGCGCAGCTGAGCTTTGGCGTGAGCAGCTAGTTTAATTGCTTCCTGCAAGGCTAGCGTGGAGGAATCGCTGCCATCAATGGCCACCATAATCTTTTTGTATATCATGATGCGTCTTCCCTATTCTTTTATTTTAACCAGATGGAATAACTGGTACTTGGCTCTATTTCTATTTTAGACCCTGTCGTGACTCTTTGATAATGAAATGAATAGTAGTCAACTATACTCAAACAAAGGGCAAAATCTCTTTGACGTGGATTATTATCTGAAAAATAGAGAGTTTTAAGGGTAGCTAAGGGCGCTGGTAAATTTCATGAATGCAAATAAGGGAATTGAGCTGCAATTATTGACTATTACTCGCGGGTTCTTGAGTGAGCTCCAGGCCGATCGTGCATTACAGGCTATTACGTTGGATGCTTCTTTAGAGCGCGAGTTAGGTATTGACAGCCTGGGGAAAGTAGAACTTTTCCATCGTATAGAACAAGCCTTTTTTGTTCATTTACCTGACAATGCAATGGTGGAGGCAGTGACACTTCGTGATTTAATCAAAATGGTTAAAGAGGGCAGTGTTAATACTTTATTGCGAACTAAAAATCAGCAATTTTCACCTGTACTTGAATCAAAACCCCTTGACTTGACTACCACTTCATCACTTTATGAGGTGCTTTATACCTATGCGGAAAAAGAACCCAAACGCCCGCATATTTATTTACAAGATGAGCATGGCAACGAGCAAATCATTCAATATGGCCAATTGGTTAAGGAGGCTGAGAACGTCGCCAGGGGTTTATGCCAACGCGGTATTCAACCGGGTGAAACCGTCGCGATTATGTTACCTACCAGTGATGCATTTTTTTATACGTTTTGTGGTGTTTTACTGGCAGGCGCCATCCCTGTTCCTATCTACCCGCCTTTTCGTGCAGATCGTATTGAAGAGTATGCAAAACGTGAGGCAGGAATTCTACGTAACGCACAAGCTCGTTTATTAGTGACTTTTACTGCCGCGGAAACTCTCAGCAACATGTTGCAAACCTTCGTACCCAGTTTAACCAAAGCCCTTACCGTAAAAAATTTACAAACATCGACTGGTAAGTTACCCACTGTTGCTATAGAGCAAGATGATATTACTTTAATTCAATATACGTCAGGTAGTACGGGGGAGCCGAAAGGGGTCACTTTAACTCATAGAAACATGTTGGCAAATATTCGAGCCATAGAGAAAGCCATTGGCATCAAGCCAACCGATGTCAGCGTGAGTTGGTTGCCTCTTTATCATGATATGGGGTTGATGAGTTGGCTGGGTAGTCTTTATTTTGGTATTCCCGTCACCATTCTCTCCCCCCTTACCTTTTTGACCCGTCCAGAGCGCTGGTTATGGGCAATACATTATCATCGCGCAACAATATCTGGAGGCCCTAATTTTGCCTATGAATTATGCTTTAAAAAGATCAATCCAAATGAAATTGAAGGCTTGGATCTGAGCTCATGGCAGTACGCTTTTAATGGTGCGGAAGCAATCAATCCCAAAACTCTTGAGCGTTTCGCCAAGAAATTTTCTCCCTATGGTTTTAAGCTTGAGTCTTTTGCTCCTGTCTATGGTTTAGCAGAAGCCACAGTAGGTTTAACGTTTCCTGGCAAAAAGCGAGTGCCACGAATCGATAAAATTCAACGTGAATGGTTTGAAAAAGACAATAAGGCAATTCCGGCATCGCAAGGGGAGGAAACGGTCGAATACGTGGGATGTGGGGAGGTTTTGGCCGACCATGACATCCGTATCGTAGATGATAAAAGTGCTGAATTACCTGAAAGGATAGTGGGAAATATACAATTCAAAGGCCCTTCTGCCATGCAGGGTTATTATAATAATCCGCAAGCGACGCAAAAAGCGTTCAGGGATGGCTGGTGGGATACGGGAGATTTAGGTTATTTGGCTGATAAAGAACTGTTTATCACTGGACGTAAAAAAGACTTAATTATTAAAGCAGGCCGTAATATTTATCCGGAAGAGATCGAGGAAATACTCAATCAGATAAGCAGTATTCGCAAAGGATGTACTGTAGCTTTTGGTATAAGTGACTCAAGTACAGGGACTGAAAAACTGGTAGTAGTTGCTGAAATTTATGAGTTGGTAAAAGCAAAACAACAAGCTATTCGCGCGGAAATTATTGAAAAAATGGCGATGGAATTAGGTATACCGCCTGATATAGTCATTTTGGTTCCACCAAGAACTGTCCCCAAAACCTCAAGTGGAAAACTACAGCGCTCTGCCTGTAAGCAGGCTTATATCGAGGGCAAATTAAGCAAGCAGCAATTGCCAGTCAAGTTGCAATTGATAAAATTAGCTTGCATTAGTGTAGGTAAAAAAATTTATAGCTGGATTTGTTATTTGGGACGATTAGTATACAGCCTTTACGTAGCTATCTTGCTAGTCATTCTTTTGCCCATTATGTGGTTTCTTTCGCTGCTTTTTTCATCTCAAAATACCGCTAAAATGGTACATTTTTTTGCTCGTCTCTTTTTTAGACTCACTTTCTGTCCTGTCACTGTCGAAGGAAAAAACAACTTAAACGATCTGGGTTCGGTGATTTATATTGCTAATCATGCCAGCTATGTCGATGCGCTTGCGTTGGTGGCGGTTTTGCCGACAAATATTGCAATCGTCGCGAAAAAAGAATTATTAAGTGTACCTATCATTAATAGTTTTATTAAAAAATTGAATTATCCAACGGTTGATCGAATGGATTTTACCAAGAGTTTGGAAAATAAAAGCCTGATTGAAGCAGAACTGCAACAGGGACAATCCATTGTTATTTTTCCTGAAGGAACGTTTACCTACGCTACCGGATTGCGTCCTTTTAAATTAGGTGCCTTTATCATTGCAGCTGAAACAACGACACCCCTGTGTCCAGTTTCCTTGCAGGGAACACGCGCAATTTTACGTGGCAATAATTTACTGGCCAAACCAGGAAAGATCAAAGTGGTTGTTGGCAAACCCGTCTCTCCCAAAGGTAACGATTGGCACGAAATTATCCGTCTTCACTCAATAATGCGTACCGAAATTGCCAAAAACTGCGGTGAGCCGGTGATTGATATCATTGTCGCAGGTCCAGCCATCGATTAGAGGCAGTTGAGCTTTCAACTATCTTGGCACTTATAACCTGATTTTCTGTGCTTCGCTGCTCACCTACTCGTATGTAGGCTGCGATGTTCGAAAATCAGGCTATCAGCAGTTAAACGGGTGAGGTGTCCGTGGCCCCAAGAGAAGGGTTTTCTTCCCGTTTTCTCTCTTTTGCAAAAGGAAGGTAGGGACGAAATACAAAAGAAAGAATGACAAGCAGAAGTAAAATAACCATCATCCATCCCATTAAATAAAAACAGTCGTCTAGGGCTAAAGCAGTAGCCTGACGATCGAGGAGGGCATTTAATTTTGCCAAGGCTTTCTCCCCTGACAGATGAAAGTGTTCTGCCCGTTCAAAAAATTGTTGGGTAGGTGGGGCCAGGGGAGTTAGCAGGCTGCCTAAGCGTTCATGATAAAATACTTGTCGACGTTGCCATAAAATCACATATAAGCTAGCACCCAAGGCACTGCCAAGCAGACGTACAATATGAAACACGTTGATCCGTTCTGTGGCCTGAGCTTGAGGATAGATAGTTACAGACATGCGGAAAAGCGGTGGTAAAAAAAGGGCGAGTCCAAGTCCTGCCAAAAGCCGCGAAACGGCAATTCTGCCAAAATTAATCTCTACATTAAACGTCGCTGTATAAAAACAGGAAATAGCAAAAAAAAGTAAAGCTGTTGCCAGCGGAATCCGGGCATCAAAGCGTTTGTAATTTAAAAATATTGGGATCCATGCACCAAGAGCCATAGTACCTATCAATAAAATAATCCAGTCCGGGGTATAATTGACGTAGAGTTTCAACCATAGGGATAAGAGAATGACCATACCAAAATAGGCCGAAAAAAGGAGGGCAACATTTAATAAAGCAAAGCAAAAATAGAGGTGTTTGAATAGCCTGAACTCAACGATAGGATGAGGGAACGAAAGACTACGTAGAATAAAATAAAGAAAACCAATTCCGCCTGCGATGAGCATAAAAGTAATTAATGACGAGCGAAACCAATCGAGCTCTTGCCCGAGAATTAAGGCTGTACCAATAAAAAATAAACTAGTGCTATAAAAGAAATAACCCACCTTATCAAAAAGCACTTTCTCCGGCGGCCTATGAAATTTTCTAAAGCCATAACCAACATAGACAATTAAAAAAAGGCAGATAGGAATATTGGGTACAAACAAGGCTTGCCAATGATAGTTAAATGCGACCCAGCCACCCCAACAAGCACCAAGTACCGGGGTAATAGCAAAACAGGTTAAAACGAGTGGCATAACAAATTCAGTTTTTTTTTCTGGAGCCAGGAGAGGGATCAGAGACATAGTAATTAAGAGAAACAGTGGTCCAGATGCAAAACCTTCCAAAAAACGAAACAAAATGAAATTAAAATAATTACTGGCAATAACGCATTGCCAAGAAAAGACGATCATGAGGCATAAACACAGGACATAGAGATGCATCGCACTCAAACGCGTAACCCAGGGTTTTCCCAACGGGACGCCCAATACGTTACCGAGACAAAAAAAGCTGACTCCATAAGGCGCTAAATAAGCATTGCCCCCAAGATCACTGACGATATAAAGCCCTGCCATCATTGGTAAAGTAAGGTTAAAAATGACAATTGCTAATGAGAGAATCAAAACATATAAGATCATTTAGGTGGCCCCTCGCCAAGAGCTACCTCTTTAAGAGCCAGGGGAGTCTGTGCATAATCTTTTAGTTTGGGATCTAAATTATTGGCGATAATATGAGCAATTAATTCCTGAACACCTCGTTCTTCTTTTTTGAATATATCGGTTGCGTAATGGGGGGCTCCTTCAGATGAAGTCGGTACCAACAGGCCGCTTTGATCAGAAACATCAACGGTAACTTCCAACGATAAACCAATACGAAGTGGATGTTTTTTTAATTCATTGGCATCAAGTTTGATACGAACAGGTAAACGTTGGACTATCTTAATCCAGTTGCCTGAGAGGTTTTCTGGGGGTAACAACGAGAATGCGTTGCCTGCGGCGCCTGGCAACCCGACAATTTCTCCATGAAAAACAACAGAGCTGCCATACAGATCGGAAATAACCCTGGCTTTTTGGCCAATACGCATTTTCTTAACTTGTGTCTCTTTAAAGTTTGCATTGACCCAGATTTGATCAAGAGGGATGATGCTCAGTAACAGCGTACGTTTTAACGCCCTCATCCCTACCTGAATCCGTCGTTGTGCGACAAGGCCATCTACGGGGGCATAGATTTTACAACGATAAAGTTGTACCCAGGTATCACGTACCTGTTGGGCAGCTTCCAGCACAAGGGGATGCGCGGTAATGGTAGTCCCCTGCACAAAAGCCAGGGCTCTTTGATACTGACTTTTTATGCTTTTTAATGCGGCAAAGCTTGCTTTCAAATCGTCTACGGCATGTTGGTAATCTTCCAGAGATACCCCTTTTGCGTGAATGACTGCATAGCGATGCTTGAAATCTTGTCGGGCTTTCAACAATTGCGCTTGTCTAATTTCAATTTCTGCAGCTAATGTAAAAACATCATGAAAAGCCTGGCAGATATCACGCACAATTCTTGCCAGATTTTTTTTTGCTTTTTCCAGCGCGATTAATGAATCGGTTTCATTCAATTGCACCAGAAGCTGGCCTTTGCTAACAAGAAAACTGTCATCGGTATTAATGCCAGTTACAAAACCTTCCCGCAGGGGTTGAAGAAAGACCTGGTTACCTTCTACATAAGCGTCGTTAGTGTATTCCTCTGTTCGCCAGACGATAAGCCAATAAAGGAAGAGAAGCACAAAAATGCATAAAAGAACAATGGTTAATTTATAAGCAGGAGTCGTTTTTTTCATGCGGTTCTCACCAGAGGGATCTCCGTTTGACAGTAGCCGCCGCCCAATACTTTGGTTAGTTTAACTGACGCTAAATATTGGTTATACAGCAACGTGGTGTTAATTAATTTTTGTTCAATGACTTCTTCACGCAGAGCATAATCACTAAATTGACTGTCTAGTCCTTTTTGTTGGCGTAATTGGGTTAAGCCTAAACGTTTTTCGGCAGAAACGATGAGTGCTACCTGGTCTTGCTTCTGTTGATAGACGGATCTTGCAAAGGCCAGCACGTCCAGCACTTCCTGGGTACTGCGTAACAAGAGATTATTGTAAGCAAAAATAGCTGCATCAAACTCTGCTTTTGTTCCTCTGATATTTGCTCGAATAGCGCCTGCTGTAAAAATGGGTAAGTGAATAGCCGGCCTTAATGCGGTTGTAGCACTTGAGCGATCAAACAGTTTTTTCCAATGAGTACTTTCTAAACCAACGAGACCAATAATATTGACGTTGGGGTAATATTCCGCCATGGCGGCACCTGTTCTAAAAGCGAAGGCTTTGGCGCGCCAAATCTGTGCCATCAGATCGGGTCTGCGAGCGATTAGATCGATGGAGAGTGTTTGCGGAATATAAAGTTTTTTCGGGAGGGCGGGAAGTTTCTTATCGATCATTAATGGGCAATCAGGGCCGCGTCCTGCCAGAACATTGATAAGGTGTTTATCAACGGCAAGTTCTTCATTAATAGTACTGAGAAGCCGTTTGGCTTCGAATAAATTTTCTGCAGCGAGATAGCTAGGCAGTGCTGAAGACAGTGCGCTCCGCTGCATTAAATTTTGTAAATCGTTAATGCTTTGTCGTACGCTAACCAGTTGTTCATACAATTCTTTTCTGATGAGATTGGTTTGATAAGCAAAAAAGGCTTGGGCAAGGGCTGTTGTTACAATTAATTCGACTTGAGCTGCTTCTGCTCGTTGAGCTTTTTCCTTGCCAATTGCTTCATAAAAAAGATTATGATTTTGTCCCCAAAAATCAAATTCATAATTGAAGGACATGGTTAGATCAACCAAATTGACGCTTAAGGGAAGGTTCGGATTCAGAGCACGGTACAGGCCGTTTTTACTTAAAAATTGTCTATTTTCTGTTGCATCAAAAAACACGAGTGGGAATAACACCGAGCGAGCTACAATGGCCTCTTGTCTGGCAGTAACAATACGACTTCTCATTTCTTGAATAGAGGGATTTGTTGCTAATGCTGAGGCGATCAGGGCATTTAATTCGGGTGAATGATAGGCTAACCACCATTGTTTGTCTGGCCAATCACCCTGTGTAAAAATTTTTTGTTCGTTTAAATTTTTTTTAACGCTCTTTTCCATATTAGGGAGGGCTCGCAAATGCTTCACCTGAGCGTGTGGGGGCAAAGAGATAGAACAGGATGTTAATAGAGTCACTAAACTGACGAAAATGAGTATCCTTGTAATGACCCACATGCATGTTTCCCTTTGCTGACTCAAAACGAATAGAATTCAAAAAGAGGCCTGACGAAGAGCTCGTCTGGCATCCTCTAAGAGATTATCGGGAAAATGGTATCGTTGCAAAAAATAAAACAAAACAAACCGTGAAAATAGCCAAAGTATTTTAATCATTTTTCACAGATGTCAGCATCAACGATCATTTTGTATGATTTAAAAGCACTATAATAGAGTTGTGAAGGCTATTACTCAAATAGAGAGCAAGATGAAAAACGGACTATGGGAATGGAGTAAAAGAGCAGTACTTGCTTTGTTAATTCTTGTTATTCTTGTGTTGAGTTTTAATGTTTTGCTGAGCTATTTTGCAACCCATCTGATTTATTCCTTTACAAGCAAGGGTACGGCGGGTAGCGAGAAAAATCCAGAATTTAATTTGCGAGTCAATCTTGTACCCTCTTTTAAAATAGATGTTGAGCAGTTTGTTTATCGCTATAAGGGAAAAGTTATTATTTCATTTAGGAAAGCAACTGCGCATTTATCTTTACTGGCCTTACTTAAACAACAGTTTCATATTTATGATCTGGAGATTAAAAAAGGGTTTATCAATTTGGTGAGTTTGCCCAAAATTGCTGAGGAAGAAAAACAGACCGTTGGCGTGAATACCCAAGAGAAAAAAGAACGCGCTGATGGCCAGTCTATCCTTATCGATAAGGCTCGTTTATCCCATGTTGATATGGTGTATTCTTTATCTGACTTATTACCACCACTGCATTTTAAAACGATTAAGATAGTCCGTATGACGAAAGAACCATACTCTATTTTCATCGAAACTCGTGGTGACCTACAAGGAAAGCGGTTCAATGTCAGCGCGGTGCTTAATACAGTAGATAAAGCGCAATTAATTAATGCAGAGCTTTTTGTAGCCCAAAATAAATTTTCTTTCCATGCTAAATACGCTAACAATACCCTGGTTTCTGATATCAGCGGCAAGATCGTCAATTCTAAGATTATCGAGAAATTATTTGCCATTCAGCCCGATCAGCTGCCAACAGAGTTTAATGCGAAATTTAGCGCAACTGATAAAAGAATTGCTATTTCTCCTATCCAAATTACTTTTCTTTCCGGTTTAGTCAGAGCTGATATAAGCCAGATAGAATCTGATCCTATTATTATGAACGTTTCATTTCCTCAAAGCTTCGTGAAAGATTTAGAAGATGCTGAAAATTTTAGAACCTGTCCTCTCCCGATGTTGCTGGTAACTATTGTTAAAGATTTAAAACTCCATGCTACCGTTCAAATCACAGATGAAGAAGCTGTTGGCAGTGCAGCAGCACAACAAACAACGGTAATCATTGATGGGCAGGGTATTCAATTTGACAATGATTTTTTACCCCGAGTTTTAAAACAAGGTTTACACCTGTGCTTTGATAAGTTTCCAAATAACAATTCCATGACTGTACCTTGATGACAAATCCATCCTGTAGGCTGACGGTATGGAATACTATATGCATTTAAATTTAACAAGCGACCACAAAAAAATACTATCATTAAAAGAAGTACACTGTGGTTTGTAGTAGTTTTCCCCTAAGGCATTTATCTATCTGCAAGGATTAGTATGTCAACAATTAATGAGTCAGGAAGAAAATCCAAGGGTCATATTGTTTTAACTTCTCATCCCTCTGAGCATATCGCTGTGCCGCTGAAAATTAAGTGGGGGGCGGAGAATCCAAAAGAACGGGGTCCTATTATTGCCTCCCTTACGAATATTAGACATCGTAATGTGGTAGGTACTCATTCAGGTTCTTACTCTGTCTATCGGGCGTTGGCCATTGCTGCGGGTGTTCTCGATCCGGAGCATAAGCCTGACTTAACTGATACAACACCACCAGTCGTTATTGGTCCTCATAAACAATGGCATGAACCGGGAAAAATTGTTTCTCTCGATCCTTGGGGACATGTAGTCGCGGATGTTTTTGCCGAGGAAATAGCGGCTGGTTACGATATTAGACCGAGTATTGCTGTCACAAGAGCACATATTAATATCCCTGAATTACAAAATGCTATTCAAAAAGGACGCCTGAAACCAGATGGTAAAATTCTGCAAGAGTCAGGCGATGTACTGGTTACTAAAGCAGCCATTGAACCAGTATGGTATTTACCAGGGGTTGCGGAACGTTTTAATGTCTCTGAGGCCGAATTACGTCGTACCCTTTTTGAGCATACAGCGGGGATGTTTCCAGAATTGGTGACCAGAACGGATCTTGATGTGTTTTTACCGCCAATTGGTGGCTTGACGGCTTATTTTTTTGGTGATGTAACGACAATTCATGATCCAAAAATTGAACTTTCTTGCCGTATTCATGATGAATGTAATGGCTCGGATGTTTTTGGTTCTGATATTTGTACCTGCCGTCCTTATCTGGTTCATGGTATTGAGTTATGTGTTGAGTCAGCGCAAAGAGGGGGGGCAGGACTCATTGTATATAATCGCAAAGAAGGCCGTGCGCTAGGTGAGGTTACTAAATTTCTCGTTTATAATGCTCGTAAAAGACAGGAAGGTGGTGATACTGCTGCCAAGTATTTTGAACGTACTGAATGTGTTGCTGGCGTGCAAGATGTTCGGTTCCAGGAATTAATGTCTGATGTTTTACATTGGCTTGGTATTACGAAAATTCATCGTTTTGTATCCATGTCCAATATGAAGTTTGCCGCCCTTGAGCGAGCAGGCATAGAGATTGTAGAGCGGGTGAAGATTCCTGATGAATTAATCCCCAATGATGCCAAAGTAGAAATGGATGCTAAACGGGCAGCTGGCTATTTCTCACCGGATCGCATTATTGATATTAACGAACTTGCCATACCCAAAGGACGTGGACTTGATGAGTGATGAGAAGTCAATGAATAGTGTGCTAAAAACGCTGCAAGATCCGCGAACTATTCGTAAACAAGCCGAGCGTATGCTGAGTCTGGCACACCAAGAGCAATTGGAGCATTTTGCTGTGGATAATGAACAAATGTCTGCAACGGCCGCTTTTGTGTTAGACGTTATCCATGATCAATATCCTACCCTGGAAATCCCCTATCATAGTCGTTGGCGACATTTTACAACGGGTGGTATTGACAGGGTCAATGCATTGACTGCTCGCTTGCACGGGTTATCACAGGAAGAGCAAGGTAAAATCTTTTATGAGCTAGTCATTATTAGTGTTTTTCTGGATGCTGGGGCAGGTAACTATTGGCGTTATCTTGATTCCGATACCGGCCATGAATATAACCGTTCGGAAGGATTGGCGATAGCCAGTTTAGCCCTTTACCTGAGTGGGGTTTTTAGTAACGATCCAAACCAGCCTTGGCGTGTTGATTATGAGCGCTTACTGACTTTTACTCATTCCGATTTGACAAAGGCTTTCCAGCTAACGAATACCAATGTTCTTGAAGGAGCAGAAGGACGAGTAGCTTTACTTAATCGCTTAGGAATGGTCATTAGCAAACAGAGCCATTATTTTGGGAAGGAAAGGCGTCTGGGTAATTTTTATTCTTATATTTCATCCTTACAAGTGAATCAGACGATTACAGCGAGTCAAATTTTTCAAGCCGTATTAACGGCTTTTGCTGAAGTTTGGCCGGCACGATTACAAGTTGAGGGTGTCCCCTTAGGAGATGTCTGGTACCATCCCAAGCTGAAGACAGATGTCTTGGGTTCCGAATTGATACCTTTCCATAAATTATCTCAATGGTTAACCTATTCTTTGGTGGAGCCTCTAGAATGGGCTGGAATAAAGGTAACCCAGTTGGATGATCTGACAGGTCTACCTGAATACCGTAATGGTGGTTTGCTAATCGATACGGGCTTACTGCGGGTAAAAAATAAAGCGTTATTTCTTAAGCCACACAGCGCAGGAGCAGAGGCTATTGTGGAATGGCGGGCTCTGACGGTGGCTTTGTTGGATGAGTTGGCAACGACCATTCGTCAGCAGTTGCAGATGGATGCTGTTGCTCTCCCTTTGGCTAAAATCCTACAGGGGGGAACTTGGGAAGCAGGGCGGCGTATAGCCAAACTACGGCGCAGCGAGGGTAGTCCGCCTATCCAAATCATTAGTGATGGCACTGTTTTTTAAAAAGGAAGAATAATGACTGATCAACATGTGGTTGTAGTAAACCATCCACTTATCCAACACAAACTGACCATCATGCGTAAGAAAGATACCAGTACTGTTAAATTTCGTACCCTTCTACAAGAAGTGAGTATGCTGCTTGCTTACGAAGTGACGCGTGATTTACCGATTGAGTATGAAGAGATTGAAACCCCTCTTGCGACCATGCAGGCGCCAGTCTTGCAAGGGAAGAAATTGGTCTTTGTCTCTATTCTGCGTGCTGGTAATGCAATTTTAGATGGGATGTTACAACTAATACCTTCTGCACGTGTTGGTCATATTGGTTTATATCGCGATCCCAAAACTTTGATGGTAGTAGAGTATTACTATAAATTACCTGAACATATTAAAGATCGGGATATTATTGTGGTTGACCCAATGCTCGCAACGGGAAATAGTGCTATTGCAGCGGTCAGCCGAATTAAGGAAGTACAACCGAAATCAATTAAATTTCTTTGTTTATTGGCTGCCCCGGAAGGTATTGCTTCTTTTCACCAGGAACATCCCGATATTCCGGTTTATACCGCAGCAATTGACGAATGTTTGGATGAAAAAGGCTATATCCTTCCCGGATTGGGTGATGCCGGTGATCGGGTTTACGGCACCAAATTGCATGACTAGATTCTTTGGATGTGGACTATAAAAATACTTATTGTATTTTTAATAATTTTTTTGATTTAATTTTTGTTGAATTGAATATTTTTATCTGTTTCAGTAGCGCGAATACATAATAAAATGTTAAGCTTCGAGGCGTAAGATTCACCTCTATTTTATGACATGGCCTGACATATGGAATTTTTGGATATAGCTAATCGGTATATACCTGGTTACGGCCTCCTTAATCGGCGAAAACGCAAGACTTTTGAGCGCTCTCCTGCAGGCCTGCAATTTATTAGAGCAGTTAAGGATACCTTAACTTCGATAGAAGAGATTCGTGCTTCTTTAGCCTGGTGGCAAGTACTTTTTTCCTCCCCAGAAACAATCTATGCTCAAGCTAAACAAAACTTTGTTGCGCAAAAAACTCGATTGCTGAGTGATATAGAGCAAACGGATGCCTACAAGAAAGTTGTCGCGCGAATTATTTGGGAGATATTAAGGGCTGAATACCCTGACTTTAAATTATTGACCACTGAACAGAAACGTTTACTTACCCAGGCTGAATTTTCAAGGGGTCTGCAAACTAGCATACCTCCTCTTCTCGAGGATGAACAAGACGTTACGAATCCTGCGGTTCTGGAGCAGATACGGGATGAAAAGAGAAAGATTATTGCCGCTTGGAAGGCTCTTTTTCTAGCTAACCCGGAAATGGCTCCTCTTCGTGAAACAATCGCTCAGAGAAAAGAGGAAATTCGACAGCAAGAAATTGTTCAAAAAATAGTTGTCCTAGATGAACGGGCGAATGCTTTGGCTCAAGCTTTCCCCTTGCTTAACAATCCATTGCCTCCACATGAAGAAAGTGCCATCGCAGTATTGCGTGCCAGATACCGCCTTGAAATGCAAAAGAAAGAACCCAATACGGCGAAAGTAGAAGAAATGCTAGTCACCGAAGTGGTTTTTTATTATTTACAACAGGCAACTGCTAAAAATCTTCCTAATGAAATGATACTGCATAATTTCAATCAAAGGCAGGCTAACCGTATTGCCAAAGAAATTATGCAAGCTTTTAACGATAAGGAAGCGCTGTTATTAGACCATTGGCTTCAAGTGTATAAGCAAGAGCTTGGCAACCATATCATTGAAAAGCTGCTTCTCATTAATGGTAAAGAATGGAAAATACCAAGTGATACGCAAGGACAAGTCTTAATGCACTCCTTGTCTTATCTCTGGAATAATAGGGTAGTCAATGGCGGCACAGAGTTTGTCAACAAGCTGGCAGATGCCCATGCCTTTATTCAGGCTACCAGTTTTGCAACACAAAACGAGAGTTCGTTTCTCGCTATCCTCGATCTTTATAACTACAGTCGTTTTGCAAATCAAATTAATGAAAACAAAGCGATTATTGCAAGTTTGCTGGCACCTTTTCGTCCCATTTATGAAGAATACCGTGACATTGGTTTATATGAAAAGGACCCGTTCTTTAAATTTGCAAGAATGGTAATGCCAATGATTGTTGCTGTCACGGCGATTGTCTTGACGGCCCTACTACTCAACCCGTTAGGCCTCTCTGATTTGGTGTTTACTTTCATTTTAATTCCAACCGTGCTGGTTGCTTTGAGAGCTGCTGCTGAATACATTGTGGTAAAAAATGATCTTTATCAAAAAGCGCGCCAACTCTACTATGGTGGCACGTTTGAAATTCCCGAGTTTCAAATTAATCCCAGAATGATCAGTGCTTTTGGCAACCATGAAAAGGCAACAATGGTTAGAAATTTTTATATTGATGAATTCAAACGGTGTGAAGAGATCGAAGCAAGTTATCAGTCAAAAGCAGCCCTTAGTGAGCAAGATTTAATCAGTAGAATGGAAAATGTTAATAGACGTCGTACTCTCTGGTTGGAATGGTACGATATTCATAGCAATCTGGCGCTTGGATATGACAAGACACCCAAAATAGTCTTGGCGCGTTTGCATGAAGTAGGTAATACGGAATTTCAAAGTTTGAAAAAGGTTTTAAAAGATAGCGAAGAAACACAGCTCCAATCCTCTGTTAACCGACTGGTTAGTGAGGTTACAACCACCCTTAGCACTACCCCTCAGGAAACCCCTGTTGATAGTGCTGATAATCACGGCATTACTCCTCAAGAAACCCCTGTTGGCAGTGCTGATGGTCACGGCGGTGGTCCACAAGAAATCCCTGTTGTTAATGCGGATAGTCACAGTGATGCCCTAGCAGAATTACCTGCTGTTCGAACACCAATCAATCATTCTCCTCGCTTATTTAGACCATTGCATTGTCTAGTCCACCAAAAGAGGGTAGAAGAAGTTGATTGTATACTTAGCGCCCTGAGTACACCGATAGTGGGCTGCTGATATTTGACGCTCAAGCTGGCGAAACGCCATAGAATTTAACTAATTTCTGTTGTGGATATTAATACCGCATTAGTAGTTGTTCTACCTTTCTCTTTCAGTCGCTTCATTCAAACAATTTATTTTTGTTGATGGCAAGCAAAAATCTTCTCTTCAGATTGCCTTATTGGTTTAGTCTGGAGGTGATTAAGGAATAATGGATGTCACAATAGCTAAAAAACAGTTATTGTGCACAATCTTCTATTAATGTCATACTCCATCTCAATAGCAGGTACTTCGAGGATGTGGCCATTAAATAGATAAGGGATTGATCATGAAACTCTGGAAGATTTCAAGTTTTATCATGATGGGTGATAGTTTCTCTGCTCAAGGAGCGCTGGATAGGCGAAATTTACTTGGGTTTACTCCGATGAGTACTCTGAGTGGTCTGCGAGGCCGTTCTTCTTTAAGTAAATTTACTACGGGTTTAATCTGGACTGATCATCTAAGCGCAATGATTGCCGAAGAATTCATCATTGAGGAACTAGGTGCTGCTGCAGCCATTGTGGATAATATTAATAGTCATGAGCGACGGGTCGAAATTTTAGTGCAGACGGGCTATTTCCTTAATAATGATCGGGTCATTAATCATAAAGGTAAAAATTTTATTAGAAACTACGATGAGGCTGGCTTAACGGCACATGATTATAGCTGGGTACCCAGTGTAAACCTTAGTTGTTTCTTTAACCGTTTGATTTTGCCGACTTTAAATGGCGTGCGTAAAAAATTATTAGCCTATGATGAAGCGCTAGAGCTATCAAAAAAACACAAGGCAGAAACATTAGTCATTGAATGGTCTGGTGCGAATGATTTAATGACTGTTAATACCAGTCCTTCTCGTGATTATGTCGATCTTGCTATAAAAGCCCGCATGGAGAATCTGGCTCAATTGGTAAGAAATGAGTATTCTCATTTTGTTTTATTTAATCTACCTGATCTTTCATTAACCCCTCGTTACCAAGCCAAGAAAGAAGAATGTGAGTATACTCGTGACTGCTCGCTCTATTTTAACGAGCGTTTGACCACCGCTTGCCAAGAGTTTGCTGCGACCCATCCTCACTGCTCTGTTGATGTCTTTGATGTGAACTCCATAGTAACTGAAATGTATGAAAACCCTGAGAAATATGGTTTTGATATCGCTAAACTAAGACAGCCCTATATACAATCGACCGATTTTATTATAGAAAAAAGCGATTTTTCCTCAGAAAAAGAGTATATGTTTGGGGATGATGTACATCTTAGTACTTACGTGCATGCAAAATTGGCTGAACAGTTTTATCGCAAATACCGGCTGGAATATTATTTTTCAGCCCCGGAGATGGAATTAGTAAAAGAAGAGTAACTTGCTATTGTTATTGCAGAATTAGGTACATTCTTTATGATAAAAAGAGCAATTAATTGCTGCAAACTATTAAAAGAGTGTGCGTCGGGATCTAATCAGGAAGGATTTTATTATGAAGAAAATGGTGTTTGCTGTTCTGATGATAGTACATCTTAATCTGACAGCCTCCACATCCGCACCCAGTTTTAATCTTTGCAAAAATAAATATGCATTGTGTACAACTGCCTTGTGTGAACCGATTCCAGGAAGAAATGATTTTGTATCTTGCAAATGTGATGTGAAAGAAGGGTATTCTGCAGGTGAAAAACCTTGTAACGGAGGATATGAAATTATTTACTCGCGTTATTATCCCATTAAAGGTTATATAAGCTGTGAGAATAACCGCCCTTGGGCCTGGTGTTTGGATATGCCATGTTCTATCGATAAGAATGATGCATCCAAGGCATCCTGTACTTGTGCTGTTGTCAGTAATCAAGGACCTTATGTGATTGTCGCCAATAATTATAGTAAATCAGCTTGTACGGAAGGTCTGTATTCGTCAGCCACGATTACACAGGTGAATCAAGTGACTGATTTTTTAAAAGGACAGAACGAGTTAAAGCCATTTCCTATTAAGGTTTTTAAAGATAAGTAACCAACGAAAAGCGTCGGATAAATGCATGAGTGCTATCCAAAGGGTTTCAGTGCCTTATAAAAACTTGGGATGGTAACGCATCTACCGGTTAATCATTGAGGGGGAGCCTGGTTGATTGAACTCTTTTCACAAGGATTGGAACATGTATGTTTTTAGGCGCACAGGTTTTAATGTAATAAAGTTTATTGCATCAGTTACACTTTTTTTTCACTTCATTGGCCATTTATGGCACTGCATGCAAGATTTTCTCTGGGGACGCTCCGTCATTTCCTGGGAGCGCATAATAAAAACTATCTACCGCTCGGGTGCCAAGCTGGCGATTCCTTTATTGTTCATTAGTGCCTTAATGGGAATGTCGATAGCCACCAATCTTCACCATATTTTAAACAAGTATCATCTGCAACATAAAGCACTGTTAATTGTGCAAAATTTGTTAACACGTGATTTTGTTCCCTTATTAATTGGCTATGTACTTTGTGTGCAATCTTCTTTGAATTTGATTACAGCTCGAGTTACAAAACTGCATCGTGTCCCACAGGAAGTATTACTGGATTATATTTTGCCTATCATCATTGGGATCAATATTACAGCGTTACTTCTCTACACTTACACAGTGGCTGCTTTTATTTTTAGCGTGTACCTAACCTTCCACTTTGTGTTAGGGATTAGTACTCATGAATATTTGCTGCATTTGGCAGGTTCTATAACCTTCGTGGAAATATTTATCTCGATTTTAAAAACCTCAGTGTATTGTACCATTGTGAGTCTCATCGTAGGCTATTACTATTATGATGTAGCGGTAAGAAATATCTCAGTAAGACAAGCGGTGTCTCGAATCATAACCCGGGGCTTATTATGGCTGACAGCCTTTAGCTTATATTTGAATATTTCTAATTTTTAAGGAGTGTAATGCGTCAGGAGCGACTCTATACATTAGTGGGTATTTTTATTGTTGGCGCACTCAGTTTAATGATTTTTGGCGCAATCTTTTTTTACAATGAATACTTACGTGCCCAGGTGGAAACCTATGTGATGTTTTTCAAAGGATCACTGACAGGGTTGGAAGCCTCGTCAATAGTGACTTACCGCGGGGTGAAAATAGGTCAAGTTACAGCAATAGAAATTACGGAAAATAAAGCCAAGAACGAAGTGGAAATCCCCGTTTATGTACAATTTTTTGTTGAGAAAACGTTTGGACTACGACGTAATCCTATGCGAACACTCATCAAGCAGGGGTATGTTGCCGATATATCCAAACCCAATTTTTTAACAGGTGTTGCAAATATTGAGCTTGTTCAATCATTGCCTGTGCATAAATACAAGCGAACACGTTATCGTAATTATCCTGTTTTTCCAACAATCAATACAATTGATAAATACACGACTTTAGATGACGCATTAAAAACCGCTAAAAAGACGATGGAAGACATTAGCAAATTTGTTCGTTCAGAAGACATGCGTCAAACAATCAATGCGGTTAAAAATATGGCAGAGAGTTTTGAAAGATTAACCAATAATCTTAATGAAGATACTCCGCCAGTATTCACCTATTTTACCCAAACGTTAAAACAGATCTCGGGGGCTGCTTATTCAGCTCAAAATTTGACCGATTATCTGTCGCGGCATCCTGAATCATTATTGCGAGGTAAACAGTGAGAGTAGGCAAATGGAGTTTTGTTTTTTTAATAGGATTAGTCCTTGTTGCTTGCGGACGCAGTAAAGAGTCGCAATTTTATGTGTTAAATCCTATTCCACCGAAAAAACAGCAAATGAATACTTATAGCTATTTAAAAATAGGGATCGATGAAGTGAATTGCCCCGCTTATATTGAAAAACCGCAATTAATGATTCACTACACACCCCATCAGATTGCGTTAAAAGAGTTTCATCAATGGGCTGAAGCTTTAAATAAAAACATCATGCGTGTAGTAGAAACCAATCTTTCCACCCTATTGCCAGGAGCGGTGGTTGAGAGCTTTCCCTGGGACAGTAAATTCAAACCTAACTACCACTTACAAATCAATATTGCCGATTTTGCTATAGCGAGTAATGGTAGCAGTATATTACGCGCTGAATACATCATTTATCATGATCGTGATTTAATTGAAAAACATGACGTTTATTATCACCTGAAGCTTACTCAAGTGACACCAGAGGCGCTCGTTGTCAGCATGAATTCGAATTTAACTTGTCTGACAGAAACCATTGCGCGCTCATTTATGGCAGGGAAATACCGTCGCGAGGATCTGAAGTAAGGAATTATTTTTCCGAACACATCAACCAAGCCGAATGTTGTATAAAACAAGGAAATGAACATGTCAGCGCAAGAGTGGCCTGCCAATGATTATGCAATAGGTTCGTTTATTCAAGCGAATATTGCTGATAATTATTTAAAATATTTGACCATACAGCCAACCGATCAGGTCTTGGATATCGGCTGTGGGAATGGTGCTTATACTCGAAAAATCGTGGCAAAAATCCCGCAGGGCGCACTGCTTGGTATTGATGCGTCTGAGAATATGCTGAAATTAGCCAGAGAGGAAATGGCCAATTATCCTAATGTAAGTCTAGAGCAAGAGGATGTATTAACCATGACCTTCGAGAATCAATTTGATTTCATCGTATCGTTTTGGTGTTTACAATGGTGTGCTTTTAGTATTGAAAAGGCGTTTCAGGCTATTTATCGCGCTTTAAAACCAGGCGGAAAAATTTTGACTCTTTTTCCTTCAGGTGACGACCCTTTTATTACAAGTTATAGGGCTGTAAAAGCGTCCGGTGAGTTTCCTTGTTTAGCTAGTTTTAAGCCGCCTGTCGATTACAAGAATTTAGATCATTTACAAGAAAGAATACAGGCTCTACCTTTTAAACGCATAAGCATAGAACGACCGAAGCATGCCTTACCCTTGCCTTCTCTTGATGTTTTCCGCAAATTTGTCAATGGAATAGCCTTTTTTCATGGCCAAATCCCCAGTAATAAAATACCCATGATCAATGAGGCGATGGTAAGTGCTTATGATCGGGAGTGCCAGGAAAAATATCAGGGGGAGTATTGGTTTAATTTATCAATTTATTTGATAAGAGCCGAAAAATAATGCCTCACCTAAAGGGTGGTTTTAATGGCTTTTAAGATTTAAGAAAAGAGCAAAACAGAACGTTATATGAACAATCCTCTTTAGATGTGGCCCCTATAATAGCTTTATGGTGGTGATAGTGGTGGCAAGACTATCAAACAATCAGGTATCGGTATGGATGTTGCTTTGAATGCTCGTTGGACTGTGCAGCTCGAATAGACTCATAACTTATAACGATAAATGGTATCCTATTAACCACAGGTTATGACGTTCAATAATCCAAAAGGCCCTTATTAGGCTTCTTCGAGCGGAAACGAAGGCTTAATAGGGATAAACGGTCGATGGGCTTGAGAAGGGAGCCAATAGTTTGTCCCATGTATTATTAATAGAAGATAATCTTATTGCTGCTCGCCTGACTGAAATCATTATTCAGCAGGCTGGTTGCCAATTTTCTTTTGCCATAAACGGTGAACAAGCCTTAGAACTGATGCAAACAACCCGTTTTGATTTAATACTCACGGAGGTTAATTTACCGGGAATGTCTGTAGAGCAAATGATTCTGGCAATCCGTGAACGAGAAAAAGTGTTGTACCACACACCCATCCCAATTATTGGTTTAACAGTGGACATTCTTGAGGAAACCGAAAGCGATTATCTAAACGCAGGGATAGCAGAACTAATCAAAAAGCCCCTGCATTTACAGAAGATGCAAGAAATTATAAAGCACTATATTCCTTCTGCTGCCAACGGGATGGCAGGAGTTAAAAAGTCGGTTACTGGTCAGCTAGGGCGCGATTTGCCTGACACCGAAGAGCAATTATTTGCATTAAATAACTTTCCTTTACTTGATAGCAATAATGGAATCAAAATCCTGGGTGATGCCAAGGTTTTTAAAGAATTGCTCAAAGTTATGGTTGATGAAGCAATCCCTGACGATAAAAAGGCGATTGAACAGGCCTATGCTGTTAAAGACTGGGCTCTTATTGAAGAATTGGCTCATAAGATGAAAAGTGGCGCTTTATATTGTGGTACCACCAAAATGCTGTACGCCTGCCAGTATTTGGAGCGTTATCGAAAAGCGGGCCATGTCCAATTACTAGAAGAACTTTACACGCAATTGTTGGAAGTACTCTCTGATACCGCCTACGAGATTAAGAGATGGCTCAATAGCCATTGAAGGCTTAATAAGTCCAAACTTTTTTAAAGTTTTGTAAAAATAATGCCAATGTGGTGATTCTAAATTTAAAATGATCAGTTGGTGACTTTAGACTCTACCCATCGTGAAACCAAAATTTATCTTTTATGGATAAGTATTTGACAAAAAACAACTACTCTCTGTTACGAAGTTATTAAGAATTTAACAAAAGGTTAAATCCCTCCTTTCACCTATAGCCTTTTTAGCTCTCTTAGACTAGCATGGCTCATTTTTGAGCTATCGAATCCCAATTAATGCAGTCTAATGAGTCTATAATCAGATAGTGGATTAATTTTACCTTAATAATTAGAAGTTAAAATTACATATATCTATAGAAATATATAAAAAGCTGCCGCTCGCGAGGTTCTAACATGGCTTATTGCAAGAAATTTATCAATGGTATTAATGCCATTAATTTTTCTGAAAAATCAGTGGGTGTCGTTAAAAATGCTTTAATAGCCTATGCTTACCAAGAATTGAAAAAAGAATCGGAAGCGATTGACGCACAATTGGCACAGTTGCCTGAAAAAATTGAAGGGAATGAGGCCGCTGATGAGCAATTAGCACTCTACAAGAAAAAGCAGCAAGAAATTAATGGGGATATTAAAGCCCGCATGCTGGCTCTTAGAGACTTGGTCAAGGTGAATTTGGAAGAACCGATAGCCCTTGGTGATACCGCGCTCTTTATTAGCGAATTTGCTCAAAATTTCCGTAATATCAGACACTTGGCCGATACCCTCGCTGACGCTCCTGCCCCTGTTAAAAAACTCCAAACCAATCTCTATGTTGAAATGCTGGCCAAACTTGGGCAAGCAGAACAAGAAGAACAATTGCAGACGTTGTCGCTCGATAATATCACGGACATGATCAAGCAAGCGACTTTAATGTATGAAAGTAAACCTGATGATGTGCAACTACGGAATCAATGCCAAAGACTTGCACAGATGGGGTTCTACGAAATTGTACGCCGTGATTGTGCAAAAGTAGGAGCCGCTGCTGAGGTTGCGCAATATGATGAATACAAAGAATTTCTTTCAAAATTGCGCACCAAATTACCTGGTGTAGAAGCCTCGGCGATCATCGATAATTTAAGCCAATATAAAGATAGCAATGGGCATTCTGTTGCAGATTTACTAGCCGATGTAGAAGGCAAATTCAAAATAACACAAAAAGGTGATTGGGATAATTCAGCTAAAATCGGCATGGTTAAAGAACGAAAGGCACTCTTCGATCGATTAAGATTTGGCCAGGAAGATCGCCGCGAATATGCAAGAAAAACCCAAGCAAACCTTACTCGTGATTTATTTTGGGCAAGAAATATCAGGGATGTGGAGTTATTCACGAAAGATAGGAACCAATCCGACAAAGTGTTTGTCAGTTTGGCCGAAAGGAGAATTTTAAGGGGCAATGACAGTTTTAGAGCAGGGAAAGCTACGTATCTGGAAATCACACCACCTCCCAAACCGAAACCTCAGCAGGGTCACGTTGGCGCTAAAATTGTTGCACCATGGAGGCCAGATGATGATCCGAACACGTTTAAAAAATTCGAAGAGGCTTTAGATGCTTTATGGGCAGTTAAAGACACGATTCGTACCAGTGCAGACTCTACAATCCAGAATAAAATAAAAGAGGTGTTTGCGGCAGCAGCAAAAAAACCTCAAGTTGCAGTCTCGCCGCAAGGAGAAATCTCAGTCACCGTCTATTACTTCGATTTTACGGACGATGAATTGCAAGCTGAAATACTAAAACAAATTAAAGAGGGGGCTAGTAACAAAACGGCGGACAGGGGGTTTGGTCGAACTATAGAATCTATCCTGCAAGGTTTTGTTAATAATAGCGACATCCGAAAACGTGTTCATAGTAAAACTCTCACCGGTGCATCCCTCGAGGAGGTACAACAAAAGCTTACTGCACTTGGCTTGGATGTTGAGGAAGGCATCGGGCAGGCTTATCAAGAGGGATTAGAAAAAGTTAAAGTCCTCATTCCAGAGACGAGTCGTGATATTAGTCAAATAAAAATTGATGGTGTGAAGATAGATACTAATGGTGAATTATTACTCCGTAAGTTATCAGAATTAAAAGCCATCTATGACGTTATCCCCCCTCTTTTGACAATTTCGAGTCAACAGCTCCGTACCTTGCAGCTGAAGAATGCAATCGATATTTTTATCAGTCAAATTAGTAATGGCAAGCATGATGCGAAATTAAACAATTTGCTTACGCATGCCGGAGGAAAGGCCTATGCAATTGCCCAATTAAAAGTCATTAATCCTTATTTAGATATCGGGTCTCTACAAAAAGCAGACTATGATCGCCTAATTGGTGCTGCAGCCACCCAACGCCAAAGCAATAAAGTACAAGTGCCTCCCTTAGGCGTAGAGCAGCGACAAGCCCTGCGTACTGCTGAGGAAATATTGAGCCAAATTCATGATGTCCAGAAATTAGCAACGTTAGCCAGAGCAACAGGTAATGAGCCTTTTAATGCGTTAGAAGGCTGTGAAGCGCTTAATCTGCCGCCAAAAGCTTATGAATTATTAAGGCATGCGGCAGGTTTACGGTTACAGGAGCCATTTGTCCATTTAGCAGCTGGTCGTTATAAAGAAGCGATAGAAACGCCAGGATTAGAGGCACTTGTTACCAGTGCCTATAAAGCGCTTGCCCAACTTCCGCCTCTTACCGCAGAACAAGCCCCTGAATCTGTCAAACCCATCATACAGAAAGCAGGCACCATTACAAAATCCGCAGAACAAAGAAAGGCAAAGTCAGAGGCCCTCGAGGCAGCTTTTCAGTCAGGGGAGAATGTTACTGAAAAAGTAGAAGCGATTTTTTTAGCAGAATATACCGATGAAACAATAGCCGCTACGTTGGGTTTAAAGACAGAAGAAGATATTCGTCGGTTGAAGAAAGAAATCCATGGGATGGCTGTTGAAATGGTTCGCTTGGTTGAGCGTACTAAAAAAGGCGAGCCCGCAATTAGTGAAGAAGAGCAAAATGCTTATTTTCTAGTCCTGCATGAGGTTGCAAAAGCCATAAAACCAGCCGGCGTCGATCTGCTTGACGTGCAATTTAAAGTCAAGCACTCCTCTACTGGTACAGTTGATGTCGTAGTTCTGAATGCAGCTGGAGAGCCCGTTGCAGGCACCCCTGTGAGGATTAATTTAGGTGCAGTAAAACTCCCTTATTCTCTAGTGAAACCACCGGGTGGTGAATTTATCTTTTCCTATGGCGGTACTCGCGGTGTGATTGCACCTTTTGAAGGTTTAGATGAAGCTTATGCAGGTCCAGGAAAACAGAAAGGCCGTTTGTTTACCCATAGCCGGCTCTTAGGTGTTGGGCAATATGGCTCAGTTAAAGAAGTTGAAAGTTTACTCTTTGGTTTAAATCAAGTTGTAAAAAAAGGTTATGTGCCTGATGCTGATCCAAAAGCTACAACCTTTGATCCTAAGAGTCGTGATGAATTAAGAACGCGTCCCATTACTGCACGTGATGATCCTTTGTATCGTATTGAAAGCGACGTGTTGCAAAACCTCTCTAAAGCAGAGAAGGCGAAGAAAGGAGCTTTATCTGGAGGAACGCAATACTGGATAGAACAGGATAAACCCCGAAAAGCTGGAAAACCGGAAAAATTAAAATTATTTTTGAAAGACAGTGCGCCTAGGCAATATCAAATTTTAACTGAGCGTGCGAAGGGTGACACCCTGGCAGACGTCGCTAATGCTGAATTAAATCTTTATACGAAAGGGGCTATTGAATATCACGATCCGTCTAGGCGGCCTGAGAAAGTGAAAGGAAAGTCGTTTAGTGATCTAAAAGATATCGTTTCTTTATCCCAAGCTATCGTAAGCGAAGCGCAAAAATTTGAGGCCTTAAAGTTTAGCCATAACGATATTAAACCAGAAAATTTTCTCTATAAGAGAAACCCTGATGGTAGCTATCAGGTTAAATACATTGACTGGGCAACGGGTGGTTTTAAAAAAACCTATGAAGGTTCCAAAACAGAAGTTGCTGATATTTTTGACGAACTATTTGGCCCCAATCTAAGCAAAACAGTAACAAAAGAGCTTTACAGAGACAGCAACGGTGAGTTTATTGAACGTTGTACAGATGCTAATGGCCGTTTTGTTCAAAAAAAGGCAGATGGAGGGGTCATTTTTGGTGTCAAACCAACCCTGCAAATTTTACATGGTGCACGTAATGGAACTTTACCTTATATCAGTCCCAAGGTTCTAGGAGAACCTCTCCGAGATAAGGTACCTCTGTCGGCCACAGCCGAGCCTAATCCGGAAATGAATACAATACTGGATAAACCTGAAGATCCCTATATGGATGATTGGTCATTAACAGCTATGGCCTTCGGGATTTGTAATCGCCAGGCCTATTTTAGTCTTGTTAAAGGACGTGCTGTTGGTGATTATGTGATTCCAACTGTTTTGGATGTTGATGGAAAGGATCCGCAAGGATTAAAAATTACCGATTTGGCTAATTTTAATAAATATTTTGCTTGCGGAACTCCTGTCAGTAAAGAGGATTTCGAATCGGGTGCCGTATACACCAAAACAGATGGTGTCATGTTCATTCCTTCGAACCAGCGCGAAGGCGCCCCCTTACATCTGTACCGTCGTTTACAAGCGTTACAAGCTGAGCTGAACGAGGTTGTTCGTGTTAAGGGCCTCCCAAGCGCCGCTGCAGAGCAGCGAATTATTGATAATATAGAGCTCATTCTAACCGATGCACGCCGCGTGGTTGCTAGCGGCGAAGGTTATAGTAAAGAGCAACTACAAGAAAAATTGGCAGCCGCTCAACAATGCATTAAAGATTATGAACAATTAAACGATCTGGGACATCAGCAAGCCCTGGCAAAAGGCGATGTCCTGCAATCGGTAATTAGAAAAACCACAGCAACCTTCCACTTACTAAATGAGACAGGCAAGATAAAGCACCTGGATATCTTGTTTACTTATCCAAGTAATCCGGAACAAGTCGGACAAGTGAAGGCTGTTTTAGATAAAGTACTGCCTGAAGATCAAATTAATCACATTTTTTTGGAGGACGAAGCGCCTGGTCGCCACATATTAAAAGAATGTATTGCGCAAGGTCAAAATGAACTTCTAAAACATTTACTCAGTAAAATTACTCAATCGAATCCGGACTTTATTGCGGCTGTTGTCAAAGATGGTTTACTGCATTATGCCGCAGAGCAGGGAATGACTGATGTTTTCAATAGCCTGGTTGACACGCTAAAAAGAGCGGGTGCTTCTGAAACAGAAATATTCAAATTCATGATGCAGGAATATGGTCCTGGAGCGGAGCGCCTGGCTACTGCACCCCATATTAAATGGGCAACTAATGGTTTGCATATCGCTGTTCGAAATAATAATGAGGTTCAATTAGGAACCATTTTAGCGTTATTCCCGAATGAAGAAGCAGAAAAAGTAGTTGAGGAAACAGTTAGTAACCTTGATGATCCTGGCGTATTACGCACCCTTGTTGAGGCTACAAATAACGGACCTTTCAAAGCACTAGAGGGTTGCGACCAGTTAAATCTGAATGATCAGGCCTATAAATCTCTGCAGAAAGTTGCAGCGAAGCGTTTGGAGCTCTTACAAGGAAAGAAAAAAGAGGTCGATGCTGCGCAAGAAAATCTGAAGTGGGCGACAGCAATTGCCAAGTTTGCCAGCGAAATTAGTGAGGGTGGACATGATGGGCAATTGGCGTTTTTAGAGAAAGGTAAATTCTCCCACTATGCACATCAAAGACTCAAAGAAATAGATGGGACTCTTTCACTTCAACGTTCAACTTTCACAGAAGAGTTGTATACCACTGCAATCATGGCAGTAGCCGCGGAACGTAAACGGCAGAAAGTAACAGCGAACTCTGAGAACGCAGCACGTGTACTTGATGAGGCAACCAACAACGTAATTGGAAGCGCCAAACTGGCTGTTGCTATTGCTAAGTTGGCTGGGGAAATTGCTGCTGGTAAACATGATAAAGATCTGAATACGTTAAAAGCGCTAAGCAGCGGAGGCCAAGCACTTGTTCTTGCCATACGGGAACTTAAAAGAATCGATGATACATTGACTATTGATGACCTTAGTGTAGAACAATCTAAATTGGTAGAGACTGCGGCAGTGCAGCGTGCGCAGCAAAAAGAAGCCTTAGCCGCTGCCAAAGTAACTGCCAGGCTTTCTGCAGATGCTAATTTCAAAGCGATCAAAGAGTCTCTTCATCTTTGTGCGGTTCTTGGTAATAAGACCTTATTTAACCAGATCATTGCTAAATACAATGTCTTAAATCCTGAGCCTGGGAAGAAAATCGATGCGAAAACCATCCTGGCCATTCTGTTGCCGCCTGATGATACTTCGCCTTACCATCTGTTCATGCGTGATGAAGGGACGCAAGATCTGGCATGGACAAATCTGGAAGAAAATAGAGAGTTTGCCAAAACCTTTCTATTAAAGTCCCCAGTTGGTACAGAGGCTTACCCGTCTTTAATTGCCGCAAAAAACGGTAATTTTGCGGGCGTAAAAGAATTAATTCGACTCGGTGAAAAGCTTGAGTTATCTGCCGAAGAATGGACGGCGTTTTTTAAACAAAGCGATGAGAGTGGCAAAACTCTGCTCAATTATGCGTTAGAACAAGAGCAGTTTACATTCCTTACTGAATTGCTTGCTAAAATTAAAACGAATTGCGGTGCCGCTGCTGAGAAGACTTTAGTTCATCTTCTGAGTAACCCTCACCCGGTTAATCCGCTTAAAAATTATTTAGCCGTTGAAAAAAGTGAAGTAAAGCAATTTAAAGTTGTCAATGAATTACTCGATGCAGTGTGTGCTAAAGCGAATCCTCTCAAACCCGAGTTAGAACAAGCACGGCTGGTCGCTTTGTTGGTTAATAAAGATTGGTTAATTGAAAAAGCTCAAAATGAGGCTCTTCACGAAACCCTAGAGAAACTATTACACAGTGACGCACTGTCTATCCCTTTCCGAAGAAGTCTTTTCGCCCAATTAGAAAAAGAGGCCAAAGAGCCTGCAAAAACCTTTTTTAAAGGCTTACTCGCTGACGTAAGCCCTCGTGAAGAAATTCCGGTTGCTCCAATAGTCGCAATTCAATTACCTCCAGGAATTATGCAGGAAGTGGCCAGACAATCTGGCAATTTGAATGAGTTGATTGCTGCTTTGGCGAGTGATCGGGAAGCGGTTAGGGAGTTGCAGGAGCAGGTTCGGGAGTTAACGGAAACTCAGGTTCAGCTGAGAGAATCACTGACCCAAGAAAAAGAGACGGTTGTTCAGACGAAAGCGCAGTTGGCAGGTATGGTGCGCAAAGTGGAACAGGCGGAGCAGTCTGTTAGTGAGTTAAGAGACGAGGCATCCCGGGTATTGCAGGAACACACTAAGCGAGTGGAAGCGCTTGAACAAGAGATTGCCAAACGTGATGAGCACTCGGAAAAGGCGAGCCTATCGCTTGCCAAAGAGCGAGCAGACCATCAAGAAGCCTTAAAGGGGCTGCAAGAGCGGTTGGTTCTAGCGGAAAGTACGCGAGACAATTTAGCGTCTGCCTTGAAAGATACGCGGGGGCAATTGACTACGAGTTTAGAGGCAGTTCAGCGTTTAGAAGGTGAAGCGATAGAGTTAAATGCGCTGAATAAATCGTTACAAGAGAAACTTTCTGCTTCGAAATTAGAGACAGTCGATGCTCGCCGCGTTCTTGGAGAAGAGTTAGATGCGCAACGTAAAGAGACAGAAAAAGCTCAACTGGAAGCACACACGACTTTAAGCTCGTTGGAAGAGTTGCGCATAGAGCATTCATCCCTTGAAAGGCGGGCAGTCCAGCTTGGAGAGGACAATAAAGAGTTGTCAGGGAAGGTATTGAGCTTAGAAACGCAGGTTCGGGAGTTAACGGAAACTCAGGTTCAGTTGAGAGAATCACTGACCCAAGAAAAAGAGACGGTTGTTCAGACGAAAGCGCAGTTGGCAAGTATGGTGCGCAAAGTGGAACAGGCGGAGCAGTCTGTTAGTGAGTTAAGAGACGAGGCATCCCGGGTATTGCAGGAACACACTAAGCGAGTGGAAGCGCTTGAACAAGAGATTGCCAAACGTGATGAGCACTCGGAAAAGGCGAGCCTATCGCTTGCCAAAGAGCGAGCAGACCATCAAGAAGCCTTAAAGGGGCTGCAAGAGCGGTTGATTCTAGCGGAAAGTACGCGAGACAATTTAGCGTCTGCCTTGAAAGATACGCGGGGGCAATTGACTACGAGTTTAGAAGCAGTTCAGCGTTTAGAAGGTGAAGCGATAGAGTTAAATGCGCTGAATAAATCGTTACAAGAGAAACTTTCTGCTTCGAAATTAGAGACAGTCGATGCTCGCCGCGTTCTTGGAGAAGAGTTAGATGCGCAACGTAAAGAGACAGAAAAAGCTCAACTGGAAGCACACACGACTTTAAGCTCGTTGGAAGAGTTGCGCATAGAGCATTCATCCCTTGAAAGGCGGGCAGTCCAGCTTGGAGAGGACAATAAAGAGTTGTCAGGGAAGGTATTGAGCTTAGAAACGCAGGTTCGGGAGTTAACGGAAACTCAGGTTCAGTTGAGAGAATCACTGACCCAAGAAAAAGAGACGGTTGTTCAGACGAAAGCGCAGTTGGCAAGTATGGTGCGCAAAGTGGAACAGGCGGAGCAGTCTGTTAGTGAGTTAAGAGACGAGGCATCCCGGGTATTGCAGGAACACACTAAGCGAGTGGAAGCGCTTGAACAAGAGATTGCCAAACGTGATGAGCACTCGGAAAAGGCGAGCCTATCGCTTGCCAAAGAGCGAGCAGACCATCAAGAAGCCTTAAAGGGGCTGCAAGAGCGGTTGGTTCTAGCGGAAAGTACGCGAGACAATTTAGCGTCTGCCTTGAAAGATACGCGGGGGCAATTGACTACGAGTTTAGAGGCAGTTCAGCGTTTAGAAGGTGAAGCGATAGAGTTAAATGCGCTGAATAAATCGTTACAAGAGAAACTTTCTGCTTCGAAATTAGAGACAGTCGATGCTCGCCGCGTTCTTGGAGAAGAGTTAGATGCGCAACGTAAAGAGACAGAAAAAGCTCAACTGGAAGCACACACGACTTTAAGCTCGTTGGAAGAGTTGCGCATAGAGCATTCATCCCTTGAAAGGCGGGCAGTCCAGCTTGGAGAGGACAATAAAGAGTTGTCAGGGAAGGTATTGAGCTTAGAAACGCAGGTTCGGGAGTTAACGGAAACTCAGGTTCAGTTGAGAGAATCACTGACCCAAGAAAAAGAGACGGTTGTTCAGACGAAAGCGCAGTTGGCAAGTATGGTGCGCAAAGTGGAACAGGCGGAGCAGTCTGTTAGTGAGTTAAGAGACGAGGCATCCCGGGTATTGCAGGAACACACTAAGCGAGTGGAAGCGCTTGAACAAGAGATTGCCAAACGTGATGAGCACTCGGAAAAGGCGAGCCTATCGCTTGCCAAAGAGCGAGCAGACCATCAAGAAGCCTTAAAGGGGCTGCAAGAGCGGTTGGTTCTAGCGGAAAGTACGCGAGACAATTTAGCGTCTGCCTTGAAAGATACGCGGGGGCAATTGACTACGAGTTTAGAAGCAGTTCAGCGTTTAGAAGGTGAAGCGATAGAGTTAAATGCGCTGAATAAATCGTTACAAGAGAAACTTTCTGCTTCGAAATTAGAGACAGTCGATGCTCGCCGCGTTCTTGGAGAAGAGTTAGATGCGCAACGTAAAGAGACAGAAAAAGCTCAACTGGAAGCACACACGACTTTAAGCTCGTTGGAAGAGTTGCGCATAGAGCATTCATCCCTTGAAAGGCGGGCAGTCCAGCTTGGAGAGGACAATAAAGAGTTGTCAGGGAAGGTATTGAGCTTAGAAACGCAGGTTCGGGAGTTAACGGAAACTCAGGTTCAGTTGAGAGAATCACTGACCCAAGAAAAAGAGACGGTTGTTCAGACGAAAGCGCAGTTGGCAAGTATGGTGCGCAAAGTGGAACAGGCGGAGCAGTCTGTTAGTGAGTTAAGAGACGAGGCATCCCGGGTATTGCAGGAACACACTAAGCGAGTGGAAGCGCTTGAACAAGAGATTGCCAAACGTGATGAGCACTCGGAAAAGGCGAGCCTATCGCTTGCCAAAGAGCGAGCAGACCATCAAGAAGCCTTAAAGGGGCTGCAAGAGCGGTTGGTTCTAGCGGAAAGTACGCGAGACAATTTAGCGTCTGCCTTGAAAGATACGCGGGGGCAATTGACTACGAGTTTAGAGGCAGTTCAGCGTTTAGAAGGTGAAGCGATAGAGTTAAATGCGCTGAATAAATCGTTACAAGAGAAACTTTCTGCTTCGAAATTAGAGACAGTCGATGCTCGCCGCGTTCTTGGAGAAGAGTTAGATGCGCAACGTAAAGAGACAGAAAAAGCTCAACTGGAAGCACACACGACTTTAAGCTCGTTGGAAGAGTTGCGCATAGAGCATTCATCCCTTGAAAGGCGGGCAGTCCAGCTTGGAGAGGACAATAAAGAGTTGTCAGGGAAGGTATTGAGCTTAGAAACGCAGGTTCGGGAGTTAACGGAAACTCAGGTTCAGTTGAGAGAATCACTGACCCAAGAAAAAGAGACGGTTGTTCAGACGAAAGCGCAGTTGGCAGGTATGGTGCGCAAAGTGGAACAGGCGGAGCAGTCTGTTAGTGAGTTAAGAGACGAGGCATCCCGGGTATTGCAGGAACACACTAAGCGAGTGGAAGCGCTTGAACAAGAGATTGCCAAACGTGATGAGCACTCGGAAAAGGCGAGCCTATCGCTTGCCAAAGAGCGAGCAGACCATCAAGAAGCCTTAAAGGGGCTGCAAGAGCGGTTGGTTCTAGCGGAAAGTACGCGAGACAATTTAGCGTCTGCCTTGAAAGATACGCGGGGGCAATTGACTACGAGTTTAGAGGCAGTTCAGCGTTTAGAAGGTGAAGCGATAGAGTTAAATGCGCTGAATAAATCGTTACAAGAGAAACTTTCTGCTTCGAAATTAGAGACAGTCGATGCTCGCCGCGTTCTTGGAGAAGAGTTAGATGCGCAACGTAAAGAGACAGAAAAAGCTCAACTGGAAGCACACACGACTTTAAGCTCGTTGGAAGAGTTGCGCATAGAGCATTCATCCCTTGAAAGGCGGGCAGTCCAGCTTGGAGAGGACAATAAAGAGTTGTCAGGGAAGGTATTGAGCTTAGAAACGCAGGTTCGGGAGTTAACGGAAACTCAGGTTCAGTTGAGAGAATCACTGACCCAAGAAAAAGAGACGGTTGTTCAGACGAAAGCGCAGTTGGCAAGTATGGTGCGCAAAGTGGAACAGGCGGAGCAGTCTGTTAGTGAGTTAAGAGACGAGGCATCCCGGGTATTGCAGGAACACACTAAGCGAGTGGAAGCGCTTGAACAAGAGATTGCCAAACGTGATGAGCACTCGGAAAAGGCGAGCCTATCGCTTGCCAAAGAGCGAGCAGACCATCAAGAAGCCTTAAAGGGGCTGCAAGAGCGGTTGGTTCTAGCGGAAAGTACGCGAGACAATTTAGCGTCTGCCTTGAAAGATACGCGGGGGCAATTGACTACGAGTTTAGAAGCAGTTCAGCGTTTAGAAGGTGAAGCGATAGAGTTAAATGCGCTGAATAAATCGTTACAAGAGAAACTTTCTGCTTCGAAATTAGAGACAGTCGATGCTCGCCGCGTTCTTGGAGAAGAGTTAGATGCGCAACGTAAAGAGACAGAAAAAGCTCAACTGGAAGCACACACGACTTTAAGCTCGTTGGAAGAGTTGCGCATAGAGCATTCATCCCTTGAAAGGCGGGCAGTCCAGCTTGGAGAGGACAATAAAGAGTTGTCAGGGAAGGTATTGAGCTTAGAAACGCAGGTTCGGGAGTTAACGGAAACTCAGGTTCAGTTGAGAGAATCACTGACCCAAGAAAAAGAGACGGTTGTTCAGACGAAAGCGCAGTTGGCAAGTATGGTGCGCAAAGTGGAACAGGCGGAGCAGTCTGTTAGTGAGTTAAGAGACGAGGCATCCCGGGTATTGCAGGAACACACTAAGCGAGTGGAAGCGCTTGAACAAGAGATTGCCAAACGTGATGAGCACTCGGAAAAGGCGAGCCTATCGCTTGCCAAAGAGCGAGCAGACCATCAAGAAGCCTTAAAGGGGCTGCAAGAGCGGTTGGTTCTAGCGGAAAGTACGCGAGACAATTTAGCGTCTGCCTTGAAAGATACGCGGGGGCAATTGACTACGAGTTTAGAGGCAGTTCAGCGTTTAGAAGGTGAAGCGATAGAGTTAAATGCGCTGAATAAATCGTTACAAGAGAAACTTTCTGCTTCGAAATTAGAGACAGTCGATGCTCGCCGCGTTCTTGGAGAAGAGTTAGATGCGCAACGTAAAGAGACAGAAAAAGCTCAACTGGAAGCACACACGACTTTAAGCTCGTTGGAAGAGTTGCGCATAGAGCATTCATCCCTTGAAAGGCGGGCAGTCCAGCTTGGAGAGGACAATAAAGAGTTGTCAGGGAAGGTATTGAGCTTAGAAACGCAGGTTCGGGAGTTAACGGAAACTCAGGTTCAGTTGAGAGAATCACTGACCCAAGAAAAAGAGACGGTTGTTCAGACGAAAGCGCAGTTGGCAAGTATGGTGCGCAAAGTGGAACAGGCGGAGCAGTCTGTTAGTGAGTTAAGAGACGAGGCATCCCGGGTATTGCAGGAACACACTAAGCGAGTGGAAGCGCTTGAACAAGAGATTGCCAAACGTGATGAGCACTCGGAAAAGGCGAGCCTATCGCTTGCCAAAGAGCGAGCAGACCATCAAGAAGCCTTAAAGGGGCTGCAAGAGCGGTTGGTTCTAGCGGAAAGTACGCGAGACAATTTAGCGTCTGCCTTGAAAGATACGCGGGGGCAATTGACTACGAGTTTAGAAGCAGTTCAGCGTTTAGAAGGTGAAGCGATAGAGTTAAATGCGCTGAATAAATCGTTACAAGAGAAACTTTCTGCTTCGAAATTAGAGACAGTCGATGCTCGCCGCGTTCTTGGAGAAGAGTTAGATGCGCAACGTAAAGAGACAGAAAAAGCTCAACTGGAAGCACACACGACTTTAAGCTCGTTGGAAGAGTTGCGCATAGAGCATTCATCCCTTGAAAGGCGGGCAGTCCAGCTTGGAGAGGACAATAAAGAGTTGTCAGGGAAGGTATTGAGCTTAGAAACGCAGGTTCGGGAGTTAACGGAAACTCAGGTTCAGTTGAGAGAATCACTGACCCAAGAAAAAGAGACGGTTGTTCAGACGAAAGCGCAGTTGGCAAGTATGGTGCGCAAAGTGGAACAGGCGGAGCAGTCTGTTAGTGAGTTAAGAGACGAGGCATCCCGGGTATTGCAGGAACACACTAAGCGAGTGGAAGCGCTTGAACAAGAGATTGCCAAACGTGATGAGCACTCGGAAAAGGCGAGCCTATCGCTTGCCAAAGAGCGAGCAGACCATCAAGAAGCCTTAAAGGGGCTGCAAGAGCGGTTGGTTCTAGCGGAAAGTACGCGAGACAATTTAGCGTCTGCCTTGAAAGATACGCGGGGGCAATTGACTACGAGTTTAGAAGCAGTTCAGCGTTTAGAAGGTGAAGCGATAGAGTTAAATGCGCTGAATAAATCGTTACAAGAGAAACTTTCTGCTTCGAAATTAGAGACAGTCGATGCTCGCCGCGTTCTTGGAGAAGAGTTAGATGCGCAACGTAAAGAGACAGAAAAAGCTCAACTGGAAGCACACACGACTTTAAGCTCGTTGGAAGAGTTGCGCATAGAGCATTCATCCCTTGAAAGGCGGGCAGTCCAGCTTGGAGAGGACAATGAACAGTTGTCGTCAAAGGTAGAAGCTCTCCAGGTAACCTTACGAGAAAGAGAAGAAGAAATATTACTCGTACGCGAAGCTGAAGCCAGAGAAAGACAGAGTGCTCTACTAAAACAAGCGGAAATTGAGCAATTAGTTCGTCAATTAGCCGAAGTTGCCGAGCAAAAAGCACTACTTGTGCTCAAACCTCTTATTAAAGAGAGTGATAATGTAGCTTTATTAACTGCTATTTATGGGGTTGATAATCCAGCTGATTTAAATTTGGATGATATCGGTTGGAATGATGGTGCGCATGGTGAGGAAGTAGCTTCTGTTGGTGCTATTAGAGACATTGTGTGGCAAGCACAAATTAAAACAGCTGCCGATGAACGTCTGACAGCGCTAAGTCAACAAGCAAGTAATGCATTAAAAGCCACAATCCGTGATAGTAGAGAGTTGGCCGCTTTGCGTCAGATTGCTGATGCTGAAGAGAATGGTGATTTGCGGGTAGGTGGTGGATTTGATGCGCATGTAGAATTTTTACGTGGTAATGCTTATGTAGGAGTTAGAGATGAAGCAAGAGACCGGTTGCATGCCCTGAGCGAAGAAGCAAGTGCTGCTTTAATAGAATCGATCCGGGGTAGCAATAATTTGGTACTCTTGCGCGCATTTGCTGATGCCGGAAACAATGATGCTTTGCGGGGACATGGTTTGGATAATCATGTAGACATGTTGGGAAATGAAGATAATTATGGAAATGCTGATGCTTTTGAAACCATCAAAGATGAGGCGGAACTTCGATTAGCCACTTTAACGCAGGAAGCAAAAGACGCTTTGATAATAGAGGTTAATAATAGTCATGATACCGACTTGCTCGATCGAGTTGCTCGTGTTGGGAGCAACTTTGATTTAAGAGGATCTGGTTTAACTGTTGCTCATGTAGACGCTTTGAGTCATATAGGGGCTTATGCAGATATCTCAGCCGCAGCTCGAGACCGTTTAAATGCTAACCAAGCCGCTATCGTTGCCCTAACCGATTTCATCAATGGATGCGACGATGCGCGATTTTTGGAAGCTGTTAGCGGAGAAGCTAGAACAAATGAGTTTTTAGAAGTAACTTTTAGAATGTTTCGTAAAGGGAATGCAGATCATTTACGAGCTCTGATTAAAGAGGATGCTCATACTCAATTTTCTGACTTGGCAAGGGCACGTTTGCTTGTTTTAGATGCTGCAAGGCATCGTCGTCCAGACGAGCCTGATCCAAGGATCATAGCGCAGGAAAAAGCTATTCATGCTTTGCAAAGAGAAATTGCTGTCAGTAAGGATAAGGAGCTGCTAACTGCGATTTCCACCGCTAATAGCAATGCATCATTAAATCATAACTGGCATCAAGTTGATGAGCTTAATCTACGGAATATCCAGGCTTTAGTGCAAGATGATGCCTATCTGCGGGTTCGTGAGGCGGCAAGCAGGCGGATCGTTGCTCTTCGTGATGAACGTAATGACAAGAGGGATGCTTATTCCGATCCTGGCCAATACGCCGCAACGTTAGCGGCTGATAGAACTACCTTAATTGGCATCAATAGGCGTGTAGGTGCGATTGGTACCGTTGATGACAAGGTACGTAGTGAATTACGCCAATTGGGGGCTATGAATCCCATGCATTGGTTTAGTCCCGCTTTCCGGGGCGCCGCCAAGAAAAATGCAATAGCAATGGAAGCTCATTTCACTGAATTGGCAACCACTTGTAAAGTGATTGTGGATTATCTGGTTCCACTTCGTAATGAATTAGTTGAGCAAATAAACAGCATTCCGGTTAATATGGATGGATTCACTGGACCGCAGAAGAAGGAACTTCAAGACCGTAAGGCTCTCTTAACTACCTATTTGAGAAAAGTAGAAACAGAATTGGAGCTCTATAAACCGGTATATACGCAATTGTACGGTGATCCGAGAGCGGTCAATCCGGTGTTGAAGGACGGCATATTAGAAACCATTCGACGGGCAAAAACAGATGAGGGCGCTCTTGAGGTATTTCCTTTCAAGAGTGCTGCTACCGATCATCCCATGGATGAAAGGGCTGCGCATTTTAGAGCAGGCTATACATCGAGTGCCACAACAGTCAGTGCCAGATCGACGACCTTAGGCTTGGGTGCTCGCCAAGCTCGGTATACGGCTGGTGATGCCTTTAAAGCAGGGCATTTTAGAGAACATACTATTAATCCCGATGCGGCACGCACCGGTCGGTATTCTGGATCTTATATTGAAGAGAGAGCATCGAGTTATCGTACCAGTCTTGCCAATGCAAGCGAGTATCTATCTGATCTTAAGTTGACCATAACCAAATTTCCTGAGGCTCCTCATGGAGTACCGGAAGATGATCCTCAGCTGGTTGAAGATAGAATACATTTTGCTTTCGCCTGTGCAGTGACACTACTAAGTGCCTTCAGTGAGCCGCCTACAGCGAGTAACCAAGTTATATTGCGGGGCTTTGAAGAAAAAGAAATGGGTTATATATGGACCGCTTTGATGACCCTCGGTAGTGAGATACCTTCTATGCAATTTAATCATAAAGCAATTAATGTGATAAGCCCAACGTTCAAGCCAGCCAACGAACTAGGTACATTCTATGGTTATAGCAGTAGCTCCTATCAGGAGACTCTTTTCAAGCCTCATAAGGCCTATGTGGATAATTTGCTTAAAGGCATTAAAGAAGCTTGTGCAGAAAGAGTCATTCATCAAAAAACCTTGGAAAAGGCAGACAAGCTCGCGACGTCTATTAGTTCTGCTTATAAGAGTAACTTTAAGCAAACAATGGATGAGTTAAGAGAGAATCAAGACAAAGGCCCGGAAATATTTGGTAGATAAGAAAGGGGTGAGAAGGATTCTCACCGTTTTTCTATTTTTATCTTTTTCATCCTGTTAGCTCTAAAAGAAATTGACAAGCTTCAGTCCGTCGCTAAAAATGAAGAAAATCATTTACTAACCAGGGTTATGGAATATAAAGACTATTACCAGATAATGGGACTTGAACGTAGTGCCAGCCAAGAAGATATTAAACGCGTTTATCGAAAGCTTGCGCGCAAATACCATCCTGATGTCAGCAAAGAAGCTGATGCTGAAGCCAAGTTTAAAGAATTGGGTGAGGCTTATAGTGTTTTGAGCGATCCGGAGAAACGCGCTAAATACGATCAGTATGGCCAATACTGGAAAGAGCAACAACAGGGACAAGCCTATAGGCCGCAATCAGATCAGGGTGGGTATTATCATTTTAACGAAGGCAATACCGCTGACTTTGAGGATTTTATCAACAGCATTTTTCGTGAACGTCAGCAGCAGCAACAGGCTTCCTATTATGATCAGGGGCGTGATGTGCATGCCAAATTAACAATTAGTCTTGAAGATAGTTTTAATGGCGCTGAAAAAACGCTGCAATTACAAATGCCAGTGATGAATAATCAAGGATTCATGGATTATCAACTACGAGCGATTAAAGTAAAAATCCCTCCAGGTATTGGTAATAAACAGCAGATACGATTAAAAGGTCAAGGCGGCAAAGGAGCTGGCCAGCAAGCGGGTGATTTATACATTGAAATTCATATTGCCCCTCATCCCTGGTTTCACTTACAGAAAAAAGATATTCATTTACAAGTCCCTGTTACGCCCTGGGAAGCAGCACTCGGCGCTTCAATCAAAGTTCCGACACTGGCCGGGCCGGTCAATTTAAAAATTCCTAAATTAGCGCAAGCCGGAAAACAAATGCGTCTTAAGGGAAGAGGCTTGCCGGGTAATCCTCCAGGGGATCAATATGTCATTCTACAAATAGTTATTCCTGACGAAGAGAATGAACAGTTGACCAGCCTATATCAGCAAATGGCAGGGACTACAAAATTTAATCCACGAGAAAAATTGGGAGTTAGTAATGACTGAGTCTAGAAAAGCACCCACTGAAACTTGTGAAGAATGGTTTTACTTGTCTTTGCATGAAATTACTTCTTCTTTGGGAGTACCCAGAGAAATAATTATGGAAATTATCGATGAAGGCATTATTAGTATCCATAAAAATGAAAACGATGAATGGCAATTTGATAATGAAGCATTGCGTTGCATTCGTACTGTATTACAATTAAACAGAGATTTAGGTATTAATGTCGCTGGTGCAGGGCTTGCACTTGAATTACTCAAAGAAATAGATCATTTACGCACGCTTCTTGCTAATAAAGAAGGGCTATTTGGAAAAAATTAAAACAACTCATGTGATCTTGGAGCATGAATAACAATAAAAAAGGGGAAATGATGAGAAAATATTATCAAGGTATGTTAATTGCTCTGGGTTTTTCACTCTTAACCGGTTGTCAAATGTTTAGTGGAGGAAATTTGTTCCAGCCACGGCTTTCTGATGAATCATTGACTGCATCGGTCAATACAGCCTTCATAAACACGCCTGAACTTGCTCCAGTTCGTATTCATGTGGAAGCACATAATGGTATTGTATTACTAAGTGGTTATGTGAAGACCATTCGCCAAAGTGATACAGCAGGAGATGTAGCGAGTAAAGTCAATGGCGTTAAAGGTGTGGAAAATAATTTGATTGTGCGAAAATAAATATTAATGAGCTGGTAGCTGCCGCCAGTACGGGAAAGGCAAACCGTTTTTTACGGTGGCAGCTGTCCAGCAAAACGAGTTAGGAACCTTAACTGCCAAAGGTAAAAGTATAGATAGCAAGCCCGGGTTCAGTCGCTGTTATTTGTAAAAGACCGTCGGCAAAATGAGGTAAAACGACCAGTTCATAAATAGAATGTTTGTTGACGTTAATGCTGCTGTTTATAACATCTTTACCTTTCTCTGTCGTGATCATTCGACCATCTAGAAGCAGTTTCACCTGAATGGGTTTTGAGGACGTATTCCCCATTACTACAAAAACTTTACGGGCATTAAATTGAATTTTTATAGCTGCATTGGCTTGCATGGAAATAATTTTATCAGGCATCACCTGCCACAGTCCTTGTAAGCCCCAGCTATTAGAGGGGAATTGTTCTGGGAAGCTATACTGTGCGGGTTTATCATGAATTAATGGGTAGGGGCTGGCATTCCTGTCTGCGCGTGCATAACCTAAATACGTTTCTGGTGTCTCAGCGAGTGATGGATGATCGGTGCTGGCCTCAGTAGGCATGGCAAGCCCGCCGATCCCCAATAGAAATCGGATGTTGTTTTCAGTGATCTCATAGTCCCCTTCACCCAAATGTTTATAGACAACATCCCCTTCTTTATTAATTAAATAATGAGCAGGCCAATAATGATTATTAAAATTGCGCCAGGTTACAAATTGATTGTCGAGGGCGACCGGGTATTGAATGCCGTTACGTTTCACCGCATTGTTAACATTGTCCAGATTTTTTTCAAAATCAAATTCAGGACTATGTACACCGATAATAACCAAGCCTTTATCGTGATAGTTGTCATACCAGTTTTTAAGATAAGGGAGGGTACGGACACAATTAATACAAGAGTATGTCCAAAAATCAACGAGAATGACTTTGCCTTTTAGATTGGTCAATTGCAAAGGAACTGAGTTTATCCAGGCTTCTATACTGCTTATTTCAGGTGCTTTATAAGGAAGCCATAAACCATTTTGCAATGTCGTAGCGGTTTGAATACTTGTCTTGGCTGTTGTTGTGGAAGTGGCCTCTCCTCGTTCTTGATAAATCATATAGGCAACACTTGCAATAATGATTAGTCCTAGAATTTTGCGGAAAAGAGATGTTCTTGTTTTGAAAAAAGTGAATTTATCCATAATGGTTATGCCATAAAGCGCGATGATTAGCATCGGTATGGCGGCCCCCAGGCTAAAAGCCAGGAGACTGAGAAAGCTGATGATAGTTGTTTGCTGGATCACTGTTTGGACGATAATTGCTGCAAGGATAGGGCCTGCACAGGGTGTCCAGATAATTGCGACCAAAGCGCCAAAGAAAAAACCACTTATCAGTCCGCCTTGTGGATTGGTTGCGGCAGAGAAGCCTGAGCTTACTCCAACCAAGCGCTGCGTCAGATGGCTAAATTTTTCTGTGAGATAAGTTGAAAGCATAATAATGCCTAATAACAGTAGTATGCCGTAAGAAAAATGACGAATGATATTGAGATCGATGCCCGAGTATTGAACCAATTGACGTGAAAAAAATGCGAAGAGGGTAAATGTTATAACAAAACCTATAATAATACCCATCGGACGTTTCTTGCTGCCCGCGAAAGAACCGGCAAGAATAATAGGCAAAATAGGCAGAATACAAGGTGAAATAATTAAGGCGAAGCCTTCAAAAAAGGCTAGGATAATGTCCAGAAAATCAAGTTGCATAGAAAAGCCTTAGCGCGGCATGATGCGGGCTCAAATTGTTTATTACGGGGTACTCTCTTAATTGAGTTTTATTTCTGCCAATAAACCTGATTGTATCCAACCTTTTAATAATGAGGCAGCTCGCATGCCTACCTCTTGTTCCTCTACCCATTCACAGAGCCCTGCACATAATTCACCGAAACTCAGTCCTTGGATTAGGGCATCAAGAGCCCAGGCTTCGTCCTCGGCTAAGGAATAAAACCGAATGGTATACTCATTACGCCAAACAACCCATGGCAATGGGTTACTATTCATTACCAGCTCTTTCTCAGTGAAGGGTTGTTCATTTGCCAGAGCTTGCCAGAGCGAGACAACATTCCAGAAAAAATTGAGGCGGTGTAGCGATGGATGAGTAAGAAACTGCATAGTAGGCCAAGATTCTGGCGGTAGGGTAGCCATGTCTTCAATACGGATTAGCCTGGTATCCGCGGCATCAAAGGCTAGTGCCATATGCCATTCAAATTGGGCAAGTTCGGCTAGATAAGGATAATTAGTATTGTTGTCACCTGCTAAATACTCAGCAAATTTATCACCAAACCAACGAATTGAACGATAACAGGAGGGGTGACTATGGATATAGTTCTCGCCTATTTTCTGGAAGGCATCGTCACCCAGGTGGTGTTTGAGAATAGGGTAATTAGTAGCCAATGCTTCAAGAAGGCGGAGACGATAAGCCTCTCCATAAATAGCCAGACGCTTAGCTGCAGGTACTTTATTGCTGGTTACAATGGCTGTTTGAATATCGCTTGGGTTCTTGAGTAAGTAGTTTTGTAAGCTATCTTGTAAGTGATGTAAATCAGTCATATTGCTAACTCTTTGATGGAAAGGTTGTTTGCAATGTTTCTAGCTTGATTTAATTCAACTAATAAATCCGACAGGGGAGGAATATTGTCATCCCGCTCTATCATCGTTGAAACCGGTCCCAAACGTTCAATAGCCTTGGCATATAAATCCCACACAGGTTTGACTATTGGGGCATCATGAGTATCAATAATGTAATCACCATGGTCGGAATGGCCGGCAAGATGAATCTGGGCTACGCGTCGGGGTGGTATGCCATTAATGTACTCAAGGGCATTAAAATGGTGATTGACTGAACTGACATAGATGTTATTGACATCACATAAAATATAACAATCGGCGCGATTGGAAATTTCTGTAATGAATTCCCATTCCGTGAGGTCTGATTGGAGAAAGGTGAGGTAGCTGGAAACATTCTCAATAAGAATTTGCCGACCTAAATAATCTTGTATTTCAATAATGCGAGAAGCAAGGTGATTAATGGCTTCCTCAGTATAGGGCAGGGGTAATAAATCGTGCATGTTTAGCCCATGAATGCCTGTCCAGCATAAATGATCGGAAATCCAAACCGGTTCAATACGTTCAGCCAGTAATTTTACTTCTTTGAGATAAGTTTTATCGAGCGGATCGGTGCTGCCAAGAGATAATGATACGCCATGCATCACAAGAGGGTAATCCTGGCGAATTTTATCCAAATAATAGAGTGGCTTACCGCCGGGTATTAAATAGTTCTCAGTAATGATCTCAAGCCAATCCAGAGACGGTTTTTGTTGTAGTATTTCTTCATAATGCTCAGGACGTAACCCTAAACCAAACCCGAGGTAGGGCATTTTTTGCGGCTCTTTGAGAATAGAATTCATAAGGACTTATTGATAAAAACCAGGCATGCTTTTGCATGCCTGGTAATAATTAATTATTGTTGGGTTGTAGAGCTGCCAGCATCTGTTGTGCCACCAGCTTTTTGGCACGCATCTTGGGTCATCATAGTAACACCTTGACCTTTACAGGCGTTTTGACCTTTACAAGAATTGTTAGCAGTTTTGCAAGCGCTTTGGCCTTTACAAGCATTAACGCCTTTGCACTGAACCATAGGAGCATCAGAAGCAGATGATGCAAAGACAGGCGCTACGGAGAATATAGCTGCTGCGCCGAATGCTAATGCAGTACCAGTTACTTTTTTCATAAAAATTCCTTTTTAATCAATGGATAATATATTATTATAAGCGATTAAGCTGTGCCTTAATAATCCCACTTTCAGCACTCAATAGTGTAGATAGTAAAAATTAATACTGTCAAGTAAATCGGGCGATTTTAAATAGATAATTGTTGATGTACAGTCAATAAAATTTAGCTTTTAACCTTGGCTAAGTCAGACCAACGGGTTGTGTAGGCTGGTGATCTTAATTCCGATTTCATAGCCCACGTTTTTGAATAACCTTCTGCAGCCAGTTTAATAGAATGGCGACCGTATTTGTGATTAATCGCCTCAAGTACCGTCATAATTTGCTCTGTTTTTTCGAATTTCTTTTGCGGCTGGTGGAAAATATCCAGTTGCAGATGCGCTTTGCTTATGAGTTCCTCTAAGCAAATGCCCACTTTTTTATATTGAAAACCCGCTTTGTATATTTGACGTAACCCTTCTTTACCATAATGGGTAATTAAGCGTAAATCATCCGTTGGCATCTCCAGTTTTATAGTGATAGATTGATGATATTGGGCTAAATCGGCACGAAAACGGTTTGTTTTTACAAAGATGGATAGCGATTTCACTAGCAAATGCTGTCGGCGTAATTTCTCACAGGCAATGGCGCAATGGCTGCTAATTGCTTGAGCAAGATGCTGGAAGTCAGTTTGCATGCTGCCAAAGGAACGTGAAGAAAGAATAGAGTGCCTGGGTTCAACTTCTTCCAGGCTTAAACAAGAAATTCCCTGCAATTCCATTGCGGTTCGCATCAGGATGACATTGTATTGTTTTCTGAGCAAATGGACATTTGTACTCGCCAGGTCATAGGCAGTATGAATCCCTCGCTGTATTAGCTTTTTCTGCCATTGTCGCCCAATGCCCCAAACTTCCCCAACATTAATTTTCTTAAGCCAATCTTGTGGTCTGCTGATATTAAAAACTGCAATTTTGAGTTCTGTCTTACAAAGATGATTGGCTATTTTTGCTAGCGTTTTTGTACTACCGATACCTATAGAAGTAGGAATTCCGGTGTATTGCAAAATGCGTTTTTGAAGGGTGATGCAGAAGTTATCATGGAGAGAAGATGGCATCGTGCTTAAATCTAAAAATGCTTCATCAATAGAGTAAATTTCCATATCTTGCCAAAATTCTTCAATGACAGACATGACTCGTTGTGACAGATCTCTATAGAGCGTGTAATTGGAGGAAAAAACATGAACTTTATGCTGTTTACAAAATCCTTTGACTTTAAAGTAAGGTTCTCCCATTTTGATTCCTAACGCTTTGGCTTCGTTCGAACGTGAGATAATTGCCCCATCGTTATTGGAGAGAATAACGATAGGTTTGTTATGCAAGTCGGGCCTGAAGAGACGCTCGCAGGAGGCATAAAAATTATTACAGTCAATCAGAGCATACATATTAACCTGCTTGGTGTATAACGTGAGTCACTACACCCCAGATGACAAGCTCTTGCTCGTTAGTGATATCAATCGCTGGATAGCCCTCATTTTCAGGTAGCAACTGGATTCGATTAGCCAGACGTGAAAGCCGTTTAACGGTTAACTCCCCGTCAATAGCAGCAATCACAATTTTTCCATGAGTTGCTTCCAAACTTTTATCAACGATCAACAAATCACCGGATTGAATACCGGCATTTTGCATCGAATCTCCTGACGCAATGACAAAAAAAGTTGCCGCTGGATGTTTAATCAAATGACTGTTTAAATCGAGAAAAGAGTCAATGTGGTCATCTGCCGGAGAGGGGAAGCCTGCTCGCACAGTGCTTGAATAAAGAGGCAGGGCGCAGCTTGCATTACCGGCTTCAAGAAATTGTCTAACGCCATTGATCCGTGAAAGAGGAATACGTACCGCTTTTGTGGGTTCACCCCAAATATTGGAACCTTTGGGTCGCCCGGCTCCCGCCCGCTTACCGCCCTGTGCCATCGTCATTTTTCTCATGTTGATTAGTGTACATTAATCAAATGATAGATTTAAAACCGCGTTCTGTAAATGAGCAAAGAGGCAATTGTCTGGCAATCTCCCTAAAATTTTTTCCTATTTTAATCGGCACCCCGCTTAAACTGACCCTGGTTTCTCCCCACCTCGCTTACGATAACCATTATTTTTCAATTTTTGAAGGATGAACAGCGCCGTATTAGGCTAATACGGCACAGTGTTTAGTCTTTATAGGCTGCTAGCGCTGCCTTGACCTGTGGGCGTTGTGCAATCATTTGATACCATTGCATTAAATGAGGGAATTGTTTGGCATCAATGGTTGCTTGATAGAAGGTCTCATAGCAATAAAGCCAGGGCCAGATAGCCATATCAGCGATAGTATATTCAGTACCACTAATATAAGCATGTTGTACTAATTCCTTATCCATGACGGCCATTAAACGTAAAACCTCATCAGCATAACGCTTTTTAGCATAGGGCACCTGTTCTGGTGCATAACGGTGAAAATGGCCATATTGACCAAACATAGGCCCTATATGTCCTACCTGGAAATAACACCATTTGAGTACATTAAATCGATGTTTAAGATCTTTAGGCAAAAATTGTTGATGTTTATCTGCCAGATATTCAAGAATGGCGACGCTCTCAAATAAATAAAAATCGTTTTCTTGATCGTAGATCACCGGGATTTTATTATTAGGGGAGATTTTCAAAAATTCAGGTTTGAACTGTTCACCTTCGCTGATATTGATTCGCTTGATGTCATAGGGGACCTTTAACTCTTCAAGCATAATGGTTGGTTTTATTCCATTAGGGGTGCCCGCTGAGTACAGTGTGTACATAGTTCTATCCTTAGTTAGTTAAATTATTGAGTGTAAATTTTTTGTCTCTCTTAAGTATAAATCCAGGCTAAATAATTAGCTTATCCTGGATAGACTTTGTCATTAGGCTTTTTCTAAACTCGCTGAGGAGAGTGAATTGCGAGAAGACGCGAAGCAGAGAACCGGAGTGTACAACGCCAGTACATGAGGATAAAGCACCGCATCGACAAAGCAAGTCACTTTCCCAGTAGCGTTTGGTTAAATGGCATGAGGTTGAATCCAACCCATACTAAACGCCAGAAAGAGAAATAAGAATAACAGTAATGATAAAGCAATACGCCAGGTTAACGCTTTGACAGTTCGTTTTGTTTTACCCTCATCACGCACTAAAAAAACGAGCCCGCTGCCTAAAGCGACTAAAATAATCAGCATGACAATAAGGATGATAGCTTTGGTGAACATTTGTTATACTCCGCAATGGCTTGGTCTTTATTAAGGGCTGTTTACATTTCTACTATCTTGACGCTTATGGTTTGGTTTTCTGCGCTATGCTCCGCTGCGATGCTCGAAAATCAAGCCATAAACACTCAAGCGAGCGACATGTATGCAACTCCCCAAACCTTCCAAATTTTAATTGAGTTCTTAAGAAGAAATAAACGATGGTCAGTTTAACCTGTTTTAATCGCCGTTTCACGCCTGATTGGCGAATGACGGTTTTAGCTTTGCTAGCAATATTGCTTTTTGCCCGTCTTGGCTTTTGGCAATTGGCGCGGGCAGAAGAGAAAAAGCAAATGCTCGCTGCAGAAGCAGCGCTTGCCAGCCAAAGTCCCACGCTCTGGCAACCAGGCATGATAGAGCCGCGGCAATATCAACCAGTAAGCATAAAAGGTCGTTATCTACCGGATATCTTATTGCTGGATAATCAGCATTATCAGCACCACTTCGGTTATAATGTGCTTACTCTGTTTAAACTTGATTCTGGTAACCTTATTTTAATCGATCGGGGCTGGATTCAAGGGGATGTAACGCGACGAACCTTGCCGCAGGTCAAGACTCCTACAAGTCCTGCGCATTTGACAGGCCGTGTCTATTATCCTGTAGGGAAAAATTGGGTATTAGGGCCTTCTGTAGAAAAAAAAGGCAAAATAACCATTATTGAACAATTGAACACAAAATTAATAGGTCGATTTTTGCATAAATCAGTCTATCCGTTTATCATTCGCCTCGATAAATCAGAAGCTGATGGCTATGTGCGAGAATGGGCGGTGGTAGCAATGCCTCCTGAACGACATTATGCCTATGCTCTGCAATGGTTTGTCATTGCCTTTGTTGTTTTAATTTTATTTGTTGCCTTAAATTTGAAGAAAACCTATGAAGATGAATAAGCGTAATTATATGGTTTTGGTACTGCTGGCGTTGATATTTATGACGCCAGGGATAACGGCTTATTTATATTATAGGCATCCGCAATGGCTAGGGACCACAACGACAAATAAGGGTGAATTATTGCAACCAGCGGTTCTTGTACCCGCAATGAGTAGTAATAATAAATGGCGTCTCTTATTGTGGAGTCCTGGTGATTGTGGGGTAACTTGTCTTAATCAACTCGATAAACTCGCACGTATTCGTCTGGCTCTGGGGCGGCGTTTATACGGAGTAGAACAGTGGTTGATTCTTGCAGACAATACCAAAGCATTACCAGAGTCTTTAAGGAATTCTTTTAAGGAACAAGACATTCACTTCTTACGTCTGTCTCAAGAGCAACGACAATCCTTGGCAATTTTGAAACCTGAGGCACGTGTGTTTATAGCAAATCCTGATAATTATTTGGTGTTATCCTATGCATTGACTGCTAGTTCTCAGGATATATTCCATGATCTTAAACAGTTATTAAGTACAGCAGAAAAGAGTGGTTAAACGCATGCAATTGACAGCAGTACGTTATGCAACAACAATCGCAGTGATTCTAGCTTTGTTCGTTGTTATGTTGGGGGCTTATACACGCTTGACCGATGCCGGTTTAGGTTGCCCGGATTGGCCAGGTTGTTATGGTCATATGGTGCTTCCCAAGGCACAAAAAGCATTAGAGTCAGCGCAGAATCAATATCCTTACAGTCCTATTGAAACACGTAAAGCCTGGACCGAAATGGCCCATCGTTATGCCGCAGGTACTTTAGGGTTACTTATTCTCTTTATTGCGGTGAATGTTCTTTGGCGTCGTCTGCAGGGTGGACGCTTACCTTGGCAGCTACCCGTAACCTTAGTATTTTTAGTTTTATTTCAGGCAGCCTTAGGCATGTGGACGGTTACATTAAAATTGCTCCCGGTTGTTGTGATGGGACATTTATTAGGCGGGATACTCATTTTTTCCTGTTTAAGCCGGTTTCGTTTGCAATTGAGTTCAGTGACTCCTGCCAGTTTACCGCAATGGAGATTCTGGGTAGGCTTGGCGGTGATAATCGTATTTTGTCAAATTGCTTTGGGTGGTTGGGTGAGTTCTAATTATGCCGGGATTTCTTGTATTGGCTTTCCTCAGTGTAATGGACAGTGGTGGCCTGTATTACATTTTTCGCAGGGATTTAATTTGTTTGCCCCTGTAGGAGCAAATTATCAAGGTGGTGTTTTAGACAGTGAGATTAGAACAACTATCCAATATATTCATCGTTTGGGCGCTGTCCTGACCGCGTTGTATGTTTTGAGCCTGTCGTTATTATTGTTATTTAAAACCAATAGCAGATCTCTACGTCGTATTACTCTACTGGCTATTTTGCTGGTGATTACGCAGTTTGCTCTTGGTGTAATGAATGTTATCTACTTACTTCCATTGTGGGTTGCTGTTGCCCATAATGGAGTGGCAGCAATGTTGATGGCGACGGTATTGATGATGCTTTATCTTATTAGACCTCTTCCCACCACCGTAGAGTTTGGAAAGAAATCTATTCAAAGGAGACTTGGTGATGAGCATTAAAACAGAACCTCGTCTCAATGTTGATTGGCGAGATTATTTAGAGCTATGCAAACCCAAGGTGGTTGCGCTCATGTTACTTACTGTCGTTGTTGGAATGTATTTAGCGACTCCCGGTTGGGTAGCATTATCAATTTTATTGGCTTCCCTGGTTGGTATAGGGTTGTGTGCAGGGAGTGCGGCAGCGATTAATCATCTTGTGGATAAACGCATCGATGCCATCATGGTCCGTACTCGAAAAAGGCCAGTTGCGCAAGGTAAGGTTTCGGTGAAGCAAGCCTTGTATTTTGCGGTGATACTAGGTGTTCTTGGCTTGGGAATACTCATTGTTTTTGTTAATACCTTGACTGCTGTCCTCACCTTTGTAACTTTAATAGGTTATGCGGGGATATACACCGGCTATTTGAAGCGCGCGACGCCACAAAATATTGTGATTGGCGGGTTAGCTGGTGCTGCACCTCCTTTGTTGGGCTGGACTGCTGTCACAAACCATTTAGATCCACAAGCCCTGCTTTTGGTACTCATTATTTTTACATGGACTCCCCCCCATTTTTGGGCTTTGGCTATTTATCGTTTTGAAGAGTATAAGCATGCGGAAATTCCTATGTTACCAGTGACGCATGGTATTCCATTTACCAAATTGCATGTACTTTTGTATACTATTCTCCTGTTGGTGGTAAGTGTTTTGCCTTTTGTCATAGGTATGAGCGGTTACTTATATCTTATCGGGGCTATTTTGTTAGGCCTGCGTTTTTTATATTGGGCAATTACGCTGTATCGTGATGGACAACCAGTTGTTGCTATGCGTACCTTTCGGTTTTCTATTGTTTATCTAATGATGTTATTTGTATTTTTATTGATTGATCATTATGTCTGAGGAGATGAAATGCCTGCCAAAAATCATATTGCTTTGACAGTGGCTGTTTTGTTTGCCTTCGTCGCACTAATTACTGGGTTATTTGTTTCACAACATATTCATGCGAGAAAGAAAATTGATGTTGAACAATTTAATGGCACTTTACTGCAGAAACCGCGGGAAATTAACCAATTTGACTTAACAGGGATTGATAACAAATCGTTTAATAATGCTAGTTTACAGGGACAGTGGACTATGATTTTTTTTGGTTTTACTAACTGTGGGTATGTATGCCCTACTACCATGGCAGAATTAGCTAAAATGTATCGTTTGCTTGAAGAACAAAAAGTAGAGCCTTTACCCAAGATTGTAATGGTTTCTGTTGATCCTGACAGAGATGATCTGGATAAACTTAGACATTATGTCAAAGCGTTTCATCCCCATTTTTATGGCGCTAGAGGCGATAATGAGATGGTGAAAAAGATGACTCGCGAAATGGGTATCGCTTATGCGAAAGTCGTAAATCCCAATGCTAAGAATGCTCATGATTATGATATAGAACATAGTGGAGCTGTGATGGTGTTTAATCCACAAGGTGGTTTAAGTGCTTTTTTCACAACACCGCACAAGGCTGATTTTTTGGTTCAAGATTATCAATTATTAGTTTCTTAGAACACTTGCGAAGGCGCGCTAATAGTCTGTAGTTGCATTCATATATTCCTGCCAGGTTAGTCTGGATAGTTTTATCCAGACTATGCTCCTGCTACTGGCTTTGTTATTAAAATTGATTTCCTACGAGGACTGTCCGTCGTCTCAAAAATAAAAATAGAAACGGCTCTTGTCATGCTTTGTAGTGAGAGTAGAGCAAGGAGAAACGGAGCGTAGCGCCCTTATCGACCAAGCAAATACTCCACTGATGTAGAGTAGCGGAAGAAGTTTAATGCAAGGCTTCAATTATGAGCTAGGCTTTGCTTATACCAATATAAAATTAAAAATAACCAAGGAAATATTTATTCATGAAAATCGCGATATTGGCCACAAACCCCCAGTTATATTCACATCAGCGTTTAAAAGAGGCTGGGGAGGAAGCCAATCATGAGGTTAGTATCATTAACCCCCTTAATTGCTATATGAATGTAGCTGCTTCCAATCCAAACGTTCATTACCGCGGCGGTGTCCCTTTACCAAAATTTGATGCAGTCATCCCCCGTATTGGGGCTTCAATTACTTTTTATGGAACAGCCTTGTTAAGGCACATGGAAACTATGGGGATGTACACGCTTAATGAATCAATAGCCATTTCACGTTCGCGCGATAAATTTCGTTCCTTGCAACTTTTGGCACGTAAAGGGATTCCTATGCCCTTGACCAGTTTTGCACAATCACCTGATGACACAGAGGACTTGATTCGTATGGTTGGTGGAGCGCCATTAGTTATTAAGTTATTAGAGGGAACTCAAGGAAAAGGGGTAATTCTGGCAGAAAGCCATCAATCAGCAGTGAGCATTATCAATGCCTTTAAGGAAATGTCAGCCAATATTTTGGTGCAAGAGTTTATTGAAGAATCACGCGGTACGGATATTCGTTGTTTCGTGATAGGAGATAAAGTAGTGGCTGCCATCAAACGTCAGGCCAAAGACGGTGATTTTCGCGCCAATGTGCACCAGGGTGGCAAAGCAGTGAAAGTCAAATTAGACCCACAAGAACGGGCTATCGCGATTGCTGCTGCAAAAGCAATGGGCTTAAAAGTGGCAGGGGTTGATTTAATTCGCTCTAAGCATGGTCCTTTGGTATTGGAAATTAATTCATCGCCCGGGCTTGAAGGAATAGAAAAAGCGACACATGTGAATATTGCTGCTAAAATTATTCAATATGTTGAAAAAAATGCCAAGCCAAAAGGCATTAACCGACGGTTCCAGGGATGACTACGAGACAGCCAATTGTCATTGCAAATGAATCTATCAAAGCGGGGCAATCCCGTTGTGTCAAACTCTCTTTGTCCATGTTATATAGTTCGACACCCATTGAGGTTCCGGTTTATGTTTTTCATGGTAAGAAAGAGGGCCCTGTTCTTTTTGTGACAGCAGCAATTCATGGTGATGAGATTAATGGGGTTGAAATCATTCGCAGGCTTCACCACTCCCCACTACTGAAGCGCATCCGAGGTACTCTGCTAACAATTCCTGTGGTTAATGTTTATGGTTTTATCCTTCACTCGCGTTATTTGCCGGATCGGCGGGATTTGAATCGTCAATTTCCTGGACGCGAGCAAGGCTCAATGGCTTCCAAACTTGCCAATTTGCTTATGACAGAAATCGTCGAGCACTCAACACATGGTATTGATTTGCATACTGGTGCAATTCATCGCAGTAATTATCCCCAAACAAGATATAGCCATCAGTGCGCGCAATCTGCTGCTTTAGCCAACGCGTTCGCTGCACCAGTGATGGTACCTTCCAACATGCGCGATGGTTCCCTACGCCATGCTACAGATAATTTAGATATTCCGATGATTATTTATGAAGCGGGTGAAGCATTACGTTTTGATGAGTTATCTATCAAGCTAGGAGTGCGGGGGATCTTAAAAGTGATGACCTACCTGGAGATGTTGTCCCCTTCTCAAAGAAGGCCACTTGCCAGAACACCACCTGAAGTAGCTGTTGCAAAATCAACGTTTTGGGTTAGAGCAGCGGAAAGTGGCATGGTTATAGAAAGCAAATTACTTGGTACAAAAATCCATAAAGATGAATTACTTTGTTTGATTGTAGATCCTTTGGGCAACAATAAAGTAAAAATTTGTTCTCCCTGTGATGGTTTGGTGATTGGTAAAACCAATATTCCTTTAGTGAATGAAGGGGATGCCTTGTTTCATTTGGCCTTATTTGAAGATTGGGATAGTTTACAGCTTTTTGCTGACAATCAAGAAAACTGGGATGAGTTGTAATCTTGAACAATGTGAAGAGGCGCTATAAAGAGCCAAGAAGATCTTAGGCACGTGTTTTTTTCTGACGCTGCTCGCTCTTTCCTATCAACCACTCAGGATTAACTTCCAATTCTTGGGCAATGAGGTTAAGCAGGGTGGGATCGGGAATGGTAATACCATTCAAAAAGGCTTCTGCCTTAAATTTTGGTATTTTAATAAGTTTGGCAAAAACCTCAATTCGCTCATCAGTCCGAGGTGGTACTCCAATACCGTCGAGTTCTTTGTTAAGACGCTCGGCAAAATGTCTATGCATGCTCACCTCAGTTAGAAATTATTCGTCTCTATGTTCTATAGCATAAAAAAAATGTTTTGCAATTTTGTGGGAATATTCTTGTTTAACCACTCATTTTAGCTGTTATTCTTTAAACGCTACCGGGGTGGGAAATTGCTTCGTCGATACGGTGCTCGAATCCTCATGCACTGACGTGTACTCCAATTCTGCGCTCCGTGTCTCCTTGCCCAGCGATCTTTTGTTAAATAAGGGCGTTTTAGTTTTAGTTATTGCTATTTTCAGGGCTGGTAACCAGATTAACAAGCGCGTTAATCCATAGTTCACTATCGTTTACACAGGGAATAAGCGTTAATTTTGTACCACCAAGTTGTTGCCATTGCTCTTGTGCGCGTATGCCGATTTCCTCCAGCGTTTCAAGACAGTCAGCGACAAAAGAAGGGCAAGAGACTGCGAGACGTTTAATTCCTTGCGTAGCCAGTTTAGGTAATACTTCATCAAGATAGGGTTTTATCCAAGGTGTTTTGCCTAATCTGGATTGAAAGGCGATACCATATTTGTCCGCCGATAAACTCAACGCCTTCACCAGGGAACGAGTTGTTGCATAGCATTGTGCTTTGTAACAAGCTTGATTATTTTCATCAATGGGTGGGCAACTTTGCTCACAAATTTTGTTACAACCCGTATTGAGTAGATGGCGTTCTGGTACCCCATGATAACTGAATAAGACATAATCGTGATCGGCAACATACGGTTTTATCAGCGTTGCCTGCGCGTTAATGAAGCCTGGATGGTCATGAAAATCACGAATAATGGTGAGTGTTGGGAAAACAGGTTGAGAGGTTAATAAATGCAATACTTTCTCAATGGATGAGCCAGTAGCAGCAGAGGAATACTGTGGGTATAAGGGCAGTATGGTCAAACGCGCACAATGGCGTACTTCTTCTAAAGCGCTTATTAAAGAGGGGTTGCCATAACGCATCCCAAGGCTCACTTGCCAACGACTTCCAAGTGCCGTTTGTAACTTGGTTTGTAAATGCCGACTGTGAATTAGCAGGGGCGAGCCTTCCTCGCTCCAAATCGCTTGATAAGCGTGTGCTGATTGTTTGGGGCGAAAAGGTAAAATGATGCAATAAAGCAAGAGATACCTTAACGGTGCAGGTAAGTCGATAACCCGCTTATCAGCTAAGAATTCTCGCAGATATTTTCGGACGGCAATAACATCAGGTGCCTCTGGCGTACCCAGGTTAATCAACAATAAACCATTCTTCATTTTAAATAACGCACTGAGAAAACTCACATAATACAGCAACGGCACCGTCGCAGCAGCAAAAAGCTGCCGCGCATCTAATAGACACTTAAGCCGATACGTTTTCGCTGTTCAGTGCTATTACGTTAGAAGCATGCAAGCCGCGCTCGCCTTTCTCAAGGTCATAGCTTACCTGTTGCCCGGGAACCAGTGTTTTATAGCCGGTACCATGAATAGCAGAGAAGTGAACAAAAATGTCTTCACCGCCGCCTTCTGGCATAATAAAACCCCATCCTTTGGCATTATTAAACCATTTTACTTCACCTGTAGCCATAACTCCTCCTTTTGTTAAAGCCGGTCAATTGCTTCAAAAAAACAATTGAGCAATTGTATTTTGCTATAAATGGTAATAACTTTAAATAACCCATTTTTGTGCTGGGCATTTCAACATAACGTAAAATGGGGAGTAGTGACAATAGGTTTACTAAAAAATTGTGTAATTAACGCCATATACGGTTAACTTATTATCAATTATCTGTTTTGTTTGCTTTAGAATTGAGCAGTGCCAGGTATGCACATAGGGCTATTCAAAGAATTGAATCTCCCTTAGGTGGGTAATGAAATTTTGGGCGTCATCGCTGAGTTTATGCCCTTTGCGATAAATGATGAAATAATCAATATGTAAGGTTGGATGCTCATAGATAGTGATTAGGTTCCTATCAATGACATTTTTGGGTATAAAACACCAACCTAAACTTAATTTGGCAAGTTTTAACAGTGCAAAAATAGGTTCCGCTTCATGCTGTGCAAGTAATATAAGATTTTTTCTATATAAAAAATTCTCTAGAGTCTGGCGTGGAGGGGCATATTTAGGCATGACAATCCCTGGGTACTCCAGAATAGTGGCTAGAGCCGGATTTTTTTTCTTAGCCAAAGGGTGGTTACGAGCCACCTTGATAACATACGGAAGCGTAAAAAGAGGAATTAATTCAAATTCATGGGCGATTTTATCGCTAATGCAATTTAAACAAAGCTCGATTTCACGATTACGCAAGGCGCGAAAACTCATTAGTGGTGATAAATAGCTGACTGAAAACTCTATATCCTGATGTCCATGACTAAAAGAAGCCAGAAAATCGGGTAACATCCAGCTACCAATCAAAAAATCGACTCCAACTCGCAATGGTTTTTTTTGTTTATCTATAAAATGATTAATGGACGATATACCTGATTGGATAGTCTGCAATGTCTCGATAGCGTAAGGTAAGAAAATCTTTCCTGTCTCAGTTAGAATTAGGCGGTTATGTTCTCTGATGAATAAAGAGGTCTTAATTTCTGATTCAAGCGCCGCAATACGCTTACTCATTGCCGATTGGGTGATATACAGGTAATCGGCTGCTAAAGTGAAAGAACGGAAATCAGCAGCAGCAATAAATGCACGAATTTGATTTAGATCCATATTGTGTTGCATATATATAGTGCTAAGTAATTTAAGTATAATCGATTGAAAATAAAGTGCTTCATGTTTTCTTTGATACCGCAGGAATTATAAATGGCAGCAAAATATTAAAAATTTATTGATTGCCAGTAATAACTAGTTAGTTCATTGGATCTTCAGGGAGGGATTCCTCAATGCGAGTAAAAGCCGCTGTAGCGTTTCAGGCAGGCAAGCCATTAACAGTTGAGATGGTCGATTTAGAAGGGCCTAAACAAGGTGAAGTGCTTGTTGAAATAAAAGCGACTGGTGTATGCCACACGGATGCATTTACCCTGTCGGGGCAGGATCCGGAAGGAATTTTTCCAGTGATTCTTGGTCATGAAGGTGCTGGCATTGTGGTTGATGTGGGAGCCGGTGTCAGTTCAGTCAAACCCGGGGATCATGTCATTCCTCTTTATACCCCTGAATGTCGGCAATGTGCTTATTGTCTTTCTCAAAAAACAAATCTTTGTCAAGCCATTCGTACTACGCAGGGACAGGGTTTAATGCCCGATGGCAGTTCTCGTTTTAGGCTCGATGGTAAGCCGCTCTTCCATTATATGGGCACCTCAACTTTTGCCAATTATACGGTGTTGCCCGAAATTGCGGTGGCAAAAATTCGTAACGATGCCCCTTTTGAAAAAGTATGTTATATCGGTTGTGGTGTAACCACGGGTATTGGTGCAGTGATTTATACAGCAAAAGTCCAACCTGGCTCCACCGTGGTTGTATTTGGTTTAGGTGGAATAGGGCTCAATGTGATTCAGGCAGCCCGCATGGTGGGCGCTAACCAAATTATTGGTGTAGATATTAATCCCCAGCGCCAGAGTTTAGCAAAAAAAATGGGTATGACTGATTTTGTTAATCCTAACGAGATCGCTGGGGATCTTGTTGCTCATCTGGTTGAATTAACGAATGGTGGGGCGGATTACAGTTTTGAATGCGTTGGTAATGTAACTTTGATGCGTCAAGCTTTGGAGTGTTGTCATAAAGGCTGGGGGATTTCCACGATTATTGGTGTCGCAGGTGCAGGCCAGGAAATTTCCACGCGACCTTTTCAATTGGTAACAGGTCGAGTATGGCAAGGGTCTGCTTTTGGTGGTGCACGCGGGAGGACGGATGTCCCTAAAATTGTTGATTGGTATATGGAGGGCAAAATCAACATTGATGATTTGATTACCCATGTTCTACCTCTCGAGCAAATTAATGATGCTTTTGAATTGATGCATGCAGGTGAATCAATACGTTCGGTTCTAACATTCTAAGAGCTTGTTATACTTCTATGTACACTGCGCTGCAATGATCGTCAATAACAGCCATTGTTCTATTTTTAGGGAATTAATTAACGAGCTCCAGGACTTATATCAAGAAGGATCATGACAATGGCAATTGCAATGATTGAAGAACACCAATGCTTTAATGGGGTACAAGGTGTTTATAGCCATCAATCCTCATTAACAAATTGCTTAATGCGTTTTGCTGTATTTTTGCCTGCAATGACTATAACGAAAAAACTTCCTGCTCTTTACTGGCTTTCAGGGTTAACCTGCAATGAACAAAATTTTATAACCAAAGCAGGGGCTCAGCGGCTAGCTGCTGAATTGGGATTAATATTAATCGTACCGGATACTAGCCCTCGTGGTATTGAGATACCCGGTGATCGGGAAAGTTATGATTTTGGCATCGGCGCGGGTTTTTATGTCGATGCGACTGAATATCCCTGGGCTAAACATTATCAAATGTCCTGTTATATCAGTGATGAATTACCTAAACTAATTAATCAACATTTCCCTGTGAATCCTGAACGTACCGGTATTTTTGGCCATTCCATGGGTGGGCATGGTGCTTTAGTGTTGGCACTTAAAAACCCTCAGCAATATCGGAGTGTCTCTGCTTTTTCTCCAATTTGTGCTCCCATGCAGTGCCCATGGGGTAGAAAAGCGTTTGCGGGATATCTGGGACAGAATGAAGAAGCATGGAAAAATTATGATGCTACTGAGTTGGTGGAAAAAATGGGGTGGCCGCACTCATCCATTTTGATTGATCAAGGGTTGCAAGATCCTTTTCTACAGGAGCAATTAAAGCCAGAGCTTTTGCAGGCTGCCTGTTTGCGAGCTGGTGTGCCGTTAAATTTGCGTATGCAAAAAGGTTATGATCACAGTTATTATTTTATTGCCAGTTTTATAGACGATCATTTACGCTTTCACGCATCGTTGTTATATAGCTAGGGGAGACGGCTTACCTTTCTACTATCTTGGCGCTTATGGCTTGATTTTTGAGCTCCACAGTGGAGCATACCTGCTAGCCGGTGCAGATTAGGCGCTTCGCTTACAGCATATTGGTCAGCGGGCGTATGTCGAGCCACGGGCTGACCTACGTGGCTCAAGATAGCGAAATGTACGCAGCCCCTCATTTATTAAGGTGACCAATCAATGGGTTTTGTAACGGATGAACGTATTCAAGCAAGTAGTATTTGGTTAGACGATTTATCTTTATCAACAGTCTACTTAAAAAATGAGGCTGATTTTCCATGGTTTATTCTGGTTCCTAGAGAAGAGAATATTCAAGAGATTTACCAATTATCGCCTACAAATCGCCAGCTATTAATAGAGGAAATCGCTAAGATATCGAATCTGGTGAATATTCATTTTAAGCCCGACAAATTGAATGTTGGGGCTTTAGGTAATATTGTTTCCCAGCTTCATATCCATGTTGTTGCCCGCTTTAATGGTGATAAAGCGTGGCCTCATGGTATCTGGCAATCTGGAATGACTGCCACACCTTATCCTAAAGAAGTTTTGCAGGAATTGGTTCCCTCTTTAAGAGCAAAAATAGCCGGGGGCTGACATTTCTATTGTCAAGACCCAAGCATCGAAACTCGCGAAATCTGAGCCGCCTTCTGGTTAACTTTATAAATACTCGGGCAATGGTTTTTTATTGGGGAAAATTTCAGCCAGTGAAATAGAAAAACCATCTTCTCTGACAATACGTGCGTGTTGGCGTTGTAATTGCCTTGGCTCATCTACACCGCAGGAATGGCAGATGATAGCAACTTCATGCGCCATATTGTTTGCATAATGATAAACTCGCTCTGCCTTATCGGTGACCACTAATCCACGTTGTAGCCTGAGGTCATGGGTAGCTACCCCAGTTGGACAGGTGTTTTTATGACATTGCATGGACTGGATACAACCTAGAGCAAACATGAAGCCGCGCGCAGAGTTCACAAAATCTGCTCCGGCACAAAGTGCCCAGGCGACACCTGAGGGGGTAATCAGTTTACCGCTGGCAATTACTTTGATGCGTTCACGTAAATTGTACATCACCAGAATGTCGACTAAATTAGGCAGCGCCTCTTGGATAGGGATACCCATATAATCCATTAAACCTTGTGGCGAAGCTCCAGTACCTCCATCAGAACTGTCCAAAGTAATAAAATCCGGGGCAAATTGACTGCCGCGCTTATGAATAGCCAGGCATAAGTCATGTAGCCATTCATAACCGCCTAATACAAATTTGCAACCAACTGGTTTACCTGTTATCTGGCGGATATGCTCAATCGAGTCCAAAAGCTCTTCGACATTGCTGATATCAACATGTCGATTAGGACTGATAGAATCAACATGAGGTAAAATACCTCTTATTTTAGCTACTTCCTCAGTCACCTTCACAGCGGGCAGGATTCCCCCTTTACCTGGTTTGGCGCCTTGACTGAGTTTTATTTCAAACATTTTGATACTTTTTTCTGCAGCCAGCTCGCGCAAACGTTTATCGGATAGATGGCCCTCAGCATCACGAACGCCGTATTTTGCTGTTCCTATCTGCATGACAATGTCGCAGCCATACTCAAGATGATACGGTGACAGTCCTCCTTCCCCGGTATTTAACCAGCAGCCTGCCTTTTTAGCTCCTTTTGCTAAAGCTTGAATGGCCGGTTTGGAAATAGCACCGTAACTCATGGCAGAAATATTAAAAATATGATTTGAAGTATAGGGGTGTGCGCAATAAGGCCCTATAGTGACTGGTCTGATAGTTGCCTGGTTAGTGGCGAGGGGAGGGAAGGGAGCACTAACAAAATAGACCGTTCCTGTATTATGGAGAGGACGGGTTGAGCCGAATCCTATAGTCGTATCAACATTTTTAGCTGCTCGATATACCCAGGAGCGTTCAGCACGGTTAAAGGGTAATTCTTCCCGATCGCTAGCAAAAAAATATTGCCGAAAAAAATCTCCTAAATATTCAAAAAAATAGCGAAAATGGCCTACGATGGGGAAATTACGTAAAACAGCATGTTGTTTTTGATGTCTATCCCACAGATACACTGAAATAAGCAAGGTGATTAAACTAACAACAAGCACAATAATAATTAACTCATCTAATTCCAAGGCACGTAGAAAAAATATATCTTTTTTCTTAATCTCAATTGATTCCACGATAAAATCCTTATTTCTCTAGAATGTCATTTGCGACTCACCTACTGGATCAGCAGGCTTCATTGCAATAAATCGATAGTTTTACTATAGCAGGTTAGCCGTACAATTGATCATAAAAACCCCTTTGGCGTATTGCAAGAGTAGCCGCATTTGCTGAATGACTTATTTTTATGCTGCTTTGACTGAAAACGCATTTAGAAAATGAAACTAATCAACCGTTATGCTTAAAGAATAAAACTTTATTCCAATTGGCAACAGACTTTTTACTTTTTAAAGTAATCAAAACCGTTGCGCATAAAGAGGGTCAATAAAGGAAGTGACTATAAATACCTTAAAGTTGTCCTATACTTTATTAATAAGGAATTAAAACGATGTGGTAGCTCAATGAAAGTCCGAGAAATCATGAGGGATAATTCGGTTTATTGCCTTCCTGATAATACTATTTTTGATGTTGCAAAGCTCATGGAAAAATTGCGTATAGCGGTTATGCCTATTGTTGTTAATGAGGGATTATTGGGAATTATTACGCTGCGGGACATTGTAGTAAATCTGCAAAAAAATGATGTCACTGGAAACATGGCGGCAAGTAAGTTGATGAAGAAAAACGTTTATTGTTGTTACGAGGACGACGATTTAGGGTTCGTTGCAGAAAAGATAGGTAATTTACAGATCGCTAATTTAATCGTATTAAATAATGAGCAAAACAAAGCACCTACCGGAGTGATTTCTTTAGCCAACCTGGCGAGGCATACCTTGTTTTTAGAAAAAATTTATAGCGAACGGCAACCTAAGACCTTTACCCAAACCAATATAAAAAAATTTATCGATCATCATGTAAGCAATAAAAATTATTGAGATAGTCATTTTCTATCCCTAAGTTGAAAAGGAAGTCTGGTCATATGGATAGTTTAAATCAGTTGATTATGGTTATTATTACCGGATTAATATTTTGGGCTGTCAATCAATCTATCTTCCTGGATCCTTTTATTAATTTAGTGATTAATTTTTTTCTACTAATAGCGTTAGTTATCTATCTTATGCAGTTTTTAGGGTTAGTAAAAAAAGTGCTACCGACTGTTAAAATTTTTAAATAATCTACCTTCAGGAAAAAAACAATAGGAATTATTGCGAAAACAGTGGTACAAGGAAGCCGATTGTAGGCTTTTCCCAGGAAAGGATAATTAGACGGTGTATTGAAACGTTATAGAAATTAATCAGCTAGTCCGGTTAGTATAAGCTTGGGTAGGTCCTTCGAATTTGCCGCCATCCTGATAGCGACAGTAATATCCTCAGGTTGCAATAAATAATGCATCCAAAAGTGGGTTCCCATTATTTCAAATACGGTTATTCTCAGCATCGCTTTGCAAGGAGGGAATCCTCATTCAAAAAATAATTTTCTTAAGGATGGCTTAAGGTCAGTATGTTAATATTATGCGCATTATGTTGCGGGGATCCCATAAAATGCCATTATTAGTTGAGACTCTACGTGTATTTGATGCTTACATTCGGGCAGATAAAAAAAGCCCTGAGGCTCTTAAAGAACACATGAAATCTTATGATAAAGAATTAGAGCAATTAAGGGTAAATTTTTATTCCACGACGATTAATCAAGATAACCTGAAGGTTTATAAAAAAATCCAAGATATCTTGGAAAGCCTTAATATTCCGCAAACGCACTGGTCGCAATATTTAAACGCAAATCTGACTGTTTACGATTTTTTTATTAAATTAAAAACAGACGGCAGCCACTATCAAGTCGATTATATACTCAGTTTGATAGAGGAAAAGACTTCCCTGGCAACGGCAAAATTTGTTCTTGGTTGCTTAGTCTCTGGCCTTTTTTCAGCTGGGTCCGCTTATCTGCCTGCAATGGCTGGTATTTTAGGCATGATTAGCACCAGTGGATTTGCTATTTCGGGTCTGTATGAAAGTAGCAATGATCCGAAAAAAGCACATCACATTCGCCTTCGTGACAATACTTTCCTCCTGGTGAATACCTTTTATAATTTATCTGCCTATGCTATTTGGGCTGCAAGAGAAATGTCCCCCACGGTCGGCTCTCTCTTTGTTGCTGCTTCAATAGTGAATGTGCTCAAAGATGTATTTTGCATGGCGCAGTATTGGATAGAACATGAAACACTACCACCAATTTACGATAGTAATAATTTAAATATTCATCAAACGTATGCACGGCGTGAATACCAATATTTACAAAATAAAAATGCGGCATTCATTGATGTTTCTGTTTCTCTTGCTTTAGCAGGTGTTATGGCAGCCTGGTGTTTTTTGCCTGGTGGACTTTTTCTTACGGTTACTGCGGTAGTAACCAACATTGCTCTTGCTGCAATTAAATATTATTTGCATAAGAATAATGAAACGACTATCAGAGTTCAATTGCAGGAAGAACTCGATCATATAAAAACGCTTTACCCCAGCCTCAATGTGAAAGCGCCGTCAAGTAGTGAGGGTGCGGCAACTGAAAGAGCAAATCCAGAAGAAAATGGGGGGAAGATGCTGCTTAGGGATGAAAAAGGAGCGGAAAAACCGAAAACTTATAACCACTACAGATTTTATCCGACTGTGGAGACAATGGGGACTTCAGACATCCCTACCTTTCAATCGCCAGAAATTCCTGTCTTTTAATGTCGGGCTTTTGGCTCGACAGGTTTCTCCTCCCGGCAATAATGCGTAGTCAAATCCCCTAACAGTCTTAATTCTGATAATAACCCTTTTCTTTAATTCAGGATGTTGTGATAAGGATCGCTTGAACGGTAAGATAAGAAGCAGGGTCAGCTAAAGGGGACGGTGAGTATGGCAAAAACAGCGTTATTGGTCATTGACTTGGTTAATGATATTGTGCATCCCCAGGGAAAAATTGCTGCAAGTGCTGCTTTCATACGAGAACATGAAGTCCTTGAGCAGGTCAATCAAGTCATAAAAGTGGCGCGGGAAGCTCGATTTCCTATAGTCCATATTAAAATAGGCTTTAGTGCATCTTATATTGAATGTCCCATACAATCGCCGCTTTTTTCTAAGGTGAAACTCGCTGGGGCTCTGCAATTGGGAACCTGGGGTACGGAATTTCATGAAAAAGTAGATGTACAGCCAGATGATTTTATCTTAATTAAAAAGCGAGTTTCTGCTTTTTATGCAACGCCTCTTGAAGCGGTTTTACATGCTCAGAAAATTGACTCCCTGATTCTTACTGGTGTTTCAACCGATATGGCTATCCAGAACACTGCGCGTGAAGCGCATGATCGTGATTATCAAGTGACTATCGTGGAGGATGCCTGTGGTGCTGCGCAGCAAAAGGTACATGAAAACGCCATTAACCAATTAGCCAGAATTTCTACTACGACAACGGCAGCTTTGTTGGATAAAAACCTTAAGTGATGAGGGATTGATTGAGTTTACCTCATAGGGACTGTCTATATTTCTCTTATCTTGATGCTTCGATTTGATTTCTGATTTAATAAAGCACTAACTGGACTCCATATAGCATTCTTTTTACAGTAAAATAGAAGTTTTCCAGCTGAGAAGCAACTAGTTATGAGAGACCTCCAGTGAAGACGTACGAGTGGATTTTATTTGATGCGGATGAAACCTTATTTAATTTCGATTCTTTTGATGGGTTACAACGCCTGCTTTCCCGGTTTGAAGTCAATTTTACTCAACAAGATTACCAGACTTATCAAGTCTTCAATAAATCGTTGTGGGTAGATTATCAGAACGGAACAATTACTGCGCAAGAATTACAACATCAGCGTTTTGCAATTTGGGCTGACCAACTCCAAGTTTCTACTCAGGTTTTGCATAGTACTTTTATGGCTATTATGGCGGATATTTGCACACCAATCGAAGGCGCACAAAGTTTATTAACTTCTTTGAAAGGGCGAGTTAAGCTAGGGATTATTACCAACGGATTTACGGAATTACAACAGATTCGTCTCGAGCGAACTGGATTTCAAACTTACTTCGACCTATTGGTAATCTCAGAGCAGGTAGGTTTTGCCAAGCCTCATCGGGGTATTTTTGAACATGCTCTTTCGTTAATGGGAAATCCAGCGCGCGGACAAGTATTAATGGTGGGCGATAATCCAGATTCTGATATTCTGGGAGGCTTGAACGCAGGGTTAGATACTTGTTGGTTTAATGCACATAATCACCCTATCTCGCCGGGTCTTACCCCCAAATACCAAGTTTCCTCCTTGGCGGAACTCGAAACTTTGCTGTTGGGGGAAAAAAAGGTTATTTCAGCGCCTGATAAGGTAGCGGTCACTGAAATGATCTAATAGGCTTTACAATATAACATTCGTGGATAGATTTGTTTCCTTAGCCTAGTCGCAATCAGCTTGCAACGAACATTGTTGTTACTTATAACCCAAATCCTGTTTAAGTCGTCATTAGCAAGAATTTGGTACTGTTCTGAAAATGAGTATAAACTAATTAATAATAATATTTTTTGAATTTTAACTAATCAGGCTCCTTCTCCTCTTCAAGGAAAGCATGATGTATCGTTTTCATTTCAAACAAGATTACTTGTTGGTTTCTTTCTTTGTTGGATTAATTATCCTTGTTGTTGCCCTGCTTGGTTGTCTGTTTTTGTTGAAGCATCTCTCTTTTCTTCAGGAGCAAAGCAATAACAGGCATTACGAATCTTATCGTATCGCTCAAGAACTCCGAATATCATCCGATGATTTGACAAAGATGGTTCGCCTTTACGTGATAACAGGAGACAAAAAATACCTTGATCATTTTAACGAAATCATTGCTATTCGTAGCGGCACAAGTCCACGTCCGAAAGAATACGATAGTGTCTATTGGGATCTGGTATTGGATGATGATAAAAGACCAAGACCCTATGAAAAGGCGAAATCATTAGTGCAGATGATGATAGATCAGGGGTTTTCTCTTCAGGAATTTGAGTTGCTAAGACAAGCCCAAGAAAAGAGTGATGCACTGACTGCCATTGAATTTAGGGCTATTAATGCTGTGGAAGGAAAATTTGATACCGGAAGTGATCAATATAGTAGTCAGGGAGAACCCAATAAAAAGCTTGCTATCGATTTGGTTTTTGGCAAGAAATACATGGAGGAAAAAGCAAAGATTATGGCTCCCATCCAGTTGTTTTTCGAAAAAATTAAGGCAAGAACAACTGAAAGAAATAAGGAGATTTCTCAAGAAATTAATCAGGTCATTTCTATTGCTATCATTCTTTCAGTGTTATCCACTATTATTATGTTGATTTCCATTATTAAAGCCTTACACCGAATTGCAAAAACAGCCAAAGAAAATGAACTTCTTCTTTTTAACATCCTTCCATCATCCATCGCAGAGCGGCTTAAACGTGGTGAAAAAATTATTGCTGATGAATACCCTCAGGCAAGTGTTCTTTTCTGTGATATCGTAGGTTTCACTGCCATGATGGCGAGAATAGGCACTAACAAAATGTTTGACATTTTAGGATGTCTTTTTGATGACTTTGATGATTTGGCACAAAAATATGGTGTTGAAAAGATAAAAACAATTGGTGATTCTTATATGGCAGCAGCAGGAATTCCTGAGCCTGCAGCGGATCATGCCTTTCGTATAGCAGACTTTGCGCTGGCCATGAAAGAAAAAGTAAAAACATTTTCCCAAATTCATGCAATAGACTTACAAACCCGTATAGGAATGACCTATGGAACAGTGATAGCCGGGGTGATTGGACACAAAAAATTTATTTATGATGTTTGGGGGAATGTGGTTAATATCGCAAGCCGGATGGAAGCTACCAATATTCCCGGAGAAATTCAGATTACGGAAAAAATGGCACTACTACTGGAAGAACAGTTTGTCATTGAAAAAAGAGATGAAATTGAAGTAAAAGGCAAGGGCAAGATGTGCACTTATTTTCTTAAATCGCGTCGATAATTTGTAAAAATCTTCTTTAAGGCATTGTGCTCAGAGCATAATGCCTTTTATTATCATGAGTCCCTCTATTTTTTTCATTAATTTAATAACAACGAACAAAGCAAGCACAGCAAGGTTTTCATTAAAAAAGCAAGAAGAAAAATGAAAAAAATTATTGATTGATCATAAAATATTCTAGGTCTCTTTCCCATATAAATGATTTATTTAGTATATACTTAAATTAACTAAAAGGGATTATTGGAGGCGTGCTATGCCAATCAATACTTCATTGGCCAATCATCTGCTGATAGCTATGCCCTCACTGAAAGATCCCAATTTTGAACGTTCTGTAATTTACATTTGCGAACACCATATTCAAGGTACGGTAGGATTGATTATTAACCGTCCGATGCAATATCCCCTGGGTATGGTTTTTGAGCAAATGCAAATTGAACCGATTCGAATTGAGCAAAACCAAAAGCCTTTGTTATTTGGAGGGCCAATTCAACCGGAACGTGGTTTTGTCATTCATCGACCATTAGGTGGTTGGCGCTCCAGTTTGGTGCTGCGTGATGACGTGACCGTTACCACCTCAAATGATATTATTCGGGCAATAGCAGCTGACATAGGTCCTAAAGATGCACTCGTTACTTTAGGGTATGCTGGTTGGGGTGAAAATCAGTTGGAACAAGAAGTGATGGATAATGCCTGGTTAGTGTGCCCTTATTCCGCAGAGTTACTCTATGAAGTGCCCTTTTCAGAGCGCTGGGAGTATGCCGGAATGACCATTGGTGTGAAAATGAGCCAATTAACTTCCAGCGTAGGGCATGCCTGATTAATTTTATATGTATTAGTACGGAGTTTCCTCAATGCCTGATGGCGTTTACTTAGGATTTGATTTTGGTTATAAGCGAATTGGAGTCGCTGTAGGGCAGCAAATTACCTGTAGTGCACGGCCTTTAACGACGTTAGATGCAAAACTGGGGATCCCTAATTGGGATGCAGTGCAAAAAATAATCGCGGAATGGCGTCCGCAAGCATTGATTGTAGGGCTGCCAACTTGTATCGATGATAGTGAACAGTACACTACAGCTGCTGCTCGCAGTTTTGCGCGTCAACTGCGCAAGCGTTTTTTACTCCCAGTCCATTTGGTTGATGAGCGGTTGTCTACCGTTGAAGCGCGTGCTCAGTTGTTTGCCGAAGGGGGATATCGTAAAATAAAGCAATCCCAAGTCGATAGTGTCGCCGCCTGTGTTATTCTTGAGCAGTGGCTACAACACTCTCAGTAGACAGTGAGTACCATGCAGCATTTTTTAGAAATTAGTCAGCTCTCCCGCTCTCAAATTGATTCGCTTTTAGAAAGAGCCTTCTATTTTAAACATAACAAGCAATACCCTTCCTGTGCCCGAACCAGCGTAGCTAATCTTTTTTATGAAAATAGTACTCGCACCAGGGTTAGTTTTGAATTGGCAGCAAAGCAATTATCTATGCCGGTCATTAACTTGGATTTACAAAATTCATCCGAAGCCAAGGGTGAAATTATTGAAGATACCATCAAAACGTTGGCGGCAATGGGGATTAAGCTGTTTGTGATTAGGCATACTCAGGATAGATTACAACGGCAGTTGGCAGACGCGTTGGGAAACCAGGTTCATATTGTCAATGCCGGTGACGGGAAGCATGCGCATCCTAGCCAGGCGATGCTTGATCTAATGACCATCGTGGAAAGAAAACCAAATCTCCGTCAACTAAAAATCGCTATTGTGGGTAATATTTTTCATTCCCGTGTAGCAAATTCTTTGCAATGTATTTGTAAAAGTATGGGAGTAGGAGAATTAACTTTGGTAGCACCTGATATTTGGCAGCCCCAAACGGTGCATTTTGGTCGTGTTACGTCTTCTCTACGAGACGGTATACAAGAAGCGGATGTGATCGTCTGTTTGCGAGTACAGCGTGAGCGTTTATTGGAAAATGAACATCTCGATTTATCACGATACCGTGCCGAATATGCACTGACTCAAGATAGCCTAAAATACGCTAAACCTGATGCGATAGTGATGCACCCCGGTCCCATGAATCGCGGTGTCGAAATTGATAGTGCAGTTGCTGATGGACCACAGTCTTGTATTTTAAATCAGGTTGAAAATGGTGTTTTTATGCGTATGGCAATCCTTGAAGCGTTAGCCAACAATTAGACTGTATTTGTTCAGGCTGCTGAGGTTCCCAGGATAGAAATCGCTAACCAGGAAAGATACTCATTTTATAAAGGTTGTTTTTGAGTGATTAGGAATTTCAAGTGGATAAAATTAGCCCATCAATCTCATTATGTCTTGGGGCTGAATGCGGGATATCTGATTTTTATACAAAACCATGAGACTTTGGAACTGATAAACCACTATGTCTATAGCAAGACATAGTGGTTAAGATAATATCGTAATTTAAATGACAGTTATATTCTGTGCTTGAAGACCTTTTGCCCCTTGCGTTACAACGAATTGTACGCGCTGTCCCTCTGCCAGGGTTTTAAAACCAGAACTCACAATTTCTTTAAAGTGGGCAAATACATCCGGCCCTGAATCTTGCTCGATAAAACCGAATCCTTTAGTTTCGTTGAACCATTTAACAACCCCATTGACTGTTTTAGACATGACTACATCCTTACGTTTTTATTTAAGATACCTATACAGGCGAAATTAGCGGGAAGAGGTCAAAATTAAAAACTACAGTACGAAGGATTAAATAAATAATAAAACGACGATTTGAGAGTATAAAAATAGACATTTTCAAGCTAATTCTATAATACTACTTTTTTGAAGTATAGGCAAATTTTAGTTTTTGCTTATACCATTAAACCCTATTAGCAAACCTAATTTAATAATAAACCGTTCATGTAAAAATCCCTGAGGCTCAACAAAATAATCTATAGTTAATAGAGTACTCAAGGGAATGACAGCATGAATAATCAAAAATCGCTTGTTGTGATTACTGGCGCAAGCGCCGGTATTGGTAAAGCGTTAGCAATTCGTTTTACCGATGAAGGTTATCCCTGTTTATTAATCAGTCGCCACATTGAACCGCTTGCTGAATTAAAAGGGCGTGAAGTTCTATATGCACCACTGGATATTACTGATTATGAACGATTCGAAATAGCAGTCCGCGATGCAGAAAAAAAATACGGTAAAACCGAATGTATGATTAACAATGCTGGCTTTGTCAATGTGGGTGAATTCAGAGATATCCCGATTGAGAAAACTCATTATGAAGTTGAAGTGTTGGTTCACGGGGTGATCAATGGTATAAAAATTGTTTTGTCTGATATGTCAGCCAGAAAGTCAGGCACCATTATTAATATCAGCTCAATTGCAGATCGGAAACCCTATCCGACAGCTGTTAGTTATCATGCCAGTAAACACGCAATACGCAGTATTGCTGAGAGTTTGCAAATGGCCGAGGCCAAAAATAACGTTCGTATTATCAATGTGGCGCCAGGCCTTGTGAAGACAAATATCCATGCCAATATGGGGGTCAGTTTTGCTGACTATTGTGAATTATTGGGTAACCCTACTTTCCTTCTGCCGGAAGAATTAGCGGAGATTATTATGTTTTGCTGGAAACTGCCGCAGAGGATTTGTATCAGGGATTTGGTAGTAATGCCAACAGATTGCCCCTTCTAACACGGAGCTGCTCCATTTCTACTATCCTGGCCGTTATGCTTCGATACCCTGCGCTTCGCTGCTCACCTACTTTTATGTAGGCTGCGCTGCGGTGCTCGGCCATCGAAGCATAACGACTCAGGCTAGCGAAATGGAAGCAGCTCCTTCTCCTGCTCTTCTTCCTCGCGGTTATTCTTTCGATATCCCGCGCTTCGCTGCTCACCTACTTTTATGTAGGCTGCGCTGCGGTGCTTGGCCATCAAAGCATAACGACTCAGGCTAGCGAAATGGAAGCAGCTCCTTCTCCTGCTCTTCTTCCTCCTCGCGGTTATTCTTTCGATATCCCGCGCTTCGCTGCTCACCTACTTTTATGTAGGCTGCGCTGCGGTGCTTGGCCATCAAAGCATAACGACTCAGGCTAGCGAAATGGAAGCAGCTCCTTCTCCTGCTCTTCTTCCTCCTCGCGGTTATTCTTTCGATATCCCGCGCTTCGCTGCTCACCTACTTTTATGTAGGCTGCGCTGCCGTGCTCGGCCATCGAAGCATAACGACTCAGGCTAGCGAAATGGAAGCAGCTCCTTCTCCTGCTCTTCTTCCTCGCGGTTATTCTTTCGATATCCCGCGCTTCGCTGCTCACCTACTTTTATGTAGGCCGCGCTGCGGTGCTCGGCCATCGAAGCATAACGACTCAGGCTAGCGAAATGGAAGCAGCTCCTTCTCCTGCTCTTCTTCCTCGCGGTTATTCTTTCGATATCCCGCGCTTCGCTGCTCACCTACTTTTATGTAGGCTGCGCTGCGGTGCTCGGCCATCGAAGCATAACGACTCAGGCTAGCGAAATGGAAGCAGCTCTTCCTTGCTATTCTGCTTTGCAAATTACTTGGGTCCTTGTAGCGTCTGCTTAAATGAGAGAGCTTGCTGTAGAGCAGGCAGGGTTACTTTTTCAGACTCATTCATATCAGCGATGGTTCTCGCTACTTTCAACAAGCGATGATAGGCACGAGCAGATAGTTTGAGACGACTCATGACTTGACTTAAAAAGGCGACTTCTTCTTGTTCCAGGGAACAGACTGCTTCACAGTCTTTTGTACTTAATTGAGCATTAATACAGCGTTGACGTTGATGTTGTATCTTTCTAACCGCTTCCACTAGCTGTCTGATTTTTATACTTTGGCCGCTTTCTGTTGTGTGAGGTTTAATTAATTCTTCTTGCGGTAAAGCCTGAATAGTAATCTGCATATCAATTCTATCCAGTAGAGGGGCGGAAAGTTTGGCAAGATAGCGACTGATGCGTTCAGGGGTACACAGACAATCTGCCTGAGAATTTCCCCATTGCCCACAGGGACAGGGATTCATTGCAGCAAGAAGTTGAAATTTGGCTGGAAACTCCATTTGCATCGCTGCTCTTGAAATGGAAATAGTTCCTGACTCCAAGGGTTCACGTAAGGTTTCTAAAACATGTCGATGGAATTCGGGTAATTCATCAAGGAACAAAACACCGTGATGAGCAAGTGATATTTCACCGGGTTTCGGTGGATTGCCGCCGCCAACCAATGCAACTGGTGAAGCAGTATGATGTGGGGCTCGAAAAGTAGGGTAGCGCCAGGCGTTAAAATTAGGGAGGCGTCCTCGTAATGAATGGATAGCAGCACACTCCAACGCTTCTGCTTCAGACAGTGGTGGGAGCAATGTATTAAATCGTTTGGCCAACATGGTTTTACCACTTCCCGGAGGACCGCAGAGCAAAATACTATGACCGCCGCAGGCAGCAATTTCCATCGCTTGTTTGGCGTGATATTGTCCTTTTACATCTGACCAATCCAGCTGATTATTGTCGATAGATATTTCCGGACGTATGGGCAGCGGCTGTAGTGGTGTACCTTGGCAGAGATAACTACAGACTTCCCGCAAATTATTAGCGCTATAAACACCCTCAGAGCCTACTAAAGAAGCGTCCTCTGCATCCGCAGTAGCAATAATTAATTGTTGCTTATCGCGCTGCGCTGCCAGCACAGCTGGGATGATAGCTGATATTCCACGTAAATTACCGCTCAAGGCCAATTCAGCAATAAACTCATGAGAGTCCAGTTTTTGGCAAGGTATTTGGCCTGAGGCAGCCAAGATGCCTAGAGCGATAGGTAAATCGAAGCCGCTCCCTGATTTAGGCAAATCTGCTGGGGCTAAATTGACAGTGATTTTGCGACAGGGGAAATCAAATTGACTATTAATAATGGCACTGCGTACTCGATCTTTGCTTTCCTTTACAGCTGTTTCCGCAAGACCCACAATGGTAAAGCCGGGTAACCCATTGGATAAATGCACTTCCACAGATACAGGTTGCGCAAGAATGCCTATAGCACTGCGCGTTTTGCTAAAAGCAAGGTTCATTTGTTTTCCTATTGGTTGGACGGTTGAATAACTAGCTAGCTATTTTATTTTTCCTTGTGCTTTGCTTGTTGTGCCAGTAAGGTATCAACCTGCATTTGCAAGGCATCTACTTTTTCGCGAGTTCTAGCTAGTACTTTGGTTTGTACATCAAATTCTTCACGAGTGATTAAATCCAAACGAGAAAAAGCAGCCTGCAAAACTTCTTTGAATTTCTGTTGAATCTCTTTTTCGAAATTTTGTAGACTGGTAGGTAGGGTAGCGAAGAGTTTTTGGGCTAAATCATCAAAGTGTTTTGGATCAAACATGCAAATCTCCCTGCTGTTGTAGTTACTGTTGGCGATAGTCTAGCAAAACTCAAGTCTATCAGCTATGTACTTAATTAGGTTGTAACGAAGGAATTATTATGAAAATGCTTACCGCGATTATCAAGCCATTCAAACTTGATGATGTGCATGAGGCACTCATGGAGATTGGCGTACCAGGAATTACGATCTCCGAAACACGTGGGTTTGGTCGGCAGAAAGGGCATACTGAACTTTATAGAGGAGCAGAATACGTTGTTGATTTTCTCCCTAAGATAAAAATTGAACTCGCTTTACCTGATAATATGATTGAGGTGGCAATTGATGCCATTTGCAAGGCCGCCTATACAGGAAAGATTGGCGACGGCAAAATTTTTGTTTATAACCTGGAGCAGGTAGTGCGTATTAGAACAGGTGAAGTGGGGGGAGATGCTATTTAGAGACTATCTTTCAAAGCAGGGGAAATGATTACAAAATTTACTTGCTTATTTTTTATTTTTTAAAGATACAAGCCTTGATGGCGCGTCAGCGTAATCAAGGTTTTTATTCTCCAAATCCAAACTGGATAATCGATAGCTGCGCACATAATATACCAATAATCCACTACCCTACCTTTGAGAGGGTTGTAGTGGAAAGGGTGAACCCTTGATTACGCTGACGTGCCAAGATTACTGATTATACAGGCGCGTGATGTGCTTAGCGTAATTTCTCCGTAATAAATTGCCACTCATCCTGACTCACAGGTGTGACCGATAAACGATTGCCTTTACGGAGGAGCGGCATATTTTTTAGTTCGGCGTGTTGCTTCAAGTAATCAAGAGAAAGGATGTGAGGAAACTTCTCTTTAAAACGGATATCAACCATAAACCATCTTGGATTCTCGGGCGTGCTTTTGGCATCGGGGTGTTCACTGTTTGGGTCAAAAGCGGTGTGATCAGGATAAGCTTCACTGACGACTTCAGCAATACCAACAATACCAGGTGGATTGGTATTGGAGTGATAAAAAAATACTTGATCGCCAATTTTCATGTCGTCACGCATAAAATTACGTGCCTGGTAATTCCGTACACCATCCCAAGCGGTAATTTGATTAGCGGCTGTACGTAGATCATCAATGCTGAAACAAGACGGTTCTGATTTCATTAACCAATAGTTGGTCATGGTTTGCTCCAGTAAATGGTTCGCTGGGTTACTACTGCTGTGAGCGGAATATCCCAAGTATGCGGTTCTATGTAAGGCTGGCGTTGAAACTCATACGCAACACCGATAAGTAAAGGATGATTTTCTTTAGCCAAGGTGCGATCATAATAACCAGCTCCCATTCCCAGGCGTGTACAATGGTCATCGAAGGCCACCAAGGGCAAGAAAATGATATCGAGTTGCCTGGGAGCTATTGCTTCCCCTTTATCGACATCGGGCTCCCCAATTCCATATTTATTTTCTTTAAACGGAGTGGTTGGGGTTGCTGGCAAAAATGAAAGGGTTTTGTCGTCGTTTAAGGCAGGAAAATAGCAATATTTACCATGCAGGGGAGCGGAGTTCCATAAAGCATCCAGGCTAATTTCACCTCCCATCGCATGGTAAAGAGCAATGCGCTTTGCATAGCGATATTGGGTAAGTTCGCGAATGCGCTTGCATACTTGCGCGGAGGCTGTTTCCTGGTAATCAGCAGAGAGCTGTTCCCGTATTTGGCGGCTAGTGCTGCGAATAATCTGTTTATATCGATCGGCCATATTATTATTTTTCGTTTTTCCTTGCCTGATTATTGCGAGATAAGCTTATAAGTTCAAGCATAGAAATTCATGAATATTTTTTTAAAAAAAGGCTAGACAAAAAATTTAAAAAAGGATATATAGCTCTGCATTTACTGGTGCTTTGCGATTGTAAAGCGTATGACACAGTTAAACGTGAGAGAATGGCATGAGTGACCTGTTTGATGATAGCGAAGATGATTTGATTGAAGGAGAGGTATTCGTTAATTCTGAAGAAGAGATTGATGTCGATGACATACGGGAAGGCTCAACTTTAGATGCTCGAAGACGGCTTGAAAACATGCTTGAAGAAAAACGGCTCCGCGATGAACTTGATGATTTTGTTGACTATTAAACTATAATGGCTATGCTCATCGAGGTTCAGGGCAGTGGAAATAGTGTGCCCTTTTATAGTGATGAGCGTATATTTTTAGGTGAAGGGCTTTTTGAGACTTTACGGGTACTTGATAACAAACCTTGCTATTCCCAGCTTCATTGGCAGCGATTACAGCGTGCTGCACTTTTTTTACAACTTCCTTTTGAGCTTTCTCCGTCTGTTTGGTATGAAAACCTAACGCAGTGTATTGCATTGAACCAGGTGCAAGACGGGGGTATTAAAGTAATTTTAGGTGCAGGAAATGCGCCGAGGGGTTTAGTTGCAACAAGCAAAAAATCCCGGCTGGTTTTTACGGCTTTTAATTATCTGGCTGAGAATACAGCAGTAAAGCTTGGTAGCGCATCTTGGCTGCGTGATAGTAGAAATCCAGTTTATCAGTTTAAATCAATCAATTATTTGGAGGCTATTATTGCTCGCCGCCAAGCGCAAATTAACGGAATAGATGATGTCCTGTTTTTTAATACAGAGCAATGCGCTACAGACACGACAACGGCTAATTTGTTTATCATCAAAAACAATCAGCTTTTTACACCAAGTTTGCAGAATGGTTTGTTACCAGGGATTATAAGACAGCGTTTGTTATCGCTCTGTCAGGAAAATAACATCGTCTGTTTTGAATGCAATTTAAACAAAACCAGCCTGAGCGAAGCAGATGCAGTTTTTATATGCAATGCTTTACAAGGAATACGTCCGGTATCAGTCATTGATAATACAGTCTTTAAGACTAATCATTCATTAATTGCTCAGTTACAAGCCATTCTAGCTGCCGATCAACGAAACTCACTTCGCTGATATTTTGCCTGTTGACGGCGTTGATAAGATTTAAACAGTTTGAAAGTAAGCAATAAGAAGCCTAGAATAATCAAGGTAATAATACTTGAGCTTTTATAAAAAGGCGTTGGGTGAGTTAACGCATCCATACCGGCGTGACCGCAGTAAGTGTAGATAATTTCCCCGGGAGTCAAAAAAATAAAAGTCGTGATGACATAATGTCTGAATTTGATTTGAGTTAGCCCTAAACCATAGTTGACTAGATTAAATGGAATAATAGGGATCAAACGGATTAGCCCTACGAATTGCCAGCCACTACGTTCAACACCTGAGATGAGTTTATTAATCTTCGGTCCCCTGCGAGAAGTAAACCAGTTAGTTGCCAAATGGCGGCTGATACAAAAAGCGCATGCTGCTCCGGCTGTAGCACCTATCAAATTAAATAAAACACCCAGAACAGGACCAAAGAGAGCTCCTCCTGCAAAAGTCAAAACCATGGTGGGTAATAATAGAATAGTAGCCAGGCAATAAAACAGTACGAATAGAACAGGAGCAAGCCAACCCAGATCTTGAATATAACTGAGTACTAATGGCGCGTTTTGTTGGAAAATCCAAGCGCAAGCAATAAACGCTGCTATCGCGAAGACGATACCGAGCGTTTTCATTGATAATAGTTTCTACACAACATACCTGTCACTTTATTACAGAGTAATTGTTTGAGCAAGAATAAACGATGAATTGTTATAGTCGGGAATTGATTTCAATTGGTTTCAGTTTTTATGAATAAAAACTGAAACCAATTGGTTGCTGATCAAGGATTAGTGGACAGAATGCATTTTTCAGAGAATAACTCTTCAAGGCTGTCTATTCCCATTTGGCTTAAATTAGAGTTAATCAGTTGTTTTAGCGGAGCATCTCCACTATAAGCCCCATTCTTTAAGAAGCCAGTGCCAGGATGCTTATTTTGACTTAATTCTACCAATGCAGTTCGAAGCTCAGTGGCAGCTTCCTTCCTTGCTCCTTTGGCATAATCTCTATAATTAAAAAACCAGATCTCGCGTTCTTTTTCTAATTCACTCAAATAGTTGCCAAGAGAGTCAATGAAGCGGGTCAAATTCTCATGAGAAATTTCTTTCGTATCTGACACGATAATGATTGAATCCAATACTCCTTCTGCTACTTCATGGTCATCTTGATCCATAGAGAGGTCTTCAGGCAGTTCTTCTTTGGACTTTGCCATTGTCGTTGTAGTGGCTACTTGTTTGGAAGAGGTATCTACTGAAGGAGACATATAAGACTCCTGTAGGTCCCAGGCCTCCGTTAAAAATCTTGCTTCATGCTCAACTGGAATAGGAGGTAGTGAGTCTAATAATAGCCAGGAAGATCCCATTAAATCTCTTTCTTCTAACTGTTCCCAGTCATTGAAACTTAGATCAATACTGGGTACTTTAAACCCGCCAAATTGTATTATGGATGCCAATATGTTTTGTTGCTCTACTCTTTTTACCGCTAAAATGCCTTCTAATTCTTCCTGATACTCTGCCAATAACTCGTCTGCCTGTGCCAGTTCTTTTGATTTAAAAGGACCTTCTGCTGTTTTAACCGGTACTTCTCTATCGAATGCCGCTATTTGTTCGCGTAAGTTTTTTATTTCTCGCAGACAATCATGAACATAGCTTGCTAACGCGCCAGTTTTTTTCAAGGTATTTCTTTTTGCGAGAGCAGCCATAAATGCGCTTGTTGTTGCAATGGTATCTTTTATTTTTGCTACGTATTCTGCTGTTGCTTCTGGCGGTAATTCATCAGTGGATTTTCCGTATGAAAATATAGTTCTTTCACCTTTGTCGAATAGAAAGTCAACGGCTTCCTGTGCGATCATCATTCGTGGAGTAACCGGTTTAGACGTATAACCTAAATCCAGGCGAATGGCATCGGCGATATATTCCAAATCACTAACGGGGCGTTCTCTACCCAGGTATTTTAAACGCGGGCTGTCTATATCTTGTTGAATAAATAGACCTTGGTGCAAGACATCGTCAAAGACGACCTTAGGATCAATGTGTAGTTTCTCCCTGGCAAATCGCTCAATTTCACGTCGCACTTCATTACTAACGCGAGGATTGCTTGGATCAGCTAAATGGGCTAATTGCTTAATCAACAGGGTTCTATATAGAACAAACTCTTTTGTGTTAACAAAAGGTGTATCCAAATTAGTCGAGTCATCAATTTGGAGGGGTTTATTCAGTGAATAGAGAAAATCCAGCGAATGATTTAAATAGCTTTGGATATTGCCCGCATTAATTTTGGCTTCAACGCGCTCACTGGGGCTGTCAATCCGCAAACCAAGCATTGCACGATAATCGGCGTCACCAATGAATATGGACGCTTTATTTGGATCTTGGGTTAAAGCGTAGTTAAATCGTTGCGCGGTAACCAACATTTGATAATAGGGATGTAATTCATCGACAATTTGTTGTGGAGCAACAATAGGTGCAAGGCTTCGCACTTGCTCCAGATCTTGGACTAAACCGCCAAGTCCGCCTGCTGTAATAGGACGGGTATAAAAATCTACTAATTCTTTGGGTAAAGTAGTTTGGCGAGTTCCTTGTGGAACGGCAGCTACAATTTCCAGGACTTGTTGTTTAATTTTTTCGACTAATTCAAAGCGTTTGATGAAGTCTTTATTCTCATGGTTTTGTAAATAAGCTTGAGTATGGTCAATAAAATTTTTTAACTTCGCCGGGAGAGCACCACGCACTTCAGAACGCATTTCTGCCAGTAACAACTCTTGCATTTCTTTGGTTTGTAGTTCTCCATTCGTGATAATGCCTTTATGGTGTTCGGATAAATTGATTTCTACTTGTTTGCTGTGACGGTAGCGTATGGCATATTCCCTAATCCATGCTGTACTGGCTCCCATGGCAACTTGTCTGTGGCCGCTACTAAAGATATTAAAATAAGCAGCAAACCCTCCGGGAGCATTTTCAGCACTATAGATTTGTAATTGTTTCAGATCCTTATCAGTAGTGGGGACTACCTCTTTAATCAGGCGTTTTAATCGAGCACTCTCATTGATAATATCGTCTCTTGCGTGCTGAAGAGCATCACGATTTTCTTTGTCGCGTTTGAATCGTAAACTATCGATATTATTGACGGCGAAATAAGTCGCTACGGCAGCAAGACAGGTAATGACCAGGCCAATAGCCAGGATGCCCGCGCTAATTGGTCCGCCAATAATGATTGCCGCCAATCCTAAGGCAATGCTACCCGCGATTAAACCACTTATACTGGCTGTAATCTGAGGATGCTTGGCAAGGAAACTTGGTTCAACCATTTGGGCTGTCAAGTAATGTAGGCATTGATTCATGAACTCAATTTGTAATTGTTGAGTGAATCTTTCTCTTTCTTCAGGTTTGGCAAAATAATTTTTTAGCCAGCTAATGATTTTGTATTCTTGTTTCTCATCTTGGATCTTTTGATCCTGGATGTCATAAATATCTACAAAGGCCTGATTAAATAACTTATTTAACTCATCTAAAAAATAGACTTCGATTGCAGCATTAAGGGCTTCTTCATTAAAGGGGTCACCATCAGGTAAATGCTTCCTTTTAAACTCCTCACGCATATTTTGTTTGGCGTCGTTTTCCAATCCTAACAAGAGGCATTCTCTATAATGAAATAGTTTGACCAATTCTTTGGATAGTTCTTCATATTTCTTATCAGTGAATCCTGCTTTTTTCATTTCAGCATCGAATTCTTTGCGTGCATCGTCATTAGCTGCTCTACCAGTGCTGGCTAACCATGCCTGATAAGCCAGATAACCGGCGCCAGCGCCAAGTGCCGCACTAAAAACACCACCCACGATATTTTTAGCTCCTGCTAAAGGATTGATGACATCGATAGGCGAACCCATTTTTTGCGCATAGTAGGCAACACCAGCTACGCCGATACCTAAAAGTCCAGCTAAAACCCCATGACCAACCTTTGCTGCTGTAGAGGGTTGTTCTACTGCAAAATCCAGATAGTGATTTTGATCTTCACGGTAATCGCCAATCTGCTCTACATATCGCCCAACTAATTTGGCCTGTTTTAGATTTCCAGCCATTTCAAGATGAGTGATCATATTTTTTTCTAAATATTTTCGGTGGTTTTCTTTAATAAGGCGAAAATATTCATCAGTGCTCAATTTTTTAGGCATGGTACCGGTTCACTTAAAACAAAATTAATTAAGTATAACAATAGAACATTAAGGATATATTACGATCTTAGAATTTATGTTTTGATCATGATGTCCTTAATTTGGTTGGATTATTGCAATGTAAAGGACGATTGAGTTATAAATTTTGTTGACCTACGAACTGATGCAATCCATGGCAAAACAACGTTGGCAGTTTGCTCTCAGCCAGGCATGCGGTTGGCTAATAAAAAAAGCGATTAAAAAATGGTTTTGCTTAAAAATTCAGGGGCATTATGAATTAGGAGCTGACACGGTCATTGTTATTAATCGTACTTCTGCTATTGATGCGTTATTGCTTGCCTTCTGTTTTCCAGAGCGTTTGACCTTTATTTTACCCGTATCTTTGGCAAAGAAGGGGTGGTTTAAAGTTTTGCGGTTATTTTCAGAGGTACGGGTGAATGAATCTGGGGGATTAGGGATTGTAAAGTCTTTTTGCCAAGCAGTTCAGGAAGGTAAGCATTGTGTGTTATTTCCACCTGAGTACTCCACTTATCTTAACGACGAAGCGATGGTTGAGCTTGCCGGGTTAATGTTGAAAAAAGCGCAGGCAAGCGTTTTACCCGTGCGTATCGATGGCACGCAATACAGTATTTTTTCCTTGGTCAAAGACAAGCATTTGACACAATGGCGCCCCAAGGTAACGCTCCATGTTATGGCTCCCCGCCTGTTAACGACACAGGATGCACCACAATCCAGGAAAAGAGTAGGTCGGGAACTTTTTCTTTTACTTAGTGAAATGTCTTTCACTAATTGGAATCGGGATAAATCGCTTTTTGCAGCGATGTTGCAAGGAGTAAAATTAGCAAAGAAATCCAGGCAATTTATGGAGGATAGCACGGGTAATTCGTTGTCTACACGGCGGTTTATCAGCAGTTGTTTTATTTTAGGACGGCAGTTTAAGAATCAAACACAGGCGGGTGAACGAGTTGGGCTAATGATGCCTACTAGTATTGCTGCGTTAGTCAGTTTTTTTGCCTTGCAAGCATACCGGCGTATACCCGCGATGTTAAATTTTAGTGGCGGTTTTTATAACCTATACGCTGCTTGCCAATTGGCTGGAATTAAAACGATCTACACTTCCCGCCAATTTATTATCACAGCAAAACTTGAGGGCTTACTGCAGGAATTGCTTGCTGCGGGTTTAGAACTAATATTTTTGGAAGATAGTAAAGCGGCTATTGGTTTAGCAGACAAGATAACTGGCTTACTCAAGGGGTTTTTCCCGCTGCGGACTTATGTTGGTTTAGGCGATCGGGTAGCCGTTAGGCAAACAGCTGTAATCTTGTTTACTTCGGGTTCAGAGGGGGTGCCCAAAGGGGTTGCACTCAGTCATGCGAATATTTTGGCTAATTGTTATCAGCTCATTTCTCGGGTTGATTTTTCTGCTGCAGATGTTTTCTTAAATGCTCTTCCTATTTTCCATTGTTTTGGCCTTACTGTGGGTTGTTTGTTACCATTATTCACTGGAAATCGTTGCTTTTTCTATCCTTCCCCTTTGCACTATAAAATAATTCCCAGCTTGGTTTATGACAAGCAGGCAACTATTTTTTTAAGCACGGGTACTTTTCTAACCGGTTATGCTCGGGTAGCGAAACCACGAGATTTTGGCTCAGTGCGCTATGTTTTTGCAGGGGCAGAAAAAGTTAAGCCTGAAACCATTCAAAATTGGAAACAAATTTTTGGAGTTTCTATCTATGAAGGGTATGGGGCAACAGAAGCATCTCCTGTCATTGCGCTAAATTGTTCTATCGCTTCTAAAATAGGCAGTGTGGGTTTACCTCTTCCCGGGATTCAATATCGTGTAGAAGCGATGGAGGGAATCTCTGAAGGAGGGCGATTGTTCATTCGAGGCCCTAATGTGATGGCAGGTTATCTCTCTCCTAATTGCCTAGGGGAAATTAACCATTTAAAAGATGGTTGGCATGATACTGGAGATATTGTCAGTATTGATGACAATGGTTTTGTGAGTATTAAAGGGCGGGTAAAGCGGTTTGCCAAATTGGGTGGCGAAATGGTTTCATTAACAGCAGTGGAATCGATTGCTGCAGTTTTATGGCCAGGACAGACGCATGCTGCACTCTATCAACAATGCCCTAAAAAAGGAGAACAAATCTTATTATTTTCCGAAGCGCCTCTCGCTGACAAATCGACGTTTGTTCACTATATCCATACACTGGGGCATTCGGAACTGTTGATTCCCCATAAAGTATTTCCTGCTACTAAAATACCTGTTTTGACGACTGGAAAGATAGATTATGTTACTTTAGAGCGTGAATTAACGGTGGTGTTTTCTTCCTGAATCCGGTTTAGATAGTTTCTATAATAATTTAATAATGCCTTAATCTTGTACATGTTATGATCTAATTATCGATTGATTGTTGGAGCTATGATGTCTAATAGCACAAACCATATGTTGAATAAAATGCAACCGAATTCAACAAAAAAAGTAATATCTGAACAGCCTGAGGCAGAGGTAGAGGTAGATCAATCAGAATTAAAGCCTGCCAAGGTACTAACCCCTATGCCAAAATCACCAATCGATGAGTTGGTGGTCAAATGTTTGCCCCAAAAAGATAGTTTTGATCTCACACCCACCAAATAGTTCGGTGATTTCTTTTTGTTGCGCTTGAAACGTCTTAATTTTGAGCGGGTTCACCGCTTGAATTCTCGCCCCTGAACGATATACTAATAAAATAAAACCTATCTGTTGGAGTCTCTATGGCTGCTGGGAGTTTTTCGGAAACGTCGCATTGGCGTGACTCAGCAAGAAGCCCTCGTTTTTTTATGGTTGATGCGAGAGCTGCTTTTCCTATTTTCCTTTTTCTTATGCACATCCGAGTGTGGACGGGAGTATTAGTCTTAGTATCTGCAGTGTTTTTTGGAATTATTGAACATTATGGTTTTACGGTTCCGGTATTTTTGCGATGGCTCAGAAGCTTCTTGGCAGGCTCTCTTAAATCTTCTCAACCTTGGTGGCGATGAATGGCAACAGATATTCGTAAAAGTATGGCTTTGATTGCTGCCAATATGAATGCGAAATTTTATTTAAATGATCGTTTTGTAAGCTTTGATGAGGTATTTTCAGAAACCGGTTTATTACCTGCTATTGCCCGGCGAGCGGATCAACTCTGTTCTCTTTGCCTTGGTTATGGACTGGGAGCCACTTTTGATGAGGCTGAGAATGCTTTATTAGGAATCCGTGTGGTATTTGATGAAGTTACTCCTAATGTCCTGCGCCTGCTTTGTATGACTGATGTATTGAATGAACTTATTCAAGGTGGTCCGAGTAGGGATTACACTCCTTTAGATGAATTAATGTACGATTGATCTATATTTATACTGACAAGTGTAAATTAAATGAAAGACTGGTTTCTCTTAAGTTTGTCTTAAGTCATGATCTGTTAATGTAACTCTAAGAGTCATTAGTTTTGGAGTCTGTTATGGGCCTTGGCTTTTTTGATAATAAAAAACCGACTATCAATGCAGATGAAGTAAGGGCTAACATTGCTCTTATAAACAGGTTTATCGGTCTTTTAGATAAAGCGAGTGATAATCCATCAAATTCTCAAGCTCGAGACAAGCTGGTTGATCTCGGCAATAAACTTGGGGAAGCACTCGATCAACCTGACCTAACGGAATCTAAAAAATTAACATAATGAAGAAGTTATATTTTTTGATCAGATTTCTTCCATTTTCTCACAGGAAATTTTAAATAGTACTCCGTGTATGACAAGGAATACTGTTATAATAGCTATATTCCTATATTAATTGTAAAAAACGTAGCCAATCGTTTATCCTTATCCTATATGAAAGATGAATTAACAGAACAACAAGCGCAAGCTATTTTAAAAGCGCTGGATGAAACTATTTCCACAGGTCCTTGGGAAGAGTCGAATTTCTTACGTGTAATTGGTAAAAATTTGCGTGAAATACGTGACAATTTTGCTAAGCAACTAGGTGGTGATGTAAGAGGACAAGAAAAATCTAAAACTGAGTCGAATTTGGCAAATCGAATTGCGCTCCGTGCAGGTCAACAAGAGGTATTTATTGCTCTCTACTCGACTGAAGGACATAATATCCAAGCTTGGGAACGTATTCTTGCCAATCTCCCGCGCCAAATGATTTCACGTCCTATTTATGCTGATGAAAAGGATGTGCAATATTCAATTAAAGCCAAAGAGAATAAAGTAAACGAAGCCTATGTGGCTATCTATATTGATCAAAATGATCTTTTGACAGTACCCTCAGATAAAATACCTATGGATAAGCATGGCAGACCCTTACTGAGTCTTAAAGATCGCTCTATTCATTTGGATAATATTATTCGCTTTGTGCATCTTTCAGGGGTTTACCGTTATTCAAAAGGGCGTTTAGTTAAAAATTCTCATGCAGACTAGCAATGAGAGTCGCGCCTTGTTTAAAGTGGGTATATACTTCATTTAAATTAATCAGTAAAAATTTGGCGAATGGCTCAACAAGCTCAACAACAAGGTGGTAGTGGCGATAATTCAATGGCACCAGTGTGGATCATGGTTCTATTGTTTCTTACCCTGTTTTTTATTTGGAGAACAGCGCACCAGCATATTGTTGCCTTTGTTTTCTATTTAAATATCTTACAAGCAAAACTGGTGACACTTTTTGTTAGTAATGAGCAACTTGCTTCTAATGTTTATTTGATGCAGACAATTGATCCTGCTACGGTTGACTGGGATCAGTTTTTAACGCTGACACGTAGCGTTGGTGATTACATCCGCTATCCTGTCGTTTTAATTCTTGTAGTTCTAGCCATTTTTCTTTATAAATCGGATATCACCCTTAAATTTCGTAGACCTCATAATATGAATACCCTGCGTGCGCAGGAACAGTATAATTGGCTGGCAATTATGCCCGTTGTGAACTTGGATCTGGCCGCTACTGATATCAATACCGGTCCCTGGGCAATGGCTTTAACCCCTATTGAGTTTGCACGCAAATATAAATTGCTAAAAAAAGACGACGCACTCTTAGATAATCCGGTACCTGGGCAAGAGATGACTGCTGGTATTCGCAAGGGAGATGCGAAGCGGGTATTTACTTTGCAACTGGGTCCCTATTGGGATGGCTTTGATCGCTGCCCTCCACAGGCTTATGCCTTGGCCGCTGTCTTTATGGCCCGTATGAACAGAGATAGAGACTCAGCCAATTTAATTTTGGAAACCCTGGATAAAACCTGCACTGCAGGCAAGCCTGATTTTACTGTGGCAAGACCTGTGTTAAAAAAGTATCAGAACGCTGAAAACGTTCAAGAGATTTTGGCGAAGCATGCCTATCTTCTCACTGTTATGGCTTCCTTAATAGAGGCTTCGCGAGAAGATGGCGTAGTTCCGAGTGCAGAATTTCTGTGGTTAAAAACCATAGATCGACGATTATGGTATATGCTTAATTGTATAGGCAGGCAAACGCCATTTGCTGAGGTTGGAGGCCCCTTTGCTCACTGGCGGGCTGAGAAAGAGATGAAACGCCGTTCGTTGGTACCCATGATCGATGAGGCTATCAAAGCCCTTGAAGTCGCGGTGAAAGAAGTCAAATTAACGCCTAAAGAATTGCAGGAGTTAGAACCGTAATGCGTGGTATTGATTCGCGTCATGAAATAGATCCAACCATGTTGCTAAGGGATACCCGTACCCTTGGCCAAAGGCTTGCGGACTTTTTTGCTGATCCGACCAACATTTCTATTGTTTTGGTTTCAGTGGCTGCAGTTTCCTATTATCTCTCTGAAGTGGCTAGCTTAATGCTAATTCTCGGTATTCTGTTTTTTCTTTATAGTTATACCCGTAAGCAAAAACTGCCTTTCAGATTGCCCAAAATTGCCAGAGTTAAAGATTACAATGATCTGAAGCCAGGTGTTGGTACCCCGAATATTGCAAGAGGAATTGCTTTTTTTGGTAATGATCGTAAAACCAATGAGGAGTTATGGTTTGCCAATGATGACTTAAGAACCCATGCCCTTATTTTTGGTTCTACCGGTAGTGGTAAAACAGAAGCCCTTGTATCGTTAGCGTTTAATGCGCTTGTACAAGCCAGCGGTTTTATTTATGTCGATGGAAAAGGGGATAACTCGCTTTACGCTAAAGTCTTTTCCATGGTGCGTAGTATGGGACGTGAAGATGATTTACTGCTCATCAATTTCATGACCGGGGCTCGCGACGTTATTGGTCCGCAGGAAAGACGCCTGTCCAACACGCTCAATCCTTTTTGCCAGGGGTCTTCGAGCATGTTAACTCAGCTCGTTGTAAGTTTAATGGGTTCTTCTGGCCAGTCATCTGATGGTGATATGTGGAAGGGACGTGCTATCAGCTTCGTTGAAGCGCTTATGAAATTACTCGTTTATATGCGTGATGAAGGGGCTATTTTGCTTGATGCCAATAGTATTCGTAATTATTTTGATTTGGTAAAATTGGAATCAATCGTCATTGATAAAATATTTCCCCGTGATGAACAGGAAAGTATCAGTATAGAATCTGTACCAAAATTAGTAACGGATCCCCTGCGTAACTATGTTTTCAACTTACCTGGTTATAACAAAGAGAAAAAAGGCAAACAGGTTTCTCAGGTTTTAGAACAGCATGGTTTCATTACCATGCAGCTGGTACGCGTATTTTCATCGCTTGCAGATACCTATGGACATATTATACGGACTAACCTGGCGGAAGTTGATTTTAAAGACGTTGTACTTAATCGACGGATTCTGGTGGTATTATTACCCGCTTTGGAAAAATCGCCCGATGAGCTATCGAACCTGGGTAAGGTAATTGTTTCTTCTTTGAAGGCGATGATGGCTGCCGGTTTGGGAGATCAGGTAGAAGGTGATTATCGTGATGTTATTTTACGAAAGCCTACCAATTCTCCGACTCCTTATATGTGTATTCTCGATGAGTATGGTTATTATGCCGTGCAGGGTTTTGCTGTGGTACCTGCCCAGGCGCGTTCTCTTGGATTCTCAGCTATTTTTGCTGGACAGGATTTACCTGCATTCCAGAAGGCATCGAAAGAAGAAGCTGCCTCCATCGGTGCAAACACCAACATCAAAATTTGTATGAAACTGGAAGACCCCACCGAGACTTGGGATTTCTTCACCAAAACGGCGGGTGAAGCTTACGTTACTAAAGTAGATTCATTCCAAACCAAGGACTCGAGTATCGCTAATAGCTATATGGATACGAAGAGTTCTTCATTTGAAAAACGAGCACGCATCGACTTATTGGATTTGAAAGATCAGACCGAGGGTGAGTCCCATATCTTTTTCAAATCAAAAATTGTACGCGCTCGTATGTTTTATGCTAATCCAAAGCCAGTTAAGCGTTTAAAACTAAATCAATTCTTGAAAGTAGAGCCGCCACCGGATGACTACCTGATGAAATTACAGAAGCAACTCTCTGGATTTCAAACGATATTGGAAAGTGGTGATTTAAGCATTAATAAAGAAATTGAAAATGAGGAAATCACCTTAATTACGAAGGCATTGCGTGAATCCCAAATTAGTGAGCCCATCGAACGTGGTGTCGCTGCGTTACTTGCTTTCCATGGCCAAAATGAACCTGCTCCTGTTGAGGAATTAATTGAAGAAGAGGAAGAAGGTACTTTAACGATATTTAGAAAACTGACTCAACCTGCAAATACTGTTCCTCTCCTTGTTAAAGAGATAGAGCAATTTTCACAACCTCTGCTGGCCATTAATGAAACGCGTAACTATTTGGCTGTCATTGAGCGTGCGAGCGGAGCAAAAGATAAATACGCGGGTACAGTAGCAAATGAATTAATCAAAGACTTCCAAATGGCAACCAGTTATCCTCCTCATGAGCGTGATATCGTTAGTGTCGAAGATTTAGCCGAAATGGTGGTGGCTCTTTCTGACAAAATTGTCGGTGAACGTGAGAAAGCCAAGGCTAAAGCCCAGGAAGATTGATTGCTAATCCAATGACTGTTGATATTTCTTCCATCGTAGACCAATACCCCTTGGTTTATGTACATCCTTCGATTTGTCACGTCCCTAAACTGGTTCATTTCTTGCCCATAATTGCACCTAAACAGCGGAATTTTTAATAACTGCTTGTAACGCAATGATTAGTATGTTTTTATTTCATTATGCTGGGGAAACTATTTTATCAATAGAGGATTTGTGTTGAGACGATTTCGTAGTGGCTTACCAGGGTTTTTAAGAGGGCATGCCATTTTGCTTGCATCCTTATTGCTCTTTGGTTGTAAAAGCCAACCTAAATATACACCTGAAGAGGATCCCGCACTAAGGCTACCTTTTAAGGTTGCGCATACATCAGATAAGGCTATGATCCGGCTGCAAAAGACACTTGCCAATAACGGTGTAAAGGTTGCCACTATAGGTGAAGATTATTTGGTCAGTATTCCTTCCTCTGCGTTGTTCCCGGATCAATCACCTCGGTTAAACTGGGCTTCCTATGGTTTGTTGAATAAAGTAGCTTGTTATCTAAAAGAATTTCGTAAGGTTGGTGTGAATGTAACCGCGTATAGTAGCAAATATGTCTCAGCAAAACGTGAGCATGCTTTGACCCTTGCAAGAGCAAGAGCCGTAGCTGATTATTTATGGTCGCAAGGTATAGATAGCCGTTTTATCTTTACAGAAGGGTTGGGGAGTGATAAACCTATAATGACCTCTACTCAGGGTGGTGATAAATCACCAAATTCGCGTATTGAAATTACTTTCAGAGATACGATTGTTTAAATGAGGGTACAATGAGTCGAGAGACTTGGAATACAATAAAAAATTCTAAGACATTTTATATTCAAACCTATCGTAGGGCGAGTAAATACCTTATTGTATCGGGATGTATAAATTTACTCTTGTGCTTGATTATATATTACCTTCACCTTCATCAACCGGAACGTGATTTTTATGCTACCAGTGGGATTACTCCTCCTATAAAGTTGAATCCCCTGAATGAGCCAAATTACACAGGCAACGCATTACTTGCGCCTGATCCAACGAATGATGATGAAGTGAAAGTTATACCGCAATAACCGAGGAAATTATGGCTGAAGATGCTTTGACAATTGTTGCTATGAGGAATGATTTTTACCGTGATGGCCAACGTAAAACGATGATCACGCTTATCATTTCAATATTAGTCAATTTCGTTCTGGCTTCACTGTTAGTTTACATGATTACTCATCCACCGGCGCCTAAGTATTTTGCTACAAGCATCAATGGTAGAATTACGCCTTTGTATCCCCTTAATGAGCCTAACCAGTCTGATTCCGCAGTACTGCAATGGGCAAACCAAGCAGCTATTGCTGCCTTTACCTATAACTTTGTGAATTACCGTGATGAGCTGCAAGCTTCGTCAGGATTCTTTACTGCTGATGGTTGGTCACAGTTTTTAACTGCTTTGCAGCAATCAAATAATTTGGATGCGGTGAAGGCCAAGAAACTTATTGTCTCTGCAGTAGCGACTCGAGCTCCCATTATCCTACAAAAAGGGATTTTAAATGGCCGGTACTCTTGGCGTGTACAAATGCCGATTTTGGTAACCTATCAGAGTGCTAGTGAATTTTCACAGCAAAATAACGTAGTGACCATGTTAATCACGAGGGTATCAACACTTAACTCTCCTCGTGGGATTGGCATATCGCAGTTTGTTGTTGGGCCAGCTAGCGGTGGTATAAGTTCATGAATAAGAAGAAAAAAGCCGCTCTTCGGCTTGGTACGCTTACTGTTTTGTTAGGTAGTGTGATTCCGTTTGCTGCCTATTCTGCTGATCAATCCGATTCAGCACAGCAGGCATTGCAACAACTTCGACTTTTGCAACAGCGTTTATCGCAAAATCAAGGCCAACCAGGCCAACCGCAACAACAAGGCAGGCCAGGTACTCCGACGCAGCAAAATACAGTTCCACCACCGACGGCACCCGCTCCAGCAGTTCCAGATGGCCAGGTTGTGAGTGATGCTGATAATGAGCTTATTGATGTTAAGGCATTTGAAGGCGTTACAAGGCAAATGTTTCCACTCACACCGGAACAGCTCTTGCGCCTTAAACAACTTTATCAAACCAATGAGTATGCTAAAGCAGCGACAGCAGGTGTTCCGCCAAAACCAACCGCAACGTCGCAATTCGTTAATTTGTCGCCAGGTTCGACGCCGCCGGTTATTCGTTTGTCACAAGGATTTGTTTCTTCGCTCGTTTTTCTTGATTCAACCGGTGCTCCATGGCCTATCAGTGCCTATGATTTGGGTGATCCCTCCTCTTTTAATATTCAATGGGATAAAACAAGTAATACGTTGATGATTCAGGCTTTAAAGTTGTACAACTACGGTAATCTTGCGGTCAGGCTTCGTGGCTTGAATACCCCTGTTATGTTGACCCTGATTCCTGGTCAGAAGGCAGTGGATTATCGTGTTGATCTCCGTATCCAAGGCTACGGCCCAAATGCGAAGAGTACGCCGATGGAGAATGGCATCCCACCAAGTGCTAACGATCTTTTATTGCACGTTCTGGATGGTGTTCCTCCGCCTGGCAGTCGACGTTTAACTGTAAGTGGTGGTGATGCAAGAGCTTGGATAATCAACGACAAAATGTATGTCCGAACCAACCTTACTATTCTCTCTCCAGGTTGGATAGGAAGTATGACCAGTGCTGATGGTATGCATGCTTATGAAATGCAAAAATCGCCTGTATTACTGGTTTCCTGGCATGGAAAGGTCATGCAGCTCAAGGTAGAAGGGTTATAATCAAATGGCAGGCAAAAAAGAGAATCTTAAGGCATTATTTACCAATACCCGTTCACGGGTAATTATTCTGTTCACAGGTATTTTACTGATAACAGCGATTGTAATTGGCATAACAAAGTTTAAATTCTCAAGTGATTTAGGACCAGATGCCAGTGCCAATGTGAGTATGGTTCCAGGCGGAATTCAATCGATTCCTGGCGCACTTGATCCAACGGTACAGTACGCAAAATTGCAGGAAGCACAAAATGTTGAGCAGGCTCAATCAGCACTAAAAACTGGCGGAAGTTCTATACCCACTATTATTCGTACTCAAGCTTTGGGGGCAGGTGTCGAGCCGGTAGGTGCGCAAGCGGGGCAAGGGGGTGTGGGATTTACGACTTTAGCAATGGAAGATCAGGGAGGAGCGCAGAGAAGTTTATGGTTGCAAGCGTTAAAGAACAGCAACTGTAGTAAAGCGACAGTGACTAAGGTTGTTAATGAAGGAGCAGTCCTTAGTGATTTGAAATCTGCTTGTACTTGTATTCAATTAAAAGATAGTGGCTATCAACTGTCTGACTTAGAGCGGATTTGCTCTTGTAAAGAATTAAGAGCCGCCGGTTTTAACGCTCGCCAATTGAAAGAGGCAGGTTTTAGTGCAGGAAGGCTTAGACAGTGTGGGTTTGATGCCTGCGAATTGCGAAATGCAGGATTTACAGCTCAACAGATGAAAGATGGTGGTTTTTCTGACGGTGAATTGAAAGGAGCTGGTTTCTCACCAGAGGAAATTACAAAAGCGAGTGGTTTGCCTAATGGAATAACAGAAGCTGATGTCCGCAAAGCAGGATGTCAAGTCGATGCATTAAAGCGCCTGCGAGCTGCTGGGGTGACAGCCGCAGCAATTCGACGTATCAGCGGTTGTAGCGCTGCCCAATTAAAGGCGGCAGGTTATAGTGCTGCTGAGCTAAGGAATGCGGGTTTCAGCGCAGCTGATCTAAAGAATGCAGGGTTTACCGCGGCGCAGTTAAAACAGGCTGGTTTTAGTGCAAGAGATCTTCTTAATGCTGGCTTTACACCGGAAGACCTGGCTAATGCTGGATTTACACCCGGGGAAATTGCAGCGGGTGAGTCAGAATTACCACCTGGAATTACACCCGCCGATGTTAAAAGTGCGGGCTGTGATGTTGCAACATTAAAGATGGAGCGTCTGGCGGGTGTGAGCGCCAAGTTGATTAGGCAATATGCCGGCTGTAGTGCGCAGGCGTTAAAAGAAGCCGGATTTACAGATAACGATTTGGCCAATGCCGGTTTTACACCCGCGCAAATCAGCGCCGCAGGCCCAGTGGATGATAACACTATTCGTGCGGCTGGCTGTGATCCACAAAAACTAAAGGCTCTTTTTGCCAGAGGTGTCTCAGCTACCAGAATACGTACTTTAAATGGCTGTAGCGCACAAGCTTTAAAAGCGGCTGGTTATGATGCAAAACAATTAGCTGCGGCTGGTTTTACGCCGCAAGATTTATTAGCAGCTGGGTTCACCCCTGCGCAAATTCGGGCAGCAACAGATGTGTCCGATGACGCTATACGAGCTGCCGGTTGCGATCCCGTCAAATTAAAATACTTATTTAGTCAGGGGGTATCAGCCAAACGGATACGCGAATTAAATGGTTGTAGTGCAGAAGCTTTGAAAGCGGCTGGCTATGACGCTAAAGCCTTATCTGATGCTGGTTTTACTCCTCAACAATTGCTGGATGCTGGTTTTACACCACAACAATTAGGCCAGGCAGGAATTAAAACAGCAGCTGTAATTGCGGCTGGCAGGACGGCGGATTGTAGTGTTGCTTCATTAAAAGCGGCTCGTGCGGCTGGCGTCTCTGCGGCTACAATAAGACAAACACTTGGTTGTAGTGCAGCAGCAATGAAGGCTGCGGGTTATACTGCTGCAGAATTAAGAGATGCGGGTTTTACAGCCGCTGAACTTAAGGACGCAGGTTTTACCGCGGCTGAACTTAAAAATGCCGGTTTTAGTGCCAAAGAATTGCGGGATGCCGGTTTCAGCGCTGCTGATCTTAAGAATGCTGGCTTTACTGCCAGTCAATTAAAAGACGCAGGATTCAGTGCTGCTGACCTTAAAAATGCGGGTTTTACTGCGAGTCAATTAAAAGCAGCCGGATTTAGTGCCAAAGATCTAAAAGATGCTGGTTTTAGCGCGGCTGCTTTACGCCAAGCCGGTTTTTCGGCAAAAGATTTAAAAGATGCCGGCTACACCGCTGCAGACTTGAAAAATGCTGGTTTCAGCAACGCAGAGATACAGAATGCAGGGTTCCCTCCAGATACTTCTCAGCTGGCAGGTTTACAAGCAGCCACTCAACCAACAACTGTTCCATCCAACTTGGCAGGGATACCAAGCATGCCCGGGCAAGCGCCTTCTGCTACTTCAGCACAGGCAGCCCAAGCACAGCAATTACAGGAAATTTTGAAAAGACAGAACCAACAATTAGCTGATCAAAAATATCAGCAAAAAATTCAACAACGTACAGGCCAAATGTTGGGTGTTGCGAATCAGTCACTACAAGAATGGAAAAAGGTGGCTACCCAGGCCTATACTGGTGGCCAAGAGGAAAAAGGGCCGGGTGCGGAAGGTGCTGAGGTGAGTGGTGCTCCTCAGTCAGGAATGGCCGGCGGCATGGCGAGTGGCCCTGGTGGTGCTGGTGGCAGTACTCCTCCACAGAAAGCAATTGTTAGAACGGGCGATATCGTATTCGCTGTTTTAGATACCTCCGTTAATAGTGATGAGCCAGGCCCCATCCTTGCAACGATTGTGTCTGGTAAATTAAAGGGCTCTAAACTAATCGGCAGTTTCAATTTGCCTGCGAATGCCGATAAAATGGTGATTAGTTTTAACACATTATCAGTTCCGGGGGCTGCTAAAACGGTGAGCATTAGTGCGTATGCCATTGATCCAAATACGGCTCGCACCGCATTATCCAGTAATACAGATCACCATTATCTTCTCCGTTACGGTTCTTTATTTGCTTCTTCTTTCCTGGAAGGTTTTGGTAATGCTTTCCAATCAGCCAACACAACAGTGACAATCGGCGGGACTGGGGGTGGTGATAATATTACCGTTCAAAACGGTATTGGTCGCTCTGCATTGGAAAACGCTGTGATTGGTTTGGCGACGGTGGGTAAAAGTTGGGGGCAGGTTGCACAACAGCAATTTAGTCGACCCACCACCGTGGAAGTATATTCAGGTACTGGCTTGGGTATATTATTTACTCAGGACTTAACCTCACTTTAACTTGATGAGCAGGTAAAAAATGGCAGACGACAAAGATGAATATAGTGATGAGTACCAGTTTGCTGATCTGGATGTAATAAGTCCGGATTCATCGGATGAAGAGGCACGTCCTTCAGAAGCAGCTGGCGGGGAGACAAAGAAGTTTGATGGCGGCGGCAGAAAAGATATTAGACGAAATGCGCTAATTGTTGTTGGTATTGTGATTGTCATCATGCTCATTTATGAGTTTTGGGGGATGTTTTTCTCCGGTAAAACAACCGATGCAGAGACAACAACTGTTCCACCAATAACAACAGCAACACCTCAACCTACTCCAATACAGCCACCGGTTACTGCAACAGTACAGCCTGTGACCCCTCCAACCCCGCCAGTACAGGCAGGGCCTGATAATACACAAATCACTCAAAAATTGTCTGCTTTGGAAATAAGTCAACAAAATCTGCGCTCTGAAGTCAATGCGCTGAACGATCAGTTAAGTGGTATTAATAGCAATGTGAATGAATTAACCACCAAGATAGCTGATCTTAATCAAATGCTAACTACCCTGGCAGCTAAAGTTGATCAGCAATCAAACCAAATTGCCATATTGACCACCAGAACTGCGCCAAAACCTGTGCCCCGTGTAGTTCATAGAGGGCCTCCACGACCGGTTTTCTATATTCAAGCAGTAATACCCGGCAGGGCATGGTTAATTGCAACAAATGGGTCTACACTTACTGTTAGAGAAGGATCACAAATAGCTGGTTATGGTGTAGTTAAGCTGATTGATGCACGTCAGGGACGTGTAATAACCAGTTCAGGTCAAGTAATAAGGTTCAGTCAGCAAGACAGTTGAGGCAAGTAAATATGTCAGGAACTAGTAATTCTTGGATAGCAAGTCAAGTCGATGTTTTAACTAATCTTGCAACTAATTTGCTCCCTGTTGAGCGGATGGTAACAGGAGCCGCTTATGTAATCGGTTTGGCATTCGCTTTTAAGGCCATTTATAGCTTGAAGATGTACGGCGAGTCCAGGACAATGATGTCGAGTAATACGAGCATGAAGGAGCCAGTAATTTATTTAATAGTAGCAGGAATGTTAATTTATTTCCCTACGGGAATGGCTATTATGTTAAATACTACCTTTGGCTCTTCGAATATTTTACAGTATGCACCGGTAAACAGTAATAATCCCTTGATTAGTAGTCTGTTTGGTCCGGGCAATCAAGCAGGTTGGGCGCTGTCTGTTATAATCCAGGTAATAGGAGTCGTTGCGTTTGTGAGGGGCTGGGTACTGATAGCTCGTTCTGCTTCACAAGGCCAACCTCCAGGGGGTACAGGTAAAGGGCTGATGCATGTTTTTGGTGGTATTTTGGCGATGAATGTTGTAGCAACGCTACAAATCATCAATAATACATTATATGGTACAGGTGGTTAATAATAGGAGAGATTAAAGTGAAGAAGCCAGTAACATTAAATACAAAGCGTGGTAATAAAAAACGCTTATTGATGTACACAGCTTGTATTGGTTTATTGATTATTGCTGGGGAGGTAGCTGCTTCTAGTAGCACTATTGGTAGTATGGCCTCACAAATTACTGCATCATTTACAAACCTGGCTAAATTAATTACTGCAGGTTCGTATTTGGCGGGACTAGGCTTTTCTATCGGTGCCATTATGAAATTTAAGCAGCACAAAGATAACCCAACCCAGATTCCAATTGGTACGCCTATCGCATTGGTTTTTATTGCGGCAGCGCTATTATTCCTGCCCTCTATCCTGGGTGTGGCCGGAGCAACCATGTTTGGCGGTAGTGGTGGTTCAACTGCTGGTCCTACTGGTACAATTTTCAGTGGTAGTGGTGGTTAAACGTTAAACCTATTTTTAGAAATCAGGAAGGCAGGTTTTGCTTCCTGATTTTGTTATTAATTAATTGCTAATTATTGAGAGCATAGTCATATGGCTGAGAACCAGGGGCGTAATACGACTTTAAAGCTTGTAGCGAGTCCTGGCTCATGGCGTATGTATTCAGCCAGAAAGGCTGATGAGCGTTTTAAAGCCTACGAACTAAAGGTTTTTCAGCGCGATCGCTATACCTGTCAGTTTTGCGGGTTTCAGGCAAGGTTATATCAAGAAGTTGTGAACCTTGATCATGATTTTTCTAATAATCGATTATCTAATCTTGTAACAGCGTGCTGTTTTTGTGCCCAATGTTTTTTTATTGAGTCCGTTGGTGTTGGTGGCTATGGCGGCGGCACATTAATTTATCTTCCTGAACTAAGTCAGCCAGAATTAAACAGTCTTTGTCACGTTCTTTTTTGCGCAATTACTAATGACACAGGATACAAATCCAGTGCGCAAAATATTTATCGTAGTTTTAAATTTCGCTCTCAAGTTGTGGAAGAAAAGTATGGTGAAGGAACCAGTGATCCAGCGATATTTGGTCAATTAATTATTGATTCGAATATTACATCAAAGGATGTCTCTGAAAGCCTTTTTAAAAACATCCGATTACTGCCTTCCAGAGCTAAATTCCGCAAACAAATCGAGCGATGGGCTGCAAGTGCCTTAGAAGAAATTACAGAACATAAATAACTAGTCAGCTTAATTGCATAAAGGTTAAATTTGTAGGGTTCATTGAAAATATTCGTTTAATGGTAGGGAAATGGCATGGGGAACTGGTCAGAATCATTTTTTGAAGGTGTTGATACCTTTTTTGCCTGGTTAAGTACTTCATTGAAGCAAACAACCGAGTCTTATTGCGATTTGGAAACTGCTGATAGTCCAACGGTCCTGGTTAACCATGACGGCGCTTTATTGTCTATTCTGAAAATTGAAGGCGTTACTGCGCTTGCCGGTGCCGAAGAATTTGATCGCCTGGTTGAAGGGTTGAGTAATGCGTTTCAGCCTGCCATGGGCAGGCCTGGCCATGCCCTACAAGTCTATTTTAGCCATGACAAACAAAATATAAGAAAACTTATCCAGGACATTTACGCGCCCGCTGATGCAACAGCAAAGCGTCTGGAACTGGGCCTTGACGATTTATTCAATGAACGTGTTAATTTTCTGGCTCAATATTGTGCTGAAGAACGGTTATATTTTGTTCTTTACACCCGTCCTTATAATTTATCGCAAGAACAATTAAAGGCGGCAAATAAAGCTAAAATGAAAATGCTGAAAGACACCAAAGCGCCGCCTTTTAAAAATACCCAGACTATTTATGCTGCGATTCCTGAGTTACGTGATACGCATGATGCCTATGTACGTTCTATACTTAACGATCTGGATGCGCTTAATATTTATGCAAAATTGGTCGAAGTTCATGATGCAGTACATGCTATCCGCATGACTGCGGATCCTGATTTTACTGCTGATGATTGGCAGGCGACACTCCCTGGCGATAAGATAATGCCACGTGAGGTGAATAATTTTGATGGAGACCCCTCCGATTTGTTATGGCCCTCTTTAGCTAAACAAGTGCTTCCACGTGATGCGGAAGCTCTCGATCTACGCACAGTCCGAGTTGGTAATAAAATCTATTCTTCGGTTTTTATTGACTTATTCCCCAAAGATATTAGGCCGTTTATTAATTTGTTTGCGCGTATTTTACCTTCTCATATTCCTTGGAGAATATCCTTTTTAATAGAGAGCGAGGGATTAGGTACCATAAAACTTAAAGGGTTATTGTCCGCGATCCTCAGCTTTTCTTCTGCTCAAAATAGATTAATCAGTGATTCGGTAAACTTATTAAAATATTTACAGCTTAATACGGATGATTCCATCATACGTTTGCGGGTAGTCGCTGCTACCTGGGCTCCAGAAGGAGAGCTTGCTTTATTGCGACGACGTAGTTCGGAACTAGTTAAAGCGATAGAAGGATGGGGTTCAACGGACGTATCTGAAATCTGCGGCGATCCTTTTGCTGGGTTTGTTTCCAGTATGCTGGCTACAACAATCAATAGCACTGCCGTGCCTTCTGTTGCTCCTTTATCAGATGTGATCAGCATGTTACCGATTACACGGCCTGCATCGCCCTGGGAGCATGGTGCCTTGTTATTTCGTACACCCGACGGAAAGCCCTGGCCATTTCAGCCAGGTTCGACCCAACAAACTACCTGGATTGATTTGGTGTATGCTCGTCCTGGTTCTGGTAAGTCAGTATTATCTAATGCGATGAATTTGGCACTTTGCCTATCGGGGGGGCTAACCCGCTTACCTCGGATAGCTATTATTGATATTGGTCCTTCAAGTAGTGGACTCATATCGCTCCTTAAAGAGGCGTTGCCTGCTTCTAAACGCCATTTAGTAGCCTATCATCGATTACGTATGACGCCCGATTATTCAATTAATCCCTTCGATACCCAGTTAGGTTGCCGTTACCCGACAGCGATTGAGCGTTCTTTTTTAGTTAACTTCCTAACGCTGCTGACCACCCCGTTGGGTGCTGCGAAACCTTATGATGGTATGCCTGATTTGGCAGGTATGGTTGTCGATGAATTATATAAAAGCTTGGCTGATGAATTTAATCCCACCCCCTATTCGCCGGGTGTGGAAGAGTTTATTGACAGTATTTTAGAGGAAATTGGTTTTGTTCGAGATTCAAAATCAACCTGGTGGGAAGTAACTGATTCCCTTTATTCAGCAGGTTTTATCCATGAGGCTATGTTGGCACAACGTTATGCCATGCCCTTACTTGCAGATGCCGCCTCAATCTGTCGTACACCCTCTATTGAGGATTTATATGAAAAGGTCACTGCGCCAACGGGTGAATCATTGATTAATGCTTTTTCTCGTATGATTTCTGGTGCGGTTCGTGAGTATTCAATTCTATCAAGGGTGACAAGTTTTGATATTGGTGATGCACGCGTTGTGTCGCTCGATTTGGACGAGGTTGCCAAGAGTGGTGGAGACGCCGCAGATCGCCAGACTTCGGTTATGTATATGTTGGCGCGTTATGTACTTGCACGGCATTATTACTTGACGGAGGAAAGTTTGACCAATATCCCTGAGCAGTATAAGGAATATCATAAAGAACGGGTTTTAGAAATTAGGGAAGATCCCAAACGGATTGTCTATGACGAATTCCACCGCACGGCCAAATCCTCTGCAGTTCGTGATCAGGTCATTATCGACATGCGTGAGGGTCGTAAATGGAAGGTGCAAATTGCTTTGCTATCGCAATCAGTTGATGACTTTGATGCAGTAATGATTGATTTCAGTACTGCAATTTATGTGATGGATGCGGGCCCATCACAGGCAGTAGAAAAGACCAGTCAGATTTTCGGTTTGTCTAATACAGCCAAAGTGGCATTGCGTACACGAGTACATGGTCCTCGCCAGGGGGGAGCAACCTTCCTGGTACAATATGCAACCAAGAATGGTGTTAACGTGCAATTACTGACGCTGACCTTGGGACCTGTCGAGTTGTGGGCGTTTAGTACCACGGCAGAGGACGCGGCAGTCCGTAATCAATTGTACCGTCACTTAGGGCCTTCGGAAGCGAGAAGATTGTTAGCTGCGATGTTCCCTAATGGCTCAGTTGCAAAAGAAATTGAAGCTAGACTGGCGGCGATGAGAGAGCAAACTGGCCTCATTGAGGAGGATGCAAAATCCAGCGTTGTGGAGCAGCTGGTCGTCGATATATTGAACGCCTACTCTAAAGATCCTAATGTGAAAATCCTGCCAAAACACTAGAGGCTTTCTACTGACGTGGCACTTTTATGGTTTGATGTTCGGCCTTTCGCTGCTCACATACTCGCAGGTATGCTGTGCAGCATGTAAAATAGCCTTCCAAGTCTCATTATAAAATTATTCAGAAAGTAACGAGGGTATTTGGCTGTGGTTTGTTTCCTGAGTAGGGTCGTGGATTTTTACCCTGGATTTGCTGATCAACAGGTAGGCTAGAGGTACGACATACAACGAGAAAAAGGTGCCTACCACCATACCACCAAGAATTACTAAACCGAGTTGCTCCCTGCTTTCACTACCTGCGCCCGAGGCCAATGCTAAAGGCAGAGCCCCTAGGACCATTGCCAGAGTAGTCATTAATATAGGCCGTAATCGAATGCGAGCACTTTCCATGACTGCATTTAATCGATCATGACCAAGTTTGAGTTGTTGATTGGCAAACTCTGTGATCATGATGCCGTGTTTGGTAATCAAACCGATAAGCGTGACCATCCCTATATTACTATAGATTGATAAGGAACCGCCAAACAGATACAGCGCAATAACCGCCCCGACCAGGCATAAAGGAACGCTAAAAAGTACAATGAGAGGATCAATAAAACTTTCAAATTGTGCAGCTAACACCAGATAAATAAATAAAAGGGCTAGTAAAAAAGCGTATAGGCTACTGCCTGATGATTCAAGATAGTCTTTTACAGCGCCAGTAAAGTGGTATTGAATATCCTCTGGTAATTTTTCCTTCAACAGTCTTTTTACCTTGGTGAGTACTTCATTCAAATGAGCCCCAGGAGCCAGTTCCGCAGTTATATTGGCCGTGCGTAAACGATTTAGATGGGGGAGACTGTCTGGGCCAATGGTATTTTTTATCTGAATCAGGGTTGATAAAGGGATCATACGCCCACGCCCACTTTGGACATAAAGTTTGTTTAATACAGAAATATCGCGGCGCTCAGCTTGTTGTAGCTGTAGTATCACCTTGTAGGCTTGACCGTCGTAATTAAAATTCACCGGGTTACTACCTCCGAGCATTGTAGAAAGTAATTCCGCCACGTCCGCTAGATTGACATTTAGATCAGCCGCTAATTGCCGATCAATTTCAACATCAATCTGTTCGCTATCCAAGGCTAAATTATTTTTTACATGCCTGAAGCGCGAGTCGTCAGACAGGGATTTGGTAATGTCGTTAGCAATTTGGTTTAACCGCAGGTAGGAGGTATTCCCTAAAAGGGCCATACTAAACTGACTATTAATTCCTCCTCCACCCCGATGACCCAAGGGGTTAGGACTTGCGGGAAAAACATTGATACCAGTAATTTTTTGCATTTTCTCGCTAAGCTCATTACTTATTTCTCTTTGACTACGATGCCGTTCATTCCAGGGGGCTAATTTTAAGAGAGTAAAGGCCGATGAGGGTTTTACTGAAGTAAGATAAACTACTTTCTCAGGAATTGTTTCATAAACGGCCTCTAGTTCACGACTATATTGATCGGTATAAGCCGTGCTGGCATTTGTTGGTGAAGAAATAGGGGCTATGATATACGATTGATCTTCTGTTGGAGCAAGTTCCGCACCCAGGCGTAGATAGCAAAACAAGCCAATGAGGCAAGAACAAAAAACTAACATACCAAGGCGTGAAGGTTGCTTAAGTACGGCAAACAAACTTTGATGATAACGAGTGCTTAGTTTTTCAAATTGTTTGTCTAACCACAGGCTGTAGCGACCTTCTTGATGTCGTAAAAGCCTTGAACACATCATGGGTGATAAACTTAAAGCAACAATACCAGAGATAATCACTGTCAAAGCCAGGGTGGTCCCGAATTGCAGGAATAGTTTGCCAGTAAAACCGGCAACAAAGCCCATAGGGGCATAAACTGCTGCCAGGGTGATTGTCATTGCCAAGACAACAAAAACGATTTCTGTACTCCCTTTTATTGCTGCTTGCATGGCAGATAATCCTGCCTGCATATGGCGGTGGCAATTTTCGAGTACAACAATAGCGTCATCCACTACCAAGCCAATTGCCAATACCATTGCTAATAAAGTAATCGTATTTAATTCAAAACCCAACCAGTACATAGGCCAGAAAGCACTGACCAGGCAAATAGGAATGGTAATGATGGGAATCATTGCCGCGCGCAAATTACCTAGAAAAAGAAAAACTACCAGTCCAACAAATAAAATAGCTTCAATAAATGTTTTATAGACTTCATGGATAGAACGTTTAATAAAATTGGTTGAATCAAAAACCAGTTGAATGCTAAAACCCGGTGGCAAGGTTTGCTGCAAGGAAACCAAGGTTTTTTTAACTGCTGCTGCCACGTCGACGGGATTTGCAGTGGATTGCGCAAGGATTGCTAGTCCAACAGCCGATTTACCATTAATGCGGAGTAAATTATCTTCATTTTCGCTGCCTACCGAAACGGTTGCCACCTCGGCGAGACGGATGAGTTGATTATTACGATGGGCAATGACGAGATCAGCAAAATGCTTAGCATCTTGTAAACGCGCATGAGTGACTACCGTATAATAACGGTTAGTGCTTTTAATTTGACCGCTTGGAATGTCGAGATTTTGCTGGGTAAGTGCATTTTTAACTTCGGCAACAGTGACTCTCCGGGCTGCCATTTTTACCGGATCGAGGGCAATTTTAACGGCGTAATCTCGTCCACCATGATAGGTTACTTCTCCGACCCCTTTAATTTCTTGTAGCCTGGGTTTGATGTGACGGGAGACATAATCGGTGATTTCAAGGGAGTCTTTTGTTTTATCATGAAAGCCAATAACGGCAACAGGATTTGCATCTGCGTCGTTTTTACTGACGACCGGTGCATGGCTATCTTTGGGGAGTTTTGCCTGGATCGCCGACATTTTGTTACGAATATCGCTAACGATCTCATTGATATCAACGCCCAGTTGAAAATCAATATTAACCCGGCTTTTACCTAACATACTGGTGGAGCGTAGCGAGTCAACGCCTGATATACCTGACAAGGCATTTTCAATGGGAATAGTAATTTCTTTTTCTACCAATTCAGGACTTGCCCCATCATATTCAGTAGAAATATGGACAATGGGTTTATCGATATTGGGTAAATGCCTTACCGGCAATTTGTTGAAATGAATCAAACCGGCAATAACCATTAGTAAAGTGAAAACAATTGTAAAAACGGGTCGTTGGATGCAGCGTTTGGAAAAATTCACTCTATTTCCTACCCTTCATGAATATCAATGACGTGACTTCCTTCCTTGAGCTTGTGTTGACCTCGCACAATAACGATATCATCGGCTTGCAAGCCACTGCAAATCTCGGTCATTGAGGCATGATGCGCGCCTGTTTCAACAGGGACAGCGACGGCTATATCATCGCGTAATACAAAGATTTTTTGACCATGGATAGTTGGAATCAGGCTTTCTTCGGGAACTAGGAGACGTTTTTTCTTTTCACCAAACTGGTGACTGACTCGCACAAACAATCCCGCAGATAGTATGCGTTGCGGATTATCGATCAACGCTTCCACCGCGATAGTTCGTGTTTCGCGGTCAACTGCCGGATCAATGTAATTAACCACGCCTTGAAAAATTTTTTTAGGAAAAGCATCAGAAACCACATTGACTTTCTGTCCCTCTTGTAAACGGGGTAAGTAACGCTCTGGCAGATTATATTCGACTCGCAATTTTTGATTGGCGACCAAATGGACCAGCGGTTGGCCAACTTTTACATATTGCCCTACACTGACTTGTCTTGAGCCCAGCGTCCCGGAAAAAGGCGCCCGTAAGCTTAGTTTTTCTAATTGGGCCCTCTTGGCTTTTACCGTATTCTGTTTTTCCTGCAGATCGGCTGAGGCTTGGTCCAAGGCTTGTGCCGAGGCCAGTTTACGCTTGGCCAATTCACTCATACGTTGGTAGCTTGTTTCACTTAACGTGAGATTGGCTTCTGCACTGGCCAATTCACTTTTTAAAACGGTATTATCGAGCTGGATTAAAAGAGTGCCTTTTTTTACACTGGCTCCTGGTTTGAAATAAATTGCCGCAATTTGCCCGGCTAGCTCGGAACTGATATCGATGTTATCGGTACTGGCAAGACTGCCCAGGGTTTCAAACTGTTCTGCTAAGATTTTTTCCGTAACCGCTGCCGTTTCAACGGCAATTGCATTCATAGGAATGGGGTTACTAACCGCTTTCTTGTGTTGAAAAATAAAGATAGATGTTGAAACGATGCCCAAGAGTGTCATGAGCAAGATAATGGAGCGAGATTTCATGCCGAGGGCACCCAGTAGCTATAGAACGGTAGATTATAAAGCACTTTGGGCGAAGATTCAAAAAAACGGTAATCAGGTATAGGTTTAATAGATATCAATTAGGAAAATGACTGCACAAAGCGATTAATGCGATATTTTCTAATACCACATTAATCAACTTCGTGGATTAGCCAAGCTTAATACATTGTACAACGTTCTGGATTCTCTTCGGGAAGAAGTGATTGTCTATGTGTCTCAATTAATGTTTGCTTATCATCTAATTGGGTTTTGTATTCCGTGTATGCCAGATAATTACGTGCCATGGTCTGGTAGTTTTCGAAATTAGATAAAGCATCCTCCTTGACCAATGATTTTTCAGAAGAGAAGAATTGCAACTGGCTACTGAGTGCTTGGAGTTTTTTCATCTGTTCAATAACGATACCACTGGCATGGTTATTAATAAGTTCTAGTGTTCGCTGCTTAGTAGCACCTGGCTCGAATAATTCGAAAAGACTCCAAATAGAAGTGACTAGTTTATTAAGCGCTTGAAATTTTTCAAGATGGTTATTTGCTTCTTCAAGTGTAAATTTTTTAATCTGCTCTTCAGTAAGATTCACCAAGAACTGCATTTGTTCTTTCATGATTTTATTCTCATCAAATAGACAAAATAATAGCGTTCGATACTAACAAAATAGGGTAGTTGTTACTACTATAAAAGAGTTATTCTTTATAATAGGGAGATAAAATATGGGCACGAGACTTGATTATTATAAAGTTTCTCCTGATGCGGTCAAAGCCCTCTACAATCTTGAGAGCCATGTGAGCAAAAGTGGTTTGGAAAAAACCTTATTAGAATTGGTTAAATTAAGGGTATCACAAATCAATGGCTGCGCTTACTGCGTTGATATGCATACTACTGAGGCTCATAAGTTAGGTGAAACAGAGCGCCGCTTACATGCGGTGGCTGTTTGGCATGAATCGCCTTTTTTTACTGAGCGTGAGAGGGCAGCTCTGGCTTGGGCAGAATCCGTTACCTTATTATCAGAAACACAGGCTGACGATGAGACTTATCAACAAGTCCGCCACTGTTTTAATGAGTTGGAAACGGTCGAGTTGACGATGGCAATTATTACCATAAATAGCTGGAATCGCCTTGCTGTATCTTTTCGTAAATTGCCAAAATGAATGGAAATTAAAAGAATTGAATTGGAGAGGGGTAACACCTTGCCAGCAGTAGAGTGTCACTGCATGGCAAGGATTAAGATTTTACTTATTGCCTAGCATAGCATTTTGGTTACAAAAGCGTACTTCATCTTGTTTATCAAACCCTTGAATTGCAGTAACCACAGGTCGACTAATCAGGCTAATAGCCGATTTAAGGAAACTTGCTGCGGCCAATAAAAAGGCAGCGCCAGCGACCAACAGATAATGAGATGTCTGCAAATCTTTATCGATAGAAACTTTGTCTTTAGCTTTCATAAAACCAGTGTGAATTGCCAAATCTTGAGCACCTTCCCAAATAGCAGCAGCTGCAGCTACGGTTGCGACGGCTAAACTCATAAGCGGTATGGCAGTGGCACCAACGACTTCATCAAAATAATCATGGCCATCACGTAAGCTTTCAAAAATCTTCAAGCGTTCCAGCGCTTGCTCAGATAAAAAAGCAAGACCATCATCAAAGGTCATTCCCATGAGTTTTGCACCTTTTTTCTTAAACTCTTCTTCCAGAAAATCCAAATGATCTGCATAGTTTTGAAAAAAATTCTTTTTTACATCAGGTGTTTTTTGACCTGTACAAATTTTTACATTTTGGAAAAAACTAAGGACGCCCATTTCCACTCCCATATGTTAACTAAATTGAATTTATGGTTAGCAATTATACATTTATTTTATTTTTCGTCAATGCTGTACAGAGAAATTCAAATAAGTTTAAAAATGTCTTTACCCAGAAAGAAGATACAGTTTTTTTAGCCAATTAATTTAACAGATTGATAATAATATTTGAGAGTAATTTTACAGCTTATTTGAAAAGAAGCTAGACTTGGTTAGTGCTGGTTTGCAGATTGCGTGGCGAAGACATGAATTTTAAATCAAAATTAAAATAATTTGTTCAAAAAATATTGATTTCTCGGAAGCCAGCCTCTTTCGAGGCAGCAAGTTAAAAATCCCGAGTATTAAGGTGATTATTGTTTATTCTCTGCTAACCAGGTGGTCAAAACATCAATAATTTTTCGCGCTTGTTCTTCACTGGAAATATTGAATTTAGATTTCATCCAGTATTGGTTATTACGTTTTTGATAACGTCTAATTGAGTATTTGATTGGGCCGAACTCTTTTTTACTCGTATCCCAATCCTGGTAGCGGAACATAATCGTCGTCCAGGCGCCTTTGGATAATACCTCTTTTCCCAGTTCGCGAGTCGTTTCCGTTCCATCTTCACTATAAGCAATTGTTAAATCATCAATCGTTTCACTCATGGTTATTTCCACGCTGTAAATTAATCGATGGATTGTAATTTGCCGTTAACAAATGTCAAGCTAATTGGTGATTGGTATTGTCCAGGCTGATAAATCCACAATTCTGGTTTTTGATTACTCACGATGGGTTGATTAATAAAGGTATTATTAACAACGGAGGGATTACCACAGGCGTTGTAAACCGAGGTGACGGGATCCCCCACTTGAATACTCCGGCCGCCACAGATAGAAAAGGCATTGCTGCTATTACCATTGAGACGGATGGCACTCACTTTATTATCAATCACATCAACTTCCAATTGTGCGCCGCTATTTGTACCTACAGGGACAGACCAAACACCATAAAAGGCTGTCTGACTACCCTGATTGTTAAACATGAGTTGCTGCATGGGTACTTTTTGAGTGACTGGGCGATTTAATTGCTGTTTACTTAAGGGTTGTCCACAAGCGGCCATCACTTGGTCTGTTGTCATACCAATATTGATGTAGCCTGCATTTTGTGGACAATAAAAAGATTGAGCAGCAAGCACATTGAAAGATAAAGAAAAAGAGGCTATCCCTAAGGCAGTTACGAATCGGCTAGTCATAAGCGTGTCCAAAATGATTGCAACTTGATTCAAGTATAGCTCTCCCAATATAGTTTTGCCGTTTAAAAATAGGCTAAACAAGTCGTAAAGGCATTGATGCACTCATGAACAGAGTAATCACCTTTAAAATAATTAAAACAATAAAAGGAGAAAAATCAAAACCAGAAATATCAGGTACCAAACGTCGCCCTAAATCTAATAAAGGATCGGTCACCATCTTGATAATATCACTCGCAGGATGTTGCCATGCTGGATTAACCCAACTCATAACGACCCGGATTAGAATCATATAGAAAAGCAGGTTACAGGGTTGAACAATAAGATCAGCCACAGAAAATAACAGAATATAGGAGATTGGCATGAGGGTTTTATAAAGAAGCAAGCCAAGGACTATAAATTTAATAATTTCAACAACAATGAGTAGACCAAAACAGACCCAGTCATAGCGCTGTTTTGCCGGTAGTTTTTCTGTTCCTATCAGCCGTTCTAGTGGGCCGAGCAAAGGATCTGTTAATTTGTTTATCGCTTGGTGCACAGGATGCAGGCTACTTACATGGAAGTAACGCAAAATAAGGCGTAACCATAAAACAAACAAAAACAAATTGAAAAATAGGCTGATCAGAAAATAGGTAACCGCCATCAATCCCGCCATCATATCCTCGCAAAAAAGGTTAATTAGAAATTTATCCTAGCGTGTTTATAGCATCGATTTATTGCTGAATATCACTAGGATCCCAGTTGTTGTGCGCGTTCACAAGCTGCTTTCATTGCCTGAAATATCAGCTCTTCGAATCCTTGTTGTCGCAGTATATCGAGTGCAGCGGCAGTTGTGCCAGAGGGAGAGGTCACCTTTTTTCGTAAAGCAGACAGTTCAAGGGTACTATTTTTAGCTAAATGGGCAGCTCCGAGAACGGTTTGCAAGGTAAAGCTGTGAGCAAGGTTCTCGTCAAGCCCAAGTTTTTTGGCCGCATTAATCATTGCTTCCATGAAAAGAAAGACATAAGCCGGCCCGCTACCGGATAACGCTGTCAATGAATCAATATCACTTTCTTTCGTAACCCAGGTCGTGATGCCAGAGGCTTGAAAAAGTTGTTCGATTAGGTGTTTCTGTTTGTTGGTAACATAATCATTCGCTATTAACGGAGTGGCTCCTTCCTGCACAGCGATGGGTATATTAGGCATACTACGGACGATTGCTTGGTTCGTGGGACAGTATGGGGCTAACCAGGAGAGACTCATGCCAGCAGCAATCGAAACCAGTAAGCAGTTTGGAGGTAGATGAGGGCTAATTTGAGTTAAAACAGTTTTCAGGTTCGCCGGTTTAACGGCTAAAAAAATGACGTCAGCATCCTTAATAATTGCCAGATTATCATGGTCGGTGTGAAAGCCATCATCATTAATTCCTTTTGCAAGGGAAGGAGAGGCAGCAAAAATTTGGTAATCACGATTATTGCGTAAGGTACGCGCAATTGCCTGTGCCATGTTGCCGAAACCAATAAAACTAATTTTCATCGCTGTTAACCTTGTCTTTCACCAAAGATAGCGCGGCCAATGCGTACTAGAGTACTACCAGCACGAATCGCTGCTTCAAAATCATCACTCATTCCCATGGATAGAGTATCCATGGATAGGTTCAATTTTTTGTTCAAATCAGCCAATAAACTAGCAAGACGCAGAAAACTCTCATATTGCTGCTGCGTGTTGTCTTGAGGACGAGGAATGGTCATTAATCCTCGCAATGTCAAGGAGGGTAATTGACCAACAAAAAGAGCAAGTTTTTCAGCCTGAATTGGGCTGACACCCGACTTACTCTCTTCCTCATCCAGATTAATTTGCAGACAAATATTAAGTGCAGGCAGGTGTGCAGGACGATATTTAGCCAGCATCATCGCAATTTCTTCGCGGCCGACACTATGTACCCACTCAAAGTCTTGGGCTATACCCCGAGTTTTATTGCTTTGAATGGGGCCGATGAAATGCCAGTGAATTGCTAAATCAGATAAGGCACGCATTTTGACTTGCGCCTCCTGTAAATAATTTTCACCAAAATCACTGATCCCTGCTTTAAATGCCTGTTTAATTGCATCGCTTGACTGACCTTTGCTGACAGCCAGTAATTTTACTGTATTTGCTTCGCGCTCGTAACGTTCAGTAGCTGTAGTGATAAGCGTTTGAATTTGATGAACGCGCTCGCTAATGGTCATGATTCAAGACAACCCAAAAAGCCTAAAGGTAGCAAATTATTGTGCTGTCTAACAATAGAATGCGATCGAAATGCTATTCATTAGCGTGAAGTGAGTTTCGAATGAAAACATGAGTTCGCTAGACACAATCCGGGTTACTCTGCATGATAGTTCGGGATAAATAGTTGCAAAACAGGGATCGATATGGATATCAAGGAGTTATTAGTAGTTGCAGTAGACAACAAGGCCTCGGATTTACACTTATCAGCTGGGTTACCCCCTGTGATTCGTGTCGATGGAACTTTGCATCAGACAGCACTTCCAGTCTTGGAGCAGCAAGAACTTAGTCAGCTCCTTGTCAATAGTATGACTACCGAGCAAAGAAACGAGTATAGGCAGAATAAAGACATTGATTTTGCTTTCGAAATTGCAGAGCTGGCTCGTTTTCGAGTGAATATCTTTCATCAAGCACGGGGTGCTGGCGCAGTATTCCGTGTTATTCCATCAAGAATTCCCAGCATGGCGGAGCTGGAACTGCCACCGATTTTTACTGAAATTGCTTTTTATTCTCGTGGCTTGATATTAATTACCGGGCCTACCGGTTCGGGGAAGAGTACTACGACCGCTGCATTGCTCGATCACATCAATACAGTGCGTTCTCAACATATTCTTACGATTGAAGATCCGATTGAATTCATCCACCAAAGTAAAAAATGCCTGGTTAATCAGCGTCAGGTTCGGCGTGATACAATCAGCTTCAATGCAGCTTTACGTTCAGCCTTAAGGGAAGATCCGGACGTTATTTTGGTCGGTGAGTTACGTGATTTGGAAACCATTCGTCTTGCTATGACTGCTGCTGAAACAGGTCACTTGGTGTTTGCGACTTTACATACGAACTCTGCAGTAAAGGCAATTCACCGGATCATTGATGTGTTTCCTGGCGCGGAAAAATCACTGGCACGCTCCATGTTAGCGGAATCTTTGCAAGCCGTTATTGCGCAAAATTTGTTGCCCAAAATAAAGGGCGGCCGTATTGCTGCCTTTGAAATCATGCTTTGTAATACCGCTATTCGTAATCTGATCCGTGAAGATAAACTCGCACAAATGTACTCTTCTATGCAGACTGGACAGGCTAAGGGGATGCAAACCCTGGAACAACATTTAATGCAGCTATGGCGATCCAATTTGATTGCAGCGCCTCATATACAGGAAGGCGGTGTTCATCTAAGCTAATGGATCGTGCGTTCGACATGGAAGGAGCAAGTTTCTCACTTGCTCCCTTGCTGGGTAGGGGTTAGGCGTTTTTCTGTATTTCGATGAGCTGAACAATCCCATTTTCTGCCAGGGCCAACATCTGATTGAGTTGATCACGATTAAAACTCTTATCTTCTGCTGTACCCTGCACTTCTATGAATTGGCCTTCTTCATTCATTACAATATTCATGTCGGTTTCTGCCAAGACATCTTCAGCATAATCTAAATCAAGGACAGGTTGGCCGCGGTAAATACCGACGGAAACAGCTGCAATGTAGTTAAATGCTGGCATTTTACGTAGTTTTTCGCGTGCCACCATCCATGAAAGGGCGTCTTTCATTGCTACACAGGCACCAGTAATTGCTGCAGTACGAGTGCCGCCATCTGCCTGAATCACATCACAATCGAGGGTAATGGTGCTTTCGCCCAAGACTTTCAAATCGATGCAAGCGCGTAAAGAGCGGCCGATGAGCCGCTGAATTTCAAGTGTCCTGCCACCTTGCTTCCCTTTGCTGGCTTCCCTTTCTGTCCGGCTGTGTGTAGCGCGAGGCAACATACCGTATTCAGCAGTAATCCAGCCCTGGTTTTTGCCTTTAAGAAAACGGGGTACGCCATCAATAACCGAGGCATTACATAAAACGCGAGTCTCGCCAAACTCAACCAAGACTGAGCCTTCGGCATGACTAGTAAAATTACGGGTGATTTTGATCGCACGTAATTGATTGGGTTCACGATTGCTGGGGCGCATGCTTAATCCTCACTAAAAATGGGCGATTATAAACCTTTCGGTCGGACTATGCACCTGGGCTTGCATTTGTACAAATTTAGTTTATAGTCGCCCAACGTTAAATTTTGCTAGTATTATTTATGACCTATAGTATGACCGCCTTTACCAGAGTGCAGAAACAGCTCGATGAAGGTATTCTGTGCTGGGAAATTAAGTCAGTGAATCATCGCTATCTGGATGTCTCTTTTCGTTTGCCGGAAGTCTTCCGTTTTTTAGAAACTTCTTTACGCACTATGATGCGTGGAAAAATAAGTCGTGGTAAATTGGAGTGTCAACTTAAGTTCCAGAGTATTGCAAAGGATGCCCAATCCCTACGTATCGATGACTGCCTGGTCAACAGTCTAATGGCGGCAGGACATCAGTTGGCGACGACTAAGCAATTACCTAATGATTTAACGTTAAGTACCATTTTATCCTGGCCTGGTGTGATACAAACCTCCCAATCTGATCAGGAGGCATTAGGCAAGCAGGTGGAGTTATTATTTCAGGAAACCCTGGATCAGCTATTGGCGGTAAGAAAGTCCGAAGGGCAGGCATTGAGAGTACATATACAAAGTCGTTTAGATAAATTACAGGATGAAATTAAAGTGGCATGGCAATTGGTTGCACCACTTACGGAACAAACAAAAGACAAGTTACTAACCCGGTTACATATTTTGCAACTGGAGGTCGATAAGACACGTGTAGAACAAGAGATTGCTCTGCAATTGGCTCGTTTGGATGTGACTGAAGAGCTAGACAGGTTGCAAACCCATGTGGTTGAAGTCGAAAAAGTGCTGCAACGTGAGGAAGCGGTTGGACGCCGTCTGGACTTTTTGATGCAGGAACTGAATCGGGAAGCGAACACGCTGAGTTCAAAATCAGAGTCCGTTGCTTTGACCCAGAGCGCTGTTGAAATGAAAGTGTTAATTGAGCAAATGCGTGAACAAATTCAAAATATAGAGTAAAACCATGGCCGATGCTTATTCTTATGCAGGTAATTTAATAATCGTTGCTGCTCCCTCAGGGGGAGGGAAAACCAGTTTGGTGCGAAAGTTAGTGACTTCACTCCCTGAAATCGAAGTCTCTATTTCCCATACTACCCGTAAAAAACGGCCTGGTGAAAAAGATGGGGTGGATTACTTTTTTGTTGATGAACAGCAATTTCTGGCCATGATAGAAGCCAATGCATTTATAGAGCATGCTCTGGTATTTAATCATCATTACGGTACTTCTGTAGCGCAGATAAACACCCGTCTCCAGGCAGGTGTTGATGTGGTTCTAGACATTGATTGGCAAGGTGCCCAACAAATTAAAGATATTTTTCCTGATGCTGTTTCTGTCTTTGTCATACCGCCTGCACTGGATACCCTTAAACAGCGGCTTTTAGACCGGCGTCAGGATAATGAAGAGGTTATTTCCAGCCGTATGCGGCGGGCTCAGGATGAACTAAGCCATTTTTCAGAATTCGATTATCTGATAGTCAATGATGATTTCAATAAAGCAGCCGCTGAGTTACAAGCCATAGTCATTGCAAACCGGCTCCGAATGGCTCGTCAAGTCAATCAGCAAGGAAAATTACTTTCATTCTTGATGGCATCGCAGTAAAATAGACTATTTTGGCTCCAAGTTGGTATCTTTTTTTAAGTTCTGGAGGAGAAGAGTATGGCACGTGTAACCGTAGAAGATTGTTTAGAGCATGTTGCAAACCGGTTTGAGTTAGTCATGGTGGCTACCAAACGTGCTCGCGAGATAGCTGTTCGTGGCGAACAACCCATGGTGGAATGGGAAAATGATAAACCTACTGTGGTTGCTTTGCGGGAAATTGCTGAAGGGTTAATCAAGCCGGATATCCTGGACAAAGACTAGGGTTATTAAAAGCGGTCGACATTGTCATTGACGTGAGTAATTAGGATTGGAGTATGTGCGTATTTCCGCACCGAAAATCAATCCAAGAGCGAAAATGATAGAAATGTCAACAGACTCTAGTTTTGATAGTCAATTTTACTATAATGGTGAAACAAGAGTGTTTTTTATACTGATGTTTCCAGGTTGTTTTACCGCGCTTAAAACAAGCTGCTCCAAGCTATTAGAAAATTGACGAGTGAACTCAATGTTTTATCCTGGGGCATTAGCCCAAATAAATTCAGCGGTAGTTGAAGGGAGTGTTGTGTGAGCTACTTTAAGGAGTTAGACGAAGAGCTTAAATGCTACCTTGAGCAACCGCTTATTGAAAAATGTTATCAAGCTTATCTGGTCGCTGAAAAAGCACATCGCGGCCAAATGCGTCGCTCAGGTGAACCTTATATTACCCATCCGGTTGCCGCAGCGTTGATTTTAGCCCGTATGCGCCTGGATTATCAAACCATAATGGCCACTCTACTCCATGATGTGGTTGAAGATACCTCCATTAGTAAAGATGATTTAACCCAGCAATTTGGTGAAGATGTTACTGCGTTGGTCGATGGAGTAACCAAACTGACCAAAATCAAATTTGAATCTCGCGCTGAAGCCCAGGCGGAAAATTTCCGCAAAATGGTTTTAGCGATGGTGAAAGATATCCGTGTCATTATTGTAAAACTCGCTGATCGTTATCATAACATGCGTACCTTAGGCGCAATGCCATCGGTAAAGAGAAGACGCATTGCGATCGAAACCCTGGAAATTTATGCCCCCATTGCCAATCGTTTGGGGATGCATGCTATCTATATTGGTCTTGAGGATTTGGGCTTTCAAGCACTTTATCCCATGCGCTATAGGGCTATTAAGTCAGCAGTCGAAAAATCACGAGGTAATCGGCGTGAGCTCACCCAAAAAATTGAACAGGATTTGCAGCAGGCCTTGGAGAAACTCAATATTCCCTATGAGCATGTTTTTGGTCGGCAGAAACATTTATATAGTATCTATCGTAAAATGCGGCAAAAAAAAGCGTCTTTTACTGAAATAACCGATGTTTTTGCTTTTCGAGTGATTACTGAGGATATTGATTCCTGTTACCGGGTTCTGGGAGCCTTACACCAAACGTATAAACCCGTTCCGCAACGTTTCAAGGACTATATCGGGATTCCTAAAGCCAATGGTTATCAATCCCTGCACACCACGTTATTTGGCCCCTTTGGGGTTCCCCTGGAAGTACAAATACGTACTCGCGACATGGACAAGGTGGCTGAAAACGGAGTGGCTGCCCACTGGATTTATAAATCGTCTGGTTTGGAAGTGAATGAAGCCCAATTACGTGCACGTGAATGGGTACAGCGCTTGTTGGAAATGCAGCGTAGCACAGGAAATTCTTTGGAATTTATTGAAAACGTTAAAATTGATTTATTCCCGGATGAAGTTTATGTATTTACCCCCAAAGGCCATATTATGGAATTGCCCAAGGGCGCTACACCGGTTGATTTTGCCTATACAGTGCATTCTGGTGTGGGAAATAGTTGTGTTGCCGCCAAAGTGAATCGTCGGCTGGTTCCACTGAGTATTCCATTAACGAATGGCCAGACGGTCGAAATTATTACTGCACCTGGGGCTCGTCCTAACCCTGCCTGGCTTAATTTTGTGGTGACTGGCAAGGCGCGCAGTAACATACGTCATTTCTTGAAAAGTCAGCAACATACGGAATCGATAGTCTTGGGTAAGCGTTTGCTGGAGCAATCGCTTGTTGAATTAGGCAGTGATTATGCCAAGGTACCGCCGGAGTCTTTGCAAGCCTTGTTACATGATCTAAATTACAAATCCGCCGATGAGTTACTTTATGCTATTGGTATTGGCAATCAGATGCCAATGATTATAGCCAAACGGCTGGTGATTAGTCAGGAAAGTAGTGAACTGGATAAAACAGCGAAAAGTGGTCCTTTGGCTATTAAAGGTACTGAAGGGATGGTGGTTCATTTCGCTGATTGTTGCCAACCGATACCAGGCGATAGTATTGTTGGGCGTTTTCAGCAAGGTCGCGGTATTATAGTGCATGCCAGTGATTGTCCTAACATTAATCAAGGACGAAATCACCCGGAACAATTGGTTTCTTTACGCTGGGATGACCAGGTGCAAGGTGAGTTTTGGGTAGATATTACCGTTGAAGTCGCTAATCAGCGCGGTGTTTTAGCTGCATTAGCAACAGCAATTTCTGAGGCGGAATCCAATATTGGTAATATTAATGTCGATCCACGAGATGGGCGGCATAATGGAGTGACTTTTTCAATCAGTGTGCGTGACAGAACTCATTTAGCACGAGTGATGCGTCGTTTGCGTGCTAATAAAGTGGTGATGCGCCTATATCGTAAAAAGCAGGGAGATTAATTGATGCAACCTATTCATAGTGCGTTAGCGCCAGCAGCGATTGGCACCTATAGTCAAGCAGTTCGTTGTGGAGATATTGTTTATCTCTCCGGGCAGATTCCGCTTGATCCGCAAACCATGCAATTATGCAGCGATGAAATTCGCCTGCAAATTAATCAGGTTTTTGATAACTTGGAAGCTGTTTGTAAAGCGGCAGGTGGCAGTTTGGCAAATTTGGTTAAATTGACTGTTTATCTGGTTGATCTGAACCATTTTCCGTTGGTTAACGAAGCAATGACGCGTTATTTTGATGAACCTTATCCAGCCCGGGCAGCAATTGGAGTAAGTGCCCTGCCGCGTGGAGCGCAGGTAGAAATCGATGGGGTGATGGTTTTACCCGCATCAGTTCAAGGTTAAGGACGTGGTTGATAAGCAATATACACAAACCGGGCGTTGGATGTTTCTCATTGCCTGGTTGTTGTTTTTTGGGTTATTGCTTTTATTTTTTTATTATTACGGTGAGAAGGAACAAGGTTCCTATCAAATCACTCATGGATCTGTCACGATTGTTGCTGATGAACAGGGGCACTATTACATCGATGGTTCCATTAATGATTATCCAGTTAAATTTATTTTAGATACAGGGGCTACTTTGGTGGCTATACCCCAATGGCTAGCTGCCAAGTTGCAGTTGCAGGGTCGTTATCCAATTAGCATCCAAACAGCCAGTGGCGAAGTGACAGGGACTTTGACTCGCCTAAAACAACTAAGTTTTGCTAAATTTACCTTAAATAACGTTAAGGCAGTGATTGTACCCGGCAGTGATGATGACACTATCTTATTAGGTATGAATGTGTTGTCCCAGTTTAATTTATCGCAGCAGGATAAACAGTTAATTATAAAAAAGTGATTTACCCTCAGGACTTACGAAAAATGTCGAAGTCGAGGCAAAATTGGATTTTAATGAGAGCGTTTAGCCTGACTAAATGACCGAATTAAAAGCAAAATTTTAACGAAGGGGATCGGAGGTTGCGTGAGTCTGATCCTATTGAGTTTAGATTAAAGAGTCGTTGAGCTAGAAGATAGCAACCAAAACCTAAGCACATCAGGATAGTATCAACAGCTCTAAAAAAGCGATGAGTTTGTATGAGTATAGTTTCTCTTCATGGGGTAACCTTAAAACTTGCTGGCAATTGCTTGCTTGATGCGGTTGATTGGCAGATCCAGCCGCAGGAGCGTATTGCTTTGGTGGGACGAAATGGCGCTGGTAAATCTACTTTGTTGCGTTTATTGCAAGGCGATTTGCTGCCTGACAGTGGGCAACTGAATAAACTTGGCGGGTTACGCGTTGCTGGTTTAACTCAGGAAGTTCCCATAAGCGGTAAAGAAACGGTTTACCATTTTTTGGTAAAAAGTTTGGGTGAAGTTGGGGAGGTACTTGCGCAATTCCATCATTTATCAGCGACCAATGATTTAGCCAGATTAGCTGTATGTCAACAGCAAATGGATAATCTGCATGCCTGGGATTTGCTACCCAGGGTAGACATGATGGCAAGTCGTTTAGGCCTTGATCCGCAAGCGGAAATGAGTCGTTTATCAGGCGGAATGAAACGGCGGGCTTTGTTGGCTGCAGCCCTGATTGCTGCCCCTGACCTCTTGTTACTTGATGAACCTACAAACCATTTGGATGTGAATGCCATTGAATGGTTGGAATCTTATCTAAAAACCTATACGGGTAGTTTACTGGTTGTAACACACGATCGTGAATTTTTGGGGCAGATCGCTAATCGCATTGTCGAAATTGATCGCGGCAAACTTTACAGTCACGAATGTGATTACGATACTTATTTGGACCGGCGTGAAGCACTACGGCTAAGTGAACAAAAGCAAAATGCTTTATTTGATAAGCGTCTGGCAGACGAAGAAGCATGGATTCGTACTGGTATCAAAGCCCGCCGCACTCGCAATGAAGGACGTGTACGCGCGTTAAAAGCAATGCGAGAAGAATACAAAGCCCGCCGCGCGCAATTAGGCAAGGTACAAGCATTAACCTTGGATGTATCGCGCTCAGGTTCTTTGGTTATCGAGGCGAATAAGGTTAATTTTTCCGTAGCAGGCCAAACCTTGCTGCGCGATTTTTCACTGCTACTGACCCGTGGTGACAAGATTGGTATTATTGGTCCAAATGGTTGTGGTAAAACAACGTTAGTCCGTTTGCTTTTAGGCGAATTGAGCCCTGACTCCGGGACAGTTCGACAAGGGACTTCTCTCGAAATCGCCTATTTTGATCAATTACGCCGTCAACTGGATGAACAACAGACGGTGATGGCCAATGTAGCAGAAGGGGCTGATTACGTCACCATCAATGGTAAACAAAAACATGTGGCGAGCTATCTGCGGGAATTTCTATTTCCATCCGAGCGTTTTAATCAGCAGGTTTCCACACTGTCTGGGGGCGAACGTAATCGCTTATTACTTGCCAAGTTATTTGCCAAACCAGTTAATTTGCTGGTCATGGATGAGCCGACCAATGATTTGGATATTGAAACCCTGGAATTATTGGAAACCATGTTAATGGATTATCCTGGTACCTTATTGTTAATAAGCCATGATCGCGCGTTTATTAATCAAGTCGTGACTTCCGTACTGGTTTATGAAGGAGAAGGCGTCTTCAATGAATATGTCGGCGGTTACGATGATTATCGTAGGCAGAAAAAAGAGCGGCGTGAACAAGCTCCGGTTAAAACAGCCGTTAAACGGACTACTGCTTCGACGAAGTTAAGCTTCAATGAGCAACGGGAGTTAAGCCAACTGCCCCAGAAAATTGAAAGCCTGGAGCAAAAAATTGCTGCTTTACAGACAAGAATGGCTGAAGCGGATTTTTATCAGCAAGACGCCCAGATGATTACTTCACATACACAACAATTAGCGGCAGACGAAACGGAGTTAACTAAACTTTATGCCCGCTGGGAAGCGCTTGAAGAGAGGGGATAAACACAAAAATGGATATGGTCGTTTTATCTTTAGTCGTTGTAGGCTGCGCAATCGTGGTATTTTTCTCACAAGAGTTTGGCAATGCTTTTAAAAAATTATTTGCTATTCGCGGGATGAAACTCCTATTACCTCTTATTTTAACGACGGCTTTGATTGTTTATTATGAACATTGGGTGTTATGGGGGTTTCTGCATTTTCAAACCATCTTGCAACGCTCCGTCACGCTGTTTGCTGGTTGGCTACCATTTCAAAAGGGTGCTGACAGTGTGGCCAAGGTTCTTATCCTCTTTGTTAGCTGCATTCTTCCCGTTTTTGCGCTTAATGTCTGGTTGAAGAAAAAAACCTATCAGTCTTTTAAGCATGCTTACCTGACCAGTACGATTATCTGGTTACTGGTCGCGATATTGTTGACAGTGAGTTATCAAGCAGCGATTGCCTAGGTTGATAATCTATTACCATCCGCTGAAAAACCGTTACAGAGGCTTACGTAAAACGCCAGGTTCGAGGCAAAATTTGCATAAATCATTGAGTTAATGGGTCTGCATCTCTCCCAGATGGAAAGGATAGCCTTGGCGGCAGCGATTATAGGAAGAAAAAACATAGCCGGGATTGGCTGAATAACTGTAGTGGGTTGCATCGTAATTACAACAGGGAATGCGGCTCATAAAACAACCGCGTTTGGCTTGCCAAACTAACCCCCCTCCTGTTCGGCTGAGCGAACGCCCATCGACACAGACATAACTGGGTTTCTCAGATACTTTGCCTGTAATACATCCTTGGGCAAAAAGGGTTGTAGGCACTAAGGCCAAAATAAAGCAAAAGTGTATCTTCATTCCCTTGTCCAATTGCTTGCTATACTCTTAAAATAGATGAGTTTAAAGACAATTCAAGTTGTTTTCGCAAAAATCATGCAAAGTTTAAGGACTGCTTAAGATTTTATGTTTAAAATGATCGTATATGACTTCCGGAGTTATTCATGCCTATCCAAAATGCGGAACTTTTAGCTGCCCTTCGAGATGATACTATAATCAGCCGTCCTGATGGAGGAGGTGCCATTGCTGCTCTGGATGCACTGATGAAGGCCGATCCTACTACGGCCGCTAGTTTTAGAGGAGCCATTCTTGCGAAAAAGGATTTTTGGCATGGCTTTAACGCCATGGTTGTAGATCCGCTTCCCGCCAATGATGATAATTTTTTAACTTTAGCTGGTGCTGGTGCCGGACAGAGTTTTGCAGAGTTACACAAACTTGCAGTCCAAAGAAGAGTCCAGGCTGGTTTAAAGGCATCAGGTGGTACCTTGGATGAAGCATTTTTAGTAGATCTTATTAACAATGATGCGAATAATGCGCGTGCCAAGCTTGCAACTAAACCTGCAGTCTTTGGTGATTTAACCTCGCTTCCTCAGCCAGGCCCTTGGGATCCTACGTCGCAGAATTTTCTAACTGACCCAGCAATAGACGCGATTAAAGCTCAAGCTAAAGAACAGCTGTTACTTAACAAAATCAAGAATACGGTGGCTACTGAAGCTCAGATTAAAGAACTCATTGCTGAGGCAGCATTGGGAGATGGGCAGTTTCAGGCAAAATTGCAACTAGCTCCATGGAATTTAACTGCACCCACTGCAGCTAATCTGACTGTTGCTACAGGTTTTACGGATATCGTTAAGAAAGCTGCGCTGGAGAAAGGTTTAGCATTAGCTATTAATGAAATAACGCCAGATGTGATAGGTACTGATGCAATATTAACAACATTGAACAATACTGCCGACGATTTCAAACAAGATTTTGGTGATCCTTATGATGGTGAAGTTTTATTAGATGCTGCTGCAGTTAACAAAGCCAAGGGCCAGCTTGGCCAACGTTTTTTATTGGCTAGACTGCCTCAATTAGGGGCACCCAGACTCGACGATTTGGCAGCTCTTGCTGCACAGGGGAGTGTCGCTGATTTTGCGAGGGTGCTAAAAACCCATCGTGACTTAGCCGGGCATCCTATAGATGCTAATAATTTTGTGGATCACGCCATTACTCCCACTTCTTTGCCCATTTTGCGCCAAACTGCGGCTTTGCAGGCACTTAAAATAAAAATCGCGCAGTGTGAAGATCCAGCTGCTTTAGATGCCTTAATCGCAGCGACAACAAAAGAGCAAGTGAAGCAAGTTTTGACTGATAAGCCAGCTTTTGGTTTCAGCACCAGCCCGGCATTTCGCGAAGCACTTAATAATCTTCGTAGTGTCGATGACATTGTTGTTGCTGCTCAAGTACAAAAAAGATTGCTTGCAGCTGGCCCTGCTCAATTGAAAGCCTTGGCTACAGTAGATGGCACGGGAACCTATGCTAATCTCAAGGCCTACATGAAGGCGAATCTCCCGACAAATATACCTTCTACCAAAATTGATGCGTATTTAACACCAGAAAAAATTACAGAGATACGTCAGAGAGCCTTATTGGGTTATATTTCAACACCTTTACGCACAATGGATGGAGCTGCGTTGGATACCCTGCTCGCTGGTGCGCATATTGATCATGTGAGGGATGGCGTTCGGATTTTAATGGGGAATGTTAATGATGCCGATGATTTAACAGCAGGCGGAGATCCCGCCGCAGGATTCGCTCAACAGATCCGCGCTTATGCGGGTGCTGAAAAAGTAGTCAGGAATGCGTTAGCAATTAATGCCAACACCAATTACAATGATATAACGGCGATTGTCAATGATACCCTCAATCATGTTGGTGGTAACCCTCTGCAGACATTAGTGGGAGTCTTACCACCAAAAGAAAAACAAATACTGCAGGAACGTGTAGTAACCGATTTGGTAGATAGATTTCCAGATGCTCGACCTACAGCGCAACTAACAGCACTGGCTACAGCAAAAACTGACACTGAGTTCACTGATGCCCTGCGAAGAATAGGCATAACTGAGTACAGTTGGGTGAATAAGGATTCCAGAGCACATCTGCAAGCCCTGGCCTCTGAAAAAGCCCTAACCCGTCAAATTAGTGCGACTGCTCAATTCGGTGCAGAAGCACATCCAGAATTATTGGCTTTGGTAAAACAATTACCCTTGAACAAGCAGCAGGAATTATTGAGCAAACCAGAAGTGATGAAGGCTCTGCTGAATGTTCAGGATGCACACGATGAGCTTGCTAAACGAGAAGCTGAACGTGTAGTGAAAGACATTCTGGGTGAAGCGATTGATGTGAAGCCTTTTGTAGAAGAAAATTACAGATTGTATCTTATTAATCAGATTGCTAGCCCCGAGATTGCCAGGATTATTGCGCAACAATCGCCACCCGTAGACATCAATCCAGGAAAAATTCGCGATATAAACAATATACTCCATGCTGCTACAGGTGTTGATGGTGCGAGAAATATATTCCATAACAACGGCGGGGCCAACAGTAACTATGTAGAAACGGTTAAGGCAATACAGGGTATTATAGGAGTGGTTCCAGCATCCTTCTATCCTGCGTTTGGTTTGAATGCAGCGGGGAATCATGATTTTTCTGGTGGAGGTGATGCTGCCCTAAGAGTACCGCTAGAGGAGCAACTTACTCGAAACGCTCACATGATTGCGAAAGCGAGAGGATTGAATACCGATGCTCCTGACTATCGTCTGATTACTTTTTGTGCGGCGTTACCAAAAGCAAACAATCATTTCGATAATGGGCAATTTGACGCCTTAAAAGCTGATCTTAACGCAGCCACATCGCTTGAGAATTTTATCACTACTGCGAGGACGAAGCCTTACCATGGAATGCTTAATGGGCAGAACTTTGAACAACAACTAACGCCAGAAGTTTTCAAACAATTAAAGCGTGAACAGAGTCGCCAGATTATATTGGACAATGGTACCTACGCAGCTAATCTTGGTGGCAAACAAAGAGAGCTCAAAGCAGTTACTGATCTCTTTGAGAAAATGAAGAAAGCAGACGATAAGGTACGGAAGCAATTGGAGCGCTTCGGTAATACGAAGTCGATCGACTGGTTTAATCCCGCTTTCCATGCCGCTGCTAAACAGAATGCCGAAAAATTAGGGCCGGAATTTTTAGAATTTGCTAAAGGTTGTGATGCTTTCGTTACGCAATTGGCCCATCAGAAAGCGGTTATTGATGAGCAATTAGCAAGTTTACCATCCCAGACTGCCGTGGCTGCTTTACCCAGTCCTGCACGCGATGCTCAAAAACGCGATATTGAGGCCTATCGCAAAGTGTTAATAGAGAAAGGGAATCTTGTTGGAAAAGAGCTGGAGCATTATCAAAAAATGCAAAAAGTACTCCGAGGAGATCCTGCTAATCCTAATCCCCTGATGCAAAAAGGTCTTGTGAAAACAGTGGAAGAAGCAAAAGCAGGTAAGCAGGACATCCGATTTCACTTCGAAAGTGAGTGTGGACCAGATCGCCCAGCCTCAGAGATGGCGGAGTTTTTTAAACCGGATTGGAGGGGGCAGAAGACTATCCCTGCTGGAGGGGGATCGACGATGTCAGCGACAGGTGGAAGTAGGCCTGCGTACTACCATGCTGTACCTGTAGTCGCTGAAGGGATGGTGCGTCCCCACCGCATTTCCTATGGGGGAGATCCGACACACCCCAATGACAGGCTTACGGGAGGATTTCTCGAGCAACGAGGCTCAGACAGGGGAACGCCTGGTAAAGACGGGTCGATGGAATACTTGCCAAGTATTAAATTAACCGTCAATGCCTTTCCGCAAAAGTTGCCAGGACCTCCACCTACCAGTGATAAAGCTTTGCATGAGGCACGAGTCAATTTTTCCATGGCAATGGCCTGCCAAATTTTGGCGGGTTTACACGATGCACCGAATAAAGATAATCGGATTATCCTGGATGGAACTGATCCGGAAGAGTTGAAGTACTTATGGTCTGGTTTAGTCGCGATGGGCAAAGCGAATCCGGATATGGCGTTTGGCCCGGATGCAATTAAGGTGATATCGGGGGCATTTCAGCCTAAGAATGAAATGGGTACTTTCTACGGTTTATCGAGTAACTCACTTTATGAAAAAGGCTTTAAAGAAAGTCCTGCACTGACTAAGGCGGAATCCTTTTTTACAGAGGCTAGCGGCCATAAAAAACCCCAGGCACAAACCACTCAAGATCTTATTAAACTCTCTCAAATGTTTAAAGGAGGTGTTCAGGTGTTAAGGGAAGTAGAGCAGTCTAATGCGACCCCGGCTGTGGTTTCGAAAACAACGCCAAAACTGGGTGGATAGTATTAAATAGGGATAAAATGAATAAGAATAAATTACCTATCGGGGTTTTTGACTCAGGAATGGGCGGGTTGACTGTACTACGCGCCCTTAAGGCAGCCTTACCTTGTGAGTCGTTCGTTTATTTGGGCGATACAGCACGCTTGCCTTATGGGACTAAAAGCCCGGATACAGTGCAGCAGTATGCCCTGCAAATGGCGCGGGTTTTGGTGGAGAAGCAGATAAAAGCCCTGGTAATTGCCTGTAATACAGCCACGACAGCGGCTTTACCCCATTTACAAGCCATGCTACCCGATATGCCTGTCTTAGGCGTCGTAAAACCTGGTGCTGCAGCCGTTGTTGCAGCAACCAAAAATCACCGTATCGCTGTTTTAGCGACTGAAACGACGATTGCTTCCAATGCTTACCAGCAGTTGATTTGCGAGCAATTACCCCAGGCTGCTATCACAGCTCGCGCCTGTAGTGTATTGGTCGCCCTGGCTGAAGAAGGAATGGTTGATAATGCCATTGCACGAGAGGCGTTGAAACACTATTTATCCGATTTTAACGAGGAAGATACTTTACTCTTGGGCTGTACCCATTTCCCTGTGTTTAAATCCTTGTTGACCTCGTTGTTGCCTGATGGTGTCACGGTGGTTGATTCAGCGGATGCAACAGCAAAAGCACTACAGCAGGTATTGACACAAGCGGCCTTGCTTAATCCTCATCAATCCGCAGAAGCAAAAATAAGTTATTTGGTAACGGATTCCATCAAGCGTTTTCAAGCGGTGGGGGAAATTTTTCTTGCTGAACCCTTGGCAATCGATAATATCGAATTGATTGATGCGCGCCCCTCTTGATTTAAAGTGAGTGATCTCTCGCTACGTAATGTGCTCGAGCAAGTGTAGCAGTGGCCTTGATGCAGCGTAGCGTAATTAAGCGGTTTGGTTTTGGACAGTGAATACCTTGATTACGCTACGCTGCATCAAGGCTACCAGCTATTCACTTAATAATGAAATGAATTGCCACTTCAAATGGACAACGTTTTCATTCATTGTCGTTGACTTCAATTTGTTTTTTGCGCGCTGATTCATAACGTGCCTGCATTTCGACATCGATATAACGATCGGTTGTGGCGCTTGAGCTATGGCCTGCATCATCGCGTACATGCTCGCGTGGGCGGATTTTTACATCTTCCGAGATTCCCGTGTGTCTTAACCAGTGAACGGTTGCCGCGCTTAAATTATCTGCCTCTTCCGTTTGACCACGCTGACGTAATTGGGCAGCAGCCAGATCAAAGCATAGCTGTACCAGACGGCGAATAGGCGCTGTATCACTCATGGGGCCAACACCGCGAATTTTTGGAATAAGCGGCGAATTATCAGCAGGGGAGGGTAAAGGGGATAAGCCTAAAAAACCTCGCCAACGCATTAAACTGGCGAGCATAGCTTCACTAACTGCAACCTGCCTTTCCTTGTTGCCTTTGCCAACCGTAGTGAACCACCAATGACCGTTACTGTCTTTGGCAAAATCATTCATGCAAGGGATCCAGCGCTCACTGGCGGCGAGTTCTGAAATGCGTAAATACATCCCAAAGAGCATGCTTAAGATAAATCGGGTCCGCTCATGTTTTTCCGGTTCGTCTTCAGCCAGATTATCGGCAGCAGTTAAGACCGCCTCCCATTGTATTAGGCTAAGCCGTCTGACAGGCGCATTTTGTTGGCGTTTACGAATAAACTTGCTTTTTTGCCGAATCAAGGCGACTGGATTGGAAACAAGGTATTCTTCGGCAATCAGGAAATTGAAGAAGGTGCTTAAAATCGCAAATATTTCCTGCACAGCACCTTGCGATAAATTGAATTGCTCTATTGATAAACTGCTACCTTGCTTTCTTGCCGCTTTGGATTGGGTGACGACAAAAGGGCGCCACTCGGCGTTAGGAATCCGTTTGCCCTCTTTTTCGATAAATCGTGGTACCTTTTTTAAACCGATCCAGCTTTGGGGAGGATTTTGGCAAAAGCGGATGAATTGTTCGATGTCATCGCGTTTTAATGCAGATAAAGTGGTTTTCTTAATGTGCCAACACCACTGCAACAAGCGCTCGGCTTCGCGGCGATAACTATTGAAAGTTCCCTGGCTGCCGGTATAACTTTTGAGAAAGTTCAGACTATGATAAAAATCCTGTTGATAGTCTGGTGCCGGAAGGATGACATTGTCTTGGTTCTTGTGGAGATTGTCCAAATTATCAAACAAAGGCAAAAGTTGTATTTTCATAGCGAACTAAATACAGTCGAGAATAGGTTAATGCTAACCGAAAAGCTAAGCCATCAATAGCCTACAATAGATTTTTATCTTGAATTAAATAGGAGTGCTTAGCTTTGATTTTCGAGCATCGCAGCGGAGCATGCATACGAGTACGTGAGTAGCGAAGCACAGAAAATCAAGGCATAAGCGCCAAGATAGTAGAAATATCAAAAGTACTATTGACCTCCAGAGTCGCTGCGGGTATTATTTGCGCTCTGTCCTCGGGGACGGGTTAACGACGGGGTGTAGCGCAGTCTGGTAGCGCGCCTGCTTTGGGAGCAGGATGTCGGGAGTTCGAATCTCTCCACCCCGACCAGTTTCAGTTTGCGCCCGTAGCTCATCTGGATAGAGCATCGGCCTTCTAAGCCGAGGGTAGCAGGTTCGAATCCTGCCGGGCGTGCCAGCCTTAGTGCAGAATTCCTGATTAAAACAAAGTTGGCAAGAATAATTATGGTGAGCGTAGCTCAGTTGGTAGAGCCCCGGGTTGTGATCCCGGTTGTCGTGGGTTCGAGTCCCATCGTTCACCCCAGACTTCAGAGTCGATTAGCCATCTTATCCTTAAGATTCATCCTGAGTCTTTACAAGACAGTTATACTGTTTGATAATTCCACCCTGTTTGCGAAAGTGGCGGAACTGGTAGACGCGCTGGATTTAGGTTCCAGTGGGGTAACCCGTGAGAGTTCGAGTCTCTCCTTTCGCACCATTACATGATAATTTCCGTGAGGTGACTAGATGCAAGTTTCTGTTGAGACCTTGAAAGGTTTGGAGCGTAAAGTAACAGTTTCGGTGCCAACCGAAAAAGTAGAGGAAGAAGTGAGCACGCGTCTCCACAATCTTGCTCGTAAAGTAAAGGTTGATGGGTTCCGCCCCGGTAAAGTTCCATTCAGTTTAGTAAAGAGCCGTTTTTCACATAGCGTCCGTGAAGAAGTAGCCCGAGAAATAATGCAATCAACGTTATTTGAAGCGTTGCAAAAAAACGAACTGGTTCCCGCTGGGTCACCCTTTGTTGAGCCTGAGAAACTTGAAGCAGGGAAAGACTTTAAATATACCGCCGTCTTTGAAGTATTTCCAATATTTACCATTACAGAATTAAATCAGGCAGAAGTCGAAACTATTCATGCTGAAGTCAAGGATAGCGACGTCTCCGATATGCTGGAAAAATTGCGTGAGCAAAACAAAGAGTGGCACGAGGTTTCACGTGCAGTGGCTAAAGGCGATAAAGCAGTCATTGATTTTGAAGGTTTCCTTGATGATAAGGCCTTTGAAGGCGGTAGTGCTAAAGGGCATGAACTGGTCATTGGTTCTGGCGCGATGATTCCAGGCTTTGAAGAAGGTATAATCGGTGGTAAAAAAGACAAGCCTTTTGATATTAAAGTCACTTTCCCAAAAGATTATGGCCACAAAGAATTAGCGGGTAAAGAAGCAACTTTTAAAATTACCATCCAGAAAGTCATGGAAGGTAAATTACCAGAATTAGATCAAGCGTTTGCTGAGAAATTTAATATCACTGAGGGTGGTATTGATGCGCTCAAAAAAGATATCAAAGAGAACATGGTTCGTGAATTAGAGCGCCGAGTAAGCTCGATGAACCGTGAGAAGCTTTTTGATAAATTAATGGAGTTAAATACATTTGATCTGCCAGTGGCTCTGATTGATAAAGAAATCGAGCATTTAAAGCATGATATGTATCATCGTCTTTTTGGTCACGAGCATTCTGATGATGAGAAGATACCTGATTTCCCACGCGCGTTGTTCGAAGAGCAAGCCAAAAAGCGTGTTCACCTTGGTTTACTGTTCTCTGAATACGTGAAAAAGCATGCATTGGTTGCTGATAAAGCGCGTGTTGATGCAATGATTGAAAAATTTGCCAGTGCCTATGAAAGCCCTGATGAATTGCGTGCCTGGTATCAAGGCAGTAAAGAACGCCTGGCTGAAATAGAAGCGCTGGTTATGGAAGAAGTTGTTGCTGAAAAAATCAGTGAAGATGCTAAACTTAAGCGCAAAAAAATGGGCTACGAAGAGGTCATGAACCCTAAAAAGGACGCTGAGAATAAAGGAGAATAAGTATGTCAGGTTATGCAGACAACTTAATAAGAAACGCCAGTGGGTTAGTGCCGATGGTTATTGAGCAAACCTCTAGAGGTGAGCGCTCTTATGATATTTACTCACGACTTTTGAAAGAACGAATTATCTTTCTTTTAGGGGAAGTTGAAGATCATATGGCTAACCTGGTAGTGGCTCAATTGTTGTTTTTGGAGTCCGAGAATCCAGAGAAAGACATTGCTTTGTATATTAATTCGCCGGGCGGGGTCGTTACTGCTGGCTTGGCAATTTATGATACCATGCAGTTTATTAAGCCTGATGTCAGTACCTTATGTATTGGCCAGGCAGCCAGCGCAGCAGCGTTATTGCTATGTGCCGGTGCTGACGGAAAACGTTTCTGTTTGCCCAACTCAAGAGTCATGATTCACCAACCGTTAGGTGGATATCGAGGTCAGGCAACGGATATTGAAATCCATGCCCGGGAAACATTGGCGGTGCGCGAGCGTTTGAATAGCATTATGGCCAATCACACCAAGAAGACACCTGATCAAATTATGCGTGATACAGAGCGTGATAATTTTATGAGTGCTACCCAAGCGATGGAATATGGTTTGATTGATAAGGTTCTCTACGACCGCAATGCGTTGGCTACAACTGAGTAATTAAAGCAGCCAGCTCGCTTTTTTAGTAAAAGCGAACTGGCGTTATTTTTCCGATTGTCTAAAATTTTACTAGGATGTCTATTATTAACTCGAAGTATATTTGTCAGAACATTGGTTTAAGTCCTTCTAAAAGAGGTAACAAATCAGTGGGTGAGGCTATTTTAGGGACTGATAAGCAATAATAGATACTCTAGATTACTACACTGGTGTAGTAACAGTAAAAAGAGGGGTTCGTAGATGAGTAAAACCGGTAACGGCGATAATGAAAAAGTCTTGTATTGTTCTTTTTGTGGAAAGAGCCAGCATGAGGTAAAAAAATTAATTGCAGGCCCTTCGGTTTTTGTTTGTGATGAATGTGTTGAATTATGTAATGATATTATTCGTGAAGAAACCCAAGACATTCCAGAGGAAGCTGAGACCCATTTACCTACACCTAAAGAAATTTCCAATTTTCTTGATGAATACGTGATCGGGCAACCCCATGCCAAAAAGGTCTTATCGGTAGCAGTTTATAACCATTACAAACGATTACACCATAAAACCGAAGATGGTATTGAGTTGGGTAAAAGTAACATTTTGCTTATAGGGCCCACGGGTAGCGGTAAAACCTTGCTTGCTCAAACCTTGGCGCGTTTACTCAATGTACCTTTCACCATGGCTGATGCGACTACCTTAACTGAAGCAGGTTATGTGGGTGAGGATGTTGAAAATATCATCCAGAAATTATTGCAAAAATGCGATTATGATGTTGATAAAGCCCAACAAGGTATTGTCTATATCGACGAAATCGATAAGATTTCGCGTAAATCGGATAATCCTTCTATTACCCGTGATGTATCAGGCGAGGGTGTGCAACAAGCATTACTGAAATTGATAGAGGGGACTATTGCCTCTGTGCCTCCACAGGGTGGGCGTAAACATCCGCAACAAGAGTTTCTTCAAGTAGATACCTCCAATATCCTGTTTATTTGTGGAGGCGCGTTTGCCGGATTAGAGAAGGTGATTCGTGAGCGCAGCGATAAATCTGGAATAGGTTTCTCTGCACAGCTCAAAAATCCAAAAAACAGCCAGGAAATGGAAAAGGTACTAGACTCCCTCGAATCAGAGGATTTGGTTAAATATGGTTTAATTCCTGAATTTGTTGGCCGTTTACCGGTAGTAACAACCTTACACGAGTTAGATGAAGATGCGTTAGTGGATATTCTTACCACACCAAAAAATGCGCTGACCAAGCAATTCCATGCTTTATTTAAAATGGAAGGTGTAGAATTGGAGTTTCGGGATGATGCTCTGCGCCTGATCGCTAAAAAAGCGTTGGAAAGAAAAATTGGTGCTCGTGGTTTGCGTGCCATCCTTGAAAATATTCTTTTAGACACCATGTATGAATTACCTTCCATCGAAGGAGTTAATAAAGTTGTTATTGATGAAAGTGTAATCAATGGCGTCGGAAAGCCTATCCTTGTCTATGAAGGCGAAGAAGGTAAACAATCTGCTGCAGGTGGAAGGGAATAAGAAAGCGTGTAGTAGCAGTAGCAATCTGCGCTGCTGGAATTTATCGGGACTGAATCCAGCAGGGCCGTCCAGGACGCTTGCTTAAAAAGCAGGCGTTTCAACTGAAGGCCATACTATTTCTCTTAGGATTATCGTTTGAATAAGGGCTTATTATGTCTAGCGAAAGCGAAAATGAATTCACAGCGACTGAAGAAGAAAATGACTTGATATCACCGTTACCTGTGTTACCTCTGCGCGATGTTGTTGTTTATCCGCACATGGTTATTCCCTTGTTTGTCGGGCGAGAGAAATCAATTAAGGCCTTAGAAGCGTCAATGATTGACAGTAAGCAGATTTTTCTGGTTGCTCAACGTAAATCCTCTAATGACGATCCAACTCCACAGGATGTTTTTACGGTCGGTACGATTTCCAGCGTTCTCCAATTATTAAAATTACCTGATGGCACCGTCAAAGTATTGGTTGAGGGTGAGCAACGGGCAAAAGTAACAGCCTATTCTCAAGAAAAAGGCTATCTCGAGGCCTCCCTGGAGATTATAGAGGAAGTTAGTTCTGACTTAAAAGAACAAGAAATTGAAATTTTAATGCGCTCTTTGATGTCTCAATTTGAGCAATATATCAAGCTTAATAAGAAAATCCCGCCGGAAGTATTAAGTTCCCTGGCAAGTATCGAAGAGCCTGGCCGTTTGGCTGATACCATCGCAGCCCATTTATCCCTCAAAGTAGATGATAAACAAGAATTACTTGAAACGACTGATGTGGGAACACGCCTTGAGCGATTAATGGCAGCGATAGAAAGCGAGATTGACTTGCTTCATGTTGAAAAACGAGTACGCGGTCGCGTTAAGCGTCAAATGGAAAAAAGCCAACGAGAGTATTATCTCAACGAGCAGATTAAAGCGATTCAAAAAGAACTCGGCGAAATGGGTGAAGAAGGCAATGAAATTGAGCAATTGGAAAACTCGATTAATAAAGCCGGAATGCCCAAAGAAGCTAAAGAGAAATCGCTTGCTGAACTGCAAAAATTAAAATTGATGTCACCCATGTCCGCGGAAGCAACCGTCATTCGCAACTATTTAGACTGGATGCTTAGTGTGCCGTGGAAAAGGAAAAATAAAATCCAGTTTGATTTACTGAAGGCGGAGAAATTGCTGGATAAAGAGCATTATGGCCTCGAAAAAGTGAAAGAGCGGATTATTGAGTACCTTGCGGTACAACAACGTGTAAAACGTTTGAAAGGACCTATTTTATGCCTGGTAGGACCTCCGGGGGTTGGAAAAACCTCGTTAGGCCAATCAATCGCTAATGCGACGGGCAGAACGTTTATTCGTATCGCTTTAGGTGGTGTAAGGGATGAAGCGGAAATTCGCGGTCATCGACGAACCTACATTGGTTCTATGCCAGGAAAAATAATTCAAAAACTATGCAAAGCCGGTGTTAAAAACCCTCTAATCATGCTGGACGAAGTAGATAAAATGGCCATGGATTTCCGTGGTGATCCAGCTTCTGCCTTGCTAGAGGTCCTTGATCCTGAACAAAACCATACCTTTAACGATCACTATCTAGAAGTCGATTATGATTTGAGTGATGTAATGTTTATAGCGACGGCTAATTCACTGGAAATTCCTGCACCGCTCCTTGATCGGATGGAGGTTATTCGTCTGGCTGGTTATACCGAAGATGAGAAGATCCATATTGCAGAAAGCTATTTGGTGCCCAAGCAATTGATTTTGAATGGTCTAAAGCCAAACGAAATCAATATTGGTGAAAGTGCCATCCGTGAAATTGTCCGTCATTATACCCGTGAAGCAGGTGTCCGTAATCTGGAGCGCGATATAGCCAGTATTTGTCGTAAGGTGGTCAAAGAAATACTGACAGGCAAGCGGGTGAAAAAAGTAGCGGTATCCCGTACTAATATTGAAAAATATTTAGGGGTTAAAAAATACCGTTATGGGCTTGCCGAAGAATTTGATCAGGTAGGGCAGGTCACCGGGTTAGCCTGGACCAGCGTAGGCGGTGAATTACTGACCATAGAAGCCTCTATGATGCCAGGTAAGGGTAAAACCACACATACTGGCCAATTAGGCGAGGTGATGCAGGAATCGATTCACGCTGCAATGACGGTAGTAAGAAGTCGGGCGAAGGCTTTTGGTTTGGCTGATGATTTTTACGATAAAAATGATTTCCATGTGCACGTTCCAGAAGGGGCAACACCCAAGGATGGTCCTAGTGCCGGTATTGGTATGTGTACAGCCTTGGTTTCGGTAGTAACGCATATTCCTGTACGTGCTGACGTGGCTATGACCGGGGAAATAACCTTGCGTGGTCAAGTACTCCCTATCGGTGGCCTGAAGGAAAAACTGCTTGCTGCCCATCGGGGTGGGATTAAGCATGTTATTATTCCTGAGGAGAATCGCAAGGATTTGGAAGAGATACCTGATAACGTATTGAAGAAACTGACCATTCATCCTGTGAAGACAGTTGAGCAGGTATTAGAGCTCGCTTTACAGCGTAGTCCGATCGTTGATACACCTATTCCGACCATTCATGAGGCTGCAAAAGGAAAAAGTTCTAAAAAAAGTAAAAATAAGGATTTACATGCCCATTAATACCGAGTATATTTCACTCCGTTGCCCGCTACTGGCGGGCGATGCAAGGATGTGACTGCTTGACTGAGGTTGATGAATCTGTTTTAATCGCTTCGGATAAAGGAAGAATAACTGATAGGGGAAAAGATGAATAAGAGTGAATTGATTGAAGCAATTGCAAGTGGTTCTGGCGTAACTAAAGCAGACGCTAGTCGAGTTCTCGATACTTTTATGACTACCGTGACCGATGCTTTAAGAAGTGGCGATCAAGTTGTGTTGCCTGGTTTCGGTTCTTTTTCCACTGGTAACCGTTCTGAACGTACCGGTAGAAATCCACAGACTGGAGCGACCATTCGTATTAAGGCTTCACGTGTTGCCAAGTTCAAAGCTGGTAAGAACTTGAAGGAAGCTGTGCAGTAGAGTTTTTGGGTGCTTAGCTCAGCTGGGAGAGCATCGCCCTTACAAGGCGAGGGTCGCAGGTTCGATCCCTGCAGCACCCACCAAGAATTGGAGTGGTAGTTCAGTTGGTTAGAATACCGGCCTGTCACGCCGGGGGTCGCGGGTTCGAGCCCCGTCCACTCCGCCAAGATTAACGCGCCGAAGGGCGCGTTTTTTTTACCAACCACGTTAAGTCAGTATTTTCTTGCGAAACACCAATATGGAATTTCGAACATGTTGCAGAAGTTGAACGAACGCATACAAGGTGTCATAGCCTGGATAGTCATTGGTTTGATTGTTATCACTTTTACCTTATTCGGCGTGGATTATTATATGCAATCACGTCAGACCTCAACCGCAGAGGTTGATGTGAATGGCCAGCCGATCAGTAAACAGGCTTTCGAAGCAAATTATAGGCGAGCCCGCCAGCAGCGTGATCCGTCGCAAATGACAGCGGCTAGCGAAGTAGCCTTGAAGAACCAGGTTCTGCGAAATATGATTGTTAATGAAGTCACTATGCAGGCAGCAAAGGCCAGTGGCTTTGAGGTGAGCGCAGAACAAGCGAATGCAGCTATCGTTAATATCCCTCAATTTCAGGAAGATGGACATTTCTCGGCAGAACGTTACCAACAAGCACTGAGCGGAGCCATCTTTACTCCGGAATCTTTTCAAAAAGAAGTCAGGCAAGGCATGCTGCTTAATCAGCAGCGTTTTGCGTTTATAGGGAGTGCTTTTGCTCTACCCGATGAGATTGAGCGGTTTGTTAAGCTCTACATGCAAACTCGAGATTACGAGTATGTGCAAATACCAACGTCTTTATTTATCAAAGAAGGGAATGTTTCTTCTGAAATGGTCAATGCTTATTATCAAAAGCATCAAAAAGAATTTCTTGAACCAGAAAAAGTCTCGCTCGATTATGTCCGCTTATCTATGCAAAAAATCAAGGATGCAACGAAGGTCAGTGATGAGGAGATCAAGCGCTACTATGAAGATAATCAAAGTAATTTTCTGACGCCGGCACAGTGGCAGGTTGCTCATATCCTATTTGCTATTCCAGAAAATGCGACTGCAGAGACCCAGGAGCAGATAAAGCAAAAAGCTGAGGAAGCGTACCAAGCCCTGCAAAACAATCCTCTTCAATTTAACGAATGGGTCAAAACCATGTCGGATGATAAATTGTCTGTTGCCAACGAGGGTATTTTGCCCTGGCTGGTTGCAGGTCAATCCGGTTTTGATAAAACCTTGGCAAAGTTAACCAAACCAGGACAAATTTCGCCGCCAGTAAAAGCTGCCCACGGCTATGAGATTTTTAAGCTGGTGGCTTATAAGCCAGCAGCATTAAAACCATTGTCTGACGTCCAAGAAACGATTAAAGAGCAATTAATAATTGAGTTATCACAGGCTCAATATGCGCAAGCCTTAGAGCAGCTCGCCGATTTAAGTTATCAGACGCCAGATTCGCTGACCCCTGTAGCCGATGCATTAAAATTGCAAGTTGAGCAGACTGAGCCTTTTTCGCGACGCGGTAGCAATAGTGAATTGGGTAAAAACAAGCAAGTAGTCAACGCGGCTTTCAGTCATGATGTCTTGGAGCTTGGCAATAACAGCGAACCGGTGCAATTAGACAATGATAGTGTTGTGGTCATACGAGTTAATAAACACATACCCGCCGCCAAGAAATCGTTGGCGCAAGTCAGTGATGCCATCACTAAAAAATTAGCCTTGCAAGAGGCTGGGAAGCGGGCAAAGCAATTAGGTATAGAATTGCTATCGAACAAGGAAGAGGTTGGTGCGCAAGACAAGCTCATGCAAACCAATCAGCTGCAGTGGCAAGAGGTAGATAAAGCAACACGCGATACAGACAAAGCAGATGCTACGGTTAATGATTTAGCCTTTAGCCTGCCGCGTACTAATAGTCGTGATGGACGCAGCTTAAGTAATGGTGATTATGTCATCGTGCGATTGAAAAAAATCAATGATGGCCAATTGTCATTGCTTGATAAGGAACAACAGGCAAGCTTAGCCCAACAAATTGAAGCCAACTATGGCTTAATGGATTACGATTTGTACGTCAATAATTTGGTTCATAAGGCTAAGATAGACAGACATTAAACCTAAGTTAAAAGGGGATGTAATGGCGAAATTTACCGATAACCAATTAGCAAAATTTTTTTTACAGCTCACTAACGATTACAATGAATTAGCAAGCAGGCGAAATCCTCAGCTCTCAATGGAACAAATTAGAGATGAATTAAGACGAAGAGTCCTGTTCGCTTTAAATAATCCTGCTAGCAACTTGTATTGGTTAAGTTTAGCTGGTAACCAGGAAGACTGCCAAAGAGAGGCCGATAAAGTAATGCACGCGTTGAATACTTTTCTGAGCACGCGCCCGGCCTTTGCACAGGTAGATCAACCGCAAGCATTTTTTGCCCATCCCCAATTTGTTCAAATTAATATCGACGTTGAAGACTATAACGAGTACCGACACCGTCGCCACTGTTATTGTGCCAGCAATGACGTATTATTTAACTGGTTTTTGTGGCGCTCCATAATGACACCTCAAGTTGTTGTTATTGACCATTCCTCTAGCCATAGTCATGGCCGTTCAAACAAGGATGAGAAGAAGAATAATGGTGATGTGATCGCTTTCCTCTTTTTAGCCGCCCTGGCTGCCTTGCTCCTGGTTCTGGCAACGCTTGCGCTTTATTATATGCTAGGTCAAGCCTTAAATAGTCTCGATCGTTTTCGATATAATGAGGGTTGGCTGCAAGGAATGACAACAATGGCAGGTATGCTTGCTGCTGGTTACGTTACCTCTGTCTTAAGCTCGGCTTTTGCTGCAACGCCATTAATGAACCTTGCTCTGCTAGCTGGTCTAAGCAGTCCAGTAGGTGTGGTTGTTTTGTCTCTGACTTGTTTAACCATTATTGGTGCTGGATTAGGTTGTTTCGTTACGGATAAAGTACAGAACTATATTTTGCGGAAAACCAATCCTGATGCCCTGGATCCCAACGATCCGAATCGTTTTACTTTAACTGCAGAAGAAGAGCGTCATTTATTCCAGAGGGGCTTCGATCTGATGCGGGTAAAATATGCTATTTTTACTCTGCGGTCTGAGTTGGGTGAAGAGGGCGTACCTACTTTGCTGCATCGACGATCGTTTGGGGCGAATAGCAGAAAAGTGCAGGAAAATCTTGATCTCATAAGAAAAATACGTGCAGGTGATTTAGGTGCTGACTCGCTTCTTGAGGGACCTGTAACAGTTCCTTTACGTCAAGGTGATGAGACGATTCATTTTGACTTACGCCGCTGGGATTACTACCAACCTCCTGTTTACGCCATGTATCCTGATCCACAGGCCTACATGCAGCCATCTGCCCCACCACAATATTATAGCTAGTCGTTGTACTGAGTAAGTGCCTTTTTGCAAAGGCACTTACTTAGTTAATTCATTCAATTTATATGACTTTTCAACTGCATGGTAATACGCATAAAGTTACATGACTTTAGTCATTCCAGAAACTGAATCAAATGAAGCGCCCTATATATAAGGCACTTCACTTAAAAGAAGCAAAACAGGTTAGGTGAGATCTGACATTGAAACTGCATGGTAACCCGCGTCAACATGGACCACTTCTGCGGTAATTCCCGAAGCCAAATCAGAACATAGAAAAGCAGCCGTATTACCCACTTCTTCTGCAGTAACATTGCGCTTTAATGGGGTGGTATTCGCATAAGCAGTTTGCATTTTACGGAAGTCTTTAATCCCCGCTGCTGCCAGCGTTTTAATAGGGCCTGCTGAAATCGCATTGACTCGTAGTCCTCTTGGACCCAAACTGGCAGCTAGATAACGAACCGCGGCTTCGAGACTCGCTTTGGCGATACCCATTACGTTGTAGTTAGGTACGGCTTTCTCGGCCCCATAATAGCTTAAGGTCAGAACCGATCCTTGGGTGCCTTCCATCATCGGTAAGGCAGCTTGCGTCAGGCCAACCAGGCTGTAGGCACTGATATCATGGGCAATACGAAAGCCCTCGCGGTTAGCTTGTTCAATGAAGTCACCACTGATTTGATCAGCGGGTGCGAAGGCTACTGAGTGGATTAAAATATCCAGTTTATCCCAATGGCTTCCCAAGTGTTCAAAGACAGATTTTATGTCCAAATCACTGGCAACATCGCAAGGAAAGGTAAGGCTGGAGTTAAATTCAGCGGCCATGGTTTCTACGCGGCTTTGCAGTTTTTCATTCTGGTAAGTAAAGGCTAGTTCTGCACCTTGCTCGTGAAAGGCTTGGGCAATGCCATAGGCAATGGATCGGTTAGAAGCCAGGCCAACAATTAATGCTTTTTTCCCGCTTAAAAATCCCACATTATTCTCCTTCTAATCTTTTGAGTGCGTTGCAAGTAACTCACGCATTTTTGCTTGGATCATGTCAATAGCAATACGATTTTCCCCTCCGCGAGGGACAATGATATCAGCGTACCGACTTGAGGGTTCAATGAACTGTAAATACATTGGTCTTACTGTTGTCTCATACTGATGGACGACTGATTCAAATGAGCGGTGCCGTTCAACCACATCCCGCTTCAGGCGGCGGGTCAAGCAAACATCCAAAGGCGTGGACATAAAAATACGAATATCCATGACTTCACGCAGTGCCTTGTCGGTAAATAATAAAATACCCTCCAGGACAATAATCGTATGGCGGCCGACATAACGTGTTTCTGGCAAACGAAGGTGCTTCGAATGGGAGTAAATAGGAATATTAACGGATTCCCCTTGTTGTAATTGACGCAGATGCTCACAAAGCAGGGCGTGGTCAAACGCCTCAGGGTGATCGTAATTAATTTTTTCTCTTTCCGCGAAGGGGAGGTGGCTGTTGTCTTTATAGTAAGCATCTTCCGAAATCACAACAACTTGCTCTGAACCAAGTTCAGTGACAATAGTATTAGCCAGAAGACTTTTACCAGAAGCAGAGGGGCCGGATATTCCGATAATAATCGCTTGTTTGCTCATGATAAGGTCGTTAAAAATTTTGTACAAATAGTAAGGGTTTATGAGGATAAATTCAATCTGAAATGTAAATAGAACCACGTCATTTCGCCAAAATTGGAGTTATTCCAAAAGACCTCTTTTGAGTATCCAAATAATAGAAATAACTTCATCCTATCATTTTTGCTCTCTCTGACGCTTCAACAGGACATATAAAGCACCTGAACCACCATCACGAGTTAAAGCACTGTGGAAAGCTAATACCTCGGGAAATTGCTGAAGCCAGTGATTAACCAAGTTTTTTAGGACAGGGGGCTCCCCTTGGGGACTGCCTTTGCCATGAATAATTAAAAGGCAACGGTGAGCCAAGGCATGTTGTTGTCTAATAAATTGGATCAAGGCATTTTTTGCGTCATCACTGCGCAAGCCATGCAAATCGAGTCTGGCTTGCCAGGAAATTTGTCCACTTTTTAATTCCCGCAATCGCTTGGTTGGAATACTGTGATTACAGTAACTCAGCAGGGTGCTTGCTTGTACGACCTCGGTATAATAATCCGATAAATAAAAGTCATGCTCCTTTGTCATGGGGGATTGAGAACGATAGGTGGACGACTTTGTTGCCTGAGGCAGGTTTTTAGCCTTTTCGGAAACAATTTTTTTGTTTTTGGGTAAAGGCTTCACTTTTTCCACAACCTGGCGAAATAAAGCCTTGTCTTCCTCAGACAGAAAATCATTAGACATAGAACTCGTTAATTTAGACATTTGAAGTACTTTTAAAATTATAACGTATATACGGGGCCTAAGGACAAAGAATCGGAATTAGCGTACAATTTGTGATAATTGTATGCATCGATGATTTTCCTCTCCCTCTTTAGGGCTGCGGAAAGTCTAATGATTAAGGTAAGATTATGACTGATTCTTATGCAGCGCTTACGGCTGATTTTGCAACCCTTGTTGATTTCTTGCGTTTTGGTTTAACTCAGGCAAGGGCTGCTGATTTGTATTATGGACATGGTACGGATAACGCTTGGGATGACATGATGGCCTTGGTGCTAGGCAGTTTATCGTTACCGCCCGATGTCGATCCCTTGCTTTTGCAAGCTCGATTGACACCTGCCGAAAAACAAATGCTCAACGAACGTTTGGCAAGACGGATTATCAATAAAGTTCCGGTGCCATACCTAACGCGGGAAGCCCATTTCTGTGAACTGCCTTTTTATGTTGATGAGCGCGTGTTAATCCCACGCTCACCCATTGCGGAGCTCATTAGAGAACAATTTTCTCCCTGGCTTGTTGCTGATAACGTAGAGCGTGTACTTGATCTTTGTACGGGAAGTGGTTGCATAGCGATTGCTTGCAGTTACGCATTCCCGGAAGCAGTAGTTGATGCAGTCGATATTTCAGCAGAAGCCTTGGAAGTGGCAGCGATTAATCGTGCTCGTCATGGCTTGCAAGATGTTCTTAACCTGATTGAATCGGACTGCTGGGCCAATGTACCTAGAGCTCGCTATGATTTGATCGTTTCTAACCCTCCTTACGTTGGCTATGAAGAAATGCAAACTTTGCCGGATGAATATACTCATGAGCCCCGATTAGCTTTGGAGTGTGAGAATAATGGTTTGGCTATTGTTGAAAAAATCCTGGCAAACGCCCATGATTACTTAACAGAGGAAGGCATTTTAGTCGTTGAGGTAGGGAACAGCGAATATGCTTTAGTTGACGCGTTTCCCCAGCTGCCATTTACCTGGCTTGATTTTGAACATGGCGGCCAAGGCGTGTTTTTATTAACCTGCCAGCAATTAAAAGCCTATTTTGGTAATAAGTAATGAGTGGAAACACATTGGGTACATTGTTTACGGTAACGACCTTTGGTGAAAGTCACGGCAAAGCGTTAGGTTGTGTAGTGGATGGTTGCCCCCCAGGTTTAGCGCTTGGTGCTGAAGATATTCAGCCCTTTCTCGATAAGCGCAAGCCAGGACAGTCTAAATATACGACTCAACGACGAGAAGAGGATAAAGTGGAAATCCTTTCTGGTGTCTTTGAGGGATTAACTACCGGGACCCCCATTGCGCTGTTAATTCAAAACAGTGATCAGCGTTCCAGTGACTATAGCGAGATTAAGGATTTATTTCGGCCAGGACATGCTGATTTTACCTACCACAACAAGTATGGACATCGTGATTATCGTGGTGGCGGCCGCTCATCCGCTCGCGAAACGGCAGCCAGGGTTGCAGCAGGAGCGATTGCCCGTCTCTATTTGCAACGTATGGTGGGTATTGAAATAATTGGTTATCTGCAGCAGATGGGTACGATCCCCATCGATTTTATTGCAGAAAGTGAAATAAACAAGAATCCTTTTTTTTGTCCTAATGATTATCAAATACAGCAGTTGGCAGATTATATTGATCAATTACGTCGCCAGGGTGATTCGGTTGGTGCCCGGATTGCGGTGATGGCTCGTGGTGTTCCTGTAGGGCTTGGTGATCCTGTTTTTGACAAGCTCGATGCGACACTTGCCTATGCTATGATGTCTATTAACGCAGTGAAAGGAGTCGAAATTGGCGCAGGTTTTGCTGCCGTTAGTCAGTTAGGTAGTGAACATCGTGATGAAATGACAAAGCAGGGCTTTTTAAGCAACAATGCTGGCGGTATTCTTGGCGGGATTTCAACGGGTCAAAATCTGCAAGTCAGTCTTGCCTTGAAACCTACTTCAAGTATTATCAAGCCTGGCAAAACAATTAACACTCAAGGCGAGGAAGTAACCGTTGTTACCAAAGGCCGTCATGATCCCTGTGTGGGTATTCGAGCGGTTCCTATAGCTGAAGCAATGATGGCTTTAGTGTTGATGGATCATTATCTGCGGCATAAAGCCCAGAACAAATAGGGACTGTTTACATTTCTACTATTTTGGCGCTTATGGCTTGATTTTCTGTGCTTCGCTGCTCGAAAATCAAGCCATAAGCACTCAAACTAGCGAAATGTAAACAGTCCAATAACCAGGTATTGGCGTCAAGTTGAAGCAGTGGTTGAAGTTGACGACAGAGCCTATAAAAATTGAGGTAGTAATGAATAGACGATTAAATGTTGCTATTGTGGGTGCAACAGGCGCAGTGGGGGAAGCATTGCTCACCGTATTGCAAGAGCGTGATTTTCCTGTTGATAATCTTTATCCACTGGCTAGTGCACGTTCAGTAGGTAAGACGGTAACGTTTAATAATAGGCAGTTGGATGTTGAAGATTTATCTACCTTTGATTTCAGTCAAGTTGACATCGCGTTGTTTTCTGCCGGTGGTTCCGTCTCAAAACAATTTGCTCCGATTGCAGCGGCTGCCGGTTGTGTTGTGGTGGACAACACATCCTGTTTTCGTTATGACGATGATATTCCGTTAGTGGTTCCAGAGGTCAATGCACATCGCATCGCTGAATATACTAACCGAGGTATTATAGCGAATCCTAATTGTTCCACGATTCAAATGGTGGTTGCTCTGAAGCCGCTACATGATGCAGTGGGAATTAGCCGTATTAATGTGGCCACTTATCAGGCCGTTTCGGGTACAGGTAAAAAAGCGATCACCGAATTAGTCAATCAAGTGGGAGAGTTATTGAATGGTCGTCCAGCAAAAGCATCCGTTTATCCACAACAGATCGCTTTTAATGTGTTGCCACACATTGATGAATTTCAGGAAAATGGTTATACCCGTGAAGAAATGAAGATGGTCTGGGAAACCAGGAAAATCATGGAAGATGAGACTATCCTTGTTAACCCAACCGCAGTGAGAGTCCCTGTTCTTTATGGTCATTCCGAAGCCATTCATCTTGAATTAAAAGCCCCTCTGACCGCTGCTGAGGCACGTAAATTGTTGTCTAAAGCTCCAGGAGTTCGGGTAATTGACGAGGTGGCTAAATTACAATATCCGACACCTATTACTCATGCTGTGGGTCATGATGAAGTTTTTGTTGGTCGCATCAGGCAAGACATTTCTTATCCCTGCGGCTTAAACCTGTGGGTTGTAGCAGATAATATTCGCAAAGGTGCGGCAACTAATGCAGTACAGATTGCTGAAATTCTGCAACGTGAGTATTTATAATTTATACTTGTGGTTATGACGAAAAAAATTTTACACGATCCCGATATTGAAGATACTAATACTGGGAATTCTGGTACTAAGGAGGGTGGTACTGGTTTACCGACTCGAATGCCTCCTGGCTTTGAGGGCGGTTCCTTTTTGGTCGACGAAACCTTCCTGATGGGTAGAGAACAACGCGAGGCAGAGCAGCAAGGTCATCGCCAATTAGCGAAGGTGAATGCCCGTGAGCATCACGAAGAGCAACAAAAAAATGCTCCCGAGGGTGAGTTACAGAATAGTATTCATCAACATCCCTGGTTAGACAGGCAGATCTTTGATGGTATCGATACGGGACCATTGAGCCCGGATCCGCCATTAAATTCAGAAGCCTATACCGAGATGCAGAATCGTGAACGGGAAGAGCAACTGGAAAAGCAATTGCGTTTGGGTAATATGCCTAAATTTTCTTCAACCCCTGAATTTAAACCCTAGGACTACTTATGACTATCGCCAATGATATCATCAGTTGTCGTATGCCTGACTTTGAGCATTATTTACGTCTAGGGGACTCGTTAGATGATACGGACGAGTATGGTTTTACCCCTTTGATCGAGTGTGCAATTACGCAGCAAATTAATATTGCAGAACAATTGCTCGCTCGCGGTGTGAATGTGAATAAACCAGATGTTACGGGTCGTACTCCCTTACACTGGGCGGTCGATAATAATGATATTGAGCTTGCCCGGTTGTTACTGACTCATGGCGCCGACGCAAATGCTTACACGCGTGCCGGTTTGTCAGTCTTAGTCTATCCTGTTTTAAGGGCTCAAGATCCACTCAAGCATTTGCTCTATCAATACGGGGCTAAACTTGATTTCGCGCTGGATTTTATTCATGGCAAGTTACTTGGGCATCGTTATGAATTACAAGGTGATGTGGATATTGTTAATGCGCAGGGAGAATTCATTGAATTAGATTATGAAGGGTTTATTCTTGAGTTTACTGTTGCAATCGTGAAAGACTCTTTGCGCCGCTTTACGAGTAGTTATTCGACTCGCCATTTGCGTGAACAATTCCCTTATTTATATACCATTATGGATGCGTTTGGCTTAGCGGCTGAACTGTTGCAATTGCAGCATCATCGTCATTTAAATGAACGACATAAAGCACGCCTCACCCAGATTATCAAAACAGCCCCTATCTTGATATTGCCAGCCGCGAGCCGTGGTCATGCCTTATGTTTTATTCGTTATAAGCAATGGTGGGCCAAGATTGATCGTGGTGAAAATAGCTTGACGGAAGGCTCTGCCAACATTTATCGCATCACTCGCCCTGAAGCATTCAATGCCCATTTTATAGAAGAGTTTTTATATAAAAAACAAAGTCGACGTTATTTTCATCATATAATTAATCAGCAATTGGGTTTATTGCCAATCACGCAAATGCCGATTAGTTCACAAATTTCAGGAAATTGTTCCTGGGCTAACGTGCAGGCGATAGTCCCGGTAGCTTATGCCTTACAACAGATTAGTTTAGAGGGCATAGAGCAGTTTAAACCTGACATTGCCATGAACCTTTATGATATCTGGGTTGAATGGGATAAAGATCGGGCACTGGATGAATGTGTACATCGCTTTTATTTAGCTGATCCAGTAAGGAAAGCAAGTTTTGCCTCTATGCTTGCTGCTGTGCTATTTCAAGCCTGTGATTATGCTAACCGTCATCATATCGAGCGCGCAGAGAAAATTCTGACTATCCTGACCTTGCCGGAATATTATTATGTTCTACAAAGTTATTTACAGGCCTATTGCGTGAAACGGTTAACCAGAAGAGGGAATAATTTGCTCAAGCTATTGGATGATTGCGGGGTAAATCCAAATATTGGTGTGACCCCCGTCGCGACAGGTTTGCGAGACGAATAGCACCTAGCAAATAACGGACCTCATTAACTGCCTTCTCCCGCCGTAAGGAACTGGAATAGCATGAGGGTGCTTTTCGCGGGAGAGGGTTGGGGAGAGGGACAATAATAAATAGCGAATTTACTTTAAACGCACCGAGCCAATATCCCCCTCTCCCGCGTAAGGAATTGGAATAGTATGAGGATGTCTTTTCGCGGGAGAGGGGATATGGACAAATCTACGTTAAGGCAACGTGCAAAAAATTTACGAAAGCACAGTACAGATACTGAGAAACATCTTTGGTTTCATCTTCGAGCAAATCGGCTCGGTTATAAGTTCAAGCGACAAGTCCCAATAAGAGCATACATTGTCGATTTCGCATGCCTGGAAAAGCGTTTGCTTATTGAGCTGGATGGCAGCCAGCATTTTGATAACGAAACATACGAATGGAGCGTACGTCCTGGCTAAATGCATATGGCTTTAAAGTGTTACGCTTTTGGAATAATGATGTGTTGCTGCAAACAACATCGGTTATGGAAGTAATCATACAAGCTTTAACTGAAACCTGGGATGCCTCATAAATATCGCACCGACCAGATACATTCTGGTAGTTTTTCGTAGTTTTTTCTCGTGGGATCCTAATGTATTTTTGTGATCGGCCTATCAGAATTTGCTCTCTGTGACCTTCCCTCTCCCCAACCCTCTCCCGCGAAAAGACATCCTCATGCTATACCAATTCCTTACGCGGGCGAGGGAGTTTAAGAGGGGTATTCACGCTAAAGAAATTCGCCAGTTATTGTTGTCCCTCTCCCGCGAAAAGCACCCTCATACTATTTCAACTCCTTACGCGGGAGAGGGGATATTGATTCGATGGGCCACAAAAAACCTCATTATGCTATTCCAGTTCCTTGGCAGGAGAGCAGGTTGTTGGTTCATGCAATTCAGGCATAGTCCTTTAACTGATAAAATAAAAAGAAAAATTCTAGATTGGGCAGGGTGGATTTCCGTCGTGCCCCACATAAAAATTCCAAGAATTTTCATTGCAAGGCACTGCAGAATAAAATAACATGAACGTGCTTTTAGTTGTTTTACAGCAGTAAAGCGCTGATAGGAGGGACTGGCATCCCCCGCTACCAGCTGACCACAATCTATCTGGAGATAAATTATGGCTGACGTCATGTTATTTCATTTGTATTCCTTTTTTCAACGTTTCCTTCGCAAGAAACGGCTTAAAGTCCCCCTTTTTTCGACGTGACCTTTAGGTTTTGTTAGCTATTTGCGCAGGTGAAGCGCTAAACGAACACTAATGTTTCCAATACTCACTGCACGGGTAGGAACAGCCACGTCTCTTGCTCGTGTTCATTTTAATGTAGGTCGGGTCTAGACCCGATGTGCTGTTGGGTGAATTTCCCAACCTACGCTGGAGAACAACATGGACAGTAACAGCATTAACAAACAAGATTTTGTTAATTACCATAGCACCAAGCAAAAGCAGTTTTTTAAAGTCTTTGCCCGCGATTATCTGGCGTATTTAGGTAATCCCAATCCCACCAACAAGCAGCTTGCTGAAGTACAAACCTTGTTGTCACAGTCCTGGGTGCAACGACCACTTTGCCTCGATGGCCGCTTAACCAGTCGCGAGCAGCAATGTTTGTATTTATCTTCCCAAGGGAAAAGCATGAAGGAAATCGCCCTGTTCCTGAACATCTCAGAGCGTCAAGTGGGACATCACCGCAATAATATCTTTCAAAAACTCGAGTGTAAAAATATTGCTGAAGCCATAGCCAAGGGGCTACGCTATGGAGAGTTAAGACCAGTGGACATCTGATGAATCAATCTTCGATCCGTGAACAAAGTCGCGGGAAGCAGGGTGAATGTGATCATTGTCATTTCAAACCATGTTGATGAACTGCTGGGGCAACAATGTCTGGGCTTGGGAGCGAACTAAATTTATACGAAACCCGTGCTTGAAATGGTGGGCAAGCCTGTTAATTCATTTAGGGGAGGTATAGGGCATTGTGCGGCGGCCTGGCAAGAAGCAGGATCCCCGTATTAGCACGTTTGTAATACGGGAATCCCAGATCAGGATTAATCATCCACCGAGTTATTGGACACCGGTTTTTCTGATCGTTGCTGCGGTCCTTTCTTTTTAGCAGAATCGGTTTTAAGGGGGATCACGCGTCCTCCGCTTTGCTGGCCAGAGCCTTTTTTACGCTGCGGATTATTGGCAACATTACCACTACGTTGTTGTTGCTGTTGTTGTTGATGGCCTCCGGGGCGGCGCCGACGATTACCCTGATTCTGCTGACGTCTTTCACCACCCTGTTGTGCAGATGATTGTTTGTGTTGGTGATGGTGGGGGCTGCTGCGTGTCACTTTCTCATGACGGCCAGAACTACCCGTGCTGCTTGATGATTCGGATGTGCTGCCAAATAGACTACTCCATAGACGCTTAATGAAGCTGCCATGGTGAATCTTGGGTGCATGATGAGGAGCAAATCCTTTTACAGCGGGTTCAGCATGTTTAATTGCTTCTTGTTCAGTACGAACAACATCCAATTCTGGTTGCTGAATAAGTGAATAGCTAGGTTTTTTATTCTTGCCTACATTATCTTCCTTAAGACGGGTAATGTTATATTGTGGTGTCTGCAGATAAGGATTGGCGATAATAAGTACATGCACGTTATGGCGTTTCTCAATACCCAGAATAAATTCACGCTTTTCATTGATGATGAAAGTAGCCATTTCCACCGGCAATTGAACGTGTATTTCAGCGGTCTTTTCTTTCAAGGCTTCTTCTTCAATTAAACGAATAATCGATAAACCATGCGATTGAATATTTCTTACCGTACCTCGTCCTTCACATCGTGGGCATACTTCCTGTGCTGATTCACCTAAAGAAAGGCGCAGGCGCTGGCGTGACATTTCAAGTAAACCAAAACGAGAGATACGACCAACTTGAATACGTGCCCTATCCGCTTTAAGCGCTTCTTTCAAACGATTTTCTACGTCACGTTGGTTTTTGCTGGAACCCATATCAATAAAATCAATGACTACCAAACCTCCCAAATCACGTAAGCGCAATTGACGAGCGATCTCATCAGCGGCCTCAAGATTGGTGTTTAATGCAGTCGTTTCAATATCTGAACCACTGGTTGCTTTTGCCGAGTTAATATCGATAGAAACCAGCGCTTCAGTACGATCAATGACCAGCGCGCCACCAGAAGGAAGAAGAACTTCCCGTTGAAAGGCCGTTTCGATCTGGCTTTCAACTTGATAGAAATTAAACAAGGGGATCGTATTGTTGTAGAGTTTAAGGTTAGGCAGAAAATCAGGTTTAACTTGCTCAATGTATTGTTTTGCCTTTACGTAAGAAATTTGATCATCAATGATGATTTCACCGATAGACTTGCGCAGATTATCGCGAATGGAACGAATAATGACATCACCTTCCTGATGAATCAGGCAAGGCGCAAGCTGAGAATTATAGGCCTGGCGAATGGCTTGCCATTGATTGCAGAGCATATCCAGATCGCCTTGCAATTCATCCTGGCTTTTACCAACACCAGCTGTGCGGATGATAAGCCCCATTTCTTCCGGCAATTGCAAAGCATTTAAAGTTTCTTTTAGCTCATCTCGATCATCGCCTTCAATACGACGGGAGATACCCCCAGAGTTGGGATTATTAGGCATTAATACCAGGTAACAACCTGCCAAAGTAATGTAGGTTGTTAAGGCCGCGCCTTTATTGCCGCGTTCTTCTTTGTCTACCTGGATAAGCAATTCCTGGCCTTCGCGAAGAAGAGTCGTGATGGGCGGTTTTTCATCACCAAAATCATCAGGATGTTTACTTAAGTATTCAGGTGCAATTTCTTTAAGAGGCAGAAATCCTTGACGTTTTGCTCCATATTCAACAAATACGGCATCCAGGCTTGGTTCGCGACGAGTCACTACTGCCTTGTAGATATTACCTTTCTTCTTCACCTCTGCAGGACATTCGATGTCCAAATCATACAGATAATTATTTTTTACCAGTGCAACACGTACCTCTTCGGTTTGAGTTGCATTTATTAACATTCTTTCCATTATTCACCCCATAAAAGGGCGCTACCTCAAGTAAGGATAGTAAGGCCATTCATCCTTGCCTTTTTGAAGCTATGCGATACTACAAAACTCGTTCCTGATTTATTCAGAATGAGCGTTGTGCATCTTGGTTTTTGCAAATAACATGAAAACAAGTTCAGGTTATTAACCATAGCTTGCAAATGACAAAAAATATTCTCTTTAAGCATGACCCAAGACCATAGGGACAGACCACATGCATGGTACCGGCAAATATTGCGGCGCATACTGGATATGTACATCTGTAGTGACAGAGCGATGTGGGGGAGAGGCTGAATAGATGGAATTTCATGCATATGAAAACATCCTTTGCCTAAAATCCGCAAAATGAGCTGTAACTGATGTAAAGCATGTCTGACATGCGTGGGTATCTGATGAGTTCGTTTTCAATTTTGCTCTGGTACTGGGTTACTTCCTTCTATCATTCACTTAAGGGAAGCGCGTTTTCAAACTCCTAGGATTTGTTTTCAATTCGGTTACTATGAGCCTAACACATTGATTTTCTTATGCTATTTACTTGCAAATTTTGGTACTGTCGTACCACCAAAAATCTGTATTGCAGGATTCATACTGGCTAATTGGCAACTCATCCTATGTATGGCCGGTTTTTTATAGTCGGCCGATAAACTTTTTCTTTGTTTATGCGTTATAATTCGGTTGCGCGAACAATTTCCACGCAGTTCTAATAGTACCAAAAAAAAACAATTTCAGCAAATAGGTTTATGCATAAATGAGTGATGTACGTTACACAGAAATTAGTGCTGACGAAGAAGGCCAGCGCTTAGATAATTATTTGATGCGTATTTTGAAAGGTGTGCCTAAGAGTCATATCTATCGCATTATTCGTGCTGGAGAAGTGCGTATTAATAAAAAAAGGGCACAGGCGTCTTCGCGCCTCATGCAGGGTGACTGTGTGCGTATCCCTCCAGTACGTACAAGTCAGGGTAAAGATATTTTTGTCGGCGAAAAACTCGAGCAACGCTTGCGAGAAAGCATTTTGTTTGAAGACAATAGTTTGTTGGTGATTAATAAACCCGCCGGTATTGCGGTACATGGTGGTAGTGGTTTGAGTTTAGGCGTTATTGAGGCTTTACGAAAAACGCGTGATGATTTGTCTTATCTTGAACTGGTGCATCGTTTGGATAAAGAAACTTCAGGATGCTTGTTGCTGGCCAAAAAACGAAGTATGTTGCGAGCGATTCAAGCGTTATTAGAGGCGCGTGAGGTACAAAAAACCTATTGGGCACTTCTTAGTAATTCGTGGCAGGGCAAAAAAACAAAATTAGTGGATGCCGCATTGGAAAAGAATACCTTAAAATCAGGGGAACGAGTTGTCGCTGTGAAGGAAGAAGGGAAAGCATCACAAACTTCCTTTAAGTTGCTGGAAAATTATCAGCAGGCTTGCTGGGTCGAGGCCTCTCCCAAAACAGGACGTACCCACCAAATCAGGGTGCATAGCGCGTACTTAGGACATCCAATTGTGGGTGATGAAAAGTATGGGACAGAAGAATTGATAACCGGTTTGGAGTCGGTTAAATCACGACTTTATTTGCATGCCAGAGCAATTCAATTTAACCTGAACGGAAAAAATTATTTGTTTGAAGCAAATTTAGACGAACGGTTTGCAGAAACACTAAAAAAATTACGTGCGGGGAGCTTGTTGACTCATGGGTAAGCCATATCGCTTAGTAGTGTTTGACTGGGAAGGAACCTTAGGGGATACACTGGGACAAATTTTGGATACAGTGGCTACAGAGGCCAGACGTTTGAATTTTGGTGAAATTGATGAAGAGCTGGCTCGCCAATCGGTTGAACTGGGTTTGGTCAAGGCAGTAAACAAGGTATTTCCACACTTGAGTTTGCAACAGCAAGAACAACTACTATTAGCTGTACATCAATCATTGGTATCACGTACTACCCATGTTTATTTAATCCCCGGTGCAAAAGAGGTCGCTCGGCAGTTACATCGAGCAGGCATTAATCTGGCGATTGCAACCAATAAAGGCTATCAATCCTTACAAAGGATTTTGCATGCTTCCGGTTTGGATGAGTTTTTTAAAGTAACCCGTTCTGCGGGACAAACACCGCCTAAACCCTGTCCACAAATGTTAGAAGAAATTTTGGCTGAATTTGATGTGGGAATTCACGAGACACTGATGGTGGGAGATTCGGTAATTGATATTGAAATGGCAAAAAATCTCGGTGTTGATGCCATTGGAGTCGACTTTTACCATCAACAAGAAGCTGCATTACGTGCGGCAGGTGCCATGGAAGTTTTTGATGACTACCAACACCTTGCTGCTTACCTCCAATTACCTGAACAAGGGGGACTTTAGTGAGTAACCTGACCAGTTTACCCAATCTGTTAACGTTAATGCGTATTGTCTTGATACCCATCTTTATTATTGCTTTTTATATGCCTTTTCCCTGGGCACATGGGTTGGCTGCAGCCATTTTTGCTTTGGCTAGTTTTACGGATTGGTTGGATGGTTATTTAGCGCGTAAACTCAAGCAAATGTCACCTTTTGGTGCTTTTCTGGATCCTGTGGCAGATAAATTATTAGTTGCTTGTAGTCTACTCTTGCTGGTTGGTACCAAGAGCATGGATTACATCACCATTCCTGCTATTGTGATTGTGGGCCGTGAAATTGTTATTTCTGCACTCCGAGAGTGGATGGCTGAAATAGGGAGCCGCGCCAGTGTGACAGTAAGCTATGTCGGAAAAATCAAAACGATGATGCAAATGGTTGCCCTTTTTCTTTTGATTGCTTTTACACCAGCTCAATCCTGGTGGGGCGTTTTTGGTTTCATAATGCTTTATTTGGCAGCCATTTTAACGATTTGGTCGATGGTTATTTATTTAATGATTGCCTGGCCGCAACTGATGAAAAAAAGTCACAATATTGCTTAAAAAATTAAGGTTTTTCTGTTGACAGCATTCTAATTTACGGTAGAATTGCACCCCGTAGAGACGCGGGAATAGCTCAGTTGGTAGAGCACAACCTTGCCAAGGTTGGGGTCGCGAGTTCGAGTCTCGTTTCCCGCTCCAAATTAAAGCGACGCCATAGTCGCTTTTTTTTTACCGTTGAAGAGTGGCTGTGTGGCAGAGTGGTTATGCAGCGGCCTGCAAAGCCGTGTACGCCGGTTCGATTCCGGCCTCAGCCTCCATGACAAGAATATGCCCAGGTGGCGAAACAGGTAGACGCAAGGGACTTAAAATCCCTCGGAGGTTAAACTCCGTGCCGGTTCGACTCCGGCCCTGGGCACCATCCATCATTATCTCAGAATGCAACATATAATCATTGGCAATTTCGGAAATCATTCGTTGGCTGCAATGCAAGCCTTAATTGAAAAAGGCTTATCAGGAATTCACTTTGTCTATGTGGAAACAGGGTGGGCAGCTGCTTCCTGGGCAATGAGAGTGGCTGCTTGTGCTGACTATGCCCGCAAACAAGGGATTGCCGTGCATGTCTTATCTGCACAGGCGACTTTTGCCGAGATGGTTATTGACCGTAAACAATTCCCAAGTCAAAAATTTCAATGGTGTGCCGGTTTTCTCAAAGGATTGGCCATTCTTACGCATTTAGATGATTTGGATCCGGCCTGTGAGGCTTACATTGTCTCTGGGAAGCGGCGCTTCGATTCAAGGCGTTATGCCAACTTGCAAGAGTTTGAGCAACAAGATGATTTATATCAAGGACGAACGTTATGGTACCCTCTTTGGCAAACAGGGGATGAAGAATTGGGTGCCTTAATTAAGCGCACTGGCTTTCGCTTTTTACCTCATCAAAGTCGGGAATGTAGCCCTTGCATTCATGCAAATCTTGACGAGTTAAGGAGCCTGGATGCACACGCATTGCAGCGTTTGGACAAGCTTGAACAGCAAATTAGCCAAACCATGTTTCAGCAACCGATTTCTCAATTAGCGCAGTCACCGGCAGAGGGCAAGGCTAACGAAAACCTGGGGTTACAACAGTTTGATTTGGGCTGTGGAGCGCCTTGGGGATGCGGTGAGTAGACTCGCTACTGCACAGGGAGAATCGCTTCGTCGATACGGTCCTCGAATCCTCATGCATTGACGGGGACACTGTAGGTCTGCAGCCGTTTCTCCTCGTACTTCTCCATAAGCAGCGAGTTTCGCAAGCAGTGGGAGCACCCGATCTCTCTATTTCGTCGTTGCGAGCCTCAGCGAAGCAATCCGGAACGATGCTTTATGGAAGATTTGAACTGACTCGTTTCACTTTGTTGCCAGACGCCCGGGACTTATTCTTCGCGTGGGGAACGGTTCAATAAATTGATTGCTGCTTGTTGTGGTGTGATCTCGCCTTTTAAAAGTGCATTGACCTGGGTACAGATCGGCATATCAATCCCTAATTCCTCGGCAAGCATGCAAATTTGTGCGGCGTTGTGCTTTCCTTCAACGACTTGGCCTATTTGCTTCTCTGCTTCCACAAGGTTAATGCTTCGGCCTAATTGTAAACCAAAACGCCGATTACGTGATTGATCATCCGTACACGTCAATACCAGATCACCAACGCCAGCCAAACCCATAAATGTTTCTTCGCGGGCTCCCATACGAATGCCTAAACGGCTCATTTCCGCCAGCCCTCGCGTGATTAGGGCAGCTTTGGCATTTGCGCCATAACCCAAGCCATCACTAATACCGCAGGCGATAGCCAGTACATTCTTTATTGCACCGCAGATTTGAACGCCAACAACATCGTTGCTTAAGTAAACACGTAAATTATCGTGGTGCAAGAGTGATTGGATGGCATGTTGATAAGGCAAATTATTACTCGCCAGGGTCAGTGCGGTAGGTAATAATTTGGCGACCTCCGTTGCAAATGAGGGGCCTGAAATAATCGCTATGGGGTATGATTCGCCCCATTTTTCTGCAACCAATTGGCTCGGTAGTTTGTGACTAAGCGGGTCGATCCCTTTGGTGAGCCAAGACAAGCCATGGGCTGGTTTCGGTAATTGCTCTAATAATCCAGCAAAGGCATGAGAGGGAACGGCAATAATCACTTCGTTGGCTAACTTTAAGCATTGAGAGAGGTCAGCGATGGGTTGCAGCGAGTCTGGAAACCTATCGGAAGGCAGATAACGTTTATTACAACGCTGTTCAATCATGTCTTGAACATGCTGGGGGTTATGACCCCACAGCATGATCTGATTACCATAATTTGCTAGGTGAATGGCAACAGCAGTGCCCCATGAACCAGCGCCAAGTATGGCAATCGTTGATTTTTTCATAATTAATGGCTTGTTGTCTCAGTTTTGTCCGCTGCTTTTTGATTCTCTTCTAACTGTTGCATATAAAGCGCGTCGAAATTAATGGGTGCTAATACCAATTGTGGGAAACTGCCACGAATAACTTGTGAAGTAATGGCTTCACGCGCATAAGGGAAAAGAATGCTTGGGCAGAAACTACCTAATAAATGATCGAGTTGTTGGCCAGCGGCACCCTGGATTGTGAAAATACCGGCTTGCTTCACTTCTACTAAAAAAGCGACCGCCTTTTGATTTTTGACAGTTGCAGTAACAGAAAGTACAACCTCATAAACCCCTTCCTCTAATTGTGTGTTCTGGGTATTCAAATCCAGCGTTAACTCTGGTTCCCACTGTTGTTGGAAAACTGCAGGTGTATTAGGGGTTTCAAACGATAAATCTTTCGTATAAATTCGTTGAATCATAAATTGAGCTTCTGTATTTTGTTGCATATCACTGGTGTGTTCTGACATTGTTTATTTATCCTCGTAAAAGTTCATCTAATCGCCCTTGGTGTTCCAGAGCGTACATATCATCGCAGCCACCTATTGGTTGGCCGTTTATGAATATTTGTGGCACGGTATGTCTACCACTTTTTGCTATCATTTCATCCCGTTTATCAGGTTCATCATCGATACGGATATCGGTATAGGAGACTCCCTTACTTTCCAATAACTGCCGTGCGCGCATGCAATAAGGGCAGTAGACAGTGCTATACATAATTACTTCAGCCATGATTTTATTTTCCTTTGACTACTGGCAATTCAGCGGTTTGCCATGCGGCCATGCCACCCGCTAAAGCCATTGGTTGCGTAAATCCTTTTTCACGTAATTTGGTGGCGAGTTGAGAGGATTGCAAGCCACGTGCACAAACAAGAATTAGCGGCTTTGTTTTATACTTGTCCATGCGCTGTTCGTTAAAGTCATCAGCCGTAGCACGGATAGCGTCAAGGATGTGGCCATTCCGGAAAACCTCCGCTTCGCGGAGATCAATCACCACAGCATTTTCATGATTGATCAGATTAACAGCCGCTTGTGGTGAAAGTTCCTTGGCCCGCTTTTTCTGGGTTTGTAATTCATTAATAAAAATGATTAATAAAACAATGACCAAGGCAAGCCAGAGCCCCCAATGATTTACAACAAATTGACCTAACTGTTCCATACCTAACCTAATTAATGGCTGCAAATAGGCGAATTATCCTTAGAATGTTGTGATAACGCAAGTTATCCATGGCCCATCTTATTAATTAGCGTGAGGACATAAAAAATACCCATACTTTATTATGTCATTAACCCGGAAAAGCGACCCTCTTTTGAACGCGATTCAGTCCAATTTAGTCCAATTCGACCTGGAAAAGTAATTCTATTTTCCTAAATCGAATTCAGGCTGATTATCAATTGCACGGTTTGGCAATTGGTTTTAGCAGCAAAGTTGCCGATATTAAACAAGGAAAAAATAGCCCTTGAATCTAAGGGGCGCTTCTTGCCATTTCTTGTAAACGCCTTATCCGTTCGCTGGTTAAAGGATGCGTTTTAAAGAGTGCTGCTAATTGTTCCCCACTTAAAGGATTAACAATAAACATATGAGCAGTGGTTGGATGTTCTTCAGCCGCTTGAAATTGGCCCTGTTGGTTAGCATTTTCAAGTTTTGCTAAAGCACTGGCCAGCCATAAGGGATGCCCGCATAATTGAGCGCCACCGGCATCTGCTTCATACTCGCGCGAGCGCGAGACAGCCATTTGAATCAATCCAGCTGCCAGAGGGGCAAGCACCATCATGAGTATGCTTACCAACGGATTAGGGCGATCCTCATCGGAGGAGTGGCTGAACATCGAGGTCCACATGAACAAATTAGCAACACTGCTGATTGCTCCGGCAAGCGTAGCAGCTACTACACTAATTAATGTATCGCGATGGATAACATGCGACATCTCATGAGCAAGGACGCCTGTTAACTCTTCCTGGGTCATACGGCTTAACAAACCGCTGGTTACAGCAATACTTGCATGTTCAGGGTTACGGCCTGTCGCAAAGGCATTTGGTGTGGGATTATCAATGGCGTAAACCTTCGGCATGGGAATTTGAGCTTTGGCGGCTAATTGTGCCACGATGCTATAGACCGGATGGCTCGGATCCAATGGTTGGGCATTGTACATGCGTAAAACCAATTGATCAGAGTACCAATAGGCACCGAAATTCATAATAACGGTAAATCCGAGCGCTATTAATAAACCTGTACGCCCACCTAATAGACTACCAATGACCAGCAACAAGGCAGTTAAGGCAGCCAACAAAATGAAGGTTTTCATATTATTCATGACTAATCCCTACCCGTATTTCGGATCGTTTAACGATATAAAAAAAAGGATTCTGCTTTTTATATCGAACTGACGTAATTTAGATTAAAGGTAGTGGCAGCTATTGTTAATTTCAAGTCCTTGCTCCAAATAGTTCCATGACTTCCGGCAACGGCTGTCCGACAGCCGCAGAGGGGTATTTTATCGCCAGGATAGCTGCAAGGGTTGGTGCTATATCGGTGGTGCTGACTATTTTGCTAATTCGCTGCGCTTTGAAGGCTGGATTAACAAATAACAAAGGAACATAACTATCGTATTGCCAAGGGGTTCCATGGGCTACACGCTGTTCACTTTTGTCGGCCAGGGCTTGATAAGGCGGAGCAACCAGATACAGATCGCCAGAGCGATTGGGAAAAGCCATTTTATCTACTTTGGCACTTAACCAATCATGCTCGGTGTTAGCAAGGGGCATTGGATAAGCTTGAAAAATCGCCGCTTGCTGCCGGAGAGTCTCGGCGAGGTAAGTGCTGATTTCATTAACGGATAATTGATGCTCGTTAATCAGTTGATGGTTAAGGTAGATGTAAGGTAGGGAAATAGCTTGCAAACTTTCAGGAGGTAATTGAAAACGTTTCGCTAATGTTTGTTCGATCAATGTTTGTAATGCTGGCAATTTTAGGGAATTATTTTCCTTAATTTGATGGGCAGCAAGGTAGACCGGCGAATCACTGACGCCGTGATCAGCGGTTAATACAATCAGGGTGTTTTCAAGGCCAACTTGTTTGTCAATGGCGGCTAATAATTTTGCCAATGTTTTATCGAGCCGTAATAGATTATCTTCCGATTCAAGGCTATTGGGGCCGAATTGATGTCCAATTGCATCAACGGCAGAAAAGCTGATGGCTAAATAATCGGTTTTATCAGAGCTGGCACCTAATTTCTCTTCACGTAACAGATGGATGGCAAAATCAGCGGTTAATTCATCGGCAATAGGAGTCATGGATAAAAATTTATAATAGGTTGGTGAGTCAGGTGCTCCCAAATGATGGGGGAAGTTACGGCCAAAACCTGGGAAGCGATTTTTGAAGGTAGGGGCATTCGCATAGTGGTAATTAACCGCTTCATTGCTCAAAGCCCAGGTTTCATTTTTCGCTTCATAACCTTTATTCCATTGATTGACCCATTGCGGATACGCTTCGTAATAGTGACGACTGGTCACAAAACCACCGTTTTCTTTGTCAAACCAAAATGCCTTCCCCGCGTGGCCAGCCAGGGTAATGGCGCCGCGATCTTTCAGAGAGACGGCAAAAGCCCGACCCGCTTGAGACAATACAAGCTCATCACTTAAGGTGGAGGCCAACAAGTTATGGGGAGAGCGCCCGACTAGCTCTTTTTTCGTGCGCGACGTGGCTAAGATCTTACTTTGCTTATCTTCAACACAATAAATACTTTGCTGTGTCTGTTTATCATACCAATCATTGTTGACGATGCCATGCAAGGCTGGGTAACTGCCTGTGGCAATAGTGGCATGGCCTACACAGGTGACGGTATTTGCATGTGGATGATGGGCATTATTGTAATCAAGACCATGCGCCAACAAATAATTGAAGCCGTCTTTACCAAATTTTCGATGATATTGGTTAATTAAATCGCCACGCAATTGATCGACAACAAGCTGGACAACAAGTCTGGGGGGCTTTATTTCGGCAAACACCGTGCTAACACAAAGTAAGAGTAAGACGCTGATGCTTTTTTTCATTATTGCTCCCTGGCATTAATAAAATTTAAATAGCGGCATCCTAAAGGAGTTTGAGCGGCTGGTAAATAGAAGGAGATGCTTATAATTTAGAAAATTTGCCCAAATTTATGAATAAAATTTTGATTTTTAAAAGAAAAGCTGATTAGGCAGGACGCTTTTAAAATTTAATCATAGGAATATAAATTGATTAATTAGATTAAAGAAAAGCCATGACGAATGAATTTAGTTAGTTTACACTGGTCGATGGTGAAATAGATTTCACTTAACCATTCATGGATTTTAAGGAGAAACAACAATGGTTTTTAAGGTAAGAGAATATCAACACATTATGGATGGTACTACCAGGGAGGACAGTACCAGGAACGAGGATGGCTTCACGGATACTAGAGCTACTCTTAGGGGGGAGCATCGTGCTGAATCTGTAGACAAGCTAAGACAACCACGACGCCATCAGGTGCAATTTATCGATCAGTCAAAATTGCTATTACATTCTTCAGGGAAAACGCAACCCGAAAAAGCACGGATTATGACAGGGTTAATGCTGCTTGAGTTAGCGATTATCGCTGAAAGCTATGGTGAAAATATTTTCGATACCATTGCAAAGGATTTGAAAGCAACGAAGCCTTCTGAGAGAAGTAAATCTTATCAGGGGAGTACTTACTTCCGTTGCTTGTTTGTTAATATAGGTTTAAAACCGGACAATCCGCTCGATTATGAAGACTACCGTTTGTTAATTGGTAAGGCAAAAAATTTTATTACCTCCCATGTGTATGTTGATGGGGATTCTCTCAGTGGCTTTAAAGATGGACATGAGTTTTCAAAGATTGAAGAATTAAAGATTGATGATTATCTTCAAGTGTGTACTAAGGTTAGTGCTGAAGCAGAGCACCGTATCATAAACCGAAATGTGCTAAAAAAGCAGGCTGAAGAGTTACGTAAAGCTGAAGAGTTACGTAAAGCTGAAGAGTTACGTAAAGCTGAAGAGTTACGTAAAGCCGAAGAGTTACGTAAAAAATCGGGCGCCAGTACGTCTTGGGGATTGAGGTTATGGTCATCACCAGCCCCTACCGCAGAATCTGAGAAACGGGATGAAGTCAAGGCCACGGAAGAATACAAGGAACAGACAGAACAGCTTGTATCAACTCAATATCAATAGCCAATTCAGCACCCTGCAAAACGCAGGGTGTTTGTTTTACTATTTACACCTCTACGGGATAGCCAGACATCGCCCACTCAATAATACCGCCATCTATGGAATAAACTTCCCGATATCCCATGGCTATCAGGGATTGTCCGGCGTACAGGGATCTCACACCGCCTTTGCAATAAAGGTAAATCGCTTTATGTCGCTCAGGAACTTCGGTCTCGATACAGGCAGGCAGAGTATCCTTAGGAATATGTAGAGCGCCAGGAATCCGGGCTTCCTCCCATTCATCCGGTTCGCGAACATCAATTAAACATAAATGCGGCTCAAGCGCTTGGCGTTTTTTTAATTCATGAACATCAATGATAGTAACAGTGGCGTCAGTCATGGTGTCTCTCTTAGGGCTGGTCGGGTGAGCGTTGAATGATGGATAAACCAGTATATAGCGGCTGTAATAACACCGCCAATCAGCGTAGCGAAAGCCCAGGTTGCTGCAGATACCAAAGCAGGGCGTTGTCCCAGCTTGTATAAATGACCTGCATCACGTGCTACTGCTCCGGCAAAGAGAACGTGCAGGATGGCAGTGATTAGCATGAGAAGATAATGCATGGTTTGAATCTGGTTTTCATATTGCTGCATGATTTCAGTTAACATTTACAGAAGCTCCGTGCGTTTGTCTTGATTGTCGCCATGATATCAGAAAAAGAGCGCTGATGACGCAAAAGATAGCCAGGCTTTGTAAGTAGTTTGGTGTTTCATTAAACACAACAAACCCCCAGAATAACCCCGTTAAGGCAACCATGCCGCCTGTCAAACTATAGAAAACAGGGCCAGCCAGGCGAACGAGTTGGAAAAAAAGTATATAACCGAGGCTGGATAGTATGATTTCTAACAGAACGACTTGTTTGGCTGTCGTGAAAGGCATGCTGAGAGGATAAAATGCCTGTTGTTGGATGACCATGGGGGTCAACAACAGCGATGCGGCGAGTAACATGCCGCTGGCAGCTTGTAAGGCGTTTAATTTTTCGGGTTGATAGGCGGCAATATAAATCGAACAAAGTGCAAAACACAGTGGGCTAATTAAAGCAAGTAAAGTCCAGCTTGAGAATAAATGCCCATTGTCTGGAGCAATGATAAGCAAAATACCTGTCATACCTAATAGAAGGGCAAGGATGCGCCATACATCAAAACGTTCCTGGCCAGCCGCCAAAGCCAGGGGATAAACCAATAGGGGCACTGTGTTCACCAAAACTGCCAGTAAGCCTGCTGGAATATGAGGCGCGATGAAGTACATATTGGTATTGGGTATCGCAATACCTACCAAACCGCATACAAGGAAAAAGGGCCAATTTCCGGGTTGGAGTAACGCGTTATTTTGGGTGATAAAACTGGTCAGTAATAATAACAGGGCTGGCCCCAATGCTTGCCAAAATGCATAACCTAAGGGCGGCACACCGTGAGTCATTGCATATTTAGCCAAGCTATAACCTGAGCCCCAGATAAAACCCAGTATTATTAACAGAAGGATTGCCACTAAAGTTTTAGAGTTACTCACGCTTCATACTCATTCATTAAAAATCCTGTTGAGAATTAGAAAACCATCAACCATAAGCGGATCATTGGAATGAGGAAAAACGGTGTCAATACATCGGATACGTCCCTCAAACAGCCCTGGCACTTATAGAAAAGAATAATTATAACTATATCGCGGATAAAATCAGAGTGATATCTGGGTGTTTAGATTGGTCTGCTGGATTAAGAATAGTTTTCATCCTTTGATTCAGTCTTTAACCTGGGTTACCATCTTTTGATAATTTATCACGGGAGAGAGCATGCAAGCTGAGGATGTTCCTGTACCTCATTTGACTACAGCCCATTACGGCCCTTTACATCATGTAGAAAAAGTTATCTTGAATCAGGTGGCGACAATCGAAACATGGTTCCGGCAAAAATGGCGGGAAACACCGCCGCCACTAACTTCTTCAGTGGATTTGCGCCATGCAGGGTTTAAATTGGCACCAGTAGATACCAATTTATTTCCTGCGGGTTTTAATAACCTGAATCGTGATTTTCTGCCCTTGTGTGTCCAGGCTGCCCAATCAGTCTTGGATGACTACCTGCCTACTTGTAAAAAAATTTTGTTGCTACCGGAGAGCCACACCCGTAATCGCTTTTATTTACAGAGTCTCGCTGTCTTGCGTGATATTTTTATGAAAGCAGGTTTTATAGTACGTATAGGCAGTTTGGATCCAGAATTAACATCCCCTACCGAAATGCGTACTGATGAGGGTATAAGCTTGCTCATTGAACCCATACACCGACGTGGCGATCGAGTTGAATTAGCTGATTTTAATCCTTGCATGCTATTGTTAAATAATGACTTATCCTCAGGAATACCGGAAATTTTACAAGGCATAAAGCAAGCGATAAGACCAACTGCAAAATTGGGCTGGTCCTCAAGACTAAAATCCAGTCATTTCCATTTTTTTGATCAGGTCGCTACGGAGTTTGCGCAATTAGTAAATATTGATTCCTGGTTTATTAATCCCTATTTTTCTGCGGTGGATGGTGTTGATTTCATGGCTCAGGAAGGGGTGGATGATTTAGCTGAACAAGCTGATAAATTGCTCGCTTTAATCAAAGATAAGTACGCCACTTATGAAATTTCAGAAAAGCCTTTCCTCGTCGTCAAGGCAGATAATGGTACCTATGGAATGAGTGTGATGATGGTGCATGATGCGGAGGAATTACGCCAGCTGAATCGCAAGCAACGTACCCGTATGGCTGTCAGTAAAGGGAGTCGAAAAGTAGACCGTGTAATGATTCAGGAAGGCGTATACACTTTTGAAACCATGCCGGATGGCGCAGTAGCAGAACCTGTTGTTTATATGATTGGCCAATTTGTAGTAGGCGGTTTTTATCGTGTCCATCAAGGGAGAGGAACGAATGAAAATCTGAATGCACCCGGTATGCATTTTGAACCTTTGGCGTTTGCCCAAGCTTGTAATATGCCACGTAATGATTTGGCGGTAGTCGATTGCCCTAACCGTTTTTACGCATACGGCGTTATAGCGCGTCTTGCTGCTCTTGCTGCAGCAAGGGAAATTGCAGCGGTCGGAGGGGAGTAGACATGAAACTTGCTGTGCTGATGGATCCTTTGCACAAATTAAAGCCGTATAAAGATTCAACCATTGCTATGCTTAAAAGTGCACAAGCCCTGGGTTGGTCTTGTGCTTATTTTACTCTTGCCGATTTGTATTGTCAGGGTGGGCGTGCCTATGGACAAATGTCTACCATTAAAGTCGGAGATGAAACCAGTACGAATTGGGCAGAAAGCACTTTTTGGGGTGAGTGTGCTTTAGCCGAGTTTGACATTATCCTGATGCGTAAAGATCCGCCCTTTAATATGGAATACATTTATGCAACCTATGCGCTCGATTTAGCGGAGCAGGAAGGGGTTTTGGTAGCCAATAAACCGCAAAGTTTACGTGACGCCAATGAAAAATTTTTTACCCTCAATTTTCCGCAATGCTGTCCGCCTACCTTAGTTAGCCGGGATATGGATCGCTTACGTGCTTTCTGGCATGAGCATCGCAATGTTATTTTTAAACCCCTTGAAGGGATGGGAGGGAGTTCAGTTTTTCATGTTAATGAGAAAGCTCATAATTTATCGGTGATACTGGAGGTGTTGACTAAGGGGCAACAGATTAGCGTGATGGCACAGCAATACATTCCGGAAATTATTACCGCGGGTGATAAGCGCATCATACTGATTAATGGTGAACCTGTGCCATATGCACTGGCACGTATTCCTGCGAAAGGGGAGTTACGTGGCAATCTTGCTGCGGGCGCTCACGGTAAGGTTGTAGCGATTACAGACCGGGATCGTTGGCTTTGCCAGCAAATTGCGCCAACACTGAAAGCCAAGGGATTATATTTTGTTGGAATCGATGTGATAGGTGATTATTTAACCGAAATTAATGTTACAAGCCCTACCTGTATTAAAGAAATAGAAGCGGAAACCGGGTTAGATATTGCGGGGGATTATATGCGTTGCCTGGCTACTTTAGTTTCTTCTTAGGTTGCCAGCTTATTAGAGGAGAGGTTTCCTCCTCTAGCTTAAACGCTACCTTCAAACTGTAATTGGCGCCAAGCTTCAAAAAGAATAATAGCCACAGAATTAGATAAATTTAAACTTCGGCTGTTCGCACACATTGGAATGCGGATGGCAGTGTAGCGCTCCCTTAAATCGGCCGGTAAGCCCCTTGTTTCAGGTCCAAAAAGTAAAAGATCCTCATCTTGATAGTCGACTGTAGTATAATTTTTTTCACTTTTAGTTGTACAAGCGAAGATACGACGCTGGTGATTTTTTTCTATAAAGCATTGCTCGTCAGGATAGTGGATTATATTGGCCCATTCGTGATAATCCAAACCAGCACGTCGCATGCGCTTGTCATCCAACTCAAATCCTAATGGATGAATGAGATGAAGCTGTGCGCCGCTGTTAGCGCACAGACGAATGATGTTACCTGTATTGGGTGGAATTTCAGGCTGGTAGAGTGCTATGTGCAGCATGGCTATTGCTTTTTAGATTCTGGTTTAGATGCAGCCGGCGTTGGCTCTTCTTCGTCATCAATATAATCTTCCCCGCCTTCCTCATTCTCATCAACATAGAGAGAACCATTATCTTGTTCACCGGTGATGCGGAAATGACGGTGCTGCAAATAGGCATCACGGATAAAGGCATATTTATCCAGGGCTTGGTCCATTAAACGCTCATTCTCAAGGAATTGCGAGCGTAGATCGACATACCTCAGTCCAGCTAATGCATAGATAATCCCATCACTAAAAAGATAGGGATAGGGAGTAAACACCGTATAATCGAAGACCATACCCATGCCATCACGGATGGTACTGGGCCCCAGGAAAGGAATCACAATGTAGGGGGACTTTTTATCGCCCCATTTGGCAAAAGTTAACCCTAAATCATTATAGTGAGGCGGCAAACCAAAGCGTTTATCCGCTACATCAAAAATACCCACCACGCCGATGGTCGAGTTGATCAAAAAGCGCCAGCTATCCTTGACCGTATAGCGCCAGTCAGCTTGGAGTACATCATTCGCGACGGTCGGAAGCATTGCCACATTATTGTAGGCATTATTGATGCCCAGTCGCACCAGTGGAGGTACAACGGCTTTATAAAATTTTGCTGGGGGTTTTAAAAAGGTTGCATCAAACGCCATATTAAATTTGTGTATTTCGCGGTTAAGCGGCTCGTAAGGATCGTCAGGATTTGGACCTTTGTGTACACAGGCAGATAAAATGAACGAGCTGATCAAGGTCGCGAAGATACCAATTAAGCGCATGATTATTTTAATTTTTGATTGCGAGAGTTGATGTTACAACACTTTCTGTGTCTTGAAAACGATTCCTGGCAGACAAATCAAAGGAATACTCGCATCTTGATGTTAATTTTAGAGTTTATTGACGGAGTGGAAAAGCATTGATTTGCTACGTTCGCTGTTCATTGACTACCCTATAAACTGCGTTGCGATGCTCGTAAATCAATGCTTTTCGGCCATGATAGTAGACCTGCCAACAGACCCTAAAATTGCAGTAAAAAAGTGACTGGACCATCGTTACAAAGATGAACTTGCATATCAGCACCAAACTGACCACTGGCTACCTTCGGATGCATTTTAAAAGCAAAATGCAGGAGTTGATTAAATAGTAATCGTCCTGTTTCTGGTGTTGCTGCTTTAGAAAAGCTGGGGCGTAATCCTTTCTTTGTGTCTGCTACTAAGGTAAATTGAGGTACTAATAATAAACCACCTCCTATCTCCTTAAGGCTTAAATTCATTTTGCCTTGCTCATCACTAAAAATGCGATAATTAAGACATTTTTCCAGCATACGAAGCAGGGTAGATTCTTCATCAGCCTGTTCAAAACCACAAAGAATCAATAAGCCTTGAGCAGTCTCGCCCATAATCTGGTCATTAATAACGACTTTTGCTTCACTAACCCGTTGTACTACAACTAACATACATCCAAACCTTGACGAGAAATTTCTTTGCCGGCGGCAATTAGAGCATCAATAATCCCTGTTTCTTGATCCGAATGGCCTGCTTCTCTCACTATTCTTAAATTTGAAGCAGGCAGGGCTTGATGTAATTCCCAAGCCCCTGCCAATGGACATATCATATCGTAACGACCGTGAATAAGATAAGTAGGCAGGTGTCTAATTTTATGCACATTAGCCAGAACCTGATTTTCTTCAATAAAAAAGTGATTATTAATGAAATACGATTCCAGGGTGGCAAGTGCCAGAGCAAAATGGGGTTCGCTATAGTGTTCAATAACGTTCGCATGCGGTTGTAAACTACTGCAGCGTGCTTGCCATAATGCCCAGTGTTTGGCAGCAGCCATACGAGCGACTTCATTGTCGCCTTGCAGGCATCTGGCATAATAATGAGTAAGGTGATTTTGCTCTTCCAAGGGTACAAGGCTAATGAATTCTTGCCAATAATCCGGATAGATTAGATTTGCACCTTGACGGTAAAACCAATCTATATCCCGTTGTCGGCCTAAAAAAACATGATGTAATAGCAAGGCGTGTACCTGCTGCGGATATAATTGAGCATAGAGCAAAGCCAGCAGTGAACCCCAACCCCCACCAAATAATACAAAGCGTGTTATGTTTAAGTAATCGCGAATGGTATCGATGTCATCAAGCAAATTTTGCGTGTTATTATTCTTAAGTTCAGCATGGGGCGTTGAGCGTCCGCAACCACGCTGATCAAATAAGACGATGCGATAAATTTGGGGATCAAAAAAACGACGTAGATGATTGGCTCCCTCGGCCCCTGGACCCGGATGTAGCACGAGCACTGGTAAACCATTTGGGTTACCGGTTTCTTCCACATAAAGTACATGGGGTTCACTAACCGGCAATTCGCTGCATTTGTAAGGCTTAATGGGAGGATAGAGAGTATGCATAATAGGCTCGCTAATTTTTAATATCATCTTATACTTGCACAGGGATATTGAAAAGATACTCTCAGGACTTACGAAAAAATCCGATCTCTTCGTTAAAATTTGATTTTAATTCGGTCATTTAGTCAGGCTAAACTCCCTGGTTAACATCAAATTTTTCCTCGACCTCGGCGTTTTTTATAATTCCTGACCCTGTGAACCGGATAAAATTAGCATAGCAAAACTTTGTCTTTGACTGCTAAATTTAAGATAATACTTTTTTTGAAATCTAATGCGTCTACAAGAGGGGATTAATGAAAGCACTGCTTGATGGATTAAATGAGAAACAGCGTGAAGCGGTGACGGCGCCTTTAGGCAATATCCTTGTTTTGGCTGGTGCAGGGAGTGGTAAAACACAGGTCCTGGTTAGTCGTATTGCCTGGCTTATTGAGCAAGAGCAATTATCTCCGCATGCGATTCTGGCGGTAACTTTTACCAATAAAGCAGCCGGTGAGATGAAGGCACGACTAAACGCCATGCTTAAAACACCCTTGTTGGGACTTTGGGTCGGTACTTTTCATGGCTTATGCCATCGTTTACTGCGTCGGCACTACCAGGCAGCTAAATTACCTGAACAATTTCACATTCTGGATAGTGAAGATCAGGCGCGCATTATTAAGCGGGTGATTGCTGCTTTGAATCTCGATGATGAGCAGTGGCCGGTAAAACAAGCCCAAGCGTTTATTAATAGTAAAAAAGATGAAGGGTTAAGGCCGCAGCATATTAATGCACTGCCTTATGGTCCAACTCGCACGCTAATCCAGATTTACAAGGCTTATGAACAAGCATGTCAGACTGCCGGAGTGATTGATTTTGCTGAGTTATTGTTACGTACCCATGAATTATTGCGCGATAACGCTGATCTCTTGGCTCATTACCGCCAACGGTTCCAGGCTATTTTGGTGGATGAATTTCAAGATTCTAATACAATACAGTACGCTTGGATTCGCTTACTAGCAGGTGAACATACGGCGGTAATGGCCGTAGGTGATGATGATCAATCTATCTACGGTTGGCGTGGTGCCAAGGTAGAAAATATTGAGCAGTTTTCGCATGATTTTAAAGGCACCCAAATTATTAAACTGGAACAAAATTATCGTTCAACAGCGACCATTCTCGATGCTGCCAATGCCTTGATTACCAACAATAATTCACGCATGGGTAAACGTTTGTGGACTGCTGGTGCTGCTGGCGAAAAGATTGTTGTCTATAGTGCTTTCAATGAATTGGAAGAAGCGCGTTTTGTTAGTGAACGCATTGCCATGGAAATTAATCAGGGGCGGGGTGCCCATGAAATTGCAGTTTTGTATCGTTCCAATGCTCAATCGCGTGTTATAGAAGAAGCGTTACTGCGTGCCGGTATTGCTTATCGTATTCATGGTGGTGTACGGTTTTTTGAGCGGGCAGAGGTAAAAGATACACTGGCTTACCTGCGTCTCCTGGCTAATTGTGATGATGATACAGCATTTGAACGCATTGTGAATTTTCCTACCCGCGGTATCGGCGAAAAAACGCTGGAAGAGTTGCGTCAGCAAGCGAAAACAGAACAGATTTCGTTATGGCGCTCGGCCAAGCTTCTCTTACAAAAAGAGCTTTTGCCGCAACGAGCTGCTTCCGCTTTAGCTAATTTTATGGCACTCATTGAAAAACTGCAGACCGATACTCTCTCTATGGAGTTAGATGGGCAAATCGAGGTTGTCATTGAACTTAGTGGTTTGTATGCGCACTTTGCAAAAATAAAGGGTGATAAATCAGAATCGCGTTTGGATAACTTGCAAGAATTGATCAATGCAGCCAAACAGTTTCGTTATGAACAAGATGCTGAGGAAGAATTGCCTTTATTGGTTGCCTTCCTGGCCCATGCTTCTTTGGAAGCAGGCGAGATGCAGGCTGAGGAGCATGAACGGTATGTGCATCTGATGACCTTGCATGCCGCTAAAGGGTTGGAATTCCCATTAGTTTTCTTGGTTGGTATGGAAGAAGGGGTTTTCCCCGGTAGACAGTCTGTAGAGGAGCCTGGCCGTTTAGAAGAGGAGCGTCGTTTGTGTTATGTGGGTATGACCCGAGCGATGGAGAAATTAGTCCTGTCATATGCCGAAGTTCGCCGTCAATATGGGAGGGAAGAGTACCATCGACCCTCACGTTTTTTACGGGAATTACCAGAAGGATTGGTGGATGAAGTACGTGTCAAATCACGTATGCAAATACCAGTATCGCCCAAAAACTTAGCTTCTGCGGTTGCTAAAGAAGCAGGCTTAAAGCTTGGTCAAAGTGTAACCCATGCTAAATTTGGCCAGGGAGTAGTGCTTGCTGTTGAGGGTAGTGGTGCTCAAACACGGGTGCAAATAAAATTTGCAGAGGAAGGCAGCAAATGGCTGGTTTTAGCGTATGCCAATTTGACCATACTTGAGGATTGCATGCCCTTTTAAGTAACGTGGATTCGATATAAAACAGGTTTCTGTTTGAACGTTATCCATAAAATGCATCGTACTTATACAAGATCCAGGGGCAATGATGAAGCAATAGGCTGCTACAACCCAGTTTCGAAAAAAGTCTATTGAATTTAGCGTAAGCTGGTGCTACGTTTCTGTTGTCAAAATAAAGGATAGTCCTAACGAATCTGAGTTCGATTTTCGAAATTCAGCCTACGTAGGTCTGACAATCTAATCATCAATAAGGGGAAAGGTGTGAAATTTACAAGTTTATTAGCAGCGGGCGCATTGATCACAGCAATGAACTCGCCGGTAGTAATGGCTGCCGATACTGATACTATGACTGACGCGCAAAAAAAAGCGATTGAAAAAGTAGTCCATGATTATTTAGTGAATAATCCTGAGGTGTTAATAGAAGCTTCACAAGCGTTGCAGCAAAAGCAGCAGCAAACCATGCAACAGCAAGCACAGGCAGCGATTAAAGATAATGCCAGTCAATTGTTTAATGATAGTATGGCTGTTGCCGGCAATCCCAAAGGTAACGTAACCCTGGTTGAATTTTTTGATTACCAATGCATTCATTGCAAGAAAATGGCATCTGTACTTAGTGATTTAGTCAAGAAAGACAATAATCTCCGTATTGTTTATAAAGAGTTTCCTATTTTCGGTAAAAGTTCCGAATTAGCATCCAGAGCAGCGTTGGCAGCTGGCATGCAAGGAAAATATCAAGCGATGCATGATGCGTTACTCAAGCAAGAAAAGCGTTTGAATGAACAACTGATATTGAGTACTGCAAAATCACTCGGTCTGAATATGGCAAAACTTAAAACAGATATGAACAGCAAAGCAGTGACTGATGCTTTAAATGCTAATCGTGAGCTTGCAGAAAAATTGCGTTTGATGGGTACACCTGCGTTTATTGTTGCTGCTACGCCAGCCGGTAAATTTAAAGAAGGCAGTGTGCCATCATTTATTCCAGGTGCTGCCGGGGAAGAAGCCTTGCAAGAATTGATTAAGAAAGCAGCTTCCAATCAATAAACCGGTTGAATGCTCTGGTTAGTAAAACAGAGTCATTGCGTTAAGGATAATTAGCAAGAGAACTGCCACTAAAGCAGATACTGACTAAGCCTGTTATAATGGGATAGGTAATAGGCTTAGTCCTTGGATTATCTTTCGAAATACGACTGCATTCGATGTGGCGCTCGAATCCTGTATACCAGGGTTCCGAGCTCCGTGTTTTCTTTTTCTGCCTTCAATGCAGCAAGTTTCGAGAGAAGTCTACTTATTCCTTCTGGTGTGAGCGGAAAGAATGATAGTATCTTGCCATTCATAAAGAGCTTTACTCGTTATTTTGAGACAAACATGACAAAACCCAGTACTTTCCAGGATATTATATTAGCCCTGCAGCAATTTTGGGCTGCAGAAGGCTGTGTATTATTACAACCTTTGGATATGGAAGTAGGGGCTGGGACTTTTCACCCGGCTACTTTTTTACGAGCGATAGGCCCTGAACCATGGTCAGTAGCCTATGTGCAACCTTCGCGACGACCAACTGATGGGCGCTACGGGGAAAACCCTAACCGGGGCCAGCATTATTATCAGTTTCAGGTAATTTTGAAACCATCTCCCCTCGATATACAAGAAAAGTACTTGAACTCTCTACGTGCCTTGGGTGTTGATCCGTTGGCAGATGATCTTCGCTTTGTCGAAGATAATTGGGAATCACCTACGTTGGGGGCCTGGGGACTAGGCTGGGAAGTTTGGCAAAATGGTATGGAGGTATCGCAGTTCACCTATTTTCAACAAGTGGGTGGTTTAGTATGTAAACCAATTACAGGTGAATTGACTTATGGCCTTGAGCGATTGGCTATGTACGTGTTAGGCGTGGATAATATGTTCGATTTGCCTTGGTGTGAAACAGCACAGGGTGTAGTCACCTATGGTGATGTGTTTCATCAAAACGAAGTTGAAATGTCAGCTTACAATTTCGAACACGCCAATGTGGATGCTTTGTTTAAACAGTTTGATTACTACGAAGGGGAGGCAGAAAAGCTGGTTGCTTTGAATCTGCCTTTACCGGCGTATGAAATGGTCATTAAAGCGTCCCATGCCTTTAACTTGTTAGATGCACGACGAGCGATTTCTGTAACGGAAAGGCAGCGCTATATTTTACGAGTACGCCATTTATCCCGATCAGTGGCACAAGCTTATTATGAGGCGCGCGAGGCGCTAGGATTCCCTATGCAAAAGGTGTGTGATGGCAAATGACTTTTTATTTGAATTAGGTTGTGAAGAGCTTCCCTCTGCGGCTGTTTGGCCTTTAGCTGATGCTTTGGCAAATAATTTTTTAGCTATGTTGGATAAGGCAAAGATTAATCACGCTGGGATAAAGTCTTTCGCAACACCAAGACGTTTGGCTTTTCTTGTGTCTGGCCTGCAAGATGAACAGCCTAGCCAAATTATATCTCGACGTGGTCCTGCTCTGGCCGCTGCTTATGATACAGAGGGTAAACCTACAGCAGCCTTATTAGGTTTTGCTAAATCTTGTGGTGTCGATGTACGTGATTTAGTCGCCATTAAAACGGATAAAGGTGAATGGCTGGTTCATGAATCTACTGTTAAGGGGGCAAAAACAAGTGAATTATTGCCCACGATGATTAACCAGGTATTAGCAACCTTACCCGTTGCTAAACCCATGCGTTGGGGCAATGGTGATGCTGAATTTGCGCGGCCAGTCCACTGGGCGGTTATGCTGTTCGGAAATGAAGTAATAGCTTGTGATATTTTAGGGGTAAAGACTGGATGTCATAGCTATGGCCACCGTTTTCATCACCCGCAAGCAATAGAAATAAAAAAACCACAAGACTATGAAGCATTATTACAAGAGGCGTTTGTGATTGCTGATTTTAGTAAGCGTCGGGCATTGATTGTTAAACAAGTAGAACAACTTGCCAAAGAACAGGGTGCGCAAGCAATCATGCCAGATGAGTTGCTTGATGAAGTCACTTCAATTGTTGAATGGCCGCAAGCATTGAGTGCCAGCTTTGATCAGGATTTTCTGGAGGTACCTGCAGAAGCGTTGATTGCGTCCATGCAGTCACACCAAAAATGTTTTGCTTTACAAAATAGCAGTGGAAAATTGCTGGCAAATTTCATTACAGTTAGTAACATTCGCAGTACCAACCCGAAGCAGGTTATCAATGGTAATGAGAAAGTCATGCGTGCCAGGTTAAGTGATGCCGCTTTCTTCTTTCGCAAGGATAAAGAGCTGGCGTTGAGCGATCATATTGAGGCCACTAAGAAAGTTGTTTTTCAGGCACGTTTAGGTAGTTTGTATGATAAAGCCAAGCGTATGCAAGGTTTAATGACTTATTTGGCTTCGCCACTTCGATTAAATGAGAAGGAAGCCCAGCGGGCAGCAGAATTGAGTAAATGTGATCTCTTGACTGGGATGGTCGGGGAATTTCCTGAGTTACAAGGTTTGATGGGGTATTATTATGCTCATCATGACAAGGAAACAGAGGGCGTGGCAATTGCCTTGAATGAGCAATATATGCCTCGGTTTGCAGCGGATCAATTACCTAAAACCGATTTAGGACTGGCCTTATCCCTGGTTGAGCGATTGGATACTTTGGTAGGTATTTTTGCTATTGGTCAAAAACCTTCTGGTGTTAAGGATCCATTTAAGTTACGTCGTCACGCGCTCGCAGTTGTACGGTTGTTGCTTGCAACGCCAGTAAAACTTTGTTTGTCTGAGTTAATAGAAAAAACAGTGACAATGTATGCCGATACCTTGCCGGCAGAAGCAAAGGTCTCTTTGGCAGAACTGCAGCCATTTATATTGGAACGGATGCAGTCTTATTATCAGAGCCACAATTTGGGTATTGATCTGGTCCACGCGGTTCGTGCCCGTCAAGAGGATTGGTTGTATGACTTTGATAAACGGATTAAAGCGCTGGCAGTCTTTACTAGACAACCGGAAGCAGTTGTTTTATCAGCAGCCTGTAAACGCGTAAATAATTTGTTACAGCAAGCGGAGCAAAGTGGCTTTTCAGCTATTGATGAAGCGTTGTTGGAAGAAGGCGCTGAAAAGGCACTTTATACGCATTTACATGCAATGGAAAATATGGTGCAGCCTCTTTACGCATCAGGTGATTATGGGCCTATTCTTACCCAGCTTGCCAATTTACGCGAACCAGTAGACGCTTTTTTTGAACATGTCATGGTGATGGTTGATAATAAAGACGTTAAAATGAATCGGTTGAGTTTATTGGCTCGTTTGCAAACACTGTTACAAGGCGTTGCAGATATTTCTCTCTTACAAATTGACTTATGAATAGACATCTTTCGAAAGTAGTTCTGTTAGACAGAGATGGCGTAATTAACCAGGACTCTCTTCACTATATTAAATCAGTTGATGAGTTTATCTTTTTACCTGGTAGTGTTGAGGCGATCGCCGCTTTAACCAGGGCCGGGTATCGTATTGGTGTTGCTACGAATCAATCGGGTGTTTCCCGTGGTTATTATAATGAGGAAGCCCTTGCTGCTATTCATGAAAAACTCTTGCAACATGTACGTGCTGCAGGAGGAGAAATTGAAGCAATAGAGTATTGTATCCACATGCCCGATCAAGGTTGTTTTTGTCGCAAACCAAATCCAGGGATGCTCTATGCATTAGCAAGAAAATTAGAGTGTACTTTGATTGATACGCCCTTTATTGGAGACAGAGTATCTGATATTCAGGCCGCAGAAGCTGTAGGCGCAAAACCACTACTGGTTTTTTCACCAATGACCGATAGAATTGCTTTACAAGCCTATTCCCATGTCCCTGTTTTTAATTCGCTTGCGCAATGTGTCGAGCAGTTACTAGCACCATGAATGATCAGTTGGCAATTGGCTACGAAAATGAAGCGCTGGAGGAGGAAGCAGAACAGCTTGCTGTACAATTGGGACTCGAGATAAATAATCAAGCTGCCAGACAATTGTTAGTGACCAGCGAGAGATTGGTTCTTAAAATTCCTGCTTTTTCACCCTTGTATGCGGATTTTACCACCTCGACCTGGCAAAAACGCCGTGATGCGGGGAAAAAACAGGGATTGGTACGTGCTTGCAAACCGGGTCCAGGGACGCGAATTATTGACGTAACGGCTGGGTGGGGGAGAGACGCTGCTGTACTCGCCAGTTTCGGTGCGGAAGTGCTTATGATAGAGCGTCAGCCGATAATGGCTGTCTTACTTGCTGATGCTTTGATGCGCCGTGATGAGCATTCCAAAGAGCGCTTGAAACTGAAAGTAAAACACTGTGATGCGCTTCATTATTTACAAGATTTGCCTTTGAATGCCTACCCAGAAGTTATTTATATGGATCCCATGCATCCACAACGGCAAAAAGCGGCACTGGTCAAGAAAGACATGCAAGCCTTGCAACAGCTAATTGGTACTGATGAAGATGCATTAGCGCTTTTAGCGTTAGCCAAAACCAAGGCTCTTAAACGAGTAGTCGTTAAATGGCCGCAGCATTTGCCTGCCCTGTTGCCACCGACTAGCAGTATCGCAGGCAAAACAGTTCGGTTCGATATCTATGCAAATGCTTCTGCTTTTGACAATAAAACTTAAAGGTTGATGACACTATCTAAGTACCTAAACTTTGATTTTCTATACCTTGCTGCTCACAGATTAGTAAATATGCTCCGCGATGATATCCGAAAAGCAACGCTTAGGCACTCAAGCTAGCACCATGTTTCAATCAGCCTTAAGCCAGATCGAATTCGCCCAACTCTTCGCGCAAACGTTTTTGTTCAAAAATGTCTTCAATACGCCGGCGTCGTTCCAATTTGGTACTTAGATGAGTTTCAGTGCTCATTTCCGTTGAGTTAATACTTTCTTCAAGCCCTATCTCAAAATCATCAAAACGTTGAGTACTCATGGTTGTCCTCCTTTACTGGGCTGATTAGACCTCTTGCATAACTGTTCTTTGCTTCCATTGCTGCGTTGCAACGTTATGCAGTGTTCATTGACGACTTGTAAACTCTGCTTCTTGAAACGTTTATGCTTTGCGCAAAAACAAAATACACAGTTATGCAAGAGGTCTATTGAATTCCATAACAACATTTTGGGTTGTGGATCTTTAACCTCTTGGCAAGGCGCTCCAGACTTCAGTGTTTTATCTACTCAAGTACCAGGAGTAAAAATCCAGTAATAATCCTCTGAATTTTCTAATAAAAATAACAGAATTCCACTGTCAGGGACAGTGGAATTTTTTAAACATTGGCTGCAAGAGGTAATCAGAGTGTGTGGGGTTAAATAGTACCGCCTCCAAGAGTAGGTGTCGTAGAACCTGTTGGTGGTGGAGGCGTAGTCCGCATTTCCTGGAGTTTTTGTTTGATGCTGACTGTTTCTGCTTTAGCGCCCGGTGAGTTAAAGACTCGTCCTTCACGTTCCTGGGCAATTTTAGTGGCTTCATTTTTAGCTTTTCGCAGCCGACTGGGTTCATCGTCAAACAATTTATCTTCTTCTTTGAGCTTTCCTTTTTCATATTTTTCGGTAAGCGATTTACCATTGACTACGATATTGATATCTCTCGGCTCAAAACCTGCCTTAATAGCGGCTTCGTAAGCTTTTTTCCCTAATTCTTTTGCTTTATCAGGATCTGCTGCAGTGAGTTCCATGGTAATCGTTTCGGCACCCGTCGCTTTGATAGTATGCGCGAGACTGGCTAAATCCTTTTCAACACTCTTTGTTACATCGCGGGCTTTACGATCAAAGAAAATCCAATCCTTAGATAGTTTCATTGAATAGGAACCATCCGTATTTTTGGTAAGAGGCCTGCCAGTTAAAGTATTGATTGTGTCTAAATCTTGAACTTTAATCCCTCTCAAAATCGCGGTTGATTGATCCGCTTGAATTGAAACAGTGGTCGATCGACGTGGTTCGTTGGCTGCTCGTTGTGCAGCCAGCGTATCGATTGCTGCCCTCATTTGTTTATCGCGCTCATAGCGATCACCGAGTAATGCAATACGATCGAATTCCTTTTGCATAGCCGAATAAAATTTTTTAATGCTGTAGTTAAACTCCGCCTCAGCCCGTTTTATTTGTGAGGCATGGGATGCTTTCGTCGCATTAACCATATCATCCTTAACTTTGTTCACCTGTTCTTCGGTGGTGCCTGGTCCCATGGCAGCTTTTATTTTTTCGCGAAATTCATTACGAGCAGGGGGATTAGCAGGAGCAAATTTATCATTGAGCCGTTCAAGCTCTTTCGCTTGTTGGGCCTTGATTGCTGCCAATGCGTCAGATTTCTTTTCTTGTAAAACATTGGCTATTCCGGCAGCACTGTATTGAGGAGGATTTGCCATCACTAACGTATGCAAGTTAGTGACATCTTTGGTAAAATCACTAATCGCTTTATCAGTGGCTGGGGTTTTGGCAAATACTTCTTTTATACCATTAACAAGATCGGGATCCGATCCAAATTTTTCAGTAATTGATTTACCATCTGGTGTCGTGGTCTTAAGGGGTTTTTTATCGCCATCTACTATTTTATCAAAATCACTCAGATCTTTAAGTCTTTTTGATGAGTAATTTTCCATAGTAGTGCGAGCCGTGATACCGCCCTCAATACCTACGCTTTTTCTGTGTTCATCCCAATAAGCAACCTGCTGTTCAGTGCTCATTGCTCCCAGCGTGAATGCATTTTTGATTTTTTGCCCTCTGGTCTTAATATTTGTAGGGTCAGCCATAATGTCTATCTCTGTTAAGGTAGTAGTCAGATAAGAAAAGTATAACACCTAAATAATTAAAATAGGATTAAGCCGATTCTTCTTAACTTTTTCTTAACATATATAGAATGCCGGGGGTAAAGTATCTTATTTTTGTTTTAATAGTTAAGAGTGGATTCGCGGAACCAGCGCAGTACAAAGCTGCTTCCGCGAATGCAGGAGGTTACCAGGCTGGTATTGCAGCATCACCAAAAAGCTCTTGCGCTTTATTCGTTACTTCCTTGGAGTTCATTGCTTTAACAAACTCTTCAAGTTGAGCCTTTTTAGGACTGTCACGACGAATCACAATTAAATTGGCATAGGGGGAATCTTTTCCTTCGACATAGATTGCATCGCGGGAAGGACTGAGACCTGCTGGAATTGCAAAGGTGGTATTGATAACTGCTGCATCCACATCGTCTAAAATACGTGGTAATTGAGCTGCATCCAATTCTTTAATGGCGAGGTGTTTGGGATTGCTGGCAATATCAGCGACACTAGCCAAGTCTGTTTTTTTCAAGGTAATTAAACCGGCTTTTTGCAGTAGTAATAAAGCCCTCGCTTCATTGCTCGGATCATTAGGAATAGCAATGGTGGCTTTATCGGGTAACTGGTTTAGTTTTTTGATTTTTTTGCTGTAAACTCCTGTGGGGTAAACAAAGGTTTTACCTATTGCTTCGAGATCATAGCCATGTGCTTTGTTAGCGGCTTGTAAATAAGGTAAATGTTGGTAAACATTGGCATCCAGGCTTCCGTCTTGTAAGGCTTCATTGGGTAAATTATAGTCGTTAAATTCGACAATTTTAATGGTTAAGCCGTATTTTTGCTCGGCTACCTCTTTTGCTGTTTCAACCAAATCAGTTTCGGGACCTGCAATAGTGCCGATGGTTAGGGTATTGGGTGAGGGTTTATGGCATGCCACTAAGCTGACTAACAAAACTAAGATACTAAAAAAACGCATGATGACTCCTAAATTTCTACCCTATCTAATTGTGCGAAAATCGGCGCGCTAATCGATCGCCACCCATTTGGAGTAATTGGACAATTAATACCAAAATAAAGACGGTTGCTAACATGACACTCACATTAAAACGTTGATAACCGTAACGAATTGCCAAATCACCTAAACCGCCTCCACCTACGGTACCCGCCATGGCGGAGTAATTCACCAAGGTAATCGCAGTAATAGTGACTCCATGAATTAACGCAGGAAAAGCTTCTGGAAACAAGAGATGACGAATCATTTGCCAGGTATTCGCCCCCATGGAAAAACCAGTTTCGATCAGACCATTCGGTAAACTTTGATAGATGTTATCCACTAAACGAGCAAAAAAAGGAGTAGCGCCAAGCGTAAGTGGAACCATGGCGGCATGTAAACCAATCGAGGTCCCCACAATAAAACGGGTAATTGGAATCAAGGCAACAAGCAGGATAATAAAAGGGATGGAGCGACTCATGTTGATAATTGCGGCAATGAAGCGATGCAACCCTGGGTGGGGTTTGATTTTTGCAGAGGTGAAAAGAAGAGTACCTAAAGGTAACCCTAGTAAGACGGCAAATACAGTGCTGACAATCACCATGTAGAGCGTTTCACCACTGGCCACCATTAAATCATAAAACATCGTCAGTGACATAACCTAAAATCTCCACCGTTAAATTAGATTCTTCGCAACGTTTGATAAATTTTTGCAGCAATGCCTGGTTAGCGGCTAATTCGACTATTAGCACACCGCAGGTAACCGCATCAAATTGGTCAATATTAGCAAGGAGGATATTAATATCTAAATTCAGCTCACGGCTGGTTTTGCTAATAAAGGGAATAGTCGCATTATCACCCTGGAAAAAGAGGCGTAACAAGGGTTTATTATTAGCTACGCTGGATAGTGAACTTTGCAGGCAAGCTGGGAGTTGCGGGCTTAACTGAGTATATAGCATGCTTCGTGCTGGGCTGGCTGGATTACTGAATACGCTCGCCAAGGAGGTTATTTCAACAATCTCACCAGCCTCCATGACAGCGAGGCGATGGCAGATTCGCTTTACTACTTCCATTTCATGAGTAATTAATACAATGGTAATACCGTACAAAGTATTAATTTTCTTTAGTAATTCAAGAATGGCATTGGTTGTTTCCGGATCGAGGGCAGATGTTGCTTCATCACAGAGAAGAATTTTAGGTGAGCAGCTGAGGGCACGCGCAATGGCAACGCGCTGCTTTTGTCCCCCGCTAAGCTGTCCTGGATAATGATGTATTTTTTCCTCAAGCTCAACAAGAGGGAGTAATTCGTGAATTTTTTCATGGATAACCGATTCGGCTATTCCCTGGATGCGCATAGGCAGTGCAATATTGTCATAAACCGTTTTGGAATTGAGTAAATTAAAATGCTGGAAAATCATTGCCATTTTGTGGCGGGCTTTACGCAAACCCTGCATAGATAGGTGTGTAATATTTTCATTATCAACAATGACTTCTCCACTACTCGGTCTTTCCAGTAAATTAATGGAGCGCAATAAAGTGGATTTTCCAGCACCACTTTTGCCAATGATGCCAAAAATCTCACCTTCCTGAATGAATAAATTGATATCACGCAAGGCAATGTTCGTTGCATAGGATTTGGTTAATCCATTTAATTCTATCATTACATCAACCTAAGGGTATTGCAGCATGCGGAGGCAAGGAGGGAAATTACCCGCTTTAGCCGTATTTACAATAAAATGAGCCTAGACCAAATTACTGAGCGCCCGCAAGCTGAAGTTTCAAATCGGCGCAAGCGCGTATCATACAATATCTCTTTAGTGAAAGAAACTAAAAGCGTGTCTCTGCCTCTTTGAGGGTTTAATCTTTTTGTTTTTTAGGCACTTTGAGTTTATGTAGTTTTCCCTTCTTTAAAAAACAATAAACCAGGCCTAAAACTAAACCATACACCAAATGGCCAATTAACGGTTGTATATTACTTTGCAGACCAGCAAGATTCCATTTTACAAACAAAGGGTCACCTGCAGATAAAGTCGGTAACAGGGTCATAGGACCTATTATCCACATGCCTATACCAAAGAGGAGTCCCCAGAAAATCGAAGTAAACCATGAATGGATTAGCCAGCCGAAGACAAAAGCGAAGACAAGTCCCGCGATAATAGTGATTATAAAGTGAACTATCATCCCGCCTAATTTAGTAGGCATGCCGATGATACTGCCCAGGGTTTCAGACATACCGCCAAGAATTAAAAAAAAGGCAAAGACAATACCAGCGACTACACCAGAAAGGACACCATTGGTAAAGCATTTACGATCGCACATCCAAATCTCCTTATAAATTTTTCTTTTTTATCTTTTAACAGATATGGCTACGTGTTAGCTTGATTATCAGGTCTTACTTGGAACTCCGATGTTAAAATCAAATTTTGCCTTGACCTCGATATTTTTTCGTAAGTCCTGTTTATTATAGATCCGATTTTCATAATAGGAGAAGAATCAAAGATTGAGGTTAAATTGACAAGCCTTAAATTTATTGGCAACCTCAACTCTCACTATTGATCGGATGAAGGAGCTGTGTTAATGAAAAAGCAATTAATGTCAATTCTTGCGCTGTTATCATTCTCAGTACATGCCAGTGAGCTTAGTACTTTTGCTGAAGTGGCAGATGCTGTGGTTGGAGGGAAACAAATAAATTTTGTAGTATCCTTCAAGGATTGTGAAACAGAGAATCCAACCGCTAATATTAAAGCATCCTTCAGGCCTCAGGCGCTGATGTTAATTGCCAATAACCGAGTTACTGCCTCTGATAAGCATTTCACATTGGATAATCTCGGAAATCCTATTATCGAGTACGTGAAGTACACTATTCATGCAGATACTAGCGTTGAAGTACAAGTAGCCAGTATGAACGCCAAAGATTATCATCCTGTAGAGCGCCATCAAATCCATTGTCAATTAGGAAAGAGTTTTCAAGTGTTTAGCAATGAGCGCCAAATTACTTAAGATTATTTCCAGATACCGATGGCTTGGTTTTCTGTGCTTTATTACAATACCTGAAAATCATAACTCTTGGTTTGGGGTTAGCCTAGTGTCGTTGCCCTCTTCATCCTTGTTTCGCGTTGTATAAATTTTCTCGGTGGCTTTAGAAGGCGCAAACAGGGAGAGATAGGGGGGGGGTGGTGACATGTCTGGCAACTCCCTATCATCTAAGGCTGCCTCTTTCTGTTGTGATTTAGTCAAAACAGCATCCATGGCAAAAAAGGAAAACTGGGTTGTTGTAGCGGTGGCTCTTCCTCCTGTTTCCAATGTTGATGGGCAGCCGTAAAAAATGGGATCATAGGCTTTGGCAGGGGAGGAGGATTTAGATGGCGCTATGGAGTGGATTCGCTCCAAGGGATTGCCAAAAGCAAAAAAAGAGAAGGAACTCTCTCGATCAGCTTCATATCCCTTTGTTATTGCTTCCATTTCAAGCTGATTTTTTAACCGGTACAGTTCTATGACAAAATGACCGAATTTATCATTCTTCTCTATATAGGGGTAACAAATTGGTATTAAAGGCTGAAAAGAATTGAGCATTGCCTCGATCAGTTGAAGCGATTTTCTTTGAGTAACAATCATTAAAATATGGGCTAAATCAACTTCTAACGAATTTTTATGTAAGGGGTTTGAGCTGTCTATGACAGTAAAATTTTTCAGAATAATGCGTTCTATAAGATTAATCCTGGCTAAAGGCGCCTTTCTGGCGAATCGTTTATCGTTGCCAAAATTAAGGGCAGTAACCATTCTTTCCTGGTTAATAAAATCAGTAAAGATACTGTTCTTAATAAGATGGTCATCGGTAATTTTGATGTAAAGGATACTAAGGCCTAAAAGATCTCGTGTAAAAGCAGCTAAATGAACAGAGTTATTGCGTCTTAAACTGTATTTGGCGTACATTTTCTCATTAACACCTAATAACAGTTCAATAGGTAGTGGTTGATAGAGGGTGTCTAAAAAAAGGAATAATTCTTCAATAAAATAGCGGGCTGCTTTTCTCTTATGATGAAATACCTTGGATGTTAGGGATATAAGGAGTTCTTCATACCACATCAGATTGCCTATAATGTGTAAAAATTTTTTCTAGAGGCGATATTTTACTTTGATCGTACTAAATTTGTCATTGTTGCTGTGAGTCTGCTTTAGGGCCCCTGATAAGCCAGGGGCTGCTTTTTGATCCTGTCGAATTAATCATCCCGCCATCCAAGGCTAGTCAGCTAGTTCCTGACGATTTTTAAAATCGTTTAACGCTTCGGGATTGGCAAGTGATTGGAGATTGTTAATGGTCTGCCCATGGACTGTTTGTCGTACAGCGACTTCCACTGTTTTACCACTCATCGTGCGTGGTATATCGTTCACTTGCAGGATTTTGGCTGGTACGTGGCGAGGAGAAGCATTATGGCGTATGGTTTGACGAATGGTATTAATCAACTCGTCATTTAACTGTAGGCCTTCTCTTAATTTAACAAATAACACCACACGAACATCTTCTTGCCAGTCTTGACCTATCACTACACTGTCGACCACTTCAGGAATTTTTTCTACCTGACGATAAATTTCAGCGGTTCCTATGCGTACACCACCAGGATTTAATACAGCATCGGAACGACCATAAATAATAAGACCGTGGTGCTTAGTCACTTCGGCAAAATCACCATGGGCCCAGACGTCGTTAAAACGCTCAAAATAAGCACGTTTATAAGCTTGTTTATCTGGATCTTGCCAAAAACCCACTGGCATGGATGGAAAAGGTTTGGTGCACACTAACTCTCCACGCTCCTCACTGACTGGTTTCCCCTGTTCATTGAAAACCTTAACCGCCATGCCAAGCCCCAAACATTGTAATTCGCCGCGATAAACAGGCAGAATTGGATTACCCAATGCAAAGCAGGAAACGATATCAGTCCCGCCTGATATGGAGCTCAATTGCACATCGGATTTCACCTGTTGATAGACAAAATCATAGTTTTTAGGCAACAGTGGTGAGCCAGTAGAGAGAATTGTACGCAGGGTTTTTAAGGAAAACTGTTGATTTGGCTTCGTATCTGCTTTTTCTACGGCTGAGATAAATTTGGCACTTGTACCGAAGACAGTAATTTTTTCATTCTCAATTAATTGGAACAGACGACTGGCATCTGGGTAGGTCGGAGCCCCTTCATAAAGCGTCAGTGTTGCACCAAGCGCTAAAACCGACACCATCCAATTCCACATCATCCAGCCACAGGTTGTGTAAAAACAGAGGTTGTCCTCTGCCTTGATGTCCGTGTGCAGGCCCAATTCTTTTAGATGTTGCAAGAGGGTTCCACCGGCACCATGCATGATGCATTTTGGTTTACCTGTTGTTCCTGATGAAAAGAGAATATACAGCGGATGAGCGAAGGGGAGTGCCGCAAACTCACAATCTTTAACCGGTTTAACAAACTTATCAACAGTGATCGCTTTGGTAAGGGCGTCAAAGTTAGCTTCAGTATGGATAACGGGACAAACAACTATTTTAACCAGTGAAGGAATCGCTTTACTCACTTCTATTATCTTGCTGGTGGCTTCGTGCTTTTTGCCCAGATATTGATGGCCATCACAAACGAACAAAACTTTGGGCTCTATTTGACCTAAACGATCTATAGCAGCCTGAGCACCAAAATCAGGGGAACAGGAAGACCAGATAGCGCCGATTGAAGCAGTCGCTAACATGGCGATAATGGTATAAGAGACATTCGGCATGATGGCGGCAACGCGATCCCCCTTAACAACACCAACCTGCTTTAAACCAGCTGCACAGCGAGCAACTTCTTGATACAGTTCTTTATAACTTAAAACCTGGCGTTCTCCCTCTTCATTAACGCTGATCAAGGCAGGATGTTCATCACGTCGAGTTAATAATTTTTCAGCAAAATTAAATGTTGCTCCCTCGAACCAACGGGCATCTAACATATGGTCATAGGTGTTTAAGGCTTGTTTGGCGGAACTATTAAAGGTTAAGTGAAAGTAATCACATAGAGCCTGCCAGAAAAGGGCCGGTTCTTGCACGGACCATGCATGCAACTGTTGATAATCAGCAAACTGTCGCTGCTGTTTTTGGGCAACGAATTGCATAAATTGCCACATTCTGCTTTTTTGGGGCTCTTTGGGTTGCCATACCACTGTGTTCATTATTGACTTCCTTTTAACTGTATTTTTTTTCTAAGAAGGGTGGGAAATGTGTTCAGTTGGCCGATTTCACTGCATGCCTAAATGATAACCGGCATTACTCTGAGCAACAACGTATGTCGGGTTATTTTTTGCTGTGTAGTAGGCGACTCATTATATTTTATAGAGTGGAAAATTTAATCATAAGATTAACCATTCGTCATTGTGATTTTGTTTTAACCTGCTATTATACGGCGCATTTACTATCATTCATCGACTGAGTTAGACAACATGCGCTTAACGACCAAAATCCGAACTTCAACAAATCAGCCAGTCAATTACGCGATTCGTAAGCGCTCAGGGGAAACATTCTCTGGTCCACGTACCGACGTGAAAGTTTTTGTAAATGGTAAAGAAATAGGTTGTATGCAGTATTCTATCCAGGAGAATTGTCTTTATATCCATCGTATGGATAATTATTCGATCAACGCGGATGCTCCATTTAAACATGTTGGCTCTCTTTTGATGGAGTATGCCTTTCACAAGAGTATTCAGGCGGGTAAAGAGGGACGTATAGAGCTCGATGCTATTAAGAATTCGCCGCCTGCCTATTTTCATATGGGACTAAGAAAAAAGGGAACAGGAGTGATGTGGCTGCAGAAAGAAATAGCTGACTATATGGCTACGAAATCACCGACTATAAAACGGAAAATAGAAGAAAGTGTTTTTTATCAGACCTTAAAGAAAGATGCAGAGGCAGCCGCCCGGAAAAAGGGTTTAACATCTCTTTCTTTTGAACAGGTGTTAGAGTACGGTGAATATAGTGCATGGAATGATGAGTTTGCCGAGAGAATTGCTAAGGCCAGGGCTTCTGGGGAAAAATTAACTGAAACGGATTCATTGGAATCTTATATGCATGGCATCATGTACCTGCCTCCTGAGACGATAGTCGCTAAAAAATTAGAATTCTGTCAATTTAAGCCTATTGGGAGTAATTGGTTTTTTAGCACCGAGTATGCTCGCTCCAAGTTAAAGAATCCCAGACTAATTGAGCTGGTTAATAATGGAAAACTGGACTCATCCAATGCCGTGGAAATTGACGCAAAACTATCTGATAACCCTAAACTTGAACCACTAGTCGAATTACTCTTGTCACCGATGGGCTTAAAAATGATGAGAAAAAATTACATTTCAGGTTGGTTTGCGATCATTTATTTTACCAAGGATTCACTGGCACATGTCATTTCTGCTAACGGTTTGAAGTTATTTGAAAATAGCACTATTCAATCCATGAGTCAGTTGGTCAATCTTCATCCTTCTTACTACCCAAAGTTGTTTAGTGATACTGGCGTGAAAGCCTTTGAAAGTGGGGAAGTAGTGATGTCTGAGACAGGTTATTTAAAAGACTCCCAAGGGACATTCATAGATAATAGTCAATTTGAACAGTTAATTGCAAGCGTCGCAGAAAAAGAGAGCACTTGCGGGTTGAAAGGGTAATTCTTCTATTGAGTAAGGTTCGCTTGCTGCAGCTCTTTAATGAAATTCATAATTTAAAGTCGGCGTTTAAGGTCTCTATTCCTGAACGCTGTACTTTTGTTTGTGTAGCGATAAAAGACCGAATAACACGCAGGATTGGATGGCATTACTCAGAGCAACAACCTTTGCCCTTACCTTTTCTTTCGGACTTACTTTAGTTTCTTTGTTGCCAAATGGATTCCCGTAAAAATAGGTTGGGCGATTTCATTTGGAAAATCTCCAGGTAATTTGGCAGCTACTTCATTGATGACAGCATCGCTTTTTTCTAACATCTCATCCAGGATGGTTTCGGCTCTTTCGGTGGAGTAATTGACTGCTTTTGCAGTATCTAAAAAATGCCTTCTTTGCATACTATGCCAGTGATAATGGGTATTTCTCCCCCTCAACGCCATGGCCATTTTAATTTTTTGGGCTTGTAATTGCTTTTTCTCTATCAATGGATAGGCTGACATAATGTCATAGAGCGGTGTTAGGTGATATTTTCCTTGAGGCTCGATAAACACACTAAAATTTTTTGCATGGCCATCAATTGCTGCTAATAGCCAAAATAAAACTTGAGCTCGATAAAACATATCTCGATCAGCAATAGGATTGGTAGCTCCGAGTAATAATTGCATAATTTCACTAATACCTGCTCCTCCGTCTGATTGATATTTTAAATTAGGGGAAATGCCAAGAACCTGGCATATATCTTCTTGCGGCAATCGCATGATCCAAGCGTTATCGCTAGACATTTTGCGATCAAACCGCTCTACCACAAGCACTTTAGTTTCTTCAAAGTGAAGAATTTCGCACTTTGCGACGGGTAATCCAAAGGCTGCAGCAATCTGTGAACATAACCATTCATTTTCACAACTATCCCTTAAATCCATATTTTGATGTGGGATGTAGCCAATAGGCAATTTAAAAATATGGCTGGTTGGGGTTTCTTCTAAGGGACGGCACCATTTTTTTTGATGGTACAAGAATGCCGTTTTTTCTTGTGCTCCTGCAATGGAAATTCGAAATTCCCTTGTAGGATCAGTCATACCAAGCGGATTGTTTTGATAGCCCCGTAAAATAGCGGCTATTGCTTTTTCATCTAAGGGTTGAGCCTTTATCTCTTTTTTAAAGGCTGGTATTTCTCCATCGATAATTTGAACAGCCCCCACACAATCTCTACCAATACTAGCCAATAGATCAAAGGGTTGGTTTATTGCCACATGAAATTTAGCCTGAATTCGCGATCTAATTTGTTGATTATCAGGCAGGAGATTATCAAAAAAATTATAAACGATATCGCCAGAAAAAGGCTGTTCGGTCAAAGGCAATGATAATGAAATGGGGCGTGCACCTGGGGTATTAAGCCATTGCTGGTCATAAATAAAAATTAACCCACCTGTTGTTGTTTTCTCAAGTTTTCCGATCAAAATCCCATTCATTAATATACTGAGTATTCGATTTTTTCGTTTTGCTGTTACCATTCTTCAGTCCACTGGGTTTCATTGTTAGAAGTTTCGTGTTTTGATAACATCTTAATGTCTAAATTAAGCGCAGATAGTATGCGAAATAAGGTATCGAGTTGTGTGCTCTCAGGCCTGAGTTCAAACTCTGAAATAGTTTGCTGCTTTAATCCTACAAGCTTACCAACCTTTGCCTGACTTAATTTAAGTTTTTTGCGTTGACTAATAACAAAAAAAGCTAATTCTCTGGGTGAATGGATTAGCATGGTTAATTTCCTTAGGCCTATTATTTACCCGCTATAGAGGGTAAATTCAATATTACCCGCTATAGAGGGTAAATTCAATATTACCCGCTATAGAGGGTAATATTTGAATTTGTAAACCTGGTAGAATTTCGCTTTTCAGAGTAGAAAGTTCTTAACACTATTTTCTGGAGATGGGTTGTTGTTGCGTAATACAATGAATACCGCCACCGCCAGCAAAAACATCCAACGCATCAATTTGTGTAATATGATGGTTTGGAAACAACTGGCAAAACAGTTCGTAAGCTGCTTTGTCATATTTGGCATGACCAAAAGCGGGCATCACGATTCCCTGATTAGCCAGATAGAAATTGATATAGGAAAGAGTTAAACGTTCCTCACCCATAAACGTTGCCGGTGGCTGTTCTACGGTAAAAACTTCCAGATTTCTTCCTTTGGCATCAGTCACTGATTTTAGGATCTCGAGGTTTTCGTGCAGGGTTTGGTAATTGGCATCCTCTTTATCATGGGTAATTAAAGCCAGGACTTTACCCGGTGCAATAAAACAGGCAATTTCATCAATGTGGCCGTCGGTCTCATCGCCAAGCAGTCCTTTATTTAACCAAATAATTTTTTCTGCATTGAGATAATTGTAAAGATAGTCTTCTATCTCGGCTTGAGAGAGGTGGGGATTACGATTGGGATTTAACAGGCATTCACGGCTAGTTAAAATAGTACCTTCACCATCGACATGGAAGGAACCGCCTTCCATAACCAGAGGTGCTTTAAAATGGCGGGCTCCTGTTTGTTTGATGACGGCCGCAGCAATTTGATTATCCAGGGCGCAATCCTCATAATTACCACCCCAGGCATTATGAATCCAATCAACACCGGCTAACTCGTTTTGTTCATTCAGTAAAAACGTCGGACCTGTATCACGCGTCCAGGAGTCATTGAGTGCCAAAGGAACCAAGTGGATTTCCTCACCACATAATTTTTTTGCCTGCGCCATATCGGCAGGTTTAACCAGCATGGTAACAGGTTCATATTGTGCGATGGCTTGGGCAACCCGTGCATAAGCAATTCCCGCACGCTCCAAACCGATGGCCGCCCAACTATCCTGGTGACAAGGCCAGGCCATCCAGCAACCAGCATGAGGATACCATTCGGGGGGCATATGAAAGCCGGCTTGTTTTGGTGTTGTCATGGCTTATCCTTTTATTTTATTACTGTCGAGGTACGTTTGTTGTGAAAAAATACTGCGTAACTCATTGAGATAATTCTGAATTTTTTCATGAGGTAATTCACTACTTATCAATTGTTTTTCATAGGAGAGTAGCAATTTTTTAGTATCAAAATGAGCGAAATTCAAGACATTGGTTACCGTATCACCGCTGACTAAATCATTGATCTCAAATTGCCCTTCGCCGGTTAATTTCACATCCAGTGAATTCGTATCCCCAAATAAATTGTGCAAATTGCCAAGTATTTCCTGATAGGCGCCTACTAAAAAGAAAGCAATGGCATAGGGATCATGTTCATTAAACGGGGGCAACATTAAGGTGGTATTGATGCAGGAACTACCCGTGTATTCCTTTAAAGTACCGTCGGAATCACAAGTCAAATCTTGCAAAATACTGTGCATGGTTGGCTTTTCGGTAAGCCGCGAAATCGGTGCAACTGGGAAAATCTGCCCTATTGCCCATGCATCTGGTAATGATTGGAAAAATGACAGATTACAAAATATTTTTGCTGCCAAGCGTTCGTTAATAGGCTTGATAAGTTCATTATCACCAGGATTGTTTTCATCCAGGCGTTCTTGAATTTCAAGGCAAATCGCAGTAAAAAATTGTTCTACTTTTGCTTTTTCCTGCAAACTAATGACGCCATGTTTAAACATGGAATGAGCCTCATCCAGTGAGTGAGCAGCATAATTATAAATTTCGCTGGGAGAATTATCAGAAATAGATTGATAAGTGTCCCAAATATCACGAATAACGTGAGAATCGTCTGCCTCAATGAAGGGCAATTCTCTGGTTTTTTTGACTAGCTCCACATCAGTGATATTGCTAATTAGAACCGCGTGATGGGCTGTGAGTGCACGCCCAGATTCAGAAATAAGATTGGGTTCCGGCATACCCGCTTCTTCACAAAGAGGACGAAGCGCCAGCAAGATATTAGTAGCATATTCTTTTACAGAATAGTTCATTGAACAACCTGTATTGGAATGTGTACCCTCATAATCCACCCCAAGACCACCACCAACATCAACGGTATTGATGGGGGCGTTCAGGCGACGCAGTTCAATATAATAGCGGGCAACTTCCTGCATGCAGTGGCGAATATCATGGATGTTGGCAATTTGCGAGCCCAAATGGCAATGCATTAATTGCAGGCAATCCAACGAATTGTGGGCCTTTAGGTGATTGACTAACTCAAGAACCTGTTCTGCATTTAAACCAAATTTGGATTTAGCCCCGCCGGTATTTTCCCATTTACCTGCGCCTTTGGTGACTAAACGAATACGCACACCAATTTTAGGTTTGATATCTAGCCGTGCAGATTCTTTCAGGATAATGTCTAATTCCGAGCGTTTTTCTATGACAATGAAGACTTCATGGCCCATTTGTTGTGCAATTAAAGCCGTGCGAATATAACTGTTATCTTTATAGCCATTACAGACAATGGTGGAAGGCGTTTGGCCCAATAACCCAATCACTGCCATTAATTCAGGTTTGCTACCGGCTTCTAAACCCACTGGGTAGCGGGGTGCTTTTAAAATTTCCCTCACTACGCAATATTCCTGGTTAACTTTAATCGGGTAGACCAGTTTATAGCTTCCTCGATAATCGTTTTCTTCAATGGCTTGCGCAAAGGCTTCATTTAATTTTACGACTCTGTCATGAAGAATATCGGTAAAACGAATCAAGAGCGGTAATTGTAAACCTGCTCGATTAGCGGCATTTACAATCGCTTGCAATTCAACGCCTTTTTCTTCCGGCGTTTTGCTGATAGCAATATTTCCTGCTGCGTTTATATTGAAATAACCTTCACCCCAGTTATTAATATTGTATAGATTTTCATCTTGGAATGCGTTGTCAGTCATTAGGGTTTTCCCACATCGGATTTACGGGCTTTGAGGAGCTCATGATAGGTTTCAGGCTCTCGCTGATCTGCAAAAGGAAACAGCCGCCCCCATAATGCGCGTTGACTGAAATCCAATTCAGCGACGAGCACAGCAGGCTCATTGCGTGGCGCTTGCACTAAAACTTCACCCATTGGGTTAGAGATAAAGCTAGAGCCGTAAAATTCAAGCCCATCCTCACAGCCAACACGGTTAACAGCCACGACGAAGGTGTTTGCCATAATCCCCTGCGCAACCATCACTTTTTGCCACATGGGTTGGCTATCAAAACCTGGTGCAGTGGGTTCTCCACCAATGGCAGTAGGATAAACCAGAACCTCTGCTCCTTTTAAACCGTAAATGCGCGACAACTCAGGGAACCATTGATCATAACAGGTAGGTAAACCAAATCGATGTCCAACCAGGTTGTGGACCGGATAATCGGAATCACCTGGTTTGAAGTAATAATTTTCATGGTATTTTTCACCACTGGGAATATGCTGTTTGCGGGTTACAGCAACCAATTCACCTGACTCATTAAAAGCTACGGCAGTGTTATAGCCTGCTTTTTCAAATAAAGAGGACGTAATAGTTACTTTCGCTGCTTTTGCCATGGCACTGACAAATTGTGCTGTAGGGCCTGTGTGCAGCTCTTCTTGATAAGCTGTACCATCGACATCATGGCGGGTACAAAAATAAGGTGACAACGTTAATTCTTGCAGGCAGACGAGTTGAGCCCCTTGTTTAGCAGCGGCAAAAATGCCTGAGGCAAGACGGTCTTGATGTTCTTGTAGATTTTCAGACCACTTCTCCTGTACTAAGCCTACTTTTAATTTACTACTCGTCATCTTGAGCCTCACGTTTAATCTATAAAAAGAATATCAACAACTCTTGGACTGTTGGATATCTCGAATAAAAAGTTGCTGTATGATATAACCAATTGGTTTTTATGTATACAGTTTACTTCGAGTTTTAGGTAGGATTCCAACCTTGGTCAAACCCAGTCCCGCGAAGGAGTTTAGAGTGATTTCCTGGTAAGTACAATCATGAATTTTCAGTGGACTTCTTCAGAAACCCGCTACAGAGGAGAAGTGCGAGGAGACACGGAGCACAGAACCGTAGTGTACGGCGCCAGTACATGAGGATTCGAGCACCGTATCGACGCAGCAATTCTCCTCTGTAGTAGAGTTCCCGAAGAAGTCTATTGATTTAGCTTTGATTTGCCAGCAGGGCATTCGCTACTTTCGATTGGTTCTTTTTCCCTAACAGCTTACATATTTTATCGCCTGCAGCGACGATCTTGAAAATATCAACACCGGTTTCAATCCCCAGTCCGTGCATCAAGTATAAAACATCCTCCGTTGCAACATTTCCACTTGCACCTCGGGCATATGGACAGCCGCCAAGACCAGCGACAGAACTGTCAAAACGATAGATACCGTATTCAAGAGAGGCATAAATATTGGCAATTGCCTGGCCGTATGTATCATGAAAATGCATCGCTAACTGAGGCAAAGGTAAAAATTCCAGGACTTGTTGTAAAACAGCGATAGTTTGTTTGGGGGTGCCAACACCAATGGTATCGCCCAGGCAAATTTCATCAACCTCGAGAGCCAGCAACTGACGTGTAACCTCAGCGACCTGTCGCGGGGCAATTTCACCTTCATAAGGACAGCCGAGAACACAGGAAATGTAAGCCCGTACGCGAATTTTGTTTGCCTTAGCCAAAGCGATAACGGGCTCAAAGCGATGAATACTCTCGCTGATTGAACAATTAATATTACGTTGATTAAAGGCTTCACTCGCTGCTGTAAAGACTGCAATTTCTTTTACGCCCGCTTCGAGTGCTTTTAACATGCCGCGTTCGTTGGGTACTAATGCTGAATAATGAATGCCTGCTGGTTTAGCGATGCTGGTAAAGACCGTTTCATTGTCAGCCAGTTGAGGAATCGCTTTTGCTGAAACAAAGCTGGTGACCTCAATGTGTTTTAAACCACTTTGGCTCAGTAAATTGATCAATTCTACTTTGCTTTCAGTAGCAACAAAGGATGATTCATTCTGTAACCCATCCCGTGGCCCCACTTCAACTATCGTGACTCGTTGTGGATAGTTCATGCTTGTCCCTAGTCAATCTTTTAAAGCTAACAATTCAGCGCCTTCACTCACTTGCGAGCCCACATCGTAAAATAATTCAGCCAGTATACCGTCTTTGGGGGCATGAATAGTGTGTTCCATTTTCATTGCTTCCAAAACGATTAAACTCTCACCCTCTTTAACTTTATCACCCTTATTTTTCAGGATAGCCACTACGGTTGCTGGCATCGGGGCGGTGAGTTGTCCTTTTTTTGTGGCAACTTGCGGATCAAAATTCTGCCAATTAAACCGTTCAATCACCAACGGACCTTGCGCCAGATATAGAGTGATTTTGGGCCCCTGGTTATCAACGAGGATTTCTCTCATTTGCTGACCGTCATCGAGATATAATTTATCAGCAATCAAGCGTGGCGACAAAGTGAATTCTTCTTCGCTGATTTTTACTTTAAAGGACGTATTTGTCAGAGGAAGGATCTTGATTTCTTGTTGTTGACCTTCAATGAAGTAACGCCAATACCAATAACTGGACAAATGCATTTGCCAGGCAAAACTACTGTTACGAAGCGGATCTGTTTCATTGTTGTTGAGTACCAGGTAATCATGACTAGCCACTGCCAGGAGTGCCAAGCGTTCGTCAGGGAGGGGAAGATTAATCGCTTCCTGAGTTAAAAAATCAGTGCTTAAATCTGCTTTAGCGAAGCGGGGATGTCTACAAATAGCTTGTAAAAAAGCAATGTTAGTTTTCACTCCACCTACGGCATAGTTTGCAAGCGCGTATTGCATGCGTTGTAGGGCTTGGTCTCTTGTTTCCCCCCAGGTAATTAATTTGGCAATCATGGGATCATAATGCATGGTAATGTGCGAATGAAGTGATACACCACTATCTATTCGAATACCCGAGCCTGCCGGTTCGTGTAAAAAACGCAGTTGGCCGATCGATGGCAGGAAGCCTTGTTGGGGATCTTCAGCATAGATCCGGCACTCAAATGCATGGCCATGAGCTGCAATTGTTTCCTGGAGGCAGGGGAGTGGTTCATTAGCTGCTATTTTCAATTGCCATGCTACCAGATCAAAACCGGTTATCATTTCAGTGACGGGATGTTCGACTTGTAAACGCGTATTCATTTCCATGAAATAAAAATGGTTTTTGTCACCATCTACTAAAAACTCAACTGTGCCCGCACCACGATAGGCAATCGAACGAGCAACTTCACAGGCTGCCTCTGCCAAACCCTGCCGCATGGTCGCTGTTAAATTAGGTGCTGGTGCTTCTTCAATAATTTTTTGATGCCGTCGCTGAATGGAGCAATCCCGTTCGAAAAGATGGACAATTTGATCATAATTATCCGCCATGATCTGGACCTCGACGTGGCGGGGATTACTGATTAATTTTTCAATGAGCATGGTGTCATCTCTAAAACTGGCCATCGCTTCACGACGAGCACCTGCTAACGCTTGAGAAAATTCAGCTTCTTTATAGACAGCACGCATACCTTTGCCACCGCCGCCACTGGCTGCTTTTAGCAAGACTGGAAAACCAATCTGACGTGCCTCTTGTAATAAGCGCTCATCGGATTGATCGCTACCATGATAGCCTGGGGTAAGAGGTACGCCAGTGTTTTCCAGTAATTGTTTGGCTATTTGTTTTGATGCCATTGCTTCCATCGCTGCAATCGAGGGGCCAACAAATACGATTCCTGCATCGGCGCAAGCTTGGGCAAATAAGGGATTTTCAGATAAAAAACCATAGCCGGGATGAATGGCTTGAGCACCACTGGTTTTAGCCGCAGCAATAATCGCTTCAATATTGAGATAACTGTTTTTGGCTGTTGCATCACCTACACAAAATGCACTATCGGCCTGTGACACATGTTGACTGTCTTTATCCGCGGTTGAATAAATAGCAACAGTGTGGATACCCATTTGTCGTGCAGTTTTAATAACCCGACAGGCAATTTCACCGCGGTTAGCGATAAGAATTTTGTTAAACATGAAAGCCCCTAATCCCAAATGGGTGTTTCTTTATTAAGAAATGCGGTTAATCCCCGTTGCCCTTCTGCGGAAACCCGTTTCTTGGCAATGAGCGTCGCAGTTTGCTGCAACAACTCCTCATTAATAGGCCGAGCTGCAACCTGTGAAACCAGCGTTTTACAAGCCTTCACTGCTTCAGGAGCTAGTCGGGCTATTTGTTGAGCATAATTGACAGTAAAGGCCAACAATTCCTCTTCAGCTACACAGTGTTGTACTAATTGTAATTTCTTTGCTTCTTCCGCATCAAAGATCTCTGCTGTTATAAATAGCCATTTTGCAGTTCGCTCACCTATCGCTTTTACGACATAAGGACTAATGACAGCAGGGACTAAACCCAGTTTTACTTCTGAAAAACAAAATCGGGCAGTTCGCGAAGCAATTGCCAGATCACAAGCGGCTACTAAACCAGCGCCACCACCATAAGCGGCACCTTGTACCATCGCTATAGTGGGTTTAGGGCTGATATGTAGAGTGTGCATGACACGAGCAAGTACCAGGGCATCCTGTAAGTTTTCTTCTTCGCTAAATTGAGCCATGCGTTGCATCCAGGCAAGGTCCGCGCCTGCTGAAAAATGTTTTCCATTTGCTTTTAGTAAAATAACTCTTGCTTGCGGATTACTAATGGCTTCATCAAGTAGCTGTTGCAATGCTGCCAGCAAGTTGTCATCAAAAGCATTATGTTTACCTGCTCGATTTAAAGTAATTATAAAAACGCGATCATGCAACTCACTTAGTAAATCAGTCATTGTTTGTCCCTATCGTGCTGTTTTGGCATTTTGTCATTAGATTCTCTTACATGCGAAATACACCAAAATTGGTTCCAGGGATGGGAGCATTTAAGGCAGCAGACAAGCTTAATCCAAGGATTTTACGAGTATCTGCCGGGGCAATAACACCATCGTCCCAGAGTCTTGCGCTCGCGTAATAGGGATTGCCTTGAGTTTCATATTGGTTGCGTAAATCAGCTTTAAATTTCTCTTCTTCCTCAACAGACCAGGTTGTTCCATGCTTCAAATGTTTATCGCGGTTAACTTGCGCTAAAACATTTGCGGCTTGCTCCCCTCCCATGACCGAGATACGGGTATTCGGCCAGGACCATAAAAAACGGGGCTCATAAGCGCGGCCACACATGGCATAATTACCCGCACCGAAACTACCGCCTACTATTACAGTGAATTTAGGAACGTTAGCATTGGCAACAGCGGTCACCATCTTGGCACCGTGTTTGGCTATACCCGCTGCTTCGTATTTGCTACCCACCATAAAACCAGTGATATTTTGCAGAAATAATAAAGGGATACGACGTTGAGCGCATAGCTCGATAAAATGCGCTCCTTTTAAAGCACTTTCAGCAAATAAAACACCATTATTGGCAATTACGCCGATAGGATAACCAAACAAATGGGCAAAACCACAAACCAGGGTGGTACCATAAAGTGCTTTAAATTCGTCCAACTCTGAACCATCAACAAGGCGGGCAATTACTTCCCGGATATCGAAAGGTTTTCGTGGATCGGCTGGTACAACACCATTTAATTCTTTGGGATCATAGAGAGGCTCTCTGCTGGCAATACGACAAAGACCATCAGGTTTCTTACGGTTTAGATGACTTACCGAGACACGGGCCAAGTGTAACGCATGGGCATCATTCTCGGCATAGTGATCAGCTACACCAGATTGCCTGCAATGGACATCAGCACCACCCAATTCCTCTGCACTGATAATTTCGCCGGTAGCCGCTTTTACCAGGGGTGGGCCAGCTAAAAAGATAGTAGCCTGATTTTGTACCATAATGGATTCATCAGCCATCGCGGGTACATAAGCACCGCCTGCGGTGCAAGAGCCCATCACCACCGCAATCTGAGGAATATTGTTTGCTGATAACATGGCTTGATTATAAAAAATACGGCCGAAATGATCTCGATCCGGAAAAACTTCATCTTGACGGGGTAGAAAAGCGCCTCCTGAATCAACTAAATAAACACAGGGAAGGTGATTAGCTTTAGCAATCTCCTGGGCTCGCAAATGTTTTTTAACAGTAAGGGGATAGTAGGTTCCACCCTTAACCGTGGCATCATTCACCACAATCATACATTCAGTACCAGCAATCCGTCCTATTCCGGTAATAATTCCTGCAGCAGGAACCTTATCTTCATAAACCCGGTAGGCGGCCAGCTGGGATAATTCAAGAAAAGGACTGCCTGGATCAAGTAAGTACTGTAAGCGCTCACGGGGTAGTAATTTTCCATGTTTTAAATGTCTTTGACGCGCTTTTTCATCACCACCCTGAGCAATTTCCTGGATAGTGTTCTGCAGTTCACCAAGCAATTTTTGCATGACCGCTTCATTGTCTTTGAAATCCTTGCTGGCGGGATTTAATTGACTAGTGATTTTAGCCATCGATAATCCTTAATGTATCAAGATATTACTGAGTACAATTACCAGCCATAGGCACCAGGTGAATTCGATAAGATAGGGCATGTCATTCCCTTTGATGAGCCGGTAAGTGAGCGCTGGAACGGCCGCAATTAGAACTGGGATAAATACGAGAAGAATCACTTTACGGATCATTAATCCCAAACCACTTTGGCTAAAAATGGGTGTCAATTTGACATTAATAAAAGCATAGAGCATCCCTATATAAACAATGAGCATATGGGCATATTTAGCAAAAATTACAACCACAATACTTAACGCTAAATAAATAAGACTTTGTCTAAGCATGTACATCCTTAAGCAGTTAGTGCATCACTCTGCGGACTGAAGAGTGATGCGGACTTTATTTCTACTAGACCCAAGTAAATTCATAATACCTGGGGGTTACACCATTTCAATAGCAACAGCAGTTGCTTCACCACCACCGATACATAAGGCCGCTACACCACGTGCTTTGCGTTGTTGTTTTAGAGCATGCATTAAGGTAACAATAATGCGTGCACCCGATGCTCCAATAGGATGGCCGAGGGCACAGGCTCCACCATGAACATTGACTTTTTCATCATTGAGTTCAAGTTGTGTAATTGCTGCCATAGCGACTACAGCAAACGCTTCATTAATCTCAAAAAGATCAACCTCACTTTGATGCCAACCAGCTCTGTTTAATACTTTGCGAATTGCGTCAACAGGAGCGGTAGTAAACCATTGTGGTGCCTGTGCATGGGTTGCATGAGCGATAATTCGAGCCAACGGCGTTAAACCACGTTTTTTTGCATTAGCTGCAGTCATTAAAATCAGGCTGGCTGCACCATCTGAGATTGAGGAAGAATTCGCGGCAGTTACAGTACCATCAGTCTTGAAAGCAGGGCGGAGTTGCGGAATTTTAGCCAGTTTACTGGCGTCTGGGCCTTCATCCAGAGAAACAACGATATCACCTTTACGTCCGGCAATAGTGACGGGCGCTATTTCTTCAGCGAAAGAATTATCTTGTTGCGCTTGCAGTGCCCGAGTCAAAGAGCGAATAGCATAGTCATCTTGTTGCTGGCGGGTAAATTGAAAATGGGTTGCTGTTGCTTCAGCAAAACAGCCCATTAATTGGCCGCGCTCGTATGCATCTTCAAGGCCGTCAAGAAACATATGATCTTTTAGTTCACCATGACCCAAACGATAACCTGCTCGTGCCTTACTCAGTAAATAGGGCGCGTTACTCATGCTTTCCATACCGCTGGCAAGAACGATGTTTGCCGAACCAACTTTCAATAAATCATGGGCTAACATGACGGCTTTCATCCCTGAACCACACATTTTATTGATCGTAGTCGCACCAGCTGAATTGGGAATGCCGGCTTTGATTGCTGCTTGTCTTCCTGGCGCTTGACCTATGCCTGCTTGCAATACACAACCAGTGATCACTTCATCAATGTCTGCAGGGGAAAGGCCAGCTTGTTCGATAACCGCTTGATGGGCTACCGCGCCTAACTCGGGTGCTGATAAAGCGGATAAGCTACCAAGCATATTACCCATTGGTGTTCTTTTGGCTGCAACAATAACAATATCATTTGGTTCCATATTCATTTTCCTTATGCAGTTTCGTTAAATAGTTCGCGTCCAATCAACATCCGCCTGATTTCAGAGGTACCAGCACCGATCTCGTAGAGTTTTGCATCACGCAGCAAGCGCCCAGTAGGGTACTCATTAATATAACCATTCCCACCTAAAGTTTGAATGGCCTGCAGAGCCATTTGTGTGGCTCTTTCGGCTGTATATAAAATAACGCCTGCTGCGTCTTTACGGCTAACCATGCCCTGATCACAGGCCCGAGCTACGGTGTACAGATAAGCCCGTGACGCGCTTAATTCCGTATACATGTCCGCTAACTTACCTTGAATAAATTGGAATTCGCCAATGGCTTGTTCAAATTGCTTGCGTTCATGAATATAAGGTAAGACCACATCCAGACAGGCTTGCATGATTCCAACAGGACCTGCTGCTAATACCGTGCGTTCATAATCAAGACCGCTCATTAATACTCTTACGCCTTTATTCACTTCTCCTAACACGTTTTTCGCAGGTACTTCACAATTGTCAAATACTAATTCGCAGGTATTTGAACCGCGCATACCGAGTTTATCAAGTTTCTGTGCCGTCCGAAAACCGTTAAATCCTTTCTCAATGATAAACGCGGTGATGCCTTTGCTTGCTGCTTGTTTATCGGTTTTTGCATAAACAACCAAAACATCTGCATCTGGACCATTCGTGATCCACATCTTGGTACCATTGAGAATGAATTTGTCGCCCGCAGCCTGCGCTTGAAGTTGCATGCTGACAACATCGGAGCCAGCATTTGACTCACTCATTGCCAATGCGCCAATATATTCTCCACTTATTAGTTTAGGCAAATAACGGTGCTTTTGCTCCGTTGTGCCATTGAGGTAAATTTGGTTCACACATAAATTGGAATGAGCCCCATAACTTAGGCCAACAGAGGCTGATGCGCGGGAAATTTCCTCCATCGCAATGGCATGCGCAAGATAACCCATGTTCGCCCCGCCATATTCTTCACTAACCGTGATGCCCAATAAACCCATTTCGCCCAATTTTTGCCATAGATGATTGGGGAAAGTATTATCTGCATCGATCTGAGCTGCCAGAGGAGCGATTTCTTTTTGGGCGAATTGATAAACACTATCTCGCAAAAGATCATAGGTTTCGCCAAGTTGATGTTGTATACCGACGTGCATAGATGACTTCCTGTTACTGAAGCAAATAGGCTAGACTATACCCAATCAAATTCAAGTTGCAACATCAATTTAAATGAGAACTTGTTGCAAGCGTTTGTCTTGGACTGTGCCAAGTGAATGAAGAGCACCTGTTTTGAAATAGGTAATCGACAAAGGAAGGGGATGTATATGCGTAAACTTGTGCTGTGGGGCCATCATGCTGATGAATACCAGGAAATGTTTGATTTATCAAAAGCAGATATGGAAACTCGCCTGTTGGAATATGGTTGTGGTCCAAGTGCAGTGAACGCGGAATTAACTGCCCATACACAGCAAATAGTGAGTTGTGATCCACTGTTTAATTTGGATAAGGATACTTTATACAGCAAAGTTACTTTAATTTTTGCTGATATGGTCAGTAGAGTGGTAAGGGATCAAGAGAAATTTGATTTTAGTCGCTATGGTAATCCTGAGGCCTTATTTGCAAAAAGGCGCGAAGGAATGGCTCAGTTTTTTGGTGATTATGAAAAAGGTAAGATGGCTAAGCGTTATATAGGAATAGGGAATTATGCCTTGCCATTTGCTGATTTTTCCTTTGAATTTGCTTTAAGTTCTCATTATTTATTTGCTGATCTTGATGATCAAGATGTGGATTTTCACCTGCAAGTGATAAAAGAACTGGCACGTGTAGCCAAAGAGGTGAGAATTTTTCCTCTGATTGATCGTTACGGCCACCCATCTCCCTTTTTAGGACCTGTCCTTCTCGGCTTACAACAGGATAATTTAGGGGTAGAGGTGCGAGAAGTCGCTTATCATTTGCAACCCGGCGGGAACGCGATGCTGCGAGTCTGGGCACAACAATGCCAGCTTTAGCTGAAAACCTATTGTCTTTAAGATCCTGAATTTGTTGGGACTCAGTTTAAGGTTTTGTGCCCCAGATTTATCTAAATACCACCTATGAAAAAAAACGTTTCTTCATCTATACTCCCAATTATATTGTTGACTGTATGGTGAAAAGTAAACTTGTCCCTATGATTTGAGAATGTCATTAGCGATTTGATATTTTGTAAAACATGTTGATACCTATCAATCAGGAGGTGAGAAATTATTTTAGATAACGTCTTTATTAATTTAGTAAAAAGATGTAAGAATGTTTTGCTAGTATTAAATTTGTTTTAATTATTAATTTTGCAAGGAAGGCTCACTATGAAAAAGTCATCATTAGCTGTTGCTGCTCTGTTATCTGCACTTTCAACTGCTGCTGTAGTTCCTGTTGCTTTTGCAGACAATCAAGCTGCTGGTTCTCAAATTGCCTGCACTGGCTGTAAAGGTTGCAAAGGCTGCACTGGCTGCAAGGGCTGCAAAGGTTGTAACGGTTGCAAAGGCTGCAACGGTTGTAAAGGTTGCGGTGGTTGCGGCGGTTGCTCTGGTAGTTAATCGCTTGTTAAATAAAGAGGTAGTATGAAATTACTACCTCTTTATTATCGGTGTATTCTATGCTAACAATTGCTGAATTTAAGTTGCCTTCTCTGACAAACGGTAGCAAAGAGCGATATCTGCGTTATGCGATGCAAGTGCTTGAAGCACAGCAGCAAATGACTACCAAGAAAGGCAAGAATATTCTCCACTACACGTTGGAAAAGAAACGTCGCCATGTGCGAATGAATCATTATCCTAAAGGGGATCGTATCGATCATGATACTGGTGCGCAGTATTTTTATCACTGTCATCGCGAAGATCTTGCGAGTAATGAACACGGCCATTTCCATTGTTTTTTACGCTATAAACATATTCCAAAACAGATAAAACCGACTGATTTGCCAGATTGGGATAAAAATATCGATAATCCTATGACGCATCTAGTTGCTATTGCAATGAATCGTTTTGGCCAACCTATTCGTTTATTTACGGTTAATCGCTGGATTTCATATGAAATTTGGTACGATGCCAAACACATCTCGCGTTTTATCAAACAATTCAAAATGACCTTAGCTGATCCTTATTGGAAAATTCTCGATCAATGGGTAGAGGGTATGCTGCATTTGTTTTCCCCGCAAATTGCCTGGCTACATCAAGCACGAGATGCGGCTGTTGCCCGACACAAAACACTTTTTCCCACAGAGAATGCTTATGAAGATAAGCAGATTGAAGAATGGTCGGCAATTACAATTGATCTTAACCAGCAGATACAATGGTTATTGACTACCGAAACGGCTCCGAAGAATGAAATCGTTATTTAGTGGTTAGGATATATTCCTTAATTCTCAGTAGGGTCAAAATAACAGGCATGGTTATCTTGGAAATAAACTGATTTAATCGCTTTCTCCCCTTATGAACCTATTGTAAGATTGCTTTTTTTGGAGCTGTCATGTATTCACTTCTTCGTCCATTGCTTTTTAAACTAGATGCTGAGAGAGCGCACCAGCTGGTGCTTTCTACCCTCCATTATTTACCGAAAAGCTGCTTTAAACAGCCGCAAAAAACAGTTATTAAGGCTATGGGCCTAGAGTTTCCTCATGCTGTTGGTTTAGCGGCAGGATTAGATAAAAACGGTGAGCATTTGGATGCTTTAAGCAAACTGGGATTTTCCTTCATCGAATTGGGGACAGTAACGCCTCGTGCGCAGGCAGGTAATCCTAAACCTCGTCTTTTTCGCCTGCCGCAGGCTGAAGCCATCATCAATCGCATGGGGTTTAACAATCTTGGTGTTGATGCCTTAATAGCGAATGTGGCTAAAGCTCGTTACAAAGGTATCTTGGGGATTAATATTGGTAAAAACAAAGAGACTCCCCTGACGAGCGCGGTTGAAGATTATCTTTATTGTTTACAGAAGGTGTACCAATACGCGTCCTATATCACTATCAATATTTCTTCACCTAACACGCCGGATTTGCGTTTATTGCAGCAAGATAAATTTTTCCGTGTACTGCTTGGCCAATTGTGTGAAGAGCAAAAACGTTTAGCCGATGAGCAACAACGCCTGGTTCCTTTAGTCATTAAATTATCACCCGATGAATCAGATGAGACATTAAAACAAATGGCTGACGTGATCCTCCAATATCAGGTAGCTGGCATTATAGCGACTAATACTACTTGTAGACGGGATACTGTCAGTGCGTTGGCTCATGGAAATGAAACAGGCGGATTAAGTGGTAAACCCCTTGCTGAGCGTTCAACCCAGTGTTTGCGTTTATTAAAGCAGGTAGTGGGCAATGAAGTAACCTTAATCGGTGTTGGTGGTATTGATAATAGCCAGGTGGCCCGTGAAAAACTGCAGGCTGGAGCTTCTTTATTGCAAGTGTATACAGGCCTCATATATAAAGGGCCTGATTTGATTGACACCTTGGCGAGAAATTTATAACAACCCTTATAAGTTCACCTTTAAACGGCTTGTTGTTTGAGTCGTTTTTTGACCCGATAAATTGGCAGTTTCCTCTAATTACGGTACAATTCGCCCCCTGAATGCCAACCCTAGCGCTTAGCCCATGCAAAAAAATACAATTGGTAAAACAGGCCTGCTTTATCGACGGTTACTGTCTTATGTTAAGCCTTTTTGGCCTATTCTTCTTCTTGGCATTTTTGCCAATATCTTGTATTCGGCTATTGATGCTGGCCTTACGTACATGATGCGGCCTTTTCTGGATAAAGGCTTTATTGATGTCGACATGACCTTTGTTAAGAAAATTCCTCTTATCATATTACTGGGGATTACAATCCGGGGCTTGGTAAGTTCTGCTGGCAGTTACTGTATGACCTGGGTTGCCCGCTCTGTGGTCAAAGTGCTTCGTCAGCGTGTTTTTGCGCATATTATTCGTCTGCCTGCTGACTATTATGATGAAGCTACTTCAGGACAACTATTATCTAAGATCCTCTACGATGTTGAGCAGGTAGCCCAAGTCAGTGCTGATGCATTGACTGACTTTGTCCAAAATACCTGTTTAGTGATAGGACTATTAACAGTGATGATGGTTATTTGCTGGCAACTGTCATTGATGTTTCTGCTGACTGTCCCTTTTGTGGGGCTCATTGTCAGTTACACTAATAAACGAGTGCGAAGAATTAGCCACAAAGTGCAAAAATCGATGGGAGAGGTGACTGAAATTGCTGGGGAAGCGATTGAAGGTTATCGGGTTGTAAGGATTTTTGGCGGCGAGAGCCACGAAGTGACCAAATTTAATCAAGCGACAGAAACGTCACGCAAAAATGATATGAAAGTAGCTGTAACCAAGGTAATGAATGTTGCCGGGGTACAATTTGTGATTGCTGTGGGGATTGCTTTAATCATTCTGGCTGCTATTAAGTTAGCAACCGTCATTACGATTACCGCTGGAGCTTTCCTGGCTATTATTGCTGCGATGTTCCAGCTTATCAAACCAATGAAAACACTCACGACACTCAATGCCGCGATTCAACGCGGATTGGCCGGAGCGGAGAGTGTTTTTAATTTATTGGATAAGGCTACTGAGCCTGATCAAGGTAAAAAAATAGCCCAGAAAGTGCGCGGTGATCTTGTGTTTGATAAAGTTAGTTTTGCATACCGTCGAGGCCAGCAGGTACTGCATGAGGTCAGTTTTAGCGTCGCTGCTGGTGAAACAGTCGCTTTGGTAGGTCATTCCGGTAGTGGTAAAACAACGATTGCCAGTTTAATTCCGCGTTTTTATGAGCTTAGCCAGGGTCGGATTTTGTTAGATGGAGAAAGCATTCAAGAGTTAACGTTAGCAAGCTTGCGAGAGCAAATTGCTTTAGTGAGTCAACACGTAACTTTGTTTAATGATACCATGGCTAACAATATTGCTTATGGTTGTTTTGATGTGAGCCGTGAACAAATTATTCATGCAGCCAAACTGGCTTTTGCCCATGAATTTATTGTTCGTTTACCCAGCGGTTACGATACCAAAATAGGGGAAAATGGGGTTCTTCTCTCAGGCGGGCAACGTCAGCGTTTAGCTATAGCGCGTGCCATACTAAAAGATGCCCCACTTTTAATTCTAGATGAAGCAACTTCGGCCTTAGATAGTGAATCAGAGCGTTATATTCAATCTGCACTGGAGCAAGTAATGAAAACAAGGACTACATTGGTTATTGCGCATCGATTGTCAACAATTAAACGAGCTAATAAAATTATCGTGATGAATCAAGGGCGGGTAGTTGAACAAGGCTCCCATCAGCAATTATTGGCCTTGGAAGGTCACTATGCTCAATTGTATCAACTGGGTATAGATAGTGCAGAAGAAGTTATTGGCTAATGTCACAATTTATCGAAAAACTATGGTATAAAAAGCATTTTTTTCGTTGGTTTTTATGGCCATTTGCCCTGCTTTACCAACTGGTTATTGCGACACGCCGAATCTTTTTACAATGTTTTTGGCAACAACAATTTTCTGTTCCTATTATTATCGTTGGTAATTTGACAGTAGGGGGAGTGGGAAAAACACCTCTGGTAATTGCCTTGGCAAAGGCGTTTCAGGCAAAAGGATTACGGGTTGGTATTGTTAGTCGTGGTTATGGCGCTACGATTACTCAATTTCCCCACGAGGTTTCTGCTAGCGATCAGGCAATTTTAGTTGGAGATGAACCTTTATTACTGGCCAGGAAAACGGGTTGTCCGGTAGTCATTGCTCCGAAGAGAGTAAAGGCAGTTCAATATCTGTTAGATAAGTATCAGAGTCAAATCATCATTAGTGACGATGGCTTGCAACATTATGCTATGGGGCGGGCGGTAGAAATTGTTGTGATTGATGGTCTGCGCCGATTAGGAAATGGCTTTTGTTTACCCGCAGGCCCATTGCGTGAAAATGTTAACCGCTTGCAGAAAAGTGATTTAATTGTAGTGAATGGGGGAGAGTGGCCAGGCGCTTATTCCATGGTTTTGCAACCAGGTGAATTAACTCATTTGTCCACTGGACGAAATGTACCTATTAGCGCCCTAGAGTTTCCTGTGGCGGCTGTTGCAGCCATTGGGCATCCACAACGATTTTTCGCTACCTTGCAGAATCTTGGAATTACTTTTAAAAAATATCCTTTTCCAGATCATCATCATTTTTTGAAAAATGAACTACAATTCACGGAAAAAGCAGTACTAATGACAGAAAAAGACGCCGTTAAATGCCAGGTTTTTGCCGATGATTCATGGTATTTTTTACCTGTAGAAGCTAAATTAAGCGACTCATTTTGGGAGGCGCTATGGTCCCATGAACACTTACAAGGTCATATTTGAGATGAAACGTACACAATTATCCAAGTTATTCGCCTGTTTTGCCTTATTGGCTACCAGTTACGTTGGCGCACAACCTATAGCCGAGACAGCAGTGAAACCGGAAGAAACGAAACAGGCACTTTCTTCCACTGCGCTACAAGCGGATTGGGTATTTTCTGGTATGGTGACTAATGAAAGTGGGGAACGCTACAACTATTATTTCCAAATGCAACGCGATAATAATCAATTCCATGCTATCGCAACCCTCATTGATGGGCAAACTCAAAAAGTATTGCTCTTTGAAGAGGCTATCACAACTATTGAACAACCTGCTGTCAGTAATTGGCAGGTAGGACGAGCTTTCCTCCAATTTAATCCCATTAACAACAGCTGGGTTTTCGGTGTAAAAACAAAGGCCCAAAAAGGATTCAATTTCAAGGTTGATATGTTAAAGCAGGCAGGAAATACACCCACTATTCAAGACTTGCGTTCTGGAATAGAGCTTTTAGTTAATCAAACTGGTCGTTTGAATGGACATCTACAAACGGGTGAGGATAGTAAAGAGCAATTTGTTACCGCCCAAAAGGCCTGGTTTAGGCAGATCTGGGTTAGTAAACCCCAGGAATCTCTCCATCCCTTCATTGGAATTTTATGCCAATTCAATGATGGTAGTGGTTTTTATTCAGTGAACTTACAGGAACCTGATGCTTTAAGAGGAGCTGTAGCGGGCTGGAGAAATATAGAAGGAAAAGCGGTGTCTATGTCACAATTTGTGACTTTGCAAGAAGAGAAAGAGGGCGTCTGGCATATTCGTATTGCTTCACCGAAAGTGCGTTTATCCTTGCAGAATGCATTAGCCGAGAATGATAACCAACATCAACTGATTGCTGGGTTGACGGATGGTATGATGCCCGGGTTTTGTACAATAAGTAAAGATAAAATTGGTCAGCAGCAACCTGGGGCAGAAGCAATTAATTAACGGTAAGTGTTCCGGGGGCTATGTATTTCGTCGTTGCGAGCCCTGTCGAAGTAATCCAGAACGATGCTCATTGGAGATGAACGGGATTGCTTCCCTTTGTTCGCTATGGCGACTGTTTTTTATCAGTTCTCAAAGAATCGTGTACCTCGTCAGCGCTCACAATTAACGTTCCTTTAACGACATAAAATGCCTTTTATGTCGATTAAGCTATTGTTATTTTAGGAAAAAAATCGGTTAACATTGAGCAAAGTCACTATTCCCATAAAGATAAAAAACACAGCGCTAATAGAGCGTACCAGTTTCAGCGATAGCTTATTAGTTGTCTTGCTTACAAGCATAATGGCTGGAACGTCGGCGATCAGCATCCCCAGCGTTGTTCCCATGACAACCATGAAAGGCGTTGCATAATGAGCAGTGAAAGCAATTGTGGCTAACTGTGTTTTATCTCCCATTTCAACCAGAAAAAAAGTGAAGAAAGTAACCCAGAAAACACCCATTTTACCTTTGATCATTGGTTGGTTTTCTTCTAGTTTATCGGGTACAAAGGCCCAGATTGCCATTGCAATAAAGGAGCCGGCGAGTATCCAACGTAATGTCGTATGATTGATAGTGGAAGCTAACCAGATGCCAGCAGCGGCTGCCAGACTGTGGTTGATTAAGGTAGCAAATAGAATACCTAAAATAAGCGGTATAGGTCGCTTAAAATGTGCTGCTAAGATTATGGCGAGTAATTGGGTCTTATCACCTATTTCCGCGAAGGCGATTGCACCAGTTGATACAAGTAAAGATTCCATTTGGTTTGCCTCAGCTGGTGATAGACAAATGACTACTAATCTTCTCACCAGCTTCAAGAAGATAGGTAGTCAAAAGTCTTGCTAGGCCTAAGCTGCTTACACCATGGTTTGTAACCAAGGATGTTGATGTAAGCCACCTCTAGGTGAGGTGCAGCTACTCCCTATTGACCCGCGCGATTTTAACACAAATTATTTATTATGCAAAAATTATTTTATTAGACTTCTTGTATACTCTGTGTTTTAGTGCAAGGCGTAAGCGTTTCGAGGAGCGAAGTTTACATGAAGTAAATGAGCAACCGAGAAACGCAGCAAAAGATACAGAGTATGCAAGAGGTCTATTGATAGTCCAGTTGTGAATCTTGTTTGGTATCTCTCATAAAAAGATAAACTATCAGTGAACAAGCAATACAAATCGTAACATACCAATAAAAACCGCTTTCTATCCCCTTGGATTTAAACCATAAAGCGATATATTCAGCTGTCCCACCAAATAGTGAAACCGTAATGGCATAAGGTAAACCGACACCAAGAGTGCGAATTTCTACAGGAAACAATTCAGCTTTAACTACGGCATTGATTGCCGTATAACCACTGACGATGGTTAAGGCAGCCATAATCAAGAGTAATGCTCCCCACCAGGTTTCAATGGTACTGAGTAGAGAAAGAATAGGTACTGTAAAAAGGGTGCCTAGTACACCAAATGCGATCAAAATCGGTCTTCGACCAACTCGGTCCGATAACGCCCCTATAACCGGCTGTAGTAACATGAAGACAAATAGACTTGCTGCCGAAATAAGTGTCGCTTCAATTTTACTCATTCCCACGCTATTCGTGAGAAATTTCTGCATGTAGGTACTATAAGTGTAGAAAGCCAGTGTGCCACCCATAGTTAAACCGACGACGAGAAGAATTTCTTTAGGATGACGCATTAAGGCAAATAATAAATTTTCTTTTTTTGTGGTTTGTTTCTGAGTGATAAAGGAGGTGGTTTCCTCCATCCCCTTCCGCAGATACAGCGCTACGATTGCTAGAAGTGCGCCTACCAGGAAAGGAATGCGCCAGCCCCAATTTTCTAACTGTTCTGTGGTAAGAAAAAACTGTTGTAGTACTATCAATAAAGATAAAGCAATTAATTGGCCTGCAATAAGTGTCACATATTGGAAACTGGAGAAAAACCCACGTCTTTCTCTTGTAGCCATTTCGCTTAAGTAAGTAGCCGAAGTGGCATATTCGCCACCTACCGAGATCCCCTGCAGCAAACGGGCTAAAACAAGTAGTATAGGTGCGAGCAGTCCAATGGTTTCATAACCAGGGGTCAATGCAATAATAAGTGAACCAACGCACATGAGTAATACAGAAGCCAACAGCGCTTTTTTACGCCCACAACGATCAGCATAGACTCCCATTAACCATCCGCCTATGGGGCGCATAAAAAAGCCAACTGCAAAAATGGCTGCCGTATTCATTAGCTGTGCTGTTAAATCGCCTTGAGGAAAAAAAGATTTAGCGAAATAAATTGAAAATGCGGCGTAGGCGTACCAATCATACCATTCTATTAAATTACCTATTGAACCACGAAAGATTGATTTAAGGCGGTCAGTGGTTTTAGGCTGCTCCACTGGTCTGGCTAACCGGTTAAGATCTTTCATGTTTCTTCTCGCTTCTTGAGAACAAGGTACGTTAATGTAGCAACAGCGCAGCGTAATACAGGTTAAAGATCTTGTAAACTCCCCCCGGCCTGGCGCTTCTTTTATCTTTTTAAATTTTGCTTTGTGGCTAATAATATTTGCTGCAATGCATTAGAGTTTCGGCGACTGGATTGACGTTTAGGACAATTAAATGGTTTACAAGATAGAGTTTATTTCTGCTACCTCTGCCCTGGAATTAAGTGCCCAGATTAGAGCCAACTGGGTCAAGTGCGATGAGGTAATAGACTCAAACGAGTTTATAGAGGCAACGGATCTGCAAGTTTATCTTGCTGCGAGAGTTAAGGAGAAACAAGTCGGACTTCTAAATCTTAAGTTCCCTTATTCTGCAAACGCTCATATTGGTTGGTTGGGCGTTTTGCCTGATTATCAAGGGCGGGGTGCCAGGACGTCACTGATGCACGCTGCTTATGTGTATGCAAAACAACAGCAGGTTCAAACAATGACGGTAGCCGTAGTTAGTCCAGACAAAGAAAATAATGAGTATTTAAAAAGCTATCAATTTTATGAAAAACACGGTTTTCAACCGCTGTTGAATGGGTCTTCTGAAGCGGGAATGGTTTATATGCTAAAACCATTAAGCAATCCTTTGTGCGATCTTGTTGCTCTGGAGAAAAATGCAAGATGGTTTGGTTTTGACTGGCCTAATCAAGCGATGATTATAGAGCAGATTATTAGTGAATGTGACGAGATCAAGGAGGCACTTGAACTACAGGAACCAAAAGAACGTATTCAAGAAGAAATAGGAGATTTATTACATAGCGTCCTGTCTTTATGTCTTTTTACCGGCTTTGAGCCAGAGCAAACGTTATTAAAAACAGTAGAAAAATTTTCGGCGCGTATGCAGGCTTTAAAAGCCATTACAAGAGAAAGAGGATTAGTAACTCTCAAAGGACAGCCAATCAAATTGCTGCTTATGCTCTGGGCTGAGGCTAAAACTCGAACCAAGGCATGCTGAGACTTGAGTATTGTACTTGTCTGGGCATATATTGGTTGACTTGAGAGATTTGAGACGATTATGCCGAGTTTTAATGAAATTGTGTGTGGGGAAGTAAATTTCAACGATATTTTGTCTAAACCATTAGAGAAAGCATTGGCAAATAGTGATTTTCAACTGCGACTACTTGAGGAAGGTGACACTGAAGTGGCTGAGGCTGATCTTTTAATGGAAGAGATTTTTCCACCAAGAGAAGTCGATGATTATAAACCCAGTCAACTATTAAGTTCTGTGGATAATGTTCTTTCCATTATTTGCTTGAAGGGTGGTGTGGTTATCGGCAGTATAACGGTTAGTTGTGTTGGGGGGGACGAGAAATATATGATTCTGCATTCATTAGGGGTGGACAAGGAATACCGGAATAAAAAGCTTGGCTCTGCCTTAATGCTGGTTGTGCATGATATCGCTTGTGAATTAGAGATTGATACCATCTCGTTAATCTCGTCAGACTATGGTAAACCATTTTATAGAAGCTTTAATTTTACTGAAATGGCGCACCAATCGTTTGAAATAACATTGCCTTTTGCAAAGAAAGTTATTGAGAAAAAAATAGCCGATTTTCACCGGATGAACCAAAAAGCGGTTGGTAGTGTAACAGCCGGATTAAATTTTTTTGATGGTGGTATTCAGAAGCAAGTTGAGCCATTAGCCAGCCAAAGTTTATCACCTACTTTCTATTAATAATTTGTTGTTTTTTCTGGTAAAAATAAAACGAGGCAGCTGGAAAGGACTAAGCTAATTGGGATAATAAGAAGAGCCGTTTGGTAGTTAGCAAGAGTATAGGTCTTGCCGGTATGATTGATACTGTCGAGTATATATCCAATGAATGGTTGCATAAGAGGTGCACTAAGCATGGCCAGTGTATTTGTAAAGCCCGTACAAGTAGAGAGGGAGTCAGCAGGAGCCAGTTCGTTAGCGATAGAAAATGCCAGCATATAAGCCCCACAACACAAGCCGATTAGAAACATTAACCAGCCGAGGGTCACCGCATTATCAAACGGCAGATAAAGGACGACACTTATCAAAAATGCTGTCGATAAACATGAACTTACCATAAGTGGTTTGCGGCGCTTAAAAAGGCTAGCCAACTTACCAAAAAGAGGGCAGCTCAGTCCAGCACCTAAAAAGATCATGGCGTCAATAAAACTGGCTTGTTTTAAACTGCAGGCAAGTTTTACCTGAATAAAAGGTACTGCCCACATGGCTCCAAAAACTGTGATAACGGTAAAACTTAAACCCACAAATAATCCATTGATCCACGCTTTCCCATTGCTTAAAATCCCTGACAGTTGTTTGCTATATTTGGGTAAAGAAAATGTTTCTTGCGAAGCAACAGGAATATATAACCAACACAGACAAGAAATAATCAGGCCTAAAAGTGCTGCACTGTTAATGAAACTTCGCCATCCCCACTCGCTAATCAAAGCGCCCAACCCTATCAAACCAAACATGGTGACCAGAAATCCCAAGGTTTCGGAAAGCCCAATCATGAAAGCAAATTGTTTGAGTGGAAAATGTTGTCTTAATAAGTGGGATAAACCAACAAAAGCAAAGGCTGAGCCGGCACCTATTAGAAGACGCCCAATAATTAGGCAAAACAGGCTGGTGCTTTGAGCGAAAAAAACACAACCAATGGTACAGAGGAGTGCATTGAGTGTGAGTAACAACCGGGTGTTTTTACGATCAAAAAGCATTCCCACAGGAATTTGCATGCTAGTATAAACATAATAAAAAGAACTGCTTAAAAGTCCTGCCTGCCACGCAGACAATTGCATATCATACATAATGGCACCAATAATGACCCCTGATGATAATTGCAAGAAAAATTGGAACAGAACAAAAGAAACACCAACAAGCCAGATAAGAGAGCGCTGTGTTGTTTTGGCAATGGGAATACTAATTGGAGTCATTGATTCATTAGGCTGTAAAAAAGAAGAGACTATACCCAATCGTCGTAGGAATGTGTAGATTTAAATGGCACTGTGTTTAACAAATACGGGATAAGTGCGCATAAATTCAGGTTATATAAGCCGTATCTAATTTGGTTTTCATTCGAGGTAAATGAGAGTAGCGATGGTTGGAGGAACTAATACAATAACAGTATTATGGGGATAAAATGAATTTACGCGATTTGCATTATTTTGTTGTATTGGCTGACGTTATGCATTTTGGCGAGGCTGCCAGGCGCTGCCATGTAAGTCAACCTACTTTGAGTATGCAGTTGAAAAAACTGGAAGAAGAGTTGGGCGTGCCACTTTTTGAACGGACTAACAAGCAAGTTATGTTAACTGACAGTGGACGTATGTTGCTTAGTCGAGCTCAACATATACTGACTCAGATTACTGAAATGAAAGAAATGGCACGTGCTGCCTCTGATCCTTATACAGGTGAGTTACGTTTAGGGGTTATCCCTACATTAGGACCTTATTTATTACCTCATGTCATGCCAGTGATTCAAGAGACCTTACCGAATTTACGCGTCTGGTTACTTGAAGAAAAAACCGATCGCTTAATTGCTAAATTGGCTGCAGGTCAATTGGATGCGGCTATAATGGCGACACCCGTGGAGGCTGAATTTAGCAAGCAAATTCTTTTTAATGAGCCCTTCTATTTTGCTTGCGCAGCTAATGTTGTATCCCCTGATAAAACTGAAATGCGAGTTGATGATTTGGCTAATCAGCCGGTAATGTTATTAGAAGAGGGTCATTGTTTACGTGAACAGGCAATGGCTGTATGCCAATTGGCAAAGACTGATGTTGTGCAGGCTGATTTTACTGCAACAAGTTTGGAAACTTTACGATTAATGGTACAAGCAGGGAGGGGTGTCACTCTGTTGCCTGCGTTATCTGTTTATAAGGTTGCGCCTAGTGATTTACAAATTATTCCTTTTGTCCAACCTGCACCGTTTCGTACTATTGCCTTATATTGGCGCACAGGTACTGCCAGACTTTCTTGCTTCGAAGCCTTGGCACGATTAATTAGTATCACTATCCAGAATTTATTAAAAGAAAAGCGGCCATAATTGTTCTTGTCTTTACTGCTTTCACGCAGCAGAGACAAGCTTTGAAGCTAAGCGAGCTGATGGACCTTAATCAGCATGCCAGCTTGTGGATGATCCAGATAATAAATCGCCCCGCCTTTCAGGCGTTGTTTTTGGGAAAAAACAAAAGCTGCTTGGCTGCTTGGTGCTGAAAATAGCAGTTCAGTGTCAAGTAAATAATAATTGGAACGGCGAATACGTAGAGTACCTTCTATTTGCCAGCCATCTTTTGTTGTTTTAGGTAACATGATCGGGCGCTGGTTATTTAAAGGCTGTAACCAGGTGTAATGTAAAAGCACTCTATATTGCGGTTTACGGTGCAAAGCCCAATATTCCTGCCGCAGTTGTGAAGACGAGACGGGCAATAAATGATACGGTGTCAGGGAGTTCTTGGCTTCCGTACTTAACGGAATGGCCTGAGAGGTATTTGCTGTGATGTTACTTGCCAGGGATAAATCATCAGGTAGAGAATAAGCACTCTGATGGGTAAAGACAATCAGGTCAACCTGATAAAAAGAGGCGGTTTTTTTTGCTTGTCCAACACAGGTAAATAAAAGCGTGATTATCAAAATGAATAGTCTAAGCATAATTTCTTCTTCTTTTTAGGGCTATGTAACTCTTAATGTACAGTTTATTGCTCATGATTATACACACCTCTTCTCTTTTATGTCACGATTAGAAGAAATGACGATACTGCACAACCAATCACTTATGGCTGGTAATTGCAGTGGTGAAATCCCTTTTTATAATGAAGTTCTTTATGGTAAAAAATCTTGCTGAAATCAAAAAATTAAGCGTTGCCTTCCAAGCGCCTGAGCAGGTAATTACTGCTGTAGATGCAGTAAGCTTTACTCTTAATCCTGGTGAAACACTGGCACTGCTTGGTGAGTCGGGTTGTGGTAAATCGTTAACCTCGCTCGCATTGATGCGTCTTTTACCAGTCAATGGTGTTTATGGCAAAACGAGTGAAATTAATGTTGAAAATACGGATTTACTGAACTTACCTGAATCTGTGATGAGAGGGTTGCGCGGACGACGGTTGGCTATGATCTTCCAGGAACCAATGACCGCACTAAATCCAGTGTTAACTATCGGACAGCAATTGGCCGAAGCGATATCCAAACAGCAAAAAATACCTAAAGAACAAATGGATGAGCGCTTGCTTGCTCTTCTTGACGAAGTTGAAATGCCCAAGCCTCATTTGCGGCTAAATCAGTATCCGCACCAATTATCGGGAGGCCAAAAACAACGGGTAGTAATCGCTATGGCTATAGCGAACAATCCGGAAATATTGATTGCAGATGAACCAACAACCGCACTTGATGTGACTATTCAGGCACAAATTTTGGCGTTATTAAAAAAACTACAAGGCCAACACCAGATGAGTCTGCTTTTAATCACCCATGATCTTGGTGTGGTAAAAGCAATGGCTGATAGAGTCTGTGTTATGTACGCAGGGCAAGTTGTGGAGCAAGCCACAGTCAGAGAATTTTTCTCGCAAGTGAAACACCCTTATTCCCAGCAATTACTTGCTGCTTTGCCATCTTTTAATAAGCGCCATTATCGTTTACAAACTATACCAGGCGCTGTGCCAACCTTAGATTGCCTTCCCAATGGTTGCCGTTTTCATCCCCGTTGCGCACATGCTTTTGGACCCTGTGATGCTCAGGAACCACAATTACAAACAATACAAAATCGGATAGTGCGTTGTCATTTATACCCGGATCTCGCTAAGCCGCCTGCTTTAGCTATTGAAGAAAGGAATTGGCAGCCTAAACCTAACCAAAGAACAGAAGAAATTCTACTGCGTGTCAACGAGTTAAGTGTTCATTTTTATACTAAACGGGGTATATTGAGACATAATAAAGAAGTGATCAAAGCAGTGGATGGCTTGTCTTTTGATTTATACAAGGGTAGAACTCTGGCCTTGGTAGGTGAGTCAGGATGCGGCAAAACAACAGTAAGTCGTGCTGTATTAAGATTACAACCTGTTACTGTTGGTGAGATAAGCTATCGTGATAAAAATATTAATACTATGCAAGGTCGTCACTTGCGAAATTACCGTAAACAGGTACAGATTATTTTTCAGGATCCTTTTTCTTCAATGAATCCCCGTATGACAGTGGGTGAGATTTTAGCTGAAGGAATGTTGGCTCAGGGTTTAGCTTCGACGATTATCAAGCGTAAGCAACAAACGTTGCTTGAACAAGTCAATTTACCCCGTAACAGTCTGCATCGTTATCCTCATCAATTTTCCGGTGGCCAACGGCAGCGGATTTGTATCGCCCGGGCATTGGCTACCGAACCTGAATTGTTAATTTGTGATGAGCCGACTAGTGCGCTTGATGTTTCTGTGCAGGCACAAATCCTGAATTTGCTTAAGGAATTACAGCAAGAGAGAGGCCTATCTTATTTATTTATTACTCACAATATGGCAGTTGTTTCTTATATTGCTGATGATGTGTTAGTCATGCGTGATGGCCGTGCGATTGAAAAAGGTCTTTGTGAACAAATCTTACAGCAACCGCAACAAGACTATACACGTCGATTATTAGCTAGTGTTCTAACAGTTTAAATGGAGCAATCCCTTTTACCACAGCATTGCTAAGGGATTGCTACCTAAGAGTCGGCTATTTTTGTAATAGCTGGCTAATAAATTGATCCAGCTCTGACAAGGCAATACGAGTGACTTCTCCCTTATTGCGTGCTTTATACTCTACTGCTTGCTGTTCCAGGTTGCGTTCGCTTACCACGAGGCGGTGTGGGATACCGATTAAATCATTATCAGCAAATAAAACGCCCGGACGCTCATTGCGATCATCAAGCAAAACATCAAGGCCTTGTGCACTGAGTTGTTGATAAAGGGATTCTGCTTTTTCTTTAACAAGCGCCGAGCGATGGCCATTAATGGGGACTATAACTAGTTGGAACGGGGCAATAGTTTGCGGCCAGACAATACCATGAGCATCATGGTGTTGTTCAATCGCGGCTGCAACAACACGAGTAATACCTAAGCCATAACATCCCATTAACATGGTTTGTAACTGGCCTTCTTCATTGATAACTGCAGCGTTCATGGCTTTCGCGTATTTATCACCGAGTTGGAATACATGCCCAACTTCAATACCACGGCAAGAATGGAGCGTCCCTTTACCATCGGGGCTTGAATCGCCTTTTTTGACATTACGTAGATCAAAAGCATCTTGATAGTGGGCATCTCGACCCCAGGCAGCATGCTTATAGTGCTTATCAGCTTGATTAGCGCCGCAGATGAAGGACGTTAATGCCAAGGCATGGTGATCAGCAATAACAGGAATAGTAAGACCAACAGGACCAAGAGAGCCTATAGGCGCTTTGAGTGCTGTTGCTATAGTTTGTTCATCAGCAAATCGAAGAGGTGATTTTAGCAAAGGATGTTTGCTGGCTTTTACTTCATTTAATTCGTCATCACCGCGCAATACCAGGGCAACCAAGGGATGTTCTTTACCTTCAACAATCAATGTTTTTACTGTTTGAGCAGTATCGACCTGTAAAAAATTGGCAACCTCCGTAATCGTTTTTTGCTCCGGTGTATCGACGAGCGTAATAATTTCTTCTGGCAACGCGGTTGCCTTTGGAGGAAGTAAGCTGGTTGCTTGTTCAATATTAGCCGCGTAGTTACTACCATCACTATAAAAAATCAAATCTTCACCAGAATCGGCTAATACCTGAAATTCATGTGATGCCGAACCACCAATTGCACCGGTATCTGCTTCGACTGCGCGATAGCGAAGACCAAGCCGATCAAAAATGCGACAATAAGCGTGGTACATTGCATCATAAGTACGTTGTAGACATGCCTGGCTTAAATGAAAGGAGTAAGAATCTTTCATAATAAATTCACGCGCACGCATAACACCAAAACGAGGTCTTATTTCATCGCGAAATTTAGTTTGAATTTGGTAGAGATTAATGGGCAATTGTTTATAAGATTGCAATTCATTTCTCATTAAATCAGTAATCACTTCTTCATGAGTTGGTCCAAAGCAATAGTCTCTTCCATTGCTATCACGCATTGTTAATAACAGGCCGCCAAAGGTATCCCAACGTCCTGTTTCCTGCCACAATTCAGCGGGTTGTACGGCAGGCATTAAGACTTCCATTGCATTAGCACGATTCATCTCTTCACGTACAATTTGTTCAACTTTACGTAAAACTTTTAAACCAAGCGGTAACCAAGTGTAAAGACCGGAGCCAAGTTTGCGGATCATGCCAGCTCGTAGCATAAGTTGATGTGAAACAATTTCAGCATCACTCGGTGTTTCTTTAAGGGTAGCTGATAGCCATTGAGACGCGCGCATGCCTGCTCCTGATCATATTAGTTTTAAAAAGAGAGTCATTATATACTTCACCAGTTATAAACAAAATAATTCCTTCGCGCTCAGGTGGAGAGAGAATGAACACAATTGCGCTTATTCAAACTTTTTGCAAGGTAGTGCAATGTCAAGGTTTGACCGCAGCGGCCAAACAGTTGGATATTTCTGCTGCGGCAGTGAGCAAGCAAATTAGCCTCCTGGAATCAGAGTTAGGTGTTACTTTATTGGAGCGAACAACACGCAAAATAACGCTAACCAGTGTAGGTGAATCTTATTACCGAGAGGTACAGGCAGTTTTACAAGCGTTGGAACAAGCCAATAGTGTGGTTGCCGCTTCACAAGCAGAGCCCAAAGGCCTGTTAAGAGTAAAAAGTTCACGTTTTTTTGCCGAGAATATTATTTTACCGCGCATGCCAGAGTTTCAGGTACACTATCCGCAGGTTGTTCTCGATTTACAAATTGCGGAGCAAGTACCCCATCTTTTAGAGGAAGGACTCGATATAGCATTTGGGATGTCTATGCAGGTCGCATCGAATTCAATACAAAAAAAAATTACCACTACCCGTTATGTGTTTTGCGCATCACCTGCTTATCTTGCAAATTTTGGTACTCCTGAAAAACCTATTCAATTGCAACAACATCATTATTTAACTCATAGTATGCGTCAGCCAAATAATAGTTGGACTTTTGCTTCAGGAGAGACTGTCTTTTTGGAGCCCTCGCTCTATTTAAATGATGCCGCAGCACTTTGTGATTGTGCTTGCCGTGGTATAGGGATTGTTGCCTTACACCATTATCAGGTAGCGAGGGCGCTGGAAAGAGGTGAGCTTGTCGAGCTTTTCCCAACCTATAAAATGCCTGTTATCCCTGTCTATCTTTTTTATCATCCAGCACGATTCATTCAGCCCAAAGTTCGTGTTTGGATAGAAGCAATGTCAAAACAGTTAAAGGATTTTATGTAGCCTGTGTATTTTGCTTGAAGTTTGAGAGATATTGGACAAGTAACGCCGGTAGTCAAGGTTGAGCTTCTTCTTGTGGAAATTAAAATAATTCATAAGCGAAACATAAGTTTCAGTGATTTTTACTTTAGAACGAATTCAGGAAACTACGTCAATTATACAATCAGCTCTGTTAGTCAGTTTTTTAGATAGAGCTATTTACTAGCGATGATAGAACGGACATTCCGCAGCATGAAAAAGCTAAAATTAGAATTATCCCCAAGGAATTATCGCATTAGTTAAATTGAGAAAAAGATCAAGCCGATATAAGAAAAAGATCACAGCCCACAAGAGAAGAATCAGGTACCCTTGTCTCCCAAAGACCTATTGGAGAGAAGGATGCTGAATCGAGATACAGTAAGTTCAGAGCAATTGGGGCATTTAGGACTTGTTGCAGCAACGATTAGAGAATTAGGGATAATAGAGAGAATTGATGCACGCCTTGAGTTAAATGAAAAAAAAGGAGGCGTGGTAAGCTATGGTCGTCGAGTAGCGGCGATGGTTATCAATGGGTTGGGTTTTATGAATAGCCGGTTGTATATGACGCCGCATTTTTTCCAAGATAAGCCTGTGGCTCAACTGCTTGGTTCAGAACTAGACGCGGCACACCTGAATGATGACAGTCTTGGTCGCTGCCTGGATAAAATCGCAGAATACGGTGTGACCAGGCTTTATTCGGAATTGGCTTTTGAGATTGCCCGAGAAAAAAATTTACTAAGCCAGAGACTGCATTTAGACAGTACAAGCTTTGTTCTTTACGGCCGCTATGACACAGAAGAGGCCGCGCCCGGGATTGCGCAACCAGACTACGGATATTCCAAAGCGAATCGCTCTGATCTAAAGCAAGTGATGCTGTCACTAGTACAAGGAGGAGCTGCGAATATCCCCTTATGGATGGAGGCCTTAGATGGGAATAGTAGTGATAAAACAAGTTTCCAAGAGACGGTTAGGAGGGTGCAAGCGTTTACACAAAGTATTCATGGGATGCCTGATGGCCTTTGTTTTGTGGTTGATGCCGCCTTTTATGTTCCAGAGCAGTTGGCAAGCCTCAATAACGTGTTTTGGATAACCCGAGTACCTGCACAGCTTAATGAAGCCAAAGTATTGTTGAACAAGCCTTGTGATGCTCTGACCTGGGAGCCGTTTGATGCAAACTATCGTGGAAGTGTTCATGAAACGGTTCTTTATGGTATTCCACAACGCTGGGTTTTGATTGAGTCGCAACAGGCGAGGTTGCGAGAGCTAAAGACTTTTCAGAGGCATTTGGATAAAAAATCTCAAGAGCTCATTAAATCCTTATGGCATCTTGGTCACCAGGTCTTTCAATGTCCTGACGATGCAAAGCAGGCATTAAAACCGCTCATCAAATCACTCAAATACCACCAAATTCATTATGAGATTCTACCTGTTGAACGCCATACAGGGAAAGGTCGCCCAAAACCTGGAGCTCAAAAAATGGTGATTGGATATCAAATACAAGCCTGTCTTTCTACCTGTCTGGAGAGGGTGGGTGCTAAAAAAGAAACACTGGGACGCTTTATTTTGGCCAGTAATCAATGTGATAGCTCGCTATTGAATAATCATGCCATGCTTCAACAATATAAAGAGCAATCCTGTGTCGAATCAAGCTTTAAATTCATGAAAAACAATGCCTTCGAACTGGACTCTTTCTTCCTTAAAACACCTGAGCGAATTACAGCCTTGATGATGGTAATGACGCTTTGTCTCATGGTGTACAATTTTGCTCAAGCTCACATCAGGCAATGCTTAAAGGAGCATGATGAAGCACTTCCCAATCAGCTGGGTAAGCCAGTACAAAATCCCACAATGAAATGGATTGCTGAGCTGATGAACGTGATAGCTGTTGTAACCATCCTGACAAACGATCAAAAACATCGTGTGGTAACTAATCTAAAACCAGTACATCAACAAATCATTTCTTATTTTGGTCAGTATGCTCTTGAAATCTATGGACTTGCCGCAGAATCTGCGCGTGGCACAGGCTTCTCCTGCCTGGCTATTGAACAGAATAATTATAAAAATCGTTTATCTTGGTGCGAAACGTAGGATAGAAAGGTGAAAAGAACACGATTACCGATAATCAATGTATTATGCGAGAAAGGTTGTATTTTCGGGAACATTATGTGTGCCGTGCATAAAGCACGGCAGATTGGGAGCTAGGAAACCGTATTTTCTGTGTCAACAGTAATAGGCGTTTTTTTGGCTTTCTCCAGTACGCTTCTCATTTTTTCACTAAGCATATTATTCTGATCTGCCCCATCTAGGTGGGTCAATGCGTGTGAATAGTCATTAAAATTAACTTTACCACTTGTAACATCATAGTTTGCACCAATCATGGCGATATTGTCCTGATCAATCATCAATCTTAAGATTTCACTATCCTTGTATATTTGCTGCAAGGTATTAGCAATATTGAATTCAGTCACATGATTTACAAACTCAGTATTTTTGCTTGTACGATTATTTATAGTTTCTCTTTCTGCTGCGACAGCGGGTTGAATTTTGCTCAACAATTGCGTGATATGGCCTTTTTCAACCCCATCACAAGCTGCTTGAATAGCGCCACATCGCGTGTGGCCCAAGACAACGATTAATTTTGCACCCACAACGTTACATGCATATTCAATGCTGGCTAACACATCGTCATTAACCACATTCCCAGCTACGCGTATACAGAATAAATCACCGAAGCTCATATCAAAAATGGTTTCTACCGGTACGCGGGAATCGATGCAACCCAAAACCACTGCAATAGGATGTTGTGTTTCAGCGGTGTATTTAATATCGGTTTTAAGACTACGGTGGATACGCGTATCGTGCAGGAAACGTTGGTTACCTTCACGCAATATGTTAAGTACTTGAGGCGGTTCTAAAGTGGCTAAGACGTCGTAAGTAGTGACATTGATGAAATCAACATAATTATGAATGTCGTAATGATCTTTAAAGCCTATCAGGTTTAAAGCGATTTGTTTTAATGGTGCTTGCTCTTGTTGAAACTCTTTAAGTAATTCGACAATTTCTTTATCAATGTAGTTTGTGTAACGCGCATCGATAATTAATTGGGAGTTTCTTGGAATGGAATCAAGCTCAGCAATTAGGGATGCTTTATTCAAGAAAGTAATTTGTTGTGGCAACATAAGGCGGTTGGTTACACCTGTTGGGTATATTTCTTTGATAATATCCAGTCGGGCTTGGCTGTTAGATTTTAAGATATAAAAGAGGCTGATTGCCAAACCGATAAGAATACCTGCCAATAAATTAAATGAAACAATACTGATGACCGTTGCAATAAAAGGAATAAACCTATCCATACCATGCTGGTAAATGGTGGTGTAAATAGACGGCTTCGTTAATTTATAACCTGTGAAGATTAAAATGGCTGCCAACGAGGATAAAGGGATCTTATTCAGCCAGGTTGAAATAAACACGACGGCAAGAAGAAGAAAAACACCATGTAACACGGCTGACATCTTGGTTTTAGCGCCGGCTTGAATGTTAACCGATGTACGGACAATAACGGAAGTGAGAGGAATACCTCCAATTAAACCGGCAGTAAGATTGCCAAATCCCTGAGCGATTAACTCTTGATCCTTGGAACAGTAACGCCGTTTCTTATCGAGTTTTTCACCTGCTTTAACATTAAGCAAGCTTTCTAATGAAGCAACAATAGCGATGATACACGCGTATAAATAAATTTTTGGATTAGTCCATGCCGACCAACGAGGGAATTCCAGTTCACTAAAAAAATCGCCAAATCCATCTTGTTGCGGTATGTTAACCAGATGCGGGTTGTTTTGGGCAAAGGGTGAGCCGGTTATAAGGAATAGCTCATTAATTAAAATCCCGGCAACCACAACGACAATCGGCGCAGGGATACCTCGTAGCCATTTAATTTTTGTTTTTTCAGCATAAATTAAAATGGCTAAAGAGATGAGTGAAATAATCGCAGCGCCTGTATTGATATGCGATGGTAAATCATAAAGTGGGTTTAAAGTCAGACTTTCAGTGGTTTCTAATAGGTGTAATTTTAGTTCTTTTAGATCGGTAGAGAGCGAAAAAGCCAAGGGAAGTTGTTTAATAATCAGCAAAATACCGATAGCACACAATAACCCTTGTACTACATTGGAAGGGATATAATCAGCAACAAAACCTGCACGCAGACTGCCTACAATCAGCTGTAGAAATCCTGCCAGCACCAATGCTAAAAGAAATGTATTGAAATCACCTAATTGAGAAATAGCGGCAAGAACGACGGCTGCCATTCCGGCGGCGGGACCGCTGACGCTAACTTGAGAGCCACTAAGTGCACCAACAATAATCCCCCCAACAATACCACTTAAAATACCGGAGAATAATGGTGCGCCGGAAGCCAGAGCAATTCCCAAACAGAGTGGAATAGCAACCAGAAATACAACAATAGCTGCTATAAAATCATATTTTAGCGAGCGATGCCTATAAATACGGAATTTTCGGATATTTGTGGCTAGTATTTCATTCATCTTTATTTATACCCTGGTTTCAGTTCATTGGTAAATCAGGTTGTTCAATTATTGTTTCTTTACAATAAAGATAAATATCTTAACTTTTATGTGATTGCTTTGCTAGTTTTTTATGCAAAAATAAAATTCCTTATCCAAATTTGTATAAATTTCTAGCATTCCTCTTCAAGAGATAACAATTCTTCTTCAGCAAAAATCGTCTCACTTGCGTTAGTATTAGCAAGGAGCAATTGATTTTCAAGCGTTTTAAATTGCCAAAGATCCTGATCCATTAATTGACTCGGTTTGATGCTTTGTAAAGCATGTAAAATATTACTAGGGACTTTAGGGTTTTCTTCCGCTAATTGATCAATAAGCCTGCCAATGCGCTTGCGAGCAAGATTTTCCTGTGAGCCGCATAAAGTACAGGGAATAATTGGATAAGCTTGTTCTTGTGCAAACGTAATGATGTCGCGTTCTTGTACATAACAAAGGGGACGAATAACAATATGTTTTTTATTATCACTAAGTAGTTTGGGGGGCATGGAACGTACATCACCATTGTAAAGAATGGACATCATAAGTGTACGAATCAAATCATCGCGGTGGTGTCCCAAGGCAATTTTATTAAAACCGTGTTCTTCTGCATAACGATAAATTATTCCGCGTCGTAATCTTGAGCAAAGTGAACAGTAGGTTTTACCCTCAGGTATTTTCTCTTTAACAATACTATAGGTATCACGAGTTAGGATCTCGTAAGGAATGTTTCTTTCCTTTAGCCAGGCATGCAATTTACTATCATCCCAACCCGGTTGGGCTTGATCTAAAGTAAAGGCAAACAGCTCAAACTTATTATTTGAACGACGTCGAAGAGTGTGAAGCAAAGTTAATAAGCTAAAGGAATCTTTACCGCCAGATAAGCATACCATCACTCGGTCACCACGCTGGATCATATTAAAATCGGCAATGGCTTTACCGGTGTAATGCAATAGTTTTTTTTCAACGGCAGAAGGAGTAGCAGACATAGTTACAACCTAAGGTAATAAAAACGGATCAAAATATTGGCAGCGATTCTATCATATTACTTAGGGTCTGTTGACATTTTCTACTAGCTTGGCCGAAAAGATTGATTTCCTGTGCTTCGTTACTCATTGACTACTGTGTAAACTGTGCTGTGATGCGTGTAAATCAATGCTCTTGACTCATGGCGGTGCAATGTTAGCAGACCTGGTCATATACTGATGTTTACGCTTGTATTTTACTCGGTAGTGGCTTTTGCTTTTGAGACTGCCGGGTTTTGTGGTGGAAAGTTTGCAATACGAGCGGTCGTTAACCAGGAGTTAACTTCTTCCAAATCGTTAACATTTAAGGTGCCAGCAAGGTACTTTAAATTTAGCATTGCATTGATTAAATTATATTGATCGCTGGCCAGTTGTTCTTGAGCTTCAAAAAGTTTTTGTTGCGCGTTCACCACGTCCACCATCGTGCGCGTTCCAACCTGAAATTGCGCTTCGGTACTTTCTAAAGAGTTTTGCTGAGAGATAATGGTTTGTCTGTCTGCTTTTACTTTAGAGATACCATCAATAATAGTATTGAAAGCAATACGGCTATTGACCACAACATCTCGATACGTTTGTTCTAATTGTTGACTTGAGGTTTGAAAATCGTATTGTGCCTGTCGAGTTTGAGATTCTACTAAGCCCCCCTGAAAGACAGGGAAATTTAAAGCGATAGCAACGTTAGCGGTACCTTGGCGAGCGGGAACGAAAAAAGAACTACTACCGCCGCTGTTATGAGTTTGTGTTGCGGTACCTTGCAATGCAAAAGTAGGCCAATTACCTGCAGATTGTGCCTTGATATTATCACGCGATGATTCCAGGCTATATTTGGCGGCATAAAGTTTATAATTTTGTTTGAGTCCGGTATTAACCCATTCATCGACATTATCCGGTTCGGGTTTGATAAGAGGGATACGGCTATCCCTTAATGGTGCCAGGATTTCATAAACGTGATTGGTTAACTTACGCAAATTCTCGTTTTGGTTAATTTGGTTATTTTTGGCTGAAATAACTTCCGCTACGGATTGATCATAAGCCGCCTTTGCTTCATAGACGGAAGTAATTGCATCTAAACCCACTTTGAAACGTTGTTCTGCTTGCTCAAATTGGCGTTTGTTAGCGCGTTTTTTTGCTTCAGCAAAATTTAACGTATCTTTAGCGAGCAAAACCTGAAAATAAGCGCTTGCCGTACGCAAAATCAAATCTTGGGCTGCATTATTAAAATTGGCTTGTGCTGCTTTAACAGATGCTTTTGCCTGTTGCACAAGAGCCCACGCCTGATAGTTAAACATGGCCTGTGAAGCACTCACTGACCATAGATTGTTATTGTAAGTCGTTTCGAGGGCTGTACCAGAGGCGATAACATTCTGAACGCTACGTCCGGTCTGTGCAGATACTGTCAGTTGAGGAAACAGTGCTGCACGAGCCTGAGGTATAGCTTCCGTACTCGACATGTAGGTGCTATAGGCTTGCTTGAAAGTAGGATCATTTTCTAGCGCCTGCTGATAAATATCCATTAGATCTGTAGCGTGTGACCAGGAAGGTAAACCGAGACCTAATAGCAGGCACAATAACGTTTTTTTCATACAAGCTTGTCCTAGAAGACGAATTCTTTGGGTTTTGATTTATCAATTAATGGAGGGATGCTTGTTTCGAACAATACTGTTCCATGCCATTTTCCATCCTGCTGTAATGTGTGCAATTGCCCCTGCATCACAGGCTCTTTCCCAATAATGGCAAATAATTTTCCACCTGGCAGCACTTGTAAGCGTTGTGTATCACACAGTGACTCGATAGAGCCAGTAAAAACAACCACATCATAAGGGGCTTTTTCAAGCCAACCACGACAGGCATCGCCGGTTGCCAGCTCAACGTTATTACAGTGGTGGGTTTTTAATTTTTGTTGAGCATGGGTGGTAAATTCTGTGTAATAGTCAACACTGATTACTTTTTTACATAAACGGCTTAAAAGAGCGGTGAAAAAACCGGTTCCAGTACCTATTTCCAAAACGGTTTCACTACCTTGCAGGGCCAAGGCTTGCAGGATTTTACCTTCTTCCAAAGGAGTCAGCATCCGCTGATTATGAGCCAGAGGGATTTGCATATCTGAATAAGCAAAATGCTGAAAAGCATGGGGCACAAACTCATGACGTGGTAGCAAATCGTAAAGGTTGAGAATTTTTTCATCAAGAACATCACCCGTACGAAGTTGTTGCTTAATCATATTGGTTTGAGCGTTAGTCATTGGATCACCATACATTCAATATTTCAGGCGTGATAATGCGATTTTGGCTAAAAATTCTTTATTTTTCTGTTGCACAACAGCAAATAGTTGCGGTCGTCTGTCGTCATACTGCCTAAACAAAGAACTTTCGCGCTAAGTTAACGAATTATCAACCAAACCTAGGTTAAAGTGTTGAGAGGATTTTAGCAAGAATTGCTAAAAGGTGCGATTAATTCAACACTGATTCGTTAATTTAATCTAAAAAGAGGGATTTCTTTTAGAATTGCCCCTCCTCAAAGATAATTTTTTAGAATTAAGAGCATGAAGTGAAATGATTTCATAGTGGAGCTGTGTAAAATTTGTTATTATCGCCCCATTTTGGTGAGACTCAAAGGAGAGAACAGTGCTTGAGCAATTTACCGAGTTTTTGCAATCCGAGTTAGATACCCTCAGAAAAGAGGGGTTATATAAGGCAGAGCGAGTAATATCCAGCCAGCAAAAAGCGGCTGTCCAAGTGAAGGAAGGTGAAGTTATCAATTTGTGTGCAAACAATTATCTCGGGCTTGCCAATCACCCCGATTTAATTGCCGAAGGTCAGAAAGCCCTGGAAAAATATGGTTATGGAATGGCTTCTGTTCGCTTCATTTGTGGTACACAAACACCTCATAAAGCTCTGGAGAAAAGAATAAGCCATTTTCTCAGTAAAGAAGATACTATTCTTTACTCATCTTGCTTTGATGCGAATACCGGTTTATTTGAAACGTTGTTGGGACCAGAGGATGCCATTATAAGTGATGCTCTGAACCACGCCAGTATTATTGATGGGATTCGTTTATGCAAGGCAGCACGGTTTCGTTATGCCAATAATGATATGAAGGATTTGGAAGAACAACTCATTGCTGCCAAGAATGCCCGTTTTCGTTTGATTGCTACCGACGGTGTTTTTTCTATGGATGGTATTATTGCTAATTTACCTGCCATCTGTGAATTGGCTGAGCGATATGACGCTATGGTCATGGTTGATGATTCACACGCTGTTGGTTTTATGGGCGAAACAGGACGCGGTACGCCTGAATATTGTGGTGTGGCAGATAAGATTGACATTATCACCGGTACCCTGGGTAAAGCATTAGGTGGTGCTTCAGGAGGATATACTGCAGCCAATGCAGTCATTATTGATTGGTTGCGCCAACGCTCCAGACCCTATCTTTTCTCCAATACGCTGGCACCAATGATTGCTGATTGTTCAATTGCTGTTATAGACATGCTTGAAACTAGCAATGAATTAGGACAAAAACTAAAACGCAATAGCCAATATTTTCGTGAGGGCATGACTGAGCTTGGATTCACTCTGGTACCAGGTGAGCATCCTATTATTCCTGTGATGTTAGGGGATGCAGCTTTGGCTGGCCGGATGGCAGAGCATTTACTCAAGCAAGGAATTTATGTGGTTGGGTTTTCCTATCCAGTCGTCCCGAAAGGGAAAGCAAGGATTCGTACCCAGATGTCCGCAGCACATGAATTGGAACATTTGGATAAGGCATTGGATGCGTTTGCGAACGTGGGTCGAGAACTTGGAGTTATTTAATCACTTCAAGTTGCTGAGTTCTAACATTTTAAAATTAATAACGTCAGTATAGCTGGTGTTATTAACTGTAGGGGAGTTGCATGAAATCTCTAGTAAAAGCCAAACGCGAACCAGGTATTTGGATGGAAGATATTCCCGTACCTGAGTACAGTGTCAATGACGTGCTGATAAAAATTCATAAAACAGCCATCTGCGGAACTGATATTCATATCTACTCCTGGGATGATTGGGCGCAGGCAACCATTCCGGTACCTATGACAGTGGGTCATGAATTTTATGGTGAAATTGTTGAAGTAGGTCGAGAAGTAAAAGGGCTTAAAGTTGGTCAACGTGTTTCAGGAGAAGGACACGTTACCTGCGGTATATGCAGAAATTGCCGTGCAGGGAAGCGCCATTTATGTCGTAATACCTTAGGCGTAGGTGTTAATCGACCCGGTTGCTTTGCAGAATATCTGGCTATGCCAGCGTCTAATGTGGTGGTCTTACCAGATAATATTAGCGGTGATCAGGCTTCAATTCTTGATCCCTTTGGTAATGCAACACACTGTGCCCTGGCGTTCGATGTTGTCGGTGAAGATGTATTAATTACCGGTGCGGGACCAATCGGTATTATGGCTGTAGCGATTGTACGTCACATTGGCGCACGCCATGTAGTGATCACCGATGTGAATGAATATCGTCTGGAGTTAGCCCGTAAGATGGGAGCTACACGAGCAGTCAATATAAAACGTCAAGCAATTAAAGATGTGATGACCGAGTTAGGGATGACTGAAGGCTTTGATGTTGGTTTGGAAATGTCCGGAAATCCTATGGCTCTAAATGATATGGTCAAAGCGATGAATCATGGCGGCCATATAGCGATGTTGGGAATCCCCCCACAGGAAACAGCGATTGATTGGAATCAGGTTATTTTTAAAGGCTTGGTTATCAAGGGAATTTATGGCCGAGAAATGTTTGAAACCTGGTACAAAATGATAGCAATGTTACAAAGTGGTCTAAATATAGAACCCGTCATTACGCATCATTTCCCAGTGGCAGAATACCAGCAGGGTTTTGAAATGATGGCTTCAGGGCAGTCAGGAAAAGTGATTCTTGACTGGTCTTAGGCGCTGTTACATGCCGACTAGCTTGGCCGTTCTGCTTTGATTTTCTGTACTTCGTTGCTCGCAAATCAAGCTAGAATTTCTGGAGCTAGCGACATGCAGCAGTTCCTATATTAGGTTTTTTATGGGTATTAACAAGTCAGTTGTATGGCGCCCTTGAGAAAATAACAGGTTTGGGTTAACGTCTGCCCATTTTTAGTGGGATGGAGTGTGTATGTCGCAATATATTTTTACTATGAACCGAGTGAGTAAAATCGTTGATAATCAACGTTTTATTTTGAAAGATATTTCCCTGAGCTTTTTTCCAGGCGCTAAAATTGGTGTACTCGGTTTGAATGGTTCGGGTAAATCTACTTTATTGCGTATCATGGCAGGCGTTGATAAACAATTCGAAGGGGAAGCGAGGCCACAACCAGGTATTAAGATTGGTTATTTGGCGCAAGAGCCTGATCTTGATTTAGACAAAACTGTACGAGCGGTTGTAGAAGAAGGCGTGGCTGAAATTAAAGCCAAATTGACTCAATTTGATGAGATCAGCATGCGTTTTGCCGAGCCGATGGGCGATGATGAGATGAATGACTTGCTGGCTAAACAGGGTGAGCTGCAAAATGAAATAGAGGCCTGTGGTGGTTGGGATTTGGATCGCAGATTAGATATTGCTGCCGATGCACTCCGCTTACCTGATTGGGAGGCCAAAATCAGTCTGCTTTCTGGAGGGGAACGTCGGCGTGTGGCATTGTGCCGTTTATTATTATCCAATCCAGACATGTTGTTATTAGATGAGCCAACTAACCATCTGGATGCTGAAAGTGTTGCCTGGCTTGAGCGTTATTTGGAAGAGTTCCCTGGTACGGTGGTTGCAATTACCCACGATAGATATTTTCTTGATAATGCCGCTGAGTGGATTTTGGAACTTGATCGAGGTGAGGGGATACCCTATAAAGGAAATTATACTGCCTGGCTTGAACAAAAAGAGGCTCGTTTGGCCATGGAAGATAAACAGCAAGCGTCACATCAACGAGCTATCAAAGCCGAATTAGAGTGGGTTCGTACTTCGCCTAAAGGACGCCATGCCAAAAATAAAGCCCGTCTTGCACGTTTCGAAGAGATGAACTCCAAGGAATTCCAAAAGCGTAATGAAACCAATGAGCTCTATATTCCACCAGGTGATCGTTTAGGTGATTTGGTCTTGGAAGGAATAAAATTAAGCAAGTCATTTGGCGATCGTCTGTTAATCGATAATCTGAGTTTTCAATTACCTAAAGGTGGAGTGCTTGGTATTATTGGTCCCAATGGCGCGGGTAAATCGACTTTCTTAAAAATGATTACTGGACAAGAAAAACCTGATGACGGTGAGATTCGTGTAGGTGATACAGTCAATTTGGCTTATGTCGACCAGATGCGTGATCATTTAGATGATAACAAAACGGTTTGGCAAGAAATTGCAGACGGACATGACATCATGCAGGTGGGTTCTTTCCAAATGCCTTCAAGAGCCTATGTTGGACGCTTTAATTTTAAAGGTGCGGATCAACAGAAGAAAATGGCACAGTTATCAGGTGGAGAAAGAAACCGTGTCCATTTAGCCAAACTACTTAAGCGCGGTGGAAATGTATTATTGCTTGACGAGCCAAGTAATGATCTGGATGTAGAAACGTTACGTGCACTGGAAGAGGCTATTTTGAATTTTCCGGGTTGTGCGATTGTCATTTCACATGATCGGTGGTTTTTAGATCGTATCTGTACACATTTAATGGCTTTTGAAGGTGATTCGCAAGTCGTTTTTGTTGAAGGAAATTACAGCGATTATGAACTGGATAGGAAGCGGCGATTAGGCGATGAAGCAGATAGGCCGTCGCGTATTAAATATCGTCGTTTAAAATCTTGATACAGAGTTGGCAGCAATTTATACGTTAAATTGCTGCAGTATAAGTATAAAGGTAATTCAAAGTGTATTTTTCTGTGTTATCCTTGCTGCCTGTAAACTTATAGCGCTGTTTAATTTCTATAACCAGGAATTCAAGCTAGCGATAGGTTAACAGTCTGGATGTGTTAATAAACTTAAGAGAGAATTTTTTACCATGAAGAAGTTGTTGTGGGTTTGCTTATTAGGCCTTGGGCTTTCCGGTTGTTTTATGGATACCTGCGATGAGTCTTGTTTTATTACTGATGATAATGGTTACGTCCATAAGACAACCCACTATTTAAATGATAAACGTGGCCGAGATTACTTTCCTTTAAAAGCACCAGCAACAGGAAAAAAACAATTTATTTTTGATCCCAAAGCTTTTGCCTGGGCAGCTTATGATCCAGAGGGTAATCGAGTGATGACTGGAGCTGCTTCAGGAGGAAAAGATTTTTGTGAAGATGTGGGGCAGCCTTGCCGTACGGTGACCGGTAGTTTCCATGTCTACAATAAACGAGGAATTGATTGCCGTTCCGGTGAGTATCCGGTAGAAACAACAGGCGGGGCAAAAATGCCTTATTGCATGTACTTCAACCGCGGTTTTACTATTCATGCTGCTTATGAGGTTCCTTATGCGAACTCAAGCCATGGTTGTATTCGCGTACTTCCCAGTGCAGCAAAATGGCTCAATGAGCAATTTGTTACTGTCGGAACACAGGTTACTGTGCTTTCGTATACCAATGAGAATGGCTCCAACCATTAGGTTATACTATCTTGGTGCTTATGGCTCTTGATGTGCTGTGCTTCTCCGCAATGTGCGTTCATCAAACCATAAGCCCTCAAGCGAGCGAAATGGAAACAACCCCCTAAGCTTGCATTTTAAATCTTAAATCAATGACATCGGCATTAATGCGGATTTTTCCTGTGGTAAAGGGCAGCGATTGATTATTAATCGTTATGCGATTACCAATAGTCGTGTTGGAAAACACATGGCCGTAAAGAAGTTCCAAACTCGCTTCTTTATTAAAATGGTAATCCGTTGCTAACCCAATGAAATATTGAACATCGGAAGGAAAATTAATGGTTCGGAGAGGGTCTCGCTCCGGACCATCATCGATAAGTCCAATTAGTGTAAATCCCAAACTCTCTTTGTATTGATGGTGTATTGCTGCTGAATAAGCCCATGACTCCTTATATTTCATCGTAAATGTAAAGTCTTTATTCACTGGAGGGCGAGCAGCTGTATTGCGAATGCGAGCGTATTGATTAGCATTCCATTCACTGCGGAAGGCTTGTAAACTGGCAAGCCAGGTTTGGCTGAAAAGATGTACGTAATTGAGTATGGTAGTTGCTGGCATACGGAAATTAAAGCTAAGCGCGTTATTAACATCGCCGTCGAATAAACTTTCCCCACGTGTTTTTTGTTTAATAGAAGAATAATAAGCGATACCAAAAAAATTGGTTTGATTGGCCATGTAATAAAGACCAGTATCATAGCCTACACCAAAACCGGAGGTACGATTGATTAAGGTTGCATAATCAGTTTGGTTGATGGGTAAGGCCCAATTTGTTTCATTATTCTTTAGAAAATTAAAATTTAAGCCACCTCCAAAATAAAGTTGCGGATAAATATTCAAAGAAAAACGTGGACTGATATCAACATCCGTCATCAGTGTTTCAGTTGCGGCATAGCGAGTAAATGCCTTTCCTCCATAGACCAGGTTGGAATGAAAAGGTTCCGTCACATCAACAGCAAGAACGATTTTCTCGTTTGCGCGAGCCGCAATGCGGCCAAAAGGAAGTAAACTTACTCGCCGCGAGTGGGCGATACCACTATCATATTGAAAAGTATTAAGATTTAATACGTTGCCTTGAAAACCAATGTCGGCATAAAAGCTAGTACCCCCAATAATGAATTCATTTTTTTTAACTTTAAATAATTCTGCCGGATTGTGATAGCTTAACCCCGCAAAATATTGCAGCACATTTGCCGATGCGTTAACACTGGTAAAGCACAGTATAATCGCGAATTTGTAGCGCATGATTATCCTAATCAAAAAGACGTACAGGTATGAAAAATACCTGTACGGCACTCTATTCACGTTAATTAGATTTCGTCGTACTAGCTGGCGATGTTGTGGTATTTGTTGTTGGAGTGGTTTGAGCACTACCTTGACCAGAAGATTGGCGAGGTGTTGCAATCATTTGCATAATACCAAGATCACCCGAAATTTTTCGTCCGACAACTAAATTAATGGTAAGTGGTTGAGTTAATTTTTCCTTATCATTTTGATAAACCACTTGCAAAGGCAGAACCACTTTCCATTGGTTTTCTTTAAGCTCAGTAATGGTCGGTGTACCATTGACCATAGAGCTGACCATGAGTTGTTGTGATTTAATAGCATTGAGATTACCTGATTTTTGTAAGGCATCATTAAATCCTTGCCATCCTTGATCGGTATAACATGATTTTAAAGTTAATAATTGTTTATCAAGTGTGCTGTAATCAAAATCAAATGATTGGGCCGCAGCTTTCTCTGCCCATTTTAATACCAGCGCTTGCTCAATGTGGGTTGTTTCTGCAGGGATACGATAGTTACAGTCAATGGGTTGGGGGGGCGTAATAGGGGTTACTTGCATGGGAGTTTTTGCTGGTGTAGTTGTAGAAGTCCCTGCGGGTATTACTGTCCCTTGCGATACAGGTGCTGGTGTACCTTGTAGTGCAGGAGTAGGTGTACCCTGTGGCGTAGGAGTAGGCGTACCCTGTGGCGTAGGAGTAGGCGTACCCTGTGGCGTAGGAGTAGGCGTACCCTGTGGCGTAGGAGCAGGCGTACCCTGTGGCGTAGGAGCAGGTGTACCCTGTGGTGTTTGGGTTGGTGCGGTTTGAGAAGGAGCAGGTTGCACTACTGCAGGCGATGCACTTGCTCCCAGTGTTGTAGGTGCTGGTTTTGTTTGCAAGGTGTCGCCAGCGTTACTGTTCGCGGGTTGAGCACTATTTTCAGCATAGATTGTTGTACATAAAACAGTCATCAATCCTGCGCATAGCATGGATTTTTTCATTAATAACACTCCTTTAATAATAATCCAACAACTCTGCCACTAGGCTGGCAGCCAGTCGTGTGGTTTTTTGCTCTTGATCCAGAGGGGGGGAGAGCTCAGCTACATCAAGACTTATCACTTTGCCAGTTTGTAAGATGTATTTCAACAGGGCTAATGCTTGCCATGGTGTTAAACCCAGGGCTTGGGGCGCACTGACCCCTGGTGCAAAGCATTCGGCAAATACATCCAAACAAATCGTTAAATAAATATATTCATGCCGTAAAAGAAACGTATCCAGGAAAGCGAGTTGCCAGGCAATATCCTCATTATGGATTTGTTCTGCGCTAAGATAAGATACTTTTAATTCATCGGCAGTAGCAAACAAACTAGCTGTATTCGCAATATATTGGACTCCTAAACAACAGTAGTCAAAGGATAGCCGATTTTGTTGACAATATTGGCTGATTTGGCGAAAAGGGGTTCCTGAAGTAGCATAATGCCCGTCTTTTAAAGGACGCAGATCAAAATGGGCATCAAAATTAATAATACCTATTTTGGGATAATGAGCAGCCAAACCAGAAAAATGCGGCCATGCAATTTCATGACCACCACCGAAAGCCAAGGTTTTATAACCCTGTTGATGACAAGCCGTAATTAAGGATGCGAATTCTTGTTGAGCAGATTCCAATTGTTCTTGCTCACAGACGATATTACCTATATCGGTAAACTGCTTATCGAGATTGCAGGAAAGTTTTGCTAATTGTTCACGCAATTTGAATGGACCTAATTTAGCGCCAGTACGACCTTCGTTACGCCTGATCCCTTCGTCACTACAAAATCCCAGCATAATCAGGTTTTGCTGGTTATCATGTAGAGTTTGGGAACGCAGATCGATACAACGAACACGTTGGAAGAAACGTTCCCCAGGCAAGCTATCTTGACGCCCTTGCCAAATAGATTGCTCAGTTGGTTCGTAATTTTTTAGGTTTGCAAACATAGTCAATTTCAAAGCAGAAATTTGATATAAGGATAATATATCTTCCTGTATAGGATAATGTCACTGTAATTATTTCTTTATTCTAAAATCGGTGCCAATCCTAAGCAGGTCTGTTATTATCGGGCCTTATTTTAAGAGTAGACCTCTTCAGGAGCTACAGCATTGAAGCACAGCTTCGTTGATGCGGTGCTTGGAGCCTCATGTACTGATGTGTACACTCCGGCTTTGCGTGCCGTTTCTCCTCTGCATTGCTCTCACTGCAACGCGTTTGCGAAAGAAGTCTAGTGTGGTTCGGTATTCTTCTCTGAAGTTCACGAAGTGGTGATTTTAAGTTCTCATCGCTCTTCTGTATTGAGGCCTATAAAATCGATGTTTGCTGGATTACAAGCGAATAGCCAAAGATTAAGCTAGCTGGAGAAATATCATGTTTGTGATTACTGGTGGAGGGAGTGGAATTGGACGGGCTCTGGCTCATGCTTTGGCGGTTCGACAAAAGCAGATTTTAATTGTAGGTCGACGCGAAGAGGCTTTAGTAGAAACGGCAGCCTATTCTCCCCAAATTAGTTACCTTGTTGCGGATGTTTCAACGAGTAAAGGACGCCGGGAAATTGTTGCCCATATAGAGCAAATTCAAATTAACGCGCTTGAGGGGTTGATCCACAACGCGGGTGTTATTGAGCCGATTATGCCTGTTGCTGCTATCGATGAAGCTTCCTGGCAGCAAGTTCTTGCCACTAATCTCAATGCACCTTTATTTTTAACGCAGATGTTGCTTGCCAAATTAGAGCAAGGTCGTGTATTGCATATCGGTTCTGGTGCAGCGCATTTCCCTGTTGCAGGTTGGGCTGCTTACTGTGTGTCCAAGGCGGCTCTAGCTATGCTCACCCGTTGTTTACAGTTAGAAAATCAAAACCTGGCTTTTGCCAGTGTGATGCCTGGGATTATTGATACCGACATGCAGACCACCATTCGACACGCTTCGTTGATGGATGAGGAAAAACGTGATTTTTTCAGGGTTCTCAAGCAAGAAAAACGTCTCTTATCCACTACCACCGTAGCTGATTTTTTAATATGGTTATTAATCGATGTGGATAAAACAGACTATGTAGCCCAAGAATGGGATATCTATGACAAAAGCCACCACCAACAATGGCTCAAGGCATCGCAACAAGTGCCTGACTGGGAGTAAACATGCAGGCATGTGACCGCTTATTATCAAATGCAACGACAATTGATGCACAAGGTAAGCAACTCGAAAATCAAGCGATTGCTATTAGCAAAGGAATGATAGTTTGGTGTGGTGCCATGAGTGAGTTACCTGCCTCTTACTCGCAACAGGCTACTGTTACTGAAGACTGTGGTAATTTATTAATTACGCCAGGCTTGATTGATTGTCATACTCATTTGGTTTATGCCGGTAATCGTGCTGATGAATTTAAGCAACGACTTGAAGGAAAAATTTATGCTGAAATTGCGCGCGCCGGGGGAGGCATTTTATCGACTGTCAGACAAACGCGTGCTGCCTCTGAAGAAGAGCTTTTTCAACAATCATTACCCAGAATGTTGGCTTTACGGGCAGAAGGCGTAACTACCGTTGAGATTAAATCGGGTTATGGTCTAGATTGGGATAATGAGCTTAAAATCTTGCGTGTGGCGAGGCGTTTGGGGGAAGTGGTTGGTCTGCGAGTAAGGACTACTTTTCTAGGGGCTCATGCGGTGCCGCCAGAATATAAAAATAATGCCCAGGCTTATGTCGATTTTCTTTGTCAAGATATGTTGCCTGCTATAGCTGAGATGAGATTGGCTGATGCGGTAGATGTATTTTGTGAATCCATTGGTTTTACCTTGGCTCAAACAGAACAGTTGTTTACCCAAGCAAAGGCCTTGGCTTTCCCTATTAAGTGCCACGCAGAACAATTGTCTAATCTCGGAGCGACAAAATTGGCTGCCAGCTTAGGGGCTCTGTCTTGTGATCATTTAGAGTACCTGGATCGCGAAGGAGTTGCTGCAATGGCTAATAATGGAACAGTAGCTGTCCTGTTACCGGGCGCTTACTATTTTTTACGCGAGACAGTCAAACCGCCTGTAGCGTTGCTGCGTGAAATGGGGGTGGGTATAGCAATTGCCACCGATGCTAATCCAGGCTCATCACCTACGACATCATTATTACTAATGCTCAATATGGCCTGTCAGCTTTTTGGCCTAACAGTACCGGAGGCTTTAATGGCAGTCACGTATCAAGCGGCGAGAGCACTTGATCTGGAGCGGGAAACAGGTTCTCTTGCAGCGGGAATGACTGCGGATTTAGTCCGTTGGTCAATAAAGGATAGTGCCTCACTTTGTTATCACTTTGGTTATCCCATACAACACAGTACAATGGTAGCGGGAAATTGGTTAAGGGAATTTGAGGGAGTACAACGATGAAGAAATTTATTATAAGTCTGTTAGGGCTGAGTTATTTCTTGTTACAGAGTTTGGTTTGGGCAGCACCGCCAAAGACAATAGTCATCAAAAAAGAAACTGCTGATTTTGATCTTAGTATTAAATATCCAGAAGGATTTCCAGATGAAGAAGTGGGTGAAAGGATAAAAGCGTTTATAGCTGAAAGCCAAAAGAGTGCAGCCGCTCTTGAAGTACCTGGGGTGAAAAAGACAGGTGATACTTTGGGAAAAGGTAGTTTATATATTGATTATAAAATAGAGTTTCAAAATAAAAATGCGTTAAGTATCTTGTTCTCCGTATCGGCTTATAGTCAAGGTGCTGCACATCCCAGTAATTCTGTAAAAACGTTCAATTTTATCCAAGGCCAATCAGTGACGTTAGATCATTTGTTTGTACCAAATAGTAATTACTTAAACCAAATAGCCACTATATGCCGTAAAGCTTTAGGGAAGAAAAAAATGACCGATCGGGATTGGTTAATAAAAGGAACAACGGCGACCCAGGAGAATTATAGAAATTGGCATTTTACACAAGATGGTTTAGCTATTGTGTTTGATACTTATCAAGTCGCGCCTTATTTTTACGGTCCACAAACAGTAAAAATTTCTAAATCTGAACTCAAGAACTGGTTACGTCCTGATGTAACCAAAGCAGTATGGGGTAATGAATGAGTACATTTGTTCCGTTTATCAAAGCGGATGAAAAAATTGCTGAATTAACTATTCGTAGTATTGTCTTAGCAATTATTTTGACGATTATTTTGGCCTTATCGAATGCTTATCTGGCGTTAAAGTTGGGCATTTTGACGTCGGCTTCCATTCCTGCAGCTATTATTTCCATGGGTATTTTACGTTTGTTTAAAAACTCTACCATTCTGGAGAATAACGCAGTCCAAACAGCCGCTTCTGCGGGCGAAGCAGTTGCTGGAGGTATTGTCTATACCATTCCTGCATTGATTATTATTCAATACTGGGATGGTTTTGATTATCTCACTAATTTTTTTATTGCTGTCTGTGGTGGTATTTTGGGTGTTTTATTTTCAATTCCTCTTCGCCGGGTTTTAGTGAATGAACCGGTGTTAAGATTTCCGGAGGGGAGGGCTATTGCCGAAGTATTGAAATCATCAGCAGAAAAAGCGGGTATTCGAGATATTTTTCTCGGGGGGGCTGTAGGTGGCCTGCTGGAGCTCTTCCAAACCGGTTTTAAAATTATTGCAAACAATTGGAGTTTTTGGTTTTCGATCAAGCGTTCGCTATTAGGTTTTGGTGTGGGATTTTCTGCAACGATGATAGGGGCCGGTTATTTAGTCGGACATGAAATGGCTTTGAGTATTTTCTTGGGGGCTATTATTTCCTGGCTGATAGCCATGCCGATTATTAGTCAATTTTACCCAGAGTTTCTTACCCATTATCCTGCACAAAAAGCGGCTACTTTTCTCTGGAATAGTGAAATGCGTTATTTAGGGATTGGAGCAATGCTTTTTGCCGGTACCTGGACTTTCTTGAAATTAATAAGGCCTTTACTTAAGAGTATGCGGATTTCTTTCCGTGCTTTTATGTCTAAAAGTCATCAAGAAACGCAATTGCCGCGCACGGATAAAGACATTCCCATGCCCTTTATTTTAATTGGCGTAACACTTATGTCTGCTATTTTATTTTTGTTTTTTCAATTTATTTTCCCTTTGGAGGAAATCGGGCTGGACGGTGATTTCGCCCCTACCTTAGTGTTTGGGGCAGTACTCTATGTTTTGATCATTGGCTTTTTATTCTCGGTTATTACAGGCTATTTTTCAGGTATGGTCGGAGTAACAGCGAGTCCTGGTAGTGCAATAGTTATTGCCGGCATGCTATTTGCAGCCTGGATATTGCTGACGATGATTAACAAGCTTTTACCGTTACCTTTTAGCGTTAACCAGATTAAGGCAGCAGAGGCAATCACAATTATTATTGGTTCGGTGGTAACAGGCATTGCTGCTATTGCCAACGATAATACGCAAGATTTGAAGGTGGGACAATTGGTTGGCGCGACTCCGTGGAAGCAGCAGGTTATGCTTTTGCTAGGGGTAATCATTTCTTCCTTGGTAATACCACCTGTCATGCAATTGATGTTTGATGTCTATGGTATTGCAGGGGTTATGCCTCATGATGGAATGGATCCTGGCCAGTCACTGCCCGCACCCACCGCTGCATTAATGGCGGCAATCACTGAAGCAGTATTTCGTAATGCCTTGCCTTGGACGATGATGTTTATCGGAGCAGCAGTAATTCTCGCGCTTATTTTTTTCATCCATGTAGTTAAATTAGATCGTTGTATTAGACTTTCTATATTAGGCGTTGCTATAGGAATGTATTTACCAATCGCTTCTTCTTTTCCTTTATTTCTTGGCGGAATGATTGCAATGGTCACGCAGTGGCGTCTCAGTAAAAAGAAGCTTCCTGATGAAGAAAGTCAGCTACGGAGACAAAGGGGGGTGTTGATTGCCTGTGGCTTGGTAGCAGGTTCAGCATTGGTTGATGTTTTATTAGCTATCCCCTTCTCTATTTTCCATACTCCCAATGCATTAACCATGGTAGGAAAGAATTGGCAGAATTATGGAATCATGTTAGGTATTGTCTCGACCCTGATACTGGCGTATTGGATAGAGCGTCGTGTCTGTGGAAAAAAATAAAAGGATAGCCCCGAATTGGGGCCGTCATTTTATTAACGAGAGTAAATCTTAGGGTAGAACTAAAAGAAACCGGGTATTAAATAATAAACCATGCTAGTGATACCGAAAATAATGCCAAGGGTTTTAAAAAATACAGGAAGATCCAAGGCAGGATCCGGTTTAAGATGATAACTATAGGCTCCAATTAGGCCACAAGCAGAACCAAGAAAAAAACCACCCATCACATCAGTTAGCCAATGAACTTTTAGTATTAGGCGTGCGATAGATTCCGCTAAAATCAAACAAAAAATGGTCATTGTTAACCACCGACTCGATTTAATCTTGGGACTCACAATTGCCAATATAAAAATTAAATAAGCTGAGCATAGGGCGACATGCCGACTTGGGAAGGCAAAGCTCTCTATAACACCATGCTCTTCAGGCCGGGGAATGGGGAAAAAATTCTTGAAGAGGAACGCTATGGTAGCGGCTAAAACAATGACAAGAAAAAAATGCACGGCAAGTCTTCTCTGTGCTTGAAAAAATAAAAATAGACTAGTCAATATCAGTGCTGGGACAACTATATACTTGTTTCCTAAAATAGAGAGAAAAGTAGCAGCGAGAGTAAGGTAAGATGTTTGTATCGTCTCAATGGTGCGATGCACATACGTATTAAGAAAGAGATAGGGACCGTGCCACGCGACAATGGCGGTTAAGAAAAGAAATAAAAAAAGGCATACAATAATGCCCAACAGATAATAAGACAGTCGGTTCTGATTATTCCGTATCACAGTAATCCTTAAAAGCCAATTTACATTTCTAAATAACGTTGTATGTTAGAACAACGACAAAGATAACAGTAAAAGGTTATTATAAGCTTGTAAATCTTATTCTTTCGACTTCGAATTGGCCTTCTTGCATAACCTGTGTATTTTTGTGTTTTCGTGCAAGGCGGAGCGTTTCGGACGGAGGTTAGCACTGCAATGCAGCAATAAACCAACGATGCCGATTAGTAAATGTGAGCAACATTTAAAATGCAAATTTTAGCGAAGAGCATACAATGGATAAAAAATGAAATTAGAGGATGGTTCCTCTTGCTTGGCATGATTGTCTTAATACCCTTTGCCGTTCTTTTCCTGGTTACTGAGAATTCCTATTGGTTAGAAGTATCGGTCTTAGCGATGGCAACGTTAATCGTTGAGGAAAAATTGCAGCTTACTGTCTTGGGAGTATTACTGCATGGGTTAGCAATCATTTTCTTATTTTATTTATTATTTTTTACCCAAGAGCTGCCTATACTTTTTATTTTAAGTAGCACCTTGTCAGCCACAGCGATCATCTGGATAGCCTGCAAAGGTGATAAGTTACGGACATTGGGAAATTGGACATTTATTCCAGCTATCATTCTTTCCATAGAACTCGCTTCTGAAATGAAACCAGTCTTTTCCTTATACAGCTTCACTCGTTTAGTGCCTTATTTACTTGTGGCCTTGATTCCTACCTTAGCCATTACCTTGTTTAATCAAATAAAATTTTATAAAGACAGCAAAGGTTATCAATTTCTACAACTCTCGTATTTGTCTGATTTTGGTGCGAAAAAGAATAATACCGAGAGCATGATCGCAATGGCTTTGGGTGTCGGTGTTTCAGCCTTTTTAGTCCAATATATTCCGATGCAAAATGGTCAATGGATGATTTGGGGAGTCGCAAGTGTTATTACAGGAGAAATCGAAACAACGCCTGGGAAGTTCCATCAGCGTCTTATTGGTGTTTTAATTGGTGTTCCAGTAGGTATTCTACTTGGCCAATTTGTTGTTCCTTCTACGCCTTTTGATTTAACGCTTACTACAGTTGCGCTGTTTTTAACGCTGGTAGCCTTTCGGCGTTATATCATCGCTTACACGCTACGCTGTGTCTTCGTGGCAACAGTGGTGATGTTGATTACGCACTCAAGAGCAATCGCTTTTGAACGCCTTTCTCACGTGATTATTGGTGGTGGGATAGGACTGGTGTGTGCAATGCTGTGCCATTTCTTAAATAGGACTTACGCAAAACGTCGATCACTTCGTTAAAATTTGCTTTTAATTCGGGCTTTAGTGAGGCTAAATTCTCTCGTTAAAATCAAATGTTGCCTTTGCCTCGACTCAATGTTTTTCCTAAGTCTTTTTGAAATTAACTCGTTAATTTTAATTAGTATTATCTTGCAGAAGCATTTTAAATTTTTCTAGCTCCGTTATTACCTCATTACACTGCAAACCCTGGCAAATATAAGCACAGGTTTTTCCCTGTGGCTTTTTTGTAGAAAGGGCTTGGGGAAGATTTAGCGTTTCATTGGGTATGGCAAAGGTATAAGGGTTACGTGGTCGCGCATATTCCCACCAAGAGTTGATTTCATCTTGTTTGCCACGAATAATCACCACTTGCGGTGGGGTTAAATAATCGCTTAACCCTTGTAGTAAACTGCAGTGTTCCGCAGGAAATTGCATTAAAGCTGCCCAGGCGGTCTGCAACGTTTTTTCTGCGGCGTTTAAATAGCGTGGTTCACCTAATAAATGACCAAGAGTTAGCAAAGCTCTGACGAGGATCCCATTTCCAGCAGGTATTGCGTCATCAGACATTGTTTTGGGGCGATATAATAATTTTTCATGATTGTCAGCGGTGAAGAAGAATCCTCCAGCCACTTGATCAGAAAAATGGTTTAATACGCTATCAGCCAGTTCGATAGCAAAAAATAAATGTTCAGTATGCCAAGAGATGGTCAACGAAGTCAGTAGCGCATCAATTAAAAAAGCGTAATCATCCAAATAGGCTTGAAGATAAGCGTCACCATCTTTATAACTGGCTAGTAATTGTTGTTTACAATAAAGTTTTTCTTTAATGAAGCGAATTGCTCGTTCAGCGGAGTTCAGGTAGCGCTGCTCCGCCAAATAATATCCGGCAAGGAGCATACCTTTAATCATCAAGCTATTCCATGAAGTCAAAATTTTTTCATCACGAAAAGGTTTTGGTCGTTGATTACGTTTAGCGAGTAGTTTCTTTTTTGCCGTGGACAGCAGTTTTTTAGTATCTGCCATGGAGAGGGTTAGCTGTTTACTGACTTTTTCTAAAGGCTGAGCAACATAAAAATGCCAATATTGCTCAAAATTAGGTGGTTGTATTAAACCGAAATAATGGCTCAGGACAGCATATTCTATTTCAGTGAGTTCAGCCTGAATCTCTGTGTTGTCCCAACGATAAAATTTTCCTTCTTCCCCTTCAGAGTCTGCATCGAGACTGGAGTAATACCCGCCTTCGGAAGATTGCATTTCCTCAATTACCCATTCGGCGGTTTCAGCAGCAATTTCGTGGAAAAATGCCTCTGCGTGATTTTGGCCAGCAATCGAGTAGAGCATTAATAATTGCCCATTATCGTAAAGCATTTTTTCAAAATGAGGGATGTTCCATTTTTCGTCAACCGAATAACGATAAAAGCCTCCTGCTAATTGGTCATAGATCCCACCTTTTGCAATATGCTCCAGAGTGGCTGAAGCAAGGGGTGAATGATGGTCTAGTAAATAATCAAGCTTAGGTGCTTGAGGAAATTTGGGAGCGACACCAAAGCCACCATGATTCGCATCATAACTTGCAGACAGATTATACAGAGCGAGCTCTAAGGGACGATTATTTAAAACGGAATTGGTCGGGCTATGTCGCTGTTGCTGCAAGATTTTTTTTAATTGCTTGGCTTGTTCTTGGATATCCTGTTGTTGATTGTTATAGATCGCAGTAACGAAGTGCAAAATTTTTTTAAAGGCGGGTAATTGATAGTGGTCTTCGCGAGGAAAATAAGTCCCACTGAAAAAAGGGGTAAGATCAGATGCTAAAAAAATCGTCAGAGGCCAGCCACCGTGTTGTTGGCTTAAAAAATAATGGGCTGTTTGGTAAATTTTGTCCAAATCGGGTCGTTCTTCTTTATCTACTTTTATATTAATAAAGCCTTTATTCATCTCCATCGCGGTTTCTTCGTCTTCAAAGGACTCATGGGCCATGACATGACACCAATGGCAGGCAGCGTAACCTATAGAAAGCAGAATCGGCTTATTTTCTTCCCGTGCTTTGTCAAGGGCTGCTTTTCCCCAAGGATACCAGTCTACGGGATTATGGGCATGTTGTTGTAGATAAGGGCTTTTTTCGTGAAGCAGGTGATTTGCTTTTTGTTCCTTGACCATACTGAAATCCCGAATTAGGGTAAGGGTAAGCATGCCTGTGTAACAAGACGATGTAAAGGCAAGAATCCATTCTTGTCATGTTAGTTTTGAACTGTTGTTTAAGCGGTGTGATGAGTGCCCATGGCTTGATATTCGCGCATCGCAGCGGGGCATACACGTTAGTCTATGTGAGCAGCGAAACGCGCAATATCAAACCATAAACCCTGTAGGTCGGCGATCTTGACTCAACATGTTTCCAAATAATAACCTGTTGGACGAAGCGCCCACCTCCTGCCTAGAGTGTTTCTACCGTTTTTTTATGGTGTAACAACTTACTCTTGGTTAGTTTTGCCTGAGCTAATTTTTCTTGTTCTTTACTAATAATTTCAGCAGGTGCTTTGTCAGTAAATTTAGGGTTACCAAGTTTACCTTCAGCAAGAGCTATATCTTTATCCAATTTAGCAATTTCTTTTTCTAGACGAGATAATTCTGCTTGTTTGTCAATGAGGCCTGCCATAGGAATAAGTAACTCGAGCTCACCAACTACAGCAGAGGCTGAAACTGATAGTGATTCATTCTTATCCATGCAACGGATGTGAGTCAGTTTATTTAACGCAATTAAAGTTCCATGATATTTCTTAATCCGCTCTTCTATTACCGGTGTTACGTTTCTGAAATGTAAGGGAATTAATTTAGCAGGGGAAATAGTCATTTCACTGCGAATGGTACGGACAGATTGAATGACTGACTTTAACCAGGCTAATTCTTCTTCCACGTCAGGATTAATGAAATCCTTGTTTACCTGCGGGTAGTGACTTAGCATAATGGTTTCACCATTTTGGCTGGTAAGTTTGCTGGTACGTTGCCATATTTCTTCAGTAATGAACGGCATAATAGGGTGCAAGAGTTTTAAGATCTGATCAAGCACATGAATCAGAGTACGCCGAGTTCCTCGCTTCATCGCTGCCAAGGCATTATTGTCATAGAGCACTGGTTTTGATAATTCAAGATACCAATCACAATACTCATGCCAGACAAACTCATACAGTGTGTTTGTCAGTAAATCAAAACGGTAGGTTTCAAAATAATGATGGCACTGAGTAATCGTATGTTGCAGACGTGAAAGTATCCATTGATCGGCAGGACTATATTGAAATGCGCCATCACCAAAATCAATCTGCTCCTCATCGGTATTAAGTAATACATAACGTGAAGCATTCCATAGCTTATTACAAAAATTTCTATACCCTTCAACTCGCCCCATATCGAAACGTACATTTCGACCGGTGGATGCTAACGAACAAAAGGTAAAACGAAGTGCATCAGTCCCAAAAGAGGCAATGCCTTCTGGAAATTCTTTGCGGGTGGCCTTTGCTATTTTATCACGTACTGAAGGCAACATCAGGTTGGAAGTTCGTTTTTCAATGAGTTTGTCGAGATCAATCCCATCAATAATATCAATAGGATCCAAGACATTCCCTTTGGATTTAGACATTTTTTGCCCTTCGCTATCGCGAATAAGCCCAGTAATGATGACCTCTTTGAAGGGGACTTTACCTGTAAATTTTAAGCCCATCATAATCATGCGGGCAACCCAAAAGAAAATAATATCAAAGCCAGTTACCAAGACTGACGTTGGGTAAAATTGTTCAAGCTCCGGCGTACGTTCTGGCCAGCCCAAGGTGGAGAAAGGCCAAAGTGCAGAAGAAAACCAGGTATCCAGAACATCTTCATCTTGTTTTAATGAGACGGATTCATCCAGGGAATATTTAAAGCGAACATCGTTTTCACTATAGCCAACATAAACATGGCCATGGCTGTCATACCAGGCTGGAATACGATGTCCCCACCATAATTGTCTACTAATACACCAATCTTCAATGTTTTCCATCCATTGAAAATACGTTTTAGACCAATTCTCAGGAATAAAGCGGATTTCTCCCTTTTCAACGGCTTCGATAGCTGGTTCAGCCAACGGTTTAATTTTTACATACCATTGATCAGTTAAAAGTGGCTCGATGATAACATTCGATTTTTCGCCGCGAGGCACTTTTAATTTGTGTGGTTCAATTTTAACTAAGAGCTCTGCTTTACCCAGGTCTTGAATAATGAGTTCACGAGCTACAAAGCGATCCATCCCCTGGTAAGGTAAGGGGGCGTTCTTATTGATGGTTGCTTTTTTTGTTAGGATGTTAATTGACGGCAAATTGTGGCGTTTACCAATTTCGTGATCATTAAAATCATGAGCTGGCGTAATTTTGACACAACCACTACCAAATTCCATATCGACATAGTCATCTGCAATAACAGGAATCGTTCTGTCACATAAAGGAAGTTGTAGCTGTTTACCGATCAAATGTTGATAGCGGGGATCATCTGGATGAACGGCAACCGCTGTATCACCAAGCAAAGTTTCTGGTCTTGTTGTGGCGATAATAATTGATTCGCTTGAATCAACGACAGGGTAGCGTATATGCCATAAACACCCATCTTCTTCTTCAGAAATAACTTCCAGATCTGAAACAGCTGTACCTAATTTGGGATCCCAATTTACCAGACGGGTACCGCGATAGATAAGCCCTTCATCGTATAATTGAACAAATACTTTTTGTACAGCAGCTGACAAGCCTTCATCCATGGTAAATCGTTCGCGCGACCAATCCACGGAAGAACCGATGCGGCGCATCTGGCTAGTAATCTGATTTCCTGATTCTTCCTTCCAACGCCATACATGCTCTAGAAATTCCTCACGACTCATGTCTTTGCGGGATAATCCCTTGCTATCCAATTGGCGTTCCACAACGAGTTGCGTTGAGATTCCCGCATGATCAGTACCAGGTTGCCAAAGGGTTTTTGCGCCTTGCATACGTTTATACCGAATCAGGGCATCCATTAAAGTATGTTGAAAACCATGTCCCATATGTAAGCTACCGGTTACATTAGGAGGAGGTAACATAATGCAATAAGCCTTTCCTTCGCCGCGCGGCTGAAAATAATGGTGGCTTTCCCATTTTTCATAGCATGCACGTTCTATCGCTTGGGGGGAATAAGTCTTATCCATGATTTAACCTGTACTGGTGAAAATCGCGAATTCTAACATATTCAATGGCAATAAATCGATCGCTAAACGACCGATTATTCACTTGCTAGGGTCATTCTCATAACCCCAAACCTAGACTGGGTTATGAGAATCACTTATTGCTGAAGGGGAAATGGTATTCTCATTATCGTAATCATGTCGGTGGTCAGCTGCAATGTAAGTATACATAGTCGGCACGACAAAAAGAGTAAAACAGGTACCAACCAGTAAACCTGTTGAAATCACCAGACCAATATCAAAACGACTGACAGCCCCAGCCCCCGCTGCGATTAATAGGGGGAGGACGCCAAAGACCATGGCTGCCGTTGTCATTAAGATTGGACGCAAACGAATGGCAGCCGCTTCCTCGACTGCAGATCGACGGTCAAGATTCTTTTCTCGTTGTAATTGATTAGCAAAGTCAACAATTAAAATGCCATGCTTACTGATCAAGCCAATTAAGGTAATTAACCCAACCTGGGTGTAAATATTAATACTTGCTGCTCCCAAATTAAGAGGGATCAATGCTCCACAAATGGACATCGGGACGCTGATTAATACAATTAGTGGGTCTCTGAAACTTTCATACTGGGCTGCAAGCACCAGGAAAATAACAATGATTGCCAGGAAAAAGGCAAAAATAAGCGCGCTACCTTCCTGAATAAATTGCCTTGACTGCCCGCCATAATCATAAGTAAAACCTTTAGGTAATAACTTATCGGCTTGTTCTTTTAGAAACGCTAAACCTTGTCCAAGCGTTGTACCTGGCATCATCACTGCTTGGATAGTGGCAGCGTTTAACTGTTGGAAGTGCGTTGCGGCATTAGGTTGTACTTTTTCTTTTGGTGTAACCACAGTCGATAAGGGTACCATGATGCCATTCGCGGTACGCACAAAAATTTGTCCTAGTTGCTCGGAATTCAAGCGATAACGCCTGTCTAATTGTGGAATCACCTGATAACTACGTCCTTGCAAATTGAAATAATTAACGTAATTGCCGGAAAGGGCAGTGGTTAAACTGCTACCGATCGCCTGCATGTCCAATCCAAGATCAGAGGCTTTAGAGCGGTTAATTTGTAATTCAATTTCTGGTTGATTGAACTTAAGGCTGTTATCGATATAAATAAAAAGACCACTCTTGCGTGCCGCATCAATTAATTTGTTGGATACTTCAAAGAGTGTTTGAAAATCATTGGTAGTCTTGATTACAAACTGAATAGGAGTACCACTACCGCCGCCCGGGAGTGGAGGAGGAATAACAGCAAATGATTTAAGACCCGCCACGCTGTCCAATTTTTCTTGTAAAGGCTGTTTTAACTGAAATTGGCTGCGTTCTCGTCGATCCCAGGCTTTGAGTACCATACCGGAAATAGGTGCACTCATATTAACTGTAAAATAATGTTCGGTTTCAGGAAAACTTTTATAGATCTCATCAAAAGGTTGAGTATAGGCTTCGAGGTAATTAATCGTCGCATATTGTGGTGCTGTTGAGACGACAAAGAAGAATCCTTGGTCTTCTTCAGGGGCCGTTTCTTCTGCGGTATGGCTATAGAGATAGGGCAGCATAAGTAATACCACTGCAGCGAACAGCAAAATAATGATCCGAGTATCCAATAAGCTATGGAGAGCACGTTGATAACGGATTTTCAGGCGGTTAAATTTATCATCAAGAAAGTGAACAAAACGTCCGCTACTGATTTCTGCCGAGAGTATTTTAGAACACATCATTGGGGTCAATGTTAATGCAATAATACCAGAGATAATTACGGCACTTGCCAAGGTGAACGCAAATTCCTTAAAGAGAGCGCCAGTTAATCCTCCCATAAATCCGATAGGGGCATACACCGCTGCCAAAGTAATGGTCATGGCAATTACAGGCGTTGCAATTTCACGAGCACCGATAATTGCAGCTTGGAAAGGCGTTTTTCCTTCTTCAATGTGTCGGTGTACGTTTTCAACAACTACAATGGCATCATCAACTACGAGACCAATTGCCAGAACGAAAGCAAGCAAAGTCAGTAAATTGATGGAATAGCCTAAAAATAACATGAAGGTACAGACACCAATCAATGACAAAGGTATTGTGACTACCGGAATAATAACGGAGCGTAAAGAGCCTAAAAACAGGAAGATGACGATAATAACAATGATCGCGGCTTCAGCAATGGTTTGAATCACTTCTTCGATAGAGGCGCGAATAAAATCAGTCGCATCGTAGACAATAGTCCCTGATAAAGAAGGGGGAAATTCACGTTGAATAGAGGGCATTATTTTGCGTACATCAGTAATCACGGTCAGCGGGTTAGCAGTTGGTGTTGGTGTGATGGCGAGAAAGACAGCCTTTTTACCATTAAATCGTACCGTTGAATCATAGTTTTGCGAACCTAATTCTATTTTACCAATGTCACGCAGGCGGATAATAGAGTTCTTGTTGCTTCTGACGATTAATTGGCTGAATTCTTCAGCGTTATTTAAATCGGTTTTTGCAGTCATATTGATCGCAACATATTCACCTTTAGTATTGCCTGCCGCAGTCAGGAAATTATTACGAGCCAATACACTGGATACATCGGAGGGTGCTACATTCAAAGCAGCCATTTTGATTGGGTCGAGGAAAATCCGCATTGAGTAAGTCGCCCCACCCAGGATATCTGCTTTTGCTACGCCATCAACAGTTTGTAATTGTGGCTGTACAACACGGGTAGCGTAATCGGTAATTTGCTGCGGTGTCATATCAGGACTATCAAGGCTGATATACATTAACGGGGTTGAGGTATCCGAACTTTTAACAATAACCGGTTGCTGTGATTCAGGAGGCAATTGATTTAAGATTTGCTGCACCTTGCTCATTACATCGGTAAAGGCAACCTGGGGATTAAAATTCAATTTAATCGTTAAGGTAATTGTACTTAAGCCTTGTGTGCTGGTTGAGGTCATGTAATCGATCCCTTCCGCACTGGCAACAGCCGCTTCCAGAGGTGTCGTAATGAATCCGGCAATTAGAGCGGCATCAGCACCAGGATAAGCAGTAGTCACTGTGATAACCGTATTATCCATGCGCGGATATTGGCGAATTTGCATGGTTGAGATTGAGTTCAGGCCAAACAAAAAGATCAATAAACTAATGACTGTGGCGAGAACCGGGCGTTTAATAAATATATCTGTAAAATTCATGCGTTATCCTGGAAAAAACCTTCGTCGTTTTTGACGATATTGATCTCAGCAATGGTTAAAATAACCATCGCCTAAGGCAAATCACTTGCTGCTAAAACTGCTATTGGCCTAAATTATCAGCGTCACTGACATCATTGAGTTGTACACTGTTGTTAATGACCACAGGGGTACCATTTTGTAATTTCAATTCTCCTGAACTTACAATCAGCTGTCCCGCTTTTATTCCTTTTTTAATCACTGTGTAATTGCCGGCCTGTTCGCCTGTAGTGACAAACACACGTTGGACTCGCAAAATATCCTTGCCTTCAGCATCTTTTTTACCGTCTTTATCTTTTTCGATCACAAAAACAGAGTTGCCATACAGACTGTAAGAAATAGCTGTAGAAGGTAAAACAATCACGTCTGGAATTAAGGGTTGTTCCACGGAAACAGAGGCAAACATACCGGGAATAAAAGTGAATTGGGTAATATGATTTTTGGTGTTAAGTTCTGTGTTGCAATTGATAATTCTTTTTTCGCCAATTTTTTTGCCAAGCTTAATGAGCGTCGAATTCTCTGGATTGTCAGTTGCTGCAGCGGGGCAATTGGGCAGAGTCGCCTGGACCAGAATGTTATGAGTATTCGTATCGACCTTGGAGTTAATAGCGGTGATTTTTCCTTCAAAGATAGCATTAGGAAATTCTTCTACGTTAAATTGAATGCCTTGATTAATATGTAATCTCTTCAGCATCTGTTCAGGTAAATAAAATTCCAGGTAAAGGGGATCGAGTGATTGCAAGGTCACAATCGCGGTTTGTCCAGGTGTGATATATTGCCCTAAGTTAACTTGACGAATGCCTAATAATCCTGAAAAAGGTGCGCTAATATGCTTTTGCCTTATTTGCGCTTCAGTTTTTTCGACATTGGCCTTGGATTGTTGCAAATTGGCTGTGGCTTCATCAACACTTGAACTGGGGGTTGCCCCTCGTCTAAATAAATCAGCTTGGCGTTTATAATTGAGCTCTCTTAGAGCCAGTTCTGCCAGATTAAATTTAAGCGTGGCCTGATCAACGCTGTCATCAATATCAATCAGAGGTTTATCTTTCTCAAAATACTGGCCTGATTCAAAATGAATTTTCACCACGTTTCCAGATGCTTCAGAATTGACATCAACACCATTAATGGCGACAAAATTTCCTACTGTTGCAATACGCGGTTCCCAGCTTTTTTGGATGGCTTTGACGGAAGATACACTCACGGCAGGAGGTTCATAGTTCGCAAAGAAGCGCTTAATCATAAAGCTTTTGAAGAGGTTAAACGCAATAATGCCTCCAAATACAACGATTAAAGCAATAATCATGATCTTCATGCGTTTTTTCATCTTCATTCCTCTGAACGGGCTAATGCTTAGGAACTTCCACTAAACCTCTACCTAATTTGGGGCTTAATATACCATAACTACTTGATAGATGAAGTAAGTAACTTCGTGATGTTTTGCATTTTTCGATTACTGGGAATTGGGGCGAGCCTGGATTAGCATAAATAATTTGGTCGAATCAGAATCAACAATTGGTCATTGAACAGTCAATAGATTGCCTGAAAATAGAGCAAATTATTTTTATCATGGTCACAAAAAAATCCTATTGACTAAAGACCACTCTTTGTTAACAATTGGTCTGCACTCTATCTTAGAGTTACTTTGGAGTTAATGATGAAGCTTAAGTCACTGCTTTTTGTTAGTTGTTTAGGTTTGTTAACATCAGTTTATGCCGATAGCAATCGGCATGTTCATCCACAGGCAAATACTGGTCCTTCTGTAGAGAAAAGAGCGATGATGCCTGGCTATTGTGAAATAGAGGTATTAAACGATGGCTACGACGATATACGTGTCTATGGCAGGTTCGATGATGATACTTTATTAGAACCATTTGATATTTATCGTATGGAACGCCCTCATTATATTAGTTTGTATTATCGAGATAGGGATGGTGTAATGCGCTGCCATAGTGGCATGCGTTTAGATATTAATACCTTTAGTGGGTGGCGACTCGTAGCAAGAAGAGCTTATGTAGGCGAAACCGTTTATCCCTTTCGTGAATATCCCTTTCGTAATGGAAGAAAAGCCGAGGTGAAAGCACAGTAATTCCAAATTAATTGAAGTAGTATTTTTTTATGAGCTGTAAAATACATAGAGGGCACGATTGTAGAATCGTGCCTTTCTTTTTTTATGTTGTTATGCCTAAGAGGTTTTTATGAAACGTTTGTTAGCGTTACTGGCTTTATTACCATCACTGGGTTCATGTACATTGGAGAACGATTACTATTACTATGATCGTTATTATGAGCCGGCGCCAAGGCCTTTTTACCATCATTCTGCACCAGCCCCTCGTGCCTATCATCATTATCATCATCACGAAAACAGGGAGTCACATTACCACGGGCATGGCTCGGTGATGCCTGAGTCAAGAGTACACGAACATCCTGGCAACTATGGAAATGGCTATGTTTATGGTCATGATAGTGTGGAGGAAGGTCATATGCATGGTCATGACTAGTTCACTGTGCTGTGATATTCTTGGATAATTTCATTCCAAGAGAGCAGTATGTTAAGGATAATGGGTGAAATCCTACTGGTTTTTTCACTGCTAATCATGGTTGCTTGCTCTGCTACGCCAATGAGCGAAAGTACAGGACAGTACCTTGATAGTGCAGCGGTTACTGCAAAGGTTAAGACGGAATTGGTTGATAAATTAGGAACAAAAGGGTTCGCGATTACAGTCAGAACCTATAAGGGTGAAGTGCAATTGAGTGGTATTGTAAATAGCCCCATAACCAAGCAGCGTGCTGCTGCGATCGCAGCGAATATTGATGGAGTCAGGCGAGTACGTAATTCTCTCTTGGTTGAATAACGAGAATTAATGGCTAATGTAAGTAGGAGCTACAAACCTGGCTGAGTAGCTATTATAATTATTTAATTATCGTCTGGATAGGGAATGTCTTTCCTACCTCCGTGCTTTAAGCAATTAGCCGAGGTCATGTGAAGTTACGTTTAATTACCGACAGGGTTAAGGATTGCTAATGTTTGATAAAAATTACACGATTGCCGGGTTTGATGAGGTGCTGTGGCAAGCAATTGCATCAGAGCGTCAGCGCCAGGAAGATCATATCGAGCTTATTGCCTCGGAAAATTATGCCAGTCCACGGGTCCTGGAAGCACAGGGTTCAGTATTGACCAACAAATATGCTGAAGGCTATCCCGGTAAACGCTATTATGGTGGTTGCGAATATGTGGATATTGCAGAAAACCTCGCCATTAGCCGCGCCAAGCAATTGTTTGGTGCTGACTATGTAAACGTACAGCCGCATTCAGGTTCACAAGCTAATGCCGCAGTAATGATGGCGTTGCTTTCGCCTGGCGATGTCATTCTGGGGATGGCTCTACCGCATGGCGGTCATTTGACTCATGGCTCTAAAGTTAATTTTTCCGGCAAACTCTATGAAGCAATAGGCTATGGATTGGAGCCTGAGACGGGTCTCATCAATTATGACGCCTTGGAAGAGTTGGCAGTGACTCATCGTCCGAAAATGATTATCGCTGGTTTTTCTGCTTATTCGCAGGTGCTTGATTGGGCAAGGTTCCGGTCTATTGCTGATAAAGTAGGCGCTTATTTAATGGCTGATATGGCGCATGTGGCTGGTTTGGTAGCTGTTGGCCTTTATCCTTCGCCCCTGCCTTACGCGGATGTGGTTACTACGACGACCCATAAAACGTTGCGTGGCCCACGTGGCGGGTTGATTCTGGCTCGTGCCAATGAAGAAATTGAAAAGAAATTAAATTCGTCAGTATTTCCTGGTATGCAGGGTGGCCCTTTAATGCATGTTATTGCAGCCAAAGCGGTGGCTTTTGCTGAAGCCCTGCAACCCGAATTTAAGCACTATCAACAACAAGTTTTATTGAATGCAAAAGTGATGGCTGAGGTGCTTAAAGGCCGAGGATATCCTATTGTTTCGGGTGGTACAGAAAATCATCTGTTACTGGTTGATTTGATCACTAAAAATATTACCGGCAAAGAGGCTGATGCTGCCTTGGGACGGGCTAATATCACGGTCAATAAGAATTCTGTACCTAATGATCCACGTTCGCCTTTTGTAACGAGTGGTCTGCGTTTAGGCACTCCAGCAATAACAACACGTGGATTTAAAGAAAAAGAGGTGAATATTTTGAGTAATTGGATAGCAGACGTGCTTGATGATTTGAATAATGAAGCAATGATTGCGCGTGTAAAAATGCAAGTCTTGCAGTTGTGCCATGAATTTCCGGTATATCGTTAATTATGCATTGTCCATTTTGTCATGCAGAAGACACCAAGGTAGTGGATTCACGCCTGGTTGCAGAAGGAGCGCAAGTACGAAGAAGGCGACAATGTCTTCTTTGTCACGAACGTTTTACTACCTTTGAATCAGCCGAATTGATAATGCCCTCGATCATCAAACGAGATGGCCGGCGTGAACCATTTAATATTAATAACTTGAAAGCTGGTATGTTGCGGGCTTTGGAGAAGAGGCCTGTTAGCGTTGATGCGCTTGAAGAAGCTATCGTAACCATTATGCAGGAAATTCGCCGTAGCGGGGAGCGAGAAATCGATTCTCGTGAGGTGGGCGAATTGGTTATGAAGCAATTGTATCGTCTTGATCATGTTGCTTATGTGCGCTTTGCATCGGTTTATAAACGCTTTAAAGATGTTAGTGATTTCAGACAAACTATCGATCAAATGAAAGATGATAGAACTTCATGAGGTAATTGTGGAAAAACAATCAATTAGGGGCAAAAGACGTGCACGAAAACTTGCCCTGCAAGCGCTTTATCAGTGGTTAATGTCTAGCCATGAATTATTCGAAATAGAAGCTCAGTTTCGTGTTGCAAATAATATGGATAAAGTTGATAGTGAGTATTTCAACCGTTTACTTTATGGTGTCCCAGAGCAGGTGAAGCTCCTGGAAGAAAATCTGATGCCATTTTTGGATAGATCGATTGAGAGTTTAAATCCCATTGAATTAACTGTATTACGTTTAGGGGCCTTTGAACTGTTGTTCTGCCCTGAGATTCCGTATCGTGTTGTACTGGATGAATCAATATCGCTGGCGAAAGAATTTGGTTCCCAGGATGGCCACCGTTATGTTAATGGCGTACTGAATAATCTGGCGCGACAAGTACGAAAAATTGAAATCAGCCTTCATAATGAATGAATTTTCATTAATCGATGTTTTTTTTAAAAATCCTGCCAGCACTCGCGCCGATGTCGTATTGGGTATCGGTGATGATGCCGCTTGCCTGAATGTACCTCCTGCCCATCAATTGTTAGTGAGCACTGATACTTTAGTGGCTGATGTACATTTTTTGCGTAGCTGGGATGCGTATGACATTGCCTATAAAGCAGTCATGGTTAATGTCAGTGATATAGCCGCAATGGCAGCCAGGCCTTGCTGGATAAGTTTGGCACTGACTATTCCGGAGCTTAATCCTGCTTGGTTGCAGCGTTTTTCCCAAGGATTGCACGCTTCCTTAAAGCAATTTGATATCGCTTTAATTGGTGGTGATACAACGCGTGGTCCTTTAAGCTTAACACTCACTATTCATGGTTTGGTGCCGACTGGAAAAGCGGTTAGGCGCTCTGGGGCTCAACCAGGGGATAAAATCTATGTGAGTGGTGAATTAGGTGCTGCTGCTCTTGCAGTGGCTTTTTTGCAGCGAAATGATCTTCCTGAAGCTGATAAGCGTGCGTTGATGTTAAAATTGCAACATCCTCAGCCACGTGTTGATCTAGCCGATATTTTGCAAAACAGCGCTTCGGCAGCAATCGATATTTCCGATGGTTTAAGTGCAGATCTTAATCATATTTGTGTTGCTAGTGGCGTTGGGGCTTCCTTATCGTTATCTGCTATTCCTGTTCATTCTTTGGTCCACGAATATCAAGGGGAAAATGCAGTTAATTTTGCGCTTACAGGAGGGGATGATTATGAGTTATGCTTTACCGTTGCACCACAAAAGGAAGAGCAGTTACTCGCTTTGTTTGCCAAGGCGGGGTTGCGCTGTTACCAAATTGGAGTCATAGAAGAAAAAAATGGTCTGCGTGCCAGGACAGAAGAGGGTGATCTGCTGTCTCTTACACCAAGTGGTTATAGCCATTTTTAAAAGATATAAACCGGGTTTATTCAAGCAAACTTGATTAAGGAGTGCGAATGAATACAGTAAAATTGTCCAATAAGGTATGGCAGGATCCCGCTTATTTTATTGCTTTTGGTTTTGGTAGTGGGTTGATGCCGGTTGCTCCGGGAACTTGGGGTACTCTCGCTGCTATACCTGTTTATTTGTTGCTTGCTGGACAGCCTCTCATCGTTTATTTGCTAATGACTATTCTCGCGTTTTTATTAGGTGTTTGGGTTAGTGATAAAGTCTCACAAGAAATGGGAGTCCACGACTATTCTGGTATTGTATGGGATGAAGTTGTAGGGTATTTGCTTACCATGACAATGGCCCCCGTAGGATGGGGGTGGATGATCATCGGTTTTTTCTTATTCCGTATTTTTGATATCTGGAAACCACAACCGATTCGTAGCATCGATAAGCAGGTTCACGGTGGTATAGGAATCATGTTAGATGATGTGTTGGCGGCTATTCCCGCCTGGTTGTTAATGCAATTGCTTGCTTGGGGATTTGCAAAATGAATGAAAACCATAAGGAATTAATCAGTATGGGGTTGACTGTTGGTATAGTCCTGCTGGCCCTATTTATCATTCATCACTTTATTCCGTCTATGATTTGGGCAGCTATTATTGTCATTGCGACTTATCCTTTATATCGCCGTTGGCGAGAATTTTTTGCTAATCATGATAACCTGGCTGCTTTGCTGTTTACTATAATTTTGAGTTTGATATTTATATTACCTCTAAGTTGGTTAGTCAGTATTTTGGTGAAAGAATTACAAATATTCATTAATTACTTACAGCTGATAAATCGCGAAGGAGGGCAGGCTCCGGAATTTATAAAACAAGTCCCAATTATAGGTAATGAGCTTGTAACTTACTGGGATGCTAATATTAGCAAACCAGGCAATGTCAGATCGTTCTTATCCAATCTTCATCTGCCTTTAACGTCCGCCAGTTATTATATTAAGCAGGTAGGAGTCAATCTTGCTCATCGCGGTTTTCAGCTAGGTTTTACACTCTTAACCTTATTTTTCTTTTATCGCGATGGCGATAAATTATTTCAACAAATCAATCATATCGGTGAATTTTGTTTGGGATCCCGTTGGTTTCGCTATGCTGATCGTTTACCCTCAGCGTTAAGAGCGACAGTCAATGGCACGATTGTGGTAGGTTTAGGGGTTGGTGTGTTAATGGGTTTTTGTTATTTTTTGGTTGATTTCCCTGCTCCAACCCTAACCGGTTTTATAACAGCATTTGCTGCTATGATCCCCTTTGTTGTTCCCTTTGTGTTTGTCGTTGTTGCTTTGATTTTATTATCCTACGGCAGCATGATAGGCGCTATTATTGTCTTGGTATGGGGAACCATCGTGATGTTTGTTGCCGATCATTTTATAAAGCCGGTTTTAATAGGTGGTGCGATCCAACTACCTTTTCTTGCTGTTTTGTTTGGTATTTTAGGCGGTGTCGAAACGTTGGGATTGCTTGGTTTATTTGTTGGGCCAATCATAATGGTGCTCTTTGTGACGCTTTGGGAAGAGCCGCAAGGCTTTGTAAAGTTGGTAATAAATGAGTAAAAATAGAGCAATATATTGAAAAAATAATCAATGTATGGCATGATAAAAATTCAGATTGAGGACTTGTAATTTAATTATTTGACCCAATTTGTTCTGCCGTGAAGTTTTTCAAATGACCCGAAGTCATGAAGTTAGGGGATATTTATGAACAAAAGTTGGCCAACCAGAGAGAAAGATATCTATACTGCTCAGCGTATCATGGAGGAGTATGCGAACGAGCAAAATAGTGATTCATTGGGGTTATTCGAATTAGTCGTCAATCAGGAAGAAAAGCGTATGGATTTTCGTTTATCCTCTTGGGTTTTAACGCTGGCAGAGCATTTCAAATCACTCTACGGAGCCAGTCAAGGTGATTTCGTGACTCGCCGAGTGATTAGTCATTGCATCACTAAAGGTGAAACCTTGCATTAATCACTACCCTATTTGCCTTGGTAAGTGTTCACGGCGCATGACATTCTTTGATAACGGAAAGCACTGTCGCCATTGCGAACAAAGTGAAGCAATCCAGTTTCAAATCTTCAATGTAGTATCGTTCTGGATTGTTTCGCCAAGTCCCGTAACGACGAAATATACCTATCCCGTGAACGCTTATGTGTTGTTAGATTGGATTGCAAGCAGTCATTTTTAACCGCAAGGCAATAGTTCTATTAAAAATGAGCAATGTATTTCTGATAGTTCAGTTTAAATTCATCACTGTTTTGGTATTGAAGTAACGCTTTATTAATAACCTGTAATAAATCAGGTTCCCCACGGTTAACAGCAATACCCAAACCAAACCCATAAATAAACGGTTCGCCGACCACAGTGAGAGTCCCTGAGGATTGTGATTGCCAGTATAAGGCTGTAGGCTCATCCATGAGAGCAAAATCTATATCCCCTTCTTCCAATGCTTCTATCATGGAGTCCAAGCGGTCAAATTTAACGCTCTTTACATTGGCGATTCCCAAGGTTTTTACTACTTCGGGGAAAATGGTTCCTTCAGAAACGCCTACAGTCTGGTTAGTCAACAATTGCAGGCGAAAAGTTTGGCCAATCCATTTTTTAGGGCCTAAGAAGCGCGCATAACTTAATAAATAAGGAAGGGAGAAATTAACTCGAGATGCCCGTTCCGCCGTGATAATAATTGCACTTACTCCAACATCAGCTTTTCTTGTTTCTATAGTGGCAAAAATGTCTTCAAAGGGCACTGGTACAAATTGGCAGGTACGCTCCATAATGCGACAAAGGCTTTGCATCATTGCTATGTCAAAGCCATACAGTTGATTATTAGCGCTTTCCATAACAAAAGGGGGGGCAAACGTATCAACTGCGACTCTAAGGGGTTCGCCTTGGGCATGAAGAGGTGAACTGATACCGATTACCAGGGCTAAAACAAGGCCAATTATTTTCATCAGTTTAATCAAATTACTAATTTATAGTATTTATAGAGTATAGCCTGCCAGCTTATTTTTAAATAGGCCTCTTGCCAAACTCTACTGTGGCGGAAAATTGCTTCATCGATAAGGGCTTCAATCCACAAGTGCTTTCGAGTGTCCACTCCGGTTCTGCGTCTCTTCGTGTTTTCTTCGTCACAGCGGGTTTTGAAAATGCTCTAAAGGAATAGATGGTTGAGTTTCTTTTTTCTTTGATTAAGCAACATTCAGGCAACTTGTATTTTTATCAATTATTTCCACAAGCCAACCGATGGTAGAAATCATCGCGTGTTTGTTTTTTATTTCCAGCTTGGATAGTCTTGGATATGCTTTTTATTATTAATAGGTCAAATGCAGCCAGTGGACGAACTTCCAATTCTTTTACAGTCAAGGAATTCCTTTTATCTAAAACACTTTGCAGCCCTTAAGCATCCGGTGGCTGAGGCACTGCAGAGGCTTTTGTTGGTTAGTGATTATGCTTGCCGACAGGTAGACATTTTGAACCAATTGCTGCAACAAGATGATTGTCAACAGCCTTTAACCCGTGAAGATTACTTTATGCAGGTGAGTCAACTGAGCGGGCAATCGTTTATTCCTTTTGCTCGTGCTTTACGCCAATTTCGCCATAGTCATTTTTTGCGTCTGCTACTACGTGAAATCGCAGGTTTAGCTAATACCGAAGAAACAATGCTGTCCTGGTCTGATTGCGCCGATGCAATGATTAGGCACGGTCTTGCTTTTTGCCAGCAGGAATTGATAGCACGTTATGGAAGTCCGTCTGACGAGACTGGCCTTCCAACCCAACTTTATGTACTTGCTATGGGGAAACTTGGCGGCCGCGAGCTTAACTATTCCTCCGATATTGATTTGATTTTTGCTTTTTCTGCTACTGGTTATACCAATGGCCAGGAGCGATTGAGTAATGAGCAGTATTACACGAGGGTAGTACAGCGTTTTATACAGCTGTTACAAAATGTGACTGCTGATGGTTTTGTTTTTCGGGTCGATTTACGTTTACGGCCTAACGGGGAGAGTGGGGCTTTGGTGAGTAGTCTTGCAGCTATGGAAACTTATTACCAGGAACAGGGGAGAGATTGGGAACGGTATGCAATGGTTAAAGCACGTTTGATTAGTATAAATCCCGATGAACAATCATGGATTCACCGTTTGATAACCCCTTTCGTTTATAGACGCTATGTGGATTTTAGTGTCATTGAGTCTTTACGCAGCATGAAAGCAATGATTGAACGGGAAGTACAATTAAATCCTGCTCTAAACGATATTAAACGCGGTTTTGGGGGGATTCGCGAAGTAGAATTTATTATTCAAAATATCCAGTTAATTCGTGGTGGTAGATTGCCCCATTTACGTCAACAAGGTGCTATGGCCGCGCTTGATGCTTTAAAACAAGAGGGATTATTGGCTCGTACAGCGGCATTAAAACAAGCTTATCTCTTTTTAAGAAAGTTGGAGAATTGCCTGCAAAGTCAAAATGACCAACAAACCCATTCTTTACCTGTGGATGCAGTAAAGCAAGCGCAAATTGCGTTAGCGATGGGGTACAGTAATTGGGATGATTTGTTGACAAAGTTACATCAATACCAACGAATCATCAGTGCCGCTTTTCATGCAGTCCTTCATAAGGTAGATACGGATGAAGATCAACATCGCCTTCTTGCTAACCAATTAACCAGTTTATGGCAGGGACATATTGAAAATTCAATGGCTATTAATTTGTTAGCAAGTCTTGGTTTTCAACACGCTGAACGCTGTTATCAAATGATTCATGCCTTTAGGCATGCACCACGTTGTAGACGCTTAACTCAAGCGGCAAGAATGCGGCTTGATCGTTTCATGGTTTTGTTGCTAAGTGAGTTAACCCAGGTTAGCGAAACAGATACCGTTTTACTGCAGGTTTTGCATTTATTGGAGAATATTGTTGGCCGTAGTGCCTATCTCGCATTGTTAACCGAGAACCCACAGGTACTAAAAGAATTATTGTATTGGTTTGCCAATAGCCCTTTTATTACTTCTTTATTGGTTGGTCAGCCATTTTTACTTGAAGTACTCTTGGATCCAGAACAGACTTGGCATCCTCTATCACGTAAGCAATTACAGGAGACATTGAGAAATCAGTTAGCACACTGTGGTGATAATGAATTACAGGAAGAAGTTCTACGCCAGTTTAAATTGGTTAATTGGCTTGCTGCGGCGCGTGCCGAAATGGACGGTTGCTATGACGCGGTACGTATCGGTCGTTTTTTGGCGGATGTTGCCGAAGTAATTGTTGTTGAAGTTTTAACAATTGCTTGCCAGCAGTTAAGCAGCCGTTACCCACAAATAAGGCAGATTAAATCCCGTTTTGCCATTATTGCTTATGGCAAGTTAGGCAGTCGAGAAATGAATTACAATTCCGATTTGGATTTGGTTTTTATTCATGCTGCCTATCCTGAAGAAGAGAGTTTGGTGACTCGTTTAACTCAGAAGATTTTGCATATGCTGACTACGCGCTCACAAGCAGGTATCTTATATGAAGTTGATACTCGTTTGCGTCCTTCCGGAGCAGCTGGACTGTTGGTTAGTCCTATTGAAGCGTTTGTCGATTATCAATGTACTCAAGCCTGGACTTGGGAACATCAGGCTTTATTGCGGGCTCGGGTGTTGTCAGGAAACCAACCTATACGTTCGGTATTTAAGCAGTTAAAGATTGATGTATTATTTTTGCCGAGAGTTAAACAAACTATTCGCGATGACGTATTGGCAATGCGTGCAAAAATTCAGAAACATGTTGATGCTGATGAAATTAAGCATACAGCGGGTGGCTTGCTTGATCTGGAGTTTTTAGTGCAGTTTTTAGTATTGACCAATCCTGCTCAAAGTTTGGTACAACATACTCATACTTTAAGTTGGCTAAGAACATTATTTAAGGAAGGTAAATTAAATAAAACACAATTTGGCCAATTAAAGCGAGCGTATAAATATTATCATCATTTGTTGCATCAACATGTCCTTCAACCTGGATTAGCAGGTAATAAATCTTATCAGGCTGAAGTATCAGAGCTTAGCCAACGGTTTTATCTGTATTAGCCACAGGAAGATTGAATGATTGATCCAAAATAATTATCTCCCTTAAGCTCTTCCCGGGATTTTTATCAATTAATTTAACAATTCCTCACCACCTACCCTATATTAATATTTCTTTAAGCATCCTTGAGTATAATTGTTGACTTAATTGATTAAATGGTAAAATAATGACTAATCAGTCCCCAGATAATACAATCCAAAGCGCTAGCTATAGCCAATGTGCTTATAATATGACAACTACTTTGGCTGCTATTGCTGGCCCCGCTCTAATTGCGTATTTTGCAGCGCCTTATTTAGCTTTAGCAACCAGAGCAATTTTCCCCGCTGCTTATGCGTTAGTCATTGGGCCGCCTAGCACCATTGGGTATTACTCTACTTACATACCTGCTCGCGAATACGCTTGTACAATGGTATATAATAACTCGCATATTATTGTAGGGACTGCCTCTGCAACTGTACAAGCAGCAAAAAAAATTGTAAGCAGCATCGCCAATTGTAGTGCGGGATTTTTCGCTTCGTCTAAGTCTTCCAAAGAACCATCCATTCAGCAAGATATAGAAACTGGTATTGCTTTAAATTAAGAGCTTAGATAAATAAGTGTAACCTGGTTGCAAGCAACCAGGTTACGACATACAGTGCTGGATACTCACATCAATAAAATCAATTTTATCTAAAAAGGGTTCACTAACTTCATTAGGCTCTTTATTATCCTATGGCATCATAGCTTTACCCGTTTAGGTTCATTATTACAGCAGCTTTTACTTAAATGTGACTTTCTCAATTTTTCCAGGTTTATTTTTAGGACTGTTATCGGACGATGCAATAAAAAGGGTTTGATTATCTTGTCCGCCAAGGACACAATCAAATGGGTGAAAACGGGTTTTTATAACTGTTAAGCAATTTCTATTGGAATCAATGCATAGCACCTCCTTTTTTCCTGGCGATGCAATCCATACAGCATTCAGCTTTTCATCAAAGCAAATTCCATCAGGATAATGGCGGTTTAAATTTTCTGGTACGCCATGCTCATCGAAGCTCACTTCAAAACCTAGATTATCAAATTTGATCCATGGTCTTTGATTGATCAAAGTATTATCTGTGTGAATATCAAAAATGGATACAGTAGCTGAAAATGTCTCTGCTACTATCAAATGTTTACCATCGGGCGTTATCAAAATACCATTCGGATAGCCAATATTGGACGCTGCTATTTTAATATCACGTTCTTTTGTGATCATTAGAATATTTGATTTAACTGGTTTTACTTTGTGTTGTGGATAAAAACCTGAGGCACTCACATAAATGATATCATTTTGAGAAACAGTAAAATCATGGCAATAACCTGGCGTGGCTATCTCAAGTGATTTAAAAATAGATAAAAAATTATCTTTATATTGCAACAACTCTCTCTTTTTCAGCGAGGTTATTAACAGACTATTATCCGATAACCAACCTAATCCGGCAGGAGAAGCAACAGAAATTTTTGTGATTAATTGACCTGTTGCAGAAAAACAATATACGGTATTGCCCCCTAAATCACAGAACCATAAATTATTATTATGCCATCTTAAACCTTCAGTAAATTGAAAACCATCGAGAAAAATTTCTGTATTAAATATGTCCATGTTATATCCTAAACAGATTTTACCTGTGAATTAGCCGCGTAAAAAATTGATAATCCACTGGGCGATCAATTCATCATCTGCATCTTGCTGCAATGACTTAAGTCCTTGTTCATAGCATTCCTTGCCTAGAATGCGCTCACGATCTTCGATTAAGGCTTGAGAATAAGCTTTGGTAAATTCCGGATGGCCTTGTATGGTGAAGAGGTTATCGCCAAACTGCAGCATATAAAACGGACAGAAGTCACTGCCGGCAAGTATTTGCGCGTTTGGGGGTAAGGTTACAACCTGATCTTGATGACTGACTAGTAGCTTGAAATTATCACGTTGAGGAATCATCCAGGGTTTTTGTTGGGTCATTTTGTTTTGTGACATACCTACACCCCAGCTCTTCGGGGATTTAATCACTTCTCCACCCAAGACTTTGGCAATGAGCTGATGACCAAAGCAAATGCCAATCACTTTCTTTGCGGCGTTGTTTAATTGCAGTACGAAATCCTCAAGTACTCTTATCCAGGGAAGATCATCGTTGACGCCGTGGCGACTGCCTGTAATCAAGTAAGCATCACAAGTATCAATAGTAATTGGTAATTCACCCTGTCGCACATCGTAAACGACAAACTCCAGGGAAGGATCTGCTTTTTTTAGCAATCTGGCAAACATATCTGGATATCGTCCATGTACTGGAGCAAATTTTTCTTGAACCTCATCACATTGTAATAATCCAAGATTCATGATGGCTCCGGCAGGTAAGCTATTTCCCCGACAATGGCTGCATGCAGAATAGTCTGATACTGCGATACATTGAAGGGAATAGGATTGCTACCGGCTGCGGCATCCTCTGTGGCCATTGCCGCAATTCGTGTTACTTGCGAATCATTAATACCTATTTCAGCTAAAGAATGTTCAATACCCAACTCATGGCGTAATTTTAACACCCAGTCAAAAAAGCCATCAAAGCCTTCACTTATCTGCAGATAAGCCGCGAGGCGTGATATTCTATGCTCTATAGCAGGTCTGTTAGCCTGTAATACATAAGGCATCAGAATAGCATTCAAACGTCCATGATGGGCATCGTAAATAGCCCCTAAGGGATGCGCCAATGCGTGCATTGCACCTAAACCACGTTGAAAAGCAGTAGCGCCCATTGCTGAGGCGACAAGCATCTGCGTACGCGCTTCCAAATCCCTACCATTTTTAACAGCACGAGGTAAATACTCTTTTACAAGCCGAATACCTTCCATAGCGATTCCTTCTGCCATGGGGTGATAATAGTTAGAACATAAGGCTTCTAAAGAGTGTGACAAGGCATCCATACCAGTAGCTGCGGTGAGCTGTGGTGGTAGCTCAATGGTAAGTTCTGGATCCAGAATGACTATTTCAGGTAACATTTTGGGATGAAAGATAATTTTTTTGGTATGTCGCTCACTATCCGTAATAACTGACGCACGTCCTACTTCAGAGCCGGTACCTGCAGTGGTTGGTATGGCAACTACGGGGGCCATACCTGCGATATTGATTCGCTTCCAATTATCGCCGATGTCTTCAAACTCCCAGAGCGGGCGTTCTTGACCTACCATTAAGGCAATTGCCTTGCCTGCATCAAGCCCGGAGCCACCACCAAACGCAATCACACCATCATGTTTGCCAGCATGGTAAGCGTTTACCCCTGCCATGACATTTTCACCGCTCGGATTTGCTTTGATTTGACTGAATACCGCTACGCGCAGATGAGCTTCCCGGCAATGTTGTAATAAATTGGCGACCATAGGCAACCGGGCTAGACCTGGATCGGTTACTAACAAAGGCGCTTTCATGCCTAGTGTGCTACATGTCTGGGCAAGTTCGTTCACTCGTCCGGCTCCTACTCGCACCTGGGTAGGATAGTTCCAGTTAGCCGTCAATGATGGCATGCTCATAGTGCAAACTCCTTTAGCTTACAGTTTTTATATGAAAAGATTTTGGACGGGTGAGTGACTCATAGCCAAGCACAGATAAGGTACAGCCCCGACCAGAATTTTTTACACCAGTCCATGCTAATGCTGGATCAAGATAGTCACAGCGATTAATAAAAAAAGTGCCTGTATGCAATTGCTCGCCAATGGCTGTACCCGCAGGGATATCTTTAGTGCAAACAGTAGCAGTCAAACCATAGTCACTGTCATTCATCAAGGCAACGGCCTCAGCATCACTATTGACTGCCATGATACCTACTACTGGCCCAAAAGATTCTTCCGACATCACCCGCATTTGGTGATTAACCTGAGTTAAAATCTGGGGAGCCATATAAGCGGAACCAGACTTATCCATTGGAAAATCTTGTCTATCAATATGCGCTACAGCACCTTGTGCAACTGCTTCTTTAATTTGAGCGCGCACAAAATCAGCACGGGCAGCGGATACCAAGGGGCCAAGTGTGGTTTCAGGATCATTGGGTCGCCCAAGTTTATATTTTTTAACCAGATCTACGGCTTTCTTAACAAAAAGATCATAGACATGTTGATGCACGTAAATACGCTCTATACCACAGCACGATTGACCTGAGTTAAAAAAAGCGCCATCAATTAGGGTTGCAACGGCTTGATCAATATCGGCGTCTGCACGTACATAGGCAGGATCTTTACCACCGAGTTCAAGACCAATATTGAGAAAACGTCCAACAGCAGCATTTTCAATCATTTTCCCGCCGGCAACAGAACCAGTAAATGCAACATAATTAATGGTTGTAGATTGAATGAGTTTTTCTGTGTCTGTATGAGTGAGATGTAAGTACTGGAAAACCCCATCGGGCATACCAGCTTGAACAAATGCTTCCGCTAAACGCTCTGCTACTAGAGGCGTTTGTGCAGAATGTTTCAGCAACACAATATTGCCCGCCATAATGGCTGGAATGATGACGTTCACTGCGGTGAGAAAGGGATAATTCCATGGCGCGATTATTAACACGGCTCCCAGGGGTTCACGTTTGATATAACGGATAAAATCTGGTTTTTCAGGTAATTCAATGGTTGCCAATGCTTTATCGGCATTATTGATCATATAAAGTGCGCGTTCTTCAAAACCGGTTATTTCGCCTGCGGCATAACGAATAGGGCGTCCCATTTGCCAGCAAATCTCTTCGGCAATCGCTGCCTTGTTAGCCACAAGGATTTCAACAGCGGCTAGACAAAGTTTTGCTCTCTTTGCTAAGGAAGTAGTACGCCAAGTACTTTTTGCTGCCTCAGCTTTTATCAGAGCTTGGTGGATAATTTCTTGACTGGCAAACTGACGTTCTACATACAGCGAGTTATCAATGGGAGAATACGTTTTTAATGTGTCCTTCATCTTAAAATTCCTTCAGAATCTAGCAGGTTTGACATTTCGCTAGCTTAAGTGTCACGGTTTAGTAGAAATGTCCTAAATAATTTCGAAGTAACGATCCAATTCCCAATCAGTAATATGTCGGCGAAATTCCCGCTCTTCCCATTCGCGTGAGGCTGCGAAATGCTCAACAAATCCCTCACCAAACAGAGAGTAGGCCGCTGCTGAATTTTTCAGGCGTTGTGCTGCTTCCCACAAGGTTGAAGGTAAAGCCAATTCCTTGTTATGAGATTGAGTGTAGGAGTTGCCTCGAATTTCCTCTTCTGGCTCCCACTCATGCTCAATCCCATATAAACCCGAGCCCAATGCCGCAGCGAGGGCAAGATAAGGATTCGCATCGGCAGAACCCAAGCGGTATTCGATTCGTTGTGATTTGTCACTACCTGGAATCAAACGCAAGGCAGTAGTACGATTTTCTACTCCCCAGGTGGCATCAGTGGGAGCCCAAAATCCAGGAATCAGACGAGTATAGCTGTTCACAGTGGGTGAAAACATGGCTAACAATTCGGGCATCAATTTTTGCTGCCCGGCCAGGAAGTGGCGCTGGATCTTACTCATATTGTATTTCGTTGAGGGATCATAAAAAGCGGAAGACGAGTTGTTTTTGTTTCGCAACGACATATGAATATGGCCACTTTGCCCTGGGTAATTGGGCGACCACTTAGCCATAAAAGTTGCCATCATATTATTGCGCTGTGCCAATACTTTCATAAAGGTTTTAAACAGCGCTGCTTTGTCGCCAGCAGCCTCAGCTTTATCTACTGCTATCGCTGCTTCAAGGACTCCGGGACCTGTTTCTGTGTGGAGAGCTTCAATAGGGAAATCCATAATTTCACCCATATTGAGGATTTGATGATACAACTCCGCATGGACACTATTGCGAATTACTGAATAACCGAAGAAATCAGGGGTCATTGGTTTTAAGTTACGGTACCCTTTGGCTCGTATGCTGTCTGGCGTCTCATCAAACATGAAAAATTCATATTCCAAAGCAGCATAGGCATCAAAGCCCATCATCTCTGCTTTTTGAATGACGCGACGTAACACACCCCGGGGGCATAATTCCGCGGCCGCACCGTCAAACTCAGCCATAAATAATAATTGATTGTCTTCAAAGACAAGCTCACGACAACTCTGAGGTAAAATACGAACTAATGCATCTGGATAGCCAGTATGCCAGCCGGTATATTTAACGTTATCAAAAAGCTTGTCTTTGGAATCCCAGCCCAGAATTACATCGCAAAAAGAAAATCCATGGTCTAAGGCCGAGAAAAATTTGCTCCGGCTCATGTACTTGCCAAGCATGACCCCGTCCATATCAATAAGTCCGATTTTTACGTGAGTGAGGTTACGTTCTTCAACGATGCCTTTTGCATCTTCCACTGTTCTAACATCCCTTGGATTTAACATCGTATGTCCTTATTTTTAAGTGATCAGCCAAGCATTAGACCTTTTCCAAAATCTACTATGGTAGGAAAAAATTCTGTCCAGAAATTACAATAGAGATAATCATTATTTCGAAGTGAGCGAGCGCTATCTACCAAGAGTAGCATGTAAATCATGGAAAAGGATAGCGGAAGGAGTTGAATTTACCTTCGCCAAGTAAACGACTCGGCGAAGGTAAAAATTAATAGGCTTTTCAGAAATTTGCTACAGAAAAATGCAAGTCACGTCGCCGCAGAACATAAGTGTTCAGGCAGGCATTAGGATTCGAGCACTGTATCGACGAAGCAAGAGTTTCCTAAGAAGTCTAGTGACTGGTAGTATCAAAGTCACCATAGAGATCGTAATCATCACTGTCGGTCACTTTAATATCTACCAAGTCGCCGACACGAACATTATTATTCAGTGGTAAAAAGACTAGACCATCTATTTCCGGTGCATCACTTTTGCTGCGCGCAATAATTTGTTCTTCGTTAATTTCATCAATTAAAACGGTTTGACGTGAACCAATTTTGGCAGCCAGCTTAGCGCGACTGATTTCAGCCTGCACTTGCATAAAACGATGATATCGTTCTTCTTTGATATGTTCAGGAACCGGGTTTGCCAATTCATTGGCTTTAGCCCCTTCAACTGGCGAATATTGAAAACAACCAACACGATCCAGCTCGGCTTCTTGCAAAAAGCTCAGCAATTCTTCAAATTCGTCTTCCGTTTCACCGGGAAAGCCAACAATAAACGTGGAACGTAAGGTAATGTCAGGACAAATGTCACGCCATTGAGCAATACGCGCCAAGGTGTTTTCACTACTGGCCGGGCGTTTCATTGCTTTTAACACCCGTGAGCTGGCATGTTGCAGTGGAATATCCAGATAAGGGAGAATTAATCGGTCACTCATTAATGGGATAATCTCATCGACATGCGGATAGGGATAAACATAATGCAGACGTACCCAAATACCTAAATCGCCGAGTTGCTCACATAAATCATAAAAACGAGTGCTGATTGTTTTACCTTGCCATTCAACCGGTTGATAACGAGTATCGACACCATAGGCACTAGTATCTTGGGAAATAACCAATAATTCCTGTACCCCTGCATCTTTCAAGCGTTTTGCTTCACTTAGTATTTGTGGCAGAGAATAACTTTGTAATTTACCGCGCATGGTGGGAATGATGCAAAAGGTACATTTTTGATTGCAACCTTCTGAAATTTTTAAATAGGCATAATGACGCGGTGTTAATTTAATGCCTTGAGGGGGTACTAGTTGGGTGAAGGGATCTACAGGAGGTGGTAAATGCCTATGCACAGCACGGACAACTTCCTCGTAAGCATGCGCACCACTGATATGTAATACATCAGGGCATGCTTCACGAATAATATCTGCTTTGGCACCGAGGCAACCTGTTACAATAACACGTCCATTTTCGGCCATCGCTTCTTTAATGGTGTCCAAAGATTCTTTGACTGCTGCATCAATAAAGCCACAGGTATTGATTACCACGACTCCGGCATCTTGATAACTGGATACCAAATCATAGCCCTGAGCACGCAGTTGAGTAATGATTCGCTCTGAATCCACCAGTGCTTTAGGACAACCCAAACTGACAAAGCCCACTCTATGATTCATAATTTTCTATCTGTAAAAAAAGTGGGCGAATTATACCGTTTCTAGGGTAAGGTTGTCTAATATCTCGCTGAGATTCGTCATTTTTAACAGACCTGGCCCATTGATCTGTCATACGCCATTCGATCCTCCAAATTCTATGCAACTATAAAAAAATGTTGAGCTTCTTTCAATTGAATGATCCCCATGTCACTCTCGATACAGAACATCAACAGAAATCATCAGCGCCTTTCTAAAATGGCAACGCAAACGGAGCATCCCACATGGTGTAAGGTCGTTGTATCAATGCTCTGGCTAAATTCTTACTTTTAAGGTCACCTGCAAGTTTTTGGGGCATAGTAACTACTAGTTATCAGAACTATCTCACCCAGGCCAAGCGGATTGATTTTTACTCGTGTAAGAAATACCCGGAATATAAAGATAAGGAGGTACTGTCACCTTTTGGCCATGACAGCTTGGTTTTAGAGTAACACTATTAACGAGAAACCATCTAGTACGATGGCGATAACCTAGCTCGTGAGATGGCCTAAGCTTGAAACACGTTCTTAATAGTTCCATTGGACCTAAAACCCAGCGATGTGGGGCAGCCGCAATCCAGGCAGCAGCTTCTTGTTTCTGCTTTGAGCGGCTCATGTGATAGGCATAATGCCAGATAGGTTGATGAGCAAATAACAGATGTTGCTCCTTAACACCTAGAATGAGAAGAGATTCTTGATAAGGGACACGCTCAGCTGTTTTATTCATAATAGCTGCTGGAGTGCGTAAATTGTTTAGCTGTGGATAAAGCAACAGCGAGTAACAAAGCCAACAAAGGGTTAGCCCAAGCAATAGGCGTACTAATGGAGCCTGGCGCAATAAGAAATTAATAAGTAATAAGCCAATCCCTAAAAAAAACAAAGAGAGGCTCAATGTTGTACTCAGATCAGTAGTGAGAATGGCTGGTTTTTTACCAGTCAGTAACATACATGCAATGGCAAACACAATAATCGTTATCAGCCAATATAAACCTCGCAGCAATCGGGCTGGCCAAGTATAACCAACCAGATCCATTAGCCAAGGAGATGCTAACAAAGCGAATGCGGGTGTGGCTGGCGTTAAGTAAACTGCGCGCTTGCCAGGGGAAATTGAGAAAAATAAAATAACCAGTAACACATAACTTAATAATAAGAAAACACGTCGATCGTCCTGCTTAAGAGCGGCCTTCCAACATCCAATCAGCCACGGTAAAAAAAGAGATAAGGGCAACCAAAATAAAGGTATAACTTGGATTAGATAATACCAAACGGGTTTGATATGAACCCATGAGTGAGCATAGCGACTCATCGTCTGATGAAATAGAATATCATTGCGATAAGCTTCCAGGAGAGGGGAGGCGCTATGTTGCGTGCACCAAATCATCGGTAACAGCCAAAGACTGATAGTAGCCAGCATGACTAGAGGACCTGCTGCAGTTTTTGCAATAGAGGAAAATCTTGCTTGACGGATTACATCAAAATGAGTCCATAGGGCGGGGAGTAAGATGAAGGCCGCGAGAATACCAACTCCTTTCGTAATAATTCCAAGACCTGTCGTAAACCAGCCAAAATAGTACCAACGCCAACCGCCGCTTAAGAGCAAAAAACGTAAAAACCCATAAATACCGAGAGTAACAAATAGAGTGACTAGCGCATCTATCTGGGCTGTTTTGGCTTGCAGTGTAAATTGTAACGTAAAGAGCAACATAAGCGCTGCAAGAAAACCGATTTCTCTATTCCACAATCGACAACCCAGATTCCATGTCAGAACCAACGTCAATAAACTAGCCAACAGCGAAGGTAGCAAAAAAGCGACTTTAAGAGAGTGAGTCAATAAGTATGAGACAACGATTCCCCACATAAAGAGTGGTGGTTTATCAGCATAGATTTCCCCTCCACGCATGGGAATGAGCCAATGTCCACTCTCTAGCATTTGTTTAGCAATCAAAACAAAACGTGGCTCATCAGCAGGCCAGGGATCACGAAAACCAAGGCCTGATCCAAGTATCACCAAGGCTAAGAGTATTAGTAGCCAACACCTATTAGTAAAAGCGATTATTTGGCGATCGAACAGCATGGAATCCTTGCCTAAAGTAATGATAAAATCGTAGATAACAAATCTTACATGATGAAAATCGATAATCAATCTTTTGGGCAGTTGTACTGCGAGGCAGTGGCGGAGAATAGCGTAATCAGGGTATTCATTATTCAAAACCAAAATGAGCTATGGATAACAATCCAGTTAGTTCGAAGGGCTTGGTGAGTTAGGGCTTGAATTTGTACTCAATAATCGAAATTCAAGCTCTGATACCTGTTCTTTTATCCAGCCAGCGACGTATTCCTTTGGGCAGCGTTACCACGTTGTATAGCGCAGTCTATTGTCTCCTTTGGGCTTGTTGAGTAAAACAATGTACTCGATGAAGAGGATTGGCTGATTGGTGCGACATCCACAGAAAATTCTTCTTTTTTCTGTGGGATGACTTCTTGGGATAAATATCCCAATAAACCGCCCAGTTTTGCTAGCTTCTTACGTAAATAGGCACGACTTGTTTGATCTTTATTTTCCTTGTACATGGCGTAATAAAAGGCCAGGACATCATTTGCTGATGACTCCTCTAGCGACTTGGGGTTAGAGCTGTCAGAACGAGATAAACACCATCGTTCATAGGCTGTTTTACCATATTGCTCATGATTTAAAAATTTATTACCCAAACAGTTCCATTCAAATCTGTTTCGGGGATGCAGGCGAAATCCGCAATGGTAATGAAATAGCAGGGATTCGTAAGTCATATCTACTTTGATATTTCCATTGGTTTGGAATCGTTTAGAAAAACTTAATCTGAATACTAACTCATGGAGAGCAGTGCCAACATTTCTGCATTCCCGATCGGGAGAGGTATTGTGCAATTGATTGATAATGATATATTTTTTATGAGTTGGTGCTCCCAGGCGCTCTTCAGAAATGTTGACATAACCAAGCTGCTGCCCTTCACTGTCGATGATTTCATAGGTATGCTGATACACATCTTTAGTGACAACAGAAAATTTTAGAGGATTACCCTCTTTATCGAATAGTTGGGTCGTTAATTTCATCTAATTTTCTCCTGGGATACTGCAATAACTGGATAGCAAAGGTATTTATTTTTCGCATTTTAATTATTTGTTGGTCATGATTACAGCGAAAATTACGGAAGTACGGAGTCCAAAAAGGAATAGATGTATTGAAATAAATAGATAGCTTTAGTTGGAATTAAGAACTAATTATCAGACTGATATTTCCAGAATTTTGGCATGCAGAGACAGCAAAGAGTGACGCCTGCAATGCATAAAAAACCGCCAGAGACTATAGCGGTGGTAATACCAGCGGCGGAGGCAATATAACCTGCTCTGGTATCCCCTAGTCTGGGGCCGCTTAAATAACTGATCATTTCAATACCCGCTAAACGGCCGCGATAGTCGTGCGGGATCGAATGGTTCCACAGAACACTTCTAAAAATTCCGCTGATTGCGTCAAAAGCACCAGAAAGTGTCAAAAAGACGAAAGCCCAGAAAAGTGAGGTCGATAAGCCAAAGCCTACCATGGTGAGCCCCCAAAAGGCCGCTGCAATCGCTATCGCTTTACCATGTTGTTTAACTCTAGTTGTCCAACCGCTGACAAAAGAAATCACCAAGGAACCAACAGCAGGTGCTGCATACAGTAAACCCAATGTTTGTGCACCACCCAGGGATTGTGCAATTGCCGGGAATAGCGCATTAGGCATTGCAAAAACCATCGCTATAAAATCTACACAATAACTTCCCAAAAGCTCCTGTCGTTTCCAGGCGAATTGAACTCCTTCTTTTATGGCTGCTAAAGCTGATGAGGTATTTGCAGCAACCGGCTTGGGTGGATTTTTCATGAGGAATAAACTGGTAATCGAGATAGCAAAAGTGAGTAAGTCAATACAGTAAGTTGCTACGATTCCCAAGTGGGCAATAATAAAGCCAGCTATAGCAGGTCCAACAATCATACAAAAACTGTATTTAAAGCTTACTAACACGCCTAAAGCTTTATAATCCCCCGGCAGGACTAATTGTTGGCTTATGCTCTCTAAGGCAGGGCGGTGTAATCCCGTAATAGCAGACATCAATGAAGAAATAACAAAAATGCCAGTTAGACTGGGGTGCGCAATATAAGCGTTAATAGTCAAGAGGGCGCAGCCAATAACAAGACATGCTTCACTCATTATCACTAAACTGCGGCGATTGTATTTATCTGCAAATACACCACCAAGCAGTGCAGTAATTAATAAAGGAATCAATTGAACCAGGCTTAATAATCCTACCATCAGCGATGAGTGGGTTAGTTGATAAACTTGATAAGGTAAGGCAACAGTTGTAATCATTGTTCCAATAAATGATACAAATTGTCCGACATAAAGTAGGGCATAGTGACGGTTTTTCTTAAGAAGGGAAATGTCAATAAAAAGATTCAAAATAAACGCCTTTAGCAAGTAGGATTTTCGAGTTTTCCTGCCCTGTGGTAAAAATATATTGGTGTTTTATCCATGATACGTAAACTCCCGTTTATCACCGGTTTGTTAAAAAATAAGCGAGTAGATAGGGTAACTACGCTAAATGGATAAAAGTTGTATTTTATATGAAATACAAAATACATAAATAAGTATTTGCCTCTATGGGGTTAACACCCTACGCCAGACATAAGAGCAGCCGGCACGAGTTGATCTTTTTCTAACGTATAGGTTTTGTTGGGTACTACACTAACCCAGTTAGTCAGCAAATCGGGTTCTCCTACACCTTTTGACCACACTAATATTCTGAAGTGACTTGCGTTTTTAGGGAGATCTAACTCGCTCTTACCTGTCTGTGAAATAATTTGTAATGAATCTGAGTTCAGTTTTAGACCATAAATTAGCGCTTTATTCTCTTTTTGCATCTCTTTAGCAGTTGTCGCCCATTGGACAGCAATCCTTGATTTTTGATCTTTTAGGGGAAAAGTTGTTTTATTGTCGAAAACAATAGTTGTAGCAAACCCTACTGAAGCAACGATGAGGGAGAGAAAGCATGCCATGATTTTTTTCATCTTATCACCTGATAATAGTTATAGAACGGTTATTCCTTCTTGAGTCTGACATGGAGCATTTTTATTTATTTGGGGTGTCTTTAGTGGAAAACTTCCCTCAGAACAAAGTGTGGGCGTTTTGCCAATCCCTTTGAATAGTTCTTTAGGAATATGCACGGTTACATTCTTGATAACATTGACTGCCTCAACAATCTCGAAATTACCAACCATGCTTAGGAACTGGTAACTCTCTTGTGGAGAGAAGCCTTGAGTGCGTACTAAAAACTCAATAGCATTTTTAGACGCCAGTTGCATGGCCTCCAAAAGATCTTCATTTAAGCCTACAATCATCCATTCGGATGAGTTTTCGATAATAGGCCAAGTAAATAAACTACTACCGTTTCGTTTGGTCTTATCAAAAACACCCTCTGCTTTAAGGTCTTTTCGTACAATAAACTGCAGCGTGATTCCTTCATAGGATGTCTCCAGGGCTGTTACATCAATTTCACCATTGCTTTGCATCGCATGTGAATCCCCAGTCCAAACCAGGGCCCCTTTGTGAAATACAGGTAGATAAAGGATAGAGCCAGCTTGTAGACTGGGTGCATCCAAATTGCCACCAAAAGGTCCAGGGGGGACGGAGTTAAATTGCCCAGATACGGGTTGTCCCATCTGGGTTTGCAAATTGACTGGCCAGCCGTCTGGCCAGTCAAGCGGAGGGGCTACGGCTATTATTCCCGGGAATGGCTTGAGGTGTAAACACACTCCTTTTGTAAATTCGGTCGTGTTATTCTGTTTGTCATATTTAAAATATTTAATCCTTGGTTTGGTAAACTCTGATAAAATCCCTTGTGTTGGACTTAAGAAGTTATACCCGAAGTCATTCAATTTAATATCGAGAATCCGAATCTCTAGTACATCGCCTGGCTCGGCACCCTCGACGTAAACAGGGCCGGTCAACGTATGCATGCCACGTCTTTTCTGAATATCATGCTTGACATAAAATTTTGCTACATCTGCAGGTGTTGTTTTATTGAAGACCATTTCATGCAGGCAACTATTCCAGGTTTCCAACGAGACTGCATCCCCTGAGCGAATTTTTATGACAGGCGGTTTATCGAGCGTAAAAAGACCTAGTGTAGTTGTTTCGGAGTTTGCTGGAACGCGGTATGTTTCACCCATAAGTGAGGAAACGTATAAGGTGCTGATGATGAATGAGAAAATTTGGAATTTTTTTAGCATTTCTAGTCCTATTAAAAATAGCTAATATCGACTATGTTTATATGCATGCCTGTAAAAAGCAAGTAAATTTAATTATCGGATTTAATGCAGGAATGCATGACCCAAAGAAATAAATACGGGGTTATTAATAGACTGGTTGCTCATTAGGAATAGAAATTGGAACTTCTTATAAAAAAAATCAGCTATCTTTTAGCCCTCACTATGTTATTTTCAATTTTGTTACCTGCTTGTGATCTCCATGCCGATTCCTCCAAGAATCCAACGATCAGTTCACCATCCCTGTCAAATACAACAACCGAAACATCTGCTATTAGCTCAAACCCGGCTGCCGTTAATGTCACTACTGGCTCAGGGATTCTTCAGCAGTTAATACAGCAACAGTTAGGTATAAAGGATAATCATGGTATCGACATAAAAGGCGCATGGTTCGGGGATACAAATCGATTATTTACGGGAGGCATCCCTGCCGCGAAGAAATCTACATCGAATAGCGTAGGGTTAGTTGATTTGACCATTGATATGGAGCGATTTAATGGGTGGAAAGGAGGATTATTTAGTGCGCAATTTCTTCAGCAGAATGCGCAAAACACGAATGGGCAGGCTGGCATTACGCAAGGATATAATTCCTTGCCTGATGTTCCGCCTTACAACCGCTCTGAACTTTATGCACTTTGGTATAGACAGGGTCTTTTCGATGACCGCCTTTTCATTCGTCTAGGGAAGACGATCACAACCTTGGATTTTAATAATGTAATAAAACCCGTCCAGCTCGAGCGTGGTGTACCTAATATTCCGGCTGTTACCAGTTTAATTTATACCCCGGTTTTTATTAACCCTGCAGTGGATGGAATCATGCCTGGTTATACCAATTCGGCCTATGGCATATCGGCAACCTATACTCCGGTCAAGGAGTGGTATCTTTCTTATGGAATTTTTGATGGTAATTTAGCCAGTGGAAAACAAACAGGACTTACAGGGCCCACCTTCAATGGCAATTATTTTCAGGTGGGAGAAACAGGAAGTGCCTGGCTCTTGGGAAGAAAGCCGGGTACCTTGGGACTTGGATTATGGCATCAAGCAGGCCTTATCCGCCAGAACAACCTCACTGAAACGGGGGCAACAGGGGTTTATTTATTTGGTTCTCAACGCCTATGGTATCGCCATCCAGGATACGACATTAGTGGTATCTCAGCGTTTTATCAATATGGCATTAATAATTCGAAAGTATTATCCATGAAGCAATCAGTCGGAGCCGGCTTAACTGCATTTGGCCTTGTTGCTAACCGAAGTTCAGATTCAATGGGTGCAGGGTTCTCGCTGGCTTGGTTGAATCAACGAACGACGAATCGCAAGAAGGAGGTGATGTTTCAATGGTATTACCAAGCCAAGTTAATCACGAACGTCTATTTGGAGCCTGCAATTTCCTATATCCCTAATCCGGGACAAAGCAAACGTTTAAATTCTGCTACAGCAGGAACATTACGGGCGATCATATTATTCTAAGCAAGCCATTTGTTAAATCGAAAACAAGGTTGATTGATATCAACTAATCCGACCGGCCAGTATTCAGAATGCCAGAGCTTCCTGTAATTGTTGTAAAAATTTATTTGCTGATGTTTCACCCACGAGACGTAAATTTTCCTGTTCATCACCATTTTTGTTAAGGAATAAAAAAGTAGGTGGTGCAACGACATTAAATTGGTTAAGAAGCGCTTTATCTTGTTTGTTATTTGCGGTGATATCTACTTTTAATATGACGAACTCTTTTAGGGCCTTTTCCACTCGGGGATCTTTAAAAGTGGTAGCTTCCATCAGTTTGCAAGAGGAGCACCAATCAGCATAAAAATCAATCATAACGGGTTTGCCTCGCGCCTTGGCAATCGCTTGTTGCACTTCATCCACTGTTTTAACCAGTTCGTGCGAACTGCCAAGAGGGTTTCCTTCTGCAGCGGCGGTAACTCGCAAGCCAGTTAAGGGTTGCAGCGGATTAGAGCCACCCATGCTTGCCCCCACCAGTACCAGCAAACCATAAACCAGTAATAGAATACCTAATCCTTGGCCAAATTTAGCTTGCTTGGAATGAGCAGGACTCAGTGCGCCACAATAAATCCCTGAAAAAACCAATAAACTTGCCCATAAAGCCATAACCAGGGGAGAGGGAAGAATACGTTCTAATAAATAGATCGCAACAGCAAGCAGCAAAACACCAAAAAACGTTTTGACCGTATTCATCCAATGACCTGCTTTAGGAAGCCATTTTCCGGCTGACATGCCAATTAATAAAAGCGGTATTCCCATCCCTAGCCCGAGGAAAAACAAGGCTATGCTGCCTAAAATAATATTTCCGGTGTGAGCAATATAACTTAAAGCACCGATCAGTGGGGCCGTAACACAGGGTGAGAGGATTAAAGTTGATAAACATCCCATTGCAGCCGCGCTAAGGTAGTGTCCTCCCCCTTGACGTTGACTGGCGCCAGCTAGTTTTGCTTGCCAGGAAACCGGTAAGCGTAGTTCGTAATAGCCAAACATGGACAGCGCCAACAAGATAAAAATCAGGCTAAATAGACTGATTATCCATGGTGATTGCATGGCGATTTGGAGATTAGCTCCTAATAAAGCAACGACAGCTCCGACGATTGCGTAGGTAACCGACATACTAAGTACATAGCTTAATGAGAGAAAAAAAGCTTTGCGAGTAGAGATATTTGCCCCATGACCGACAATAATCCCTGATAGTACGGGTACCATTGGTAAGACGCAGGGAGTGAATGATAAGAGCAGGCCAAAGCCCAAAAAGCTTAGTATTATCATGAGCCCGTGATTGTTGGCTAATACAGCTTCGATATCATTCGTTGGTTGCTGTGGTGTTTCTACTTGTTCTTGAGTTAGTTGCGTTTCGATGTCTACCTGACTAAGTGCCAGATTTTTATCGATTGTTAATTTGATTGACCGAGTCTCGGGAGGGTAGCAAAAACCATCATCTGAACAACCCTGGAAATATAAATTGATCAGGGTTTCCCCAGGTTGCTCACCTAGAACGGGTACGGGTAATGACAGTTGTTGACGGTATATATCATAAATACGACCCCGTTTATCGGTTTTTTTTAACGTTTCGGGAAAGCGAAGGGTACCCAGATGAATATTGGAACCAGGTTGCTCAGTTAATTTAATGCGATCGCTATAAAGAAAATAGCCTGGCTTAATTTGCCAATTAAGCGTGAACGTATTCGGGTCAATTTGTTTCGCCTGGACTTGAAAAACGTCAGCGGCAGGAAGAGGGCTAGCATAATTGATAAAAGAAGCTAAAATAAGTGCCGCGAATGAGAGACATTTTTTCATAATATGCTTTTGAAAACCTGTAAAATTGTAGAACATTGTAGTCTCAAGATTAAAAAAACCAAAATTTTTTAAATTTACCCCTTGAAAATAATCTTTTTGTCTCCATATGGCTGACATCAGCGTTATGTAGTATTTAATATGTGGCGCTAAAAACTCAGAGCTTCCTCTGAAAATTATAGGTGATTTAACCAATCAGGAGAAAACAAGTATGAAAATTCGTCCGTTACACGATCGTGTTGTTGTTCGTCGTATGGAAGAAGAGCGTACCACAGCTGGTGGTATCGTGATTCCAGATAGTGCTACTGAAAAACCAATGCGTGGCGAAATTATCGCTGTTGGCGCAGGTAAAGTGCTGGATAACGGTGATGTTCGTGCTTTGGCTGTCAAAGTAGGTGATGTAGTCCTGTTTGGCAAGTACTCTGGTACTGAAGTTAAAGTAGCTGGCCAAGAACTCGTTGTGATGCGTGAAGACGACATCATGGGTGTGATTGAGAAGTAATCTAACAAGATTAAGGAGATTGTGATAATGGCTAAAGAATTACGTTTTGGTGACGATGCTCGTCAAAAAATGCTTGCTGGTGTAAATGCATTAGCTGATGCAGTAAAAGCAACTATGGGTCCAAGTGGACGTAATGTTGTTTTGGAGAAGTCTTTTGGTGCTCCTACTGTAACAAAAGACGGTGTATCTGTTGCGAAAGAAATCGATTTTGAAGATCGTTTCAAAAACATGGGTGCACAAATGGTTAAAGAAGTTGCTGCTAAAACTTCTGACACAGCCGGTGACGGTACAACGACTGCAACTGTACTCGCCCGTGCGATTCTGGTGGAAGGTCATAAAGCAGTTGCTGCTGGTATGAATCCTATGGATCTGAAGCGTGGTATTGATAAAGCAGTGACTGCAGTAACCAAGCAATTGCAATCAATGTCTAAGCCTTGCAAAGATGGCAAAGCGATTGCACAAGTAGGTACTATTTCTGCTAACTCTGACCAGGCTATCGGTTCTATCATTGCTGAAGCAATGGAAAAAGTAGGTAAAGAAGGTGTGATTACTGTCGAAGATGGTAACAGCCTGGAAAATGAATTATCTGTGGTTGAAGGGATGCAATTTGACCGCGGTTATATTTCTCCTTATTTCATCAACAACCAGCAAAACATGAGTGCTGAGCTTGAACACCCATTCATTCTATTGGTGGACAAGAAAATCTCTAGTATTCGTGATATGTTGTCCGTATTGGAATCTGTTGCTAAATCTGGCCGTCCTTTACTGATTATCGCTGAAGATGTTGAAGGTGAAGCGTTGGCTACACTGGTTGTGAACAACATGCGCGGTATCGTTAAAGTATGTGCTGTTAAAGCACCTGGTTTCGGTGATCGTCGTAAGGCAATGTTGCAAGATATCGCTATTTTGACTAATGGCCAAGTAATTTCTGAAGAAATTGGCAAGAGCCTTGAAGGTGCTACATTAGAAGATTTAGGTACTGCAAAACGTATCGTTATTACCAAAGAAAACACCACAATTATTGATGGTGAAGGTAAGGAATCTGACATTAATTCACGTATTACTCAAATCCGTGCGCAAATGGAAGAAACGTCTTCTGACTACGATCGTGAGAAATTACAAGAGCGTGTTGCCAAGTTAGCTGGCGGTGTTGCCGTTATCAAAGTGGGTGCAGCGACTGAAATTGAAATGAAAGAGAAGAAAGCACGTGTTGAAGATGCTCTTCATGCTACTCGTGCTGCAGTTGAAGAAGGTATCGTTGCCGGTGGTGGTGTTGCCCTGATTCGTGCACAAAAAGCCTTGGATGGTTTGAAAGGTGAAAATGCAGATCAAGACATGGGTATCAACATTCTGCGCCGTGCGATTGAATCTCCTTTACGTCAAATCGTGGCGAATGCTGGTTATGAGTCTTCTGTTATCGTTAACAAAGTAGCTGAAAACAAAGATAACTTTGGTTTCAACGCAGCGACTGGTCAATACGGTGACATGGTTGAGATGGGTATTCTTGATCCAACTAAAGTAACTCGTACTGCATTACAAAACGCAGCTTCTGTTGCTAGCTTAATGCTGACCACTGAGTGCATGGTTGCTGACTTACCTAAGAAAGATGAAGGTATGGCTGGTGCCGGCGATATGGGTGGTATGGGCGGTATGGGTGGTATGGGCGGCATGGGCATGATGTAAGCCTTTCCCCCGATTTAAAAACCCGCCAATTGGCGGGTTTTTTATTGCAGGAAAGAATTTGCTAATCTAAAAGTGGATTTGCAAATTAAGAATGATATCCCTGGGGAAAAGACATCGCGGCTTCATCCAATCTCTTTTGTTTTTCATAATGTTTAGGTTTTGGGTAATCCCACATTTCATAAGCCATTGGAACTTCTGTATTAAACCGTTGGAAGTCATTTTTTTGAAAGTTTAGCCTTGAGCGCAATACCATCCGATCTTGTGGAATAATTACTCTACTTTTATCATTATTTGCTTTCGCTAAGACATCACATTGCAAAACAAATTCGTTCTCTGGCGCTTTTATTAAATCTTTAATTATTTGATAGTCGTGATTTGTAGGTCTGCAATAATCCACATCAAGCATTGAAAAACTTTCCTCTGCCCAGGAATCACAAATAACGGTATTTGGATTCCATGCTCTTGGATCTGAGCTAAGTGTTGAATCCAAACGGCCGATGACTACGAAAAAATGGTCGGTAACCGGATTATTAAATAATTCAATGGATGGGCGTTGCTCTATGGGTAGCCTGGAAAATTTTTTATATAAATAAAGGTAGGCAACACAGGCTTTCTCACAACAATTTCCGACGCCATATTCTTCTGCCAATACGGCAATTTCATTAATCCACTCCAGGGAATACATTTCGTAAGCGATCTCTATTTCACGCATTTGATTCATTTTTTTAAATGCTTCCTGCGAGCTGGGCAGATTATAATCTTGTTCAGGGATTTGATTAGTCGAGGTTTTAATTTTGGATAGGGTGTAATCGATCGCTTTTTGTGAATAATAAACTTGCAAATCGCTGTTGTTTGAGAAAAATTTCATACTAATTTTGAGACTCTAAAATCTGAGAGGTGTTTTTCTATTTATTTTATTACTTCTAAATTAATTAAATCTTAAGGATGCCTTTGTTCAATTAGTGGATTGTAATTTTATGTAGGTAGAGCTTCTCGATCTCATTGACTGTACTCTAGCTCTAGCTTAGTATCGCTAACCTGTTGTCCACTAGAGGATGTCGTTGACTCCTCAAAATTGAGAGTAGAAAAAATGAAAAAAATAATAAAATGCCTGGCAGGCATAATGATAATGATCCCTTTCGTTTCATTTGCGACTGTAATCCCTTTTACCAAATCAGATTGTGCCGCTTTAGCAATGCCTAAAACAGTGATCCTGGTACATGCTTCCTGGTGTTCACATTGTAGAAGTTTCATGCCTACTTACCAAAAAGTTTCTGATCTTAAAAAATATAGCGATTGGACTTTTTATGCGCTTGAAAATGATAAATTTGAAAAAGTTTGTGGTACTTCAATTCAGGGTGTTCCTGCAACATTTAAAAATAATATGAGAAGTGTTTTGTTAGGGAACAAATCTCAAGCAATGTTAGAAAATTTTTTGAATAACTAATATCGCTATTTGAATGACGCGTATAAAGCTGAGAGAGCCCAAAAAAATTGTTCACAGTTAACTTCTCATTCTTTGGTTGCCACGCATAACGTTTGTACTGGATTTCTCCACTATCTCGGGGAGTTAATTGTCGAGTCTTGCAACGTTCCGTGGCTTGTCCACGGAATCCAGAACAAGTTAAAAATCACTTATAGAATCATTATCATTTTCTTGAACCTTTGTTCTTCTTTGTTCATAGGAAGGCATTCCACAACAAAAACTGGCTGACTAATTAGGGTTTTCATGCTTTTTTTACCAGTTTTTACAAAGGATTCAAAGGAAAAATTGGCGGCGTAATAGAATAAATTATGTTCATTTAGTTCATAATTTAGGAGATTATCATGCCTAGGATCATAGAGTTACCCAATTTTAGATATCCCACGAGTTTGTTAGAAGATAAAGCTTTTGCAGCTAATCCTGAAGTGAGTATTCAAACGGATATCTTAGATTCGTTTTCTAAAACCAGTTTATATGATGACGCCAATGTTTTAGACGAAAATAATTTGATCTCTAATGCTGGAAAACAAGCGCTTAAAGCCCAATTCAATACTTTATTGAACAAACTGGCACAAAAACTAATCGATGCAGGCTCTGGAACTGCGAATGATATTCAGAATGCATTATTTCTAAGAAATGATTCCTTACGAAATAAAATCAATAACTACATAGATAACGGCAATGCAACTGGAACGCGTATTAAAAGATATATTGAAAAATTGATCTATGTAATTGAACACTCCGAACAAGCAGAATCTGAAAAAAAAGCTGCTTTTACAAAATTGTTCTCTAATATCACTTCTTGTGGCCCAGGTTTAGAGGGTGAGTTAATTATTCAGATCGGTGAGGTGTCCGGCACGGCTACTCCCGAAGCAGTTTTCTCTAAATTAAGAGTAGAATTATTTGAAAAATTAGTGAGTGAATTAGCTCATGAAGTACACGCACCTGAACAGTATGAGAAGCATGTAAGAGCATATGCTGCCCAGTTATTGTCAGACCAATCCTATTGGCAACAACTCAACATTCCTGAGATTAAACAAATAAATGATGCTCAAGACGTGCATTTAGATGGTTTGATGGCACAAAGACCGCAATTACAAGACAATAAGTTCAAGGAATGTTGGCGTGCACATTTCAAAGAAATTTTCGTAAAAAACTATAATAGAGAGGCGCTAATTGACCGTTATCATGAATGCTATTATGAAAAACTTCAAGCCTTGGTAGTAACACATGGAATTGAAAATAATAATCATTATTTGAAAATCTACCAATTACTGGAGCAGCTGGGTTTAGCCAAGAAAATTTTTGAAGCTGCTTCAGGTGAGTATGGCATTACTTTTAATATCAATATTGCGCCACCTACATTTGCGATTACAGATATTACTAAATTAAAACAATTAATACGCCATAGCTGTGAAGAGAAACTGGTAACAGAAGGTTATATCAGTGGGTTAGCGCCAGAAAATTTAGAAGGAATGTTGACTGTACTTGGACAAGACCAAACAGCCAGGCAATTTTGGGGTAAGGTATTTTTACGTGAAATTAAAAAGGGTCATGAGAACTATGAACCTATTTTCTTGGAGTTAATGGTACAAGGTAAGAATTCCGAAGAAGACGTTTTATACTTGATAAAAGATGTTGTTCAAACAGGTCGTGTAGCATTACTGGGTAAAGTAATCGACAAAATTGACGGCCAACAATTACTGGATTTTCAGAGTAAATACGGTCGTGATTTTTTAAAAGCAGCGGTATCCAGTGGCAGTGCTGGTATGGTTAACTTTATTCTTACTCGGGGTAAGAATTATGAATCGGAAGCTCATGAAGCTGCGAAATTAGCCTTGCAATTGCAGGACAACAATGCTGCTATCGAAATATTTCATAACCTAAGTCAATACATTCAGGAGCCTCAGCAATTCTTTTACCAAGCGATAGAAGAAGGCAAGGAGGAAATAGCACTAGAGCTAATGTCTGTAATGGCTAATAGCAATGATTTGGCAATTTCCTATAAAGGAGGTAAATCATTAGTTCAATTGGCTGTAGAAAAAGGCTCATTCAAGTTAGCAAATGCTCTCTTGGATAAGCTAGTCAAAGAAAATAAGCATGAGATTTTACATAAGTCAGATGAGAGGGACAATACGATATTAACCGCTCTTTATGATTTTATACAGGGTTCCTCCGAACAAGAGAAAAGTGCAGAGGCTCTCCAATTTGCTCAAAAATTTATGGGTTATTTAGGAACACAAAATGCGAATAATCCGCTACAAAATGAAACCAAGCTGTGTAAATTATCCCAAGATCTCTTTAACCATGGGAGAACAATGGTTCATGAGATTGCGCGCAGTGGTAACATTAACCTAATGCGCTTTATTGATTTTGTAAATCCGGCTTGGTTAACTCTCCCTGATCGTAATGGTGAACCTCCAATTGCTTATGCAGCTAACTCTTTGCAATTAGATATGGTCAGCTTTTTGGCAAATAAAACACCAGGCGATCGCTTTGGTTCTGCACTGCAATTTGCTCTAAATCATTGCTCTCGTGCAGGAAACAATCCAAGAGCTGAAACAATTGCTATTAATTTAATTACGAGAATGGATGTAAACTCTCTCAGACAAGAAAGACGTACAAAATTGTCAGAGAATGAATATGAAGCCATCCCACCTTTCGTCAAAGTACTCAATATAGGCCATACTCAATTGGCAGAACTGCTGGTAACGCGAGGCGCAGGTACGTTAGGAAGCCATCCTCGTTCAGCGCTTGGTGTTTGGTTTAATGATGTCGCTGATCGAGATCCACAATTTCGCGCTTTGAGACGAGCTATTGTTGATATAAGCTCTGGTACTTCTAATTCCACAATTACCGATAAATGTATTAGGCAAATTTTTACGGAGCCTAAATTGGTAGGAGCGATTACTACACTTGAACAATGGGGGCAGCAGGCCGCAAGACAAAACAAGGGGGTCTTTAGCGGATTCAAGTTGTTTGGCAGCAAGCCCGATTCCAGATTTGTTCAGTTAATGCATGAGATGGTGAAATATGGTTTACACGTGGAGTCTACAATGGATGTTAAGAAATACAGATTGCCAGCATTAAATTCTGAAGCAAGTATCTATAAAGAAAAAAATGGTCAATTGCATTTGGAACATGATACGAGAAATAATACACTGACTTTGGTGTATACCAATAGGGATAAGAAAGAGTCAATGCTTGGTACTATTCATAATTTAACAGAGAAAAACCTGGATTTTATGGTACCTGATCTGGCAAAGACCCTGAATAATATCATCATGGCTCCTGATAATGCACCGAAGCATTGGAATTGGCTAAGATCTTATGAGCAAACTTTCAATCCGCAACCCAATTCTTTTGCAATAAGATAACGAACGATTCTGTCAAATTCGCTGCAGACCGATGGTAAGCAAAACCAAGATCTGCAGCTTGTTATTGAAAATACTGATAACAAACTAGTTTCGTCTAGCGTAAATTCCAATGGAAAATATTACCAGGCTCATTCCTAAACACTGCATCTTTGTTAATTGCTCTCCTAATAGTAACCAGGCCAAAATTACCGTAGCGAGTGGCATGATCGCTGTAGAAAGAGAAGCTAAGAGCCCATCAACGCGTTGGGAGCCAAAAGACCAGAAGACATAAAACAAGCCTGAACTTAAACCCAGACACAATAAAATGACCCAATCCCAGCTGGTGAGCTGTGCAGGACTCCAGGAAAAAAAGAGAAGCAGAGGAAATAAGAGCAGAGCATTAAGACCATTCAGAAAGGCTGAAATTAAAAATACGGGTAAACGGTTTGAATGCAGTTTACATAAAATATAGTAAGTGGCTTCAGGTAAAAGGGAAAGCAAAATAATAGCGTCACCAAAAAACGAATGATTTAAGCCAACTCCTTTGAATTTATTGCTGGCAATAATTACAAGCCCTAAGGTAGCAAAGAGTATGCAGAGACTTGTCTTAGCAGATATTTTTTCGCCAAGTATCAGCCAGGACATTAGCGCAATCGTCGCAGGAAGCGCGCTGGTAATAATACCTGCCATATTAGCATCTGTGTAATGCAATCCCAGTAACATAAGACAGTTAAACAAAACGCCAGCAGAGAGTGCTTGCGCGAAAATAAAAAGCCAATCCCTTTTCTTTAGTGTTGAAAAATGGTGTTTTATAGTAAATCGCCTGGCAGGTGTTAACCAATGTAAAGGCAGGAGAATAAAGGCTGCTAAGGAGAATCGCAGTGTTAGCATATATAAAATGGGTATTGATGAAACCAAATATTTTGATGAAACAATATTCAGTCCTACCATGGTTTGAGCTAGAACAAGGTAGAAGAGACCCTGAAAATAATCATTATTTTTTGCCATGAAGAACCCCTTTTATAACAGCCTCCTGGTGCAGTACCAAGAATGAAATCGGAGTTTAGCAAGTTAATCAAATCAATGTATTATTCTAAGCACGCATAGTTTTTGCAGTCAGCATCATTTCACGCCACTGAGAGGGCGTCATACCAAAGGTTTGGCTAAAGCGACGGCTAAACGCAGGTAAGTTTTCATAGCCAATCTCATAGGCAATAGTCTCAATCGACAGGTGTTCGCTCACAAGGAGTTGCTGTGCTTTTGACATTCTTTTATGGCGCCAATACTCTGCAAGACCCTGGCCTGTGCTGCGTTTGAAACGCCGTTGTAGTTGGCTGCTACTTAAGTGGCATACTTGTGATAGTTTGTTGATATCAATGGGCATGGCAAGATGTTTTTCGATCCAGGATTTGGCTTTTGATACATAATGATCTTCAATACTCGCTACAGTTTGGCCTAGCAATTTAAATAATAAATTCTCGACCAGATAATCACAAAAAGCATCATGCTCTTCGTGCATAAGATAACTTTGAGCAAAAGAGAGAAATTTTTTAGTCGTTGGTGTTAACCTAAGAAAAGAAGACATTCGTGTGGCATGCGACCGTAGAGAGGGCGTTTTTATATCAACCACTAAAAAAAGATTCTCCTTACTGGCAGCAAAACAATGCTCTTCATAAGGTGCAATAAAAGCGGCTGTATTAGTACTGACAATTCCTGTGTGACAACCTGTCTGAAGTTCTAAGGCACCACTAATAGGCAATACAAGCTGAGCAAAATCATGACTGTGGCTTGCAATTTCAGTTTGATAAGAACGCAGAGAAAGATGAGAGGATAGGGTTTGAGAAGAGGCCATGATTAAATCCAAGATATGTTTACCACTTGCTGTGAATAGGTGCTATTGTAGTATAACTATACTATGCTATGACAGGCAAAGCACCTGGTTGTTGGTGCTGAGCCTCCGTGTGGAGCGTATTCCATAATGAAATTGATCCTGGTTTTGGCAAGTATTCTTGGCTTGTCTTCGGTAATGCTTGGTGCGTTAGAAAGCCATGTATTTGGTGTCATGCTAACGTTAAAAAATGCTCAACGTTTCGGTATCGCACTCCATTATCAGCAATTATATAGTATTTTATTGGTTGCACTCAGTTTATATGGTTTGCAGCGCAATCCTCCCAAATTATTACATCTTGTTTGCGTTATTTTCCTCTCAGGTGTTCTCGTATTTAGTGGTAGTCTTTACGCATTGATTTTTCTTGCCAAACCTATTTTTCGCTATGGGACTCCTTGTGGCGGAGCGTTGCTAATGTTAGGTTGGATCCTGCTCCTATTATTTAGTATGTTTTATAAACCGCACAATGGGCGATAAACAGAGAGAGTCTTGCCCAAGAAGCCAATAAAACTTACATGAAGCAAGGGATTAAAAAGAGTTTGGTAATCCGTCTCAATGAAATTAGTCTCTGCAACGACTACGTAAAAAAATAGGGTTTTAGTAAACTGTGAAAATAGGACTTTTTTATAAACAATTCCTTTCTTCTTAATAAACCACAATATCCTGGCTCGGTATATTGCCTTCTACTGTGTTCACAGGAATGAATCTATATCCAACTCCGGTATTTATATAAGTAGCTTTTGGCTCGTCTATAGTGTTATCCCAGCTACACCCAGTTAATATTACAGAAAATAGGGTAATAGAAAATGCTGTATAGATTAGTTTTTTCATTAGGACTCCTTAACAAACATTTTTATTTATTACCTGACTCATAAACTATAGTACAGATTTGCATTTCGTCCCTAATGAGGTGGGTTAACCGATTGATTTGAATTAAAAAAGTGAGCAGTTGCTTGCAGGTTTTTTATCAGTCGATTTGAATAATCTTGATCTTGCCGGTGATAAAAAACAACTTCACGCTGATGAGATATAAATCAATAGGGATTTTTTTTATTTTTGTTGGTTTAGCCAGTCGTTAATACTTTGTTGAGTCGTTTCTATGACCTCAAGTAAATGATGGTATAAGGTATTGAAGTTTGTTGTATCGCCTGCTTTTTGATTAATCTGCAGATATTGACAGGCGTATTGGAGCCTGGCTGTGCCGCAATAAATAGCACTACTTCTCATCCTAAGTATAGTGTCTCCCAGAGAGTCCCAAGCGCTTGCCTCATAAGCCTGCTGAATTTTGATTTTTTCCAGTGGGAGCTCACTCATCATTAACTCGAGTGATTCTTTTAATAACTCAATACTGCCTAAATTATTAATTCCCTGATTACTATCAAGTAGGGAAAATTGCTCTAAAGCAAGAAGTATTTCCTTAGAGAGCCTGTCTTTTGTTTCGATGACTTTTGAGTGCTGATTTTCCTTCGTTGTAATAACTAATTCGGAAAGGATACCAGTTAGAATCGTTGGGGTCATAGGCTTGGTAAATACCTGACTCATGCCAGCTTCTATGCATTCATAAGCTGAGCTTGCTAAACAATGAGCCGTTAAGCCTACAATAGGGATTGCTTTTTGATTATTATCTTTTTCCCAATCACGAATATAGATGGCTAACTCAATTCCTGACATACCTGGTAAGCCAATATCTGTAATGATTAAATCGAATTTGGATTTTTTGATAAGATCGAAGCCATTTTCTGCATTCATCGTGGAGGTAAATGCGCATCCTGCCTGTTTTAGAAGTGTTTCAAGTAATCTTAATGCGATAGCATTATCTTCGACGAGTAAGACATGGGGAAAATGCTGTGATGTTGTCTTATCATCAGTTTCCTGCTTGGTTGTAAATCCTTTCGCATTGAGTTCGCTCATATAGTCCTGTCTAATGAAATTTATACTTTGTTTATTGTCTTACTTAGGCTGGGGATGTTCAATGTTTCAAGAGAAATTAAGCTAAATGGAATGCGATTAGAGTAAGGACGCAGTTTAGTACCCCAGTGGCTACTAATACGCTACTCTGCTCGAAAGCACCTAGCATGATAGATATTATTCCAATAACTGAACCCAGAATGCACATCTATTATTTCCCAAAAATATCTATTATTACACTTCTTGATTAACAAATTATTAAGGGAGAAATTATCGATGTAAAAATATCATTATTTTTCATATAGAAAAATTTACTAAAAGAAGAGCATTGTACTGAGAAATAACATCCTTTGAAGTTTTTAATGAGTTTAGGCATGTTGGATCAAGTTATTTATGGAAATATTAGAACGTAATAAGGTAGGAATTATCTGGCCTGTACTTTCACAAGCAAGTTTTTTCTTAATATTCTCGAAATGTTTATCGACAGTGCGTTTTGATATTTCTAAAATATCAGCAATACGATTAGCATTAAAACCAAAATAATAGAGATAAATAATTTCTTTTTCTTTTAAAGTTATACTTTTTGCCGACAAAAAGTTAAAGGGCAGCTTACTTATATCGAAAACAGTGCCTTTTACCATTTCGTGAATTTTAGAGGCCTGTTCTTTTTTCCCTAAGATTATTTCCTTTAAATTTAAAGAGCCTGGTGGTTGGCGCAATTCCGCAAGTGAGTTCATCTCAATGATAAAATCTTTCGGTAAAGTCAGTGTGTTTCCATTAATTAACCGTCTGCAACGCTCCGCAAGATCCTGAGAAACTATTTTTAAAGTATCTATATTGTTAAGGATAAAATTATTTGAGTGAGCTACATCGGAACGCGTCGCAAATGTATAAATTTCTGTGAAGGTTTCATGATTATGAACAATATCAAAAAAATAAGTATACTTTTGATCAACTAACGTTTCTTTAATTGAAAAAGGTAACATCTTGTCATTTTCAATATCTGAACTATAAAAGTCATTTAGGGGTGCCGTAATATGATTGAGAATCTGGGTAGTAAATAAATCATTTTTAATAAAAACATCTAGAAGCGAGTTATCTGACATCAACTGCAAACATCGTCCACTCAGATCGAAGTAAAAATAGCCCCAGCTATAAATCAGGGTCTTTTCAAAAATAGACTGGTAGCGACTTTCTAAGTAAGGTGTATACATTTTCATGTTACTAAAAGCTTTCATAACGTCATTTCCAAGACAAGACTCTTTAAAAGCCTATTATTTAGTACAGTGTAGTTTATTTTTAATATAGACAAAGTGAAGTTTACTGGAATTCAAAGTTCAAATTAAACCTATTTCTTCATAGAAAATAGAGAAAATAATGGATTGCCAAAGAACTATTAAAAGCCGCTTGACCCTATGGTTGCTATATACCTTATCTTTTGACTGAAGGAGGTAATACGATGACTCAATGGTTCGTAAAAGACTTAAGCAAATTAACCGGTGTTTCGGTGCAAACGCTGCATCACTATGACCGTATAGGGCTGCTCAAGCCTTCATTACGACTTGCCAATGGGTATCGTGTTTACTCCGAAAAGGATTTATTGAAATTGCAACAGATTATTGCTTTGAAGTTTTTTGGTTTTGAGTTATCAAAAATCAAAACCTTACTCTCTGAAGAATGTGAAGCGCTCCAGCATTTTAACAGTCAAGCACAAGTGTTGGAGCAGAAAGCAGCTGCTTTACTTGAGGGAGCTAAAACCTTGAGAAGTATTATTGATTCTGTTGATGACAATCAATCCATTCCTTGGGAAACCATTATTCAATTTATTGAGGTATATCGAATGACAGAGCACCTTGAACATAACTGGGTTAAAGAAATATTCACCCCTGATGAACTCAAGCAGTATGTAGAGTTTGAAAAAGAAATGAAAGCCAATCAGCAAAAAGCGGTTTTTGAACAAAGTTGGCAACAATTGGCAGAGGAGTTGAAAACTAATCTCAAAAACGATCCTTATTCACAAGTAGGTATTCACTTAGGAAAAAAATATATGGATTGGGTGAATGCAATCTATGGTAAAAAATACGCCCATCTCAGGACCAAAAAGTGGGAGAGGGGGTTTGGAGAAGGAAAAGGTCTTGAAGAGATTGGATTAACCCCAGAGCTTATATCGTGGATAGAAAAAGCCACAGATGCTTACTGGCGAGATCGAATTTATGGGTTCCTTGACCAAATCGGTATGATTCCTTCTTCTACTGCTTTAATGCTTTGGAATGAAATACTCGATGATATGTACGGCGAGGAGGAGGCTCGCAAAATTACAATCTACGAAATGGCATTAAAAGATGCTAAGGTAAGCCCAAAGGCAAAGGAATGGCTTAGAAGTCTTTTAAATACAAAGTAAAATCTAAAATAGTCGGATCAATTTTTTTGATCCGACTAACTATAATCCAGTTTAAGTCAAGCTGGTTTTCACCTGATTGCTTTGGCTATTATTTTTATCGCTATAATCATAGTTAATCGGATCTGTCTAAGGTTTAACTTTGTTCATTACAACGAGTTATAGAGAAGCAAATAATGGCTACTGAGCCTGTGCAAGGAAATAAAAATTTGAATGAAGAAATTATTCAGTGGGGTTGTAACTATCTTGCATCGCACCGCTATAGATTAAAAAGCACTCAGCCAGAGCATGTACAAAATACACCTTGGTCGTATGTGGTCCGCTTTATAACATCGGATGGCTATATTTATTTGAAGCATACACCGCCACTGCTTGCCTTAGAGCCTCTCATTACCAATATTTTGCATGATCAATTTCATGCTTCAGTTCCGGAAGTGATTGCAGTGAATGCGGAATTAAATTGCTTTTTAATGAAAGATGCAGGCAGGCCATTGCGCGAAATTCTGAAAAAACGATTCGACCCCATACTGCTTTGCAAGTCTATTGAACAATTTACGTCTATCCAGTTGGCTGTTGCTTCTAATGTCGATAATTTTCTGGATATTGGCGTCCCCGACTGGCGATTAGATAAATTACCAGTGTTATACCAGCAATTACTGTCGCAAAAAGACCTATTAATGGAGGATGGATTATCCGAAATAGAAAGGAATGAATTAGAGAGTCTGCTTCCAACGATCATTCATTTATGTAAAAAATTATCCAACTATTCGCTCAAACAAACGCTTGTGCAGTGTGATTTTCATGACAATAACATCCTTATCAGTGATCTATCACAAACTATTACCTTTATTGATTTGGGTGAAGTAGTGATTTCTCATCCGTTTTTTTCCCTGGTCGGCTGTTTGCGACAGATAATGTTTCACCACGCGTTGACAAAGGAAGATGATATCTATTTACGGCTTCTGGATGCTTGTCTAAAAAATTATCTGGCGTTTGAGTCGAAAAGACATTTATTCGATGCTTTTGATATAGCGCAGCTGCTATGGTTTGTATACGAGGCATTAGCTCAATATAGACTGAGGATTGCCTGTGATGAAGCGAGATTTTTGTCATTTCAAAGACAGGGCAAACTCAGCGGTCGATTGAAAGAATTAATGGCCGCATGTCGGGCAATTGACTAGGAATCAATGGCGATGCTTTCGCTTCCACTGATTCCGTGAGGTTAATCTTCAGCGTAGTTACTAGGAACCGAATGTTGCACGGGCTGCTCTCTCACCCAGTTGTATTGAATTTAAAGCCAATTGAATCTGATTACTATCAATCAGATTACTGTCCACGAGAGTATCCACAACGATCCCCACAACATATTTATAGAGTGCGCTATCCGACTCTTTTCCACCCTCTCTTTGCGATTTTAAAAAGATGTATTCCTTTAAGTCAGACTTGGTATGCTGTTTTTGAAGAGTGGGTGAGATTGCGCGGCCTACGACAGGCAATAGGTGGGCAGCCATTGTCATCATGACAACGAGCAAACAATACCAACCGTTATCTAAGTCTTGCGCATAATTAACGGTTGTTCTTAACATGCCCGCGGTATCATCATGCAATAATGATAAAATAAGCGAAGCTATGTAAAGCAAAAGTAGATTGCCAAAATAAACCTTGACGGAATTCTTCGCTATTCTTCCAGTCTCAGCTGCAATTAAATCTGCACCACTCCTAATCAATGGCTCAAGCAATTCTAAAATTTTCGCCGAAGCATGTTTAATAAACTCTTCTTCGGCTATGCCTAAGGCAAAATTTGAAATACTATCAGCGATGCCGCTTTTAGACGCTTCTTCTGACAAAAAACTCAAGCCGTATTGGACCACAGAGGACACTACAGTGTGACTTATTGAATGGACATAATAAGATTTTACTGCGCCACGCACTGATCGTCTTATAGCAAAAGAAAAGGCTGCTGAAACGAGTGGTTTGGCAATCACTTTTGCTGGGAGTTCGACGCCTTTAGCAAATAGTTTTAAACCTTGATTGACTGGCGGAACATGTCGTTCAATCGCATCGATAACCGCTTTCCCTGAAGCAACATTCGCCACCTGCTTCATAGTGCCTGTAAGCGTAATACTTTGCTGAGCCCCTTTATAGCTTTCTCTTGCTGTCTCCATGCCAGCATTAATGTATTTTGATCTCACAATAAAGCCCTTAAAAAAATCGAAAATGCTAACATATTACTCTTGGCATGAAAAGTATAAATTTTTACCAGTTCGACATATAAAAAGTCTTTGATGTCCTATTTTGACTTGTCACATTATTGAAAGGACATCTCTATTTTATTGGTACAATTTTACACACTTCATTGAATATAGCCTAAACTATTTGTAAAAAATTAAACCGATGTGTGTGATCGTTATGTGATTAGTGCTTCTATTATTGAATGGATGATAGCGTTAAATCATTCTTCATTACCTGGCAAGCTTGATTCGTACAAAGATTAAGGGCAATATCTGCCTCCTTGAATAAAATGATAATGTAGATAATAAAAATTCTTCATAAATCATCGACATAGTACAAAGGATTAAACATGCCAAAAAGAAAAAGGGAAGAGATGGTTCCCCAAAGCGGGCACGATCTTCCCCCAAGCGGAGGCAATCAACAAACAACTGATAATTATTTGATCGCCTTACCTGATGATTTGCTTTCACTTATTTTGTTTCATCTTGCTTCGGACAGAGCTAAAGAGAATGAGAGGGGGGGGCAAAATAAAAAAAGTGAAGGAAACTCTCTAAGCAGGTTGGCATTAGTCTCACATCGATTTCACCCCATAACCAGGAATTTTCATTATGCGCTCAAACTAATGGATTTCATTAGCGCAGTAAAACGTAAAGAGATGCAAGAATTGTTAGGCAAATACCCGGCCTTGGCTGCGGAAATTGTTCCTATAACAGATGGTGCGGGGCGGGCATTTAACTGTTCTCCCTTCCAATATGCACTCTGGATTTTGGATATTGCCAGCTGCAATCTTATGCTGGATTCCCTTCCTGCGAGTTCCGAAGGTGAAGCAATCAGGCAAAAGCTGCATGCGCAAGCCCAATTAGTTAGAGATTATGGGTTGGAATATGGGTTAAAAGGGAAACGCTATAGAGAAAAACATTTTAATTTTGAATTAAGCGCGGCTGCAGTTAATCGGCTACTCACTAATCATAAGGACTGGAGTAGTGAAGAATTAGAGCGTTGCTGGGATGAGCTAGCGGGGCAGGCCCAATTACTGGTCCCTTTGCATATGTCGTTAACCTTAAAAGCCGGTTTTGCCCATCACCGGTTCTCATCTCGGGATGCTGATGCAATTGGGGCTGGTAATGTCATTGCTTCTGTGCAACCTTTAGTGAAAGACTATTCGCTTGGTTTATGTAAGGCACTCAATGCCGCAGAAAAACGCAATGATCAGGCTCGCTACCAGACATTAAAAGATATAGCGGCAGCCGATATATCTGCCCTCTATGCTTTTGAAATGACCAGGTCAAAATTTAACCTTTCTGAGCTTTGGGGAAGATTAGCGGCACAGGTCATCGTCAAAGCTCAAAGTTCGCTCTGAGCGGGGTCTAACCTAAAAGATAACCCTATGAAAAGCGAATAGCTCGAAATGACTTAAGAAGTGGAAATTACTGTTATTTCAATAAAGTGAAGGATTACTTGCTTTTATGAACCATTGAGAACCGTTACAACATGTCTCAATGGTACCGAGGGTGGGACTCGAACCCACACGGTGTCACCACCACCGGATTTTGAATCCGGCGCGTCTACCAATTCCGCCACCCCGGCACAGGCGGCCATTATAACAAAGAAATATTGCGAAACAATGGGGAAAATGAAATTATTTACTATGCTAGAAAATAAATTCATTTCGATTGACCTTGTACTATTTATTGCAAATAATGTGCAACATTTCATATAAATGAGCTTTGGAATGGAGAGCTCGATTTTGGCGAGGATTTTATGAAAAAAAAAATATTGGCAGCAGGATTACTTTGTGCGTTAAATGCGGTTGTTTATGCCACGCCCTTTAACTGTCCTGATCCGGAAACCAGTTCACTGCGCTGGGGTATTTTACCAGCACCTTGGCAAAAAGATCCATTTTCAGCCCATAATCCGCAAGGTGAGGCGAATACTCAATTTGTGCGTGCCAACATTATGGTTGCAGGTTTGGGGCAAGGTGTAGTCTGCACTTATAAAAATTCAGTCGGTCTTTATTCAATCTGGTGGCCCGTGAGAGTCAAGATACCGGCCCGTTCGGATAATAATTGGATTGATACCCTGGGTGGTTATGTCTGTACTGACTCCTTAGGCAGTTGCCAATTCTACGTCGCGGTGGAAGAGTAGGGTTTACTGTTTGCAATTCGCGTATGAAAGGACTCTATGTTATTTCTCAATCAAACAAAACCAGGGCTTTTTTTGTTATTCAGCGTTTTGATTCTGTCTTCTTGTGCTAATCAGGCAGTCAAGGAAGAGCCTTTTTTAGCAAGCAATTGTCGACCACCGTTTAATAGTAAGCTGCCCCAATTTGTCATTGGCTATGGCTCTCTGATGCAAGAAGATTCAAAGCGAGAGGATGCTGCAGGCGTGGGTAAGAATTATCCCGTCTATATTAGTGGTTTCGAGCGAGGGTGGATTGAGCAAGGCAGTAAAGTGGGATTTAGCACAACCTACCTTGGAATAAGAAAACGGGCTGGTTCGGAAATGAATGCAGTCTACTTTAAATTAAATGAGGCGAAGGCGCTGCATAACTACGATCGACGTGAAAATACCTATTGTAGAGTTGCTGTTGCCCGCGAAAAAATTCGCCCCTTAATTACCAAGTCTCTTCCGCGCGGCCAATACTGGGTTTATACAACGCGGAGTTTGCAGCCCCCGTCAAACCATGATCCTATTGTACAATCCTATGTTGATATTTTTCTGAGAGGTTGTTTTGAATTAGAAGAACAATACCATTTGCATCATTTTGCCAGGGATTGCATAAGAACGACAGCGTATTGGTCGGGACATTGGGTTAATGACAGGGTTTATCCACGTACTGCGTTCGATAATATTCCTTATGTTAATAAGATTGATCCTTTGCTGGCTAAGGAGTTACCGCAGTATTTTAGTCAAATTAGGATCGAGTAAGGGTATCTATGGCCGGCAAGTATACCGGCCTTTCTGAAAAATCATTTCAATGTGTTGGGATCAAAGGGTTGTCCATTCACCATCAGTTGTTGATTTTCTAATTTGAAACTGACGACATAATCGTTTCCTTCCACCTTTAACAGACCTTTATTCACTAAATCCTGCAAAACTTTGTCTGCTTGCGCGGAGAGATCCGCATGGGAGTCTGTGGTTGAAGCAGTGGGTATCACTGCAGTCGCTTGTGCCGGAGTTGATTGGTCTTCCTCTGAGGTCGAGTTCCCTTCTGAATGACTTGTCATGGTTGCTAGCAGAATCTCTTTGACGATCGCCATTGGTGCTCTCAATTCGCCAGTACCCTGCGCCTTTTGCAGTAATTGAACGGGGTCATTGACTTCACCTGTCGGTACGGAGATTTTTAGATTACCTATAATCTTACCTTCAGGTAAATTAAAGTTCATTTCGGATAATTCCAAGATGGCGCCTTTGGACAGTAGTTTAGGAAGTTCAGATAATATGGAAACGCCAAGTAGGGTGGCGTTGGGATTATCTTGAACCAATTTTTCTGTCAGTTTGTTAATACTGGCCATTGCTGCAGGATCCAGATTTTTAATACTGAGTTTCACTACACCTGGCCCGTAAGTTTTGTCATTAGTAACTAATTGTTTCAGTGATAAACCTAAATCAACATTCAGGACGTCGTCCGTGATATCTGAACCTAAAGCTAAATCAAAGCCCTCAAGATTAAAATTCTGATTATCTTTATCTCCGCTAAGTGATGCAGAGGGGACATTAAAACTAACCTGTCCTACCCATAATCCCTCTTGGGAACGGCTCAGTGTGAAATTATTGACTACCCTACCTAATTTGAATAGGCCATTACTTGCAGAAGTATTGAGTCCATACAGGATAAAACCACCGCCTAATTTGTCCAAATTGGGCGAGACACAAAGTAACGCATTTAAGCCTAACCATTCCGCTTGGAAACTATCCTCATCTGATCCACCCTGGCCTTTGATGGTAAAAGCAGGAATAGCATATTTGAAAATAGTTTTATTAAAATAATTGACCAACACATGAAAATGCGTCTCGGGGCGAGTTGTTACCTGCCCCATTCCAAAGCCCATGCCATAATCAGAAACTATAAAAGGACCATGATTAATAATTAGCGGAAAGCTCATATCAACATCAGCGGGTGGCTCGGTGGAGGTTTCACCTTCTGCATCGGTTGTTTCTTGCGCTGGAATATGCATTTTTACCGCTAAAAGAGCCTGCGATGAAAACCAGCCACGTTCATAGTTATCCAGTTCAACACTCAGTACTGGGGATTTAGGAATTGAATTGATATTTTTATTGAGTGTTCGTTCGAGTACAAAACCCATGACATAATAGGCGATAAGAATCAGCACTACCAAAACGACGAGGAATCCGGTCCATTTTTTCATGAAGTCTCTCAGTGACAGTCCTTGATATTATTTGTAGTCTAAGAATTTGATTTTGTAAAAATTTAAATAGAAATTTTTCTGTTAACAATTAAATATCGCAAAGACTTCGATTTACTCTCACTCTTTGCGATACATTAGAAGGCTTCTATCTGTTACTTTTTAATTTAGGTTGGAGGAGCAGGAGGTGGTCCGCCACCCAATAAATTCATCAAAAGTAACACGATAAAAATAACAATGAATAAAAAGAACAAGACTTTTGCAATACTCGTTGCCGTAGAAGCAACGCCTCTGAAGCCGAATAGACCGGCTACAATTGCAATGATGAGGAAAATAAGCGCCCATCCTAACATCATGAATTCCTTTTAAAGTTAGAATTAATGTTTGGTAAACATTCTCAACTGCCTTTCAATCTCTTCTTTGGTATAACCATAATGTTGTCTCAATTTACCATAAATTTCCTGGTTATTACCTTCTATTTCCAAGAGATCATCGTCAGTCAATTTACCCCATTTTTGTTTCAATTGACCTTTAACCTCTTCCCATTTACCTTCAAAGATGTCCTTGTTCATTATTGATCTCCTATCTTGGTTGAACTTACTTTTATATTGGGATTAGAGACGTAAATCATATCGCCTCAGTTATTAAGGATAGTCGTGATCAATAGTTTTGTAAAATATTTATACAACCGTGGGCGCTTTATCAACTTAAGAGTAAAGATATGGTAGAGTGACGGATAAATGAATGGCATGGCCGGCAGTGAATGGGATTTAGATTAACAGGGAAATTGTTATCAATAGGGATTGTTATCTTCCTATTAATGACGAACGTTTTTGCAGGCACAACAGATAATCCTTGTGATGGCCCTGGCGCGGTGTTTAATTATACGCATCGAGGTTCGGTTGCTGATAGTCCATGTGTGATACCACCTAAAACATTCATGGCAGAAGCAGGGTATATCTATTCAGGATTTTCCAACCCTGCCGTTTTCGCCCAGAATTTCCCGCAACTGACTTTAACGCTAGGATTACCGGCTAATACTCAGTTTGTTTTGTTTGCCCCCTCGTTTAATCAACAAACCAGTGATCCGTTTTCTGGTTATGATATAACCATGCTGGATATAAAACATCAGGTTTTTTACAACTCAAAATGGATGTTCGCAGCAGAGGCTGCAATAGCACCTCCTGGTGGTAGTGCTGGTTTTGGTGCAAAGGAAGTTAGTGCTGTTGTAAGTGGTATTTTGAATTACACAATTAATGATCAATTTAGTTGGCTTTTTGAGTTGAGTGCCAGCACAATTTCCTTACCTCCCATTGCGGGTAATTTACGTTTTCAAACGATTAATCCCGATTTGGTTTTTTCCTATGCTCCTGCGACAAAACTTAGCTTTTTTGCGGAAATTTATGGTCAAACCAAGACGGGGCCAGGCCTAGGTAGTGGTTTTAACGCTGATTATGGATTTTTGTATCTGATTCATCCAACAATGGCTTTTGATTTGGAAATTGGCCATCCGGTCAGTGGTCGCTTGGATGGCACTTATATCGGCTCAGGTATAACAATTTGGTTGCAGTAAAATAGCTATACCAGGGGTGAGGCTAATTGGGTAATAACGCTTCAATATCCTTGCGAATCTTTTGCAGCGATGTGGTTGGAAGATACTGTTTCAGTATACGGCCCTCACTATCAACTAAAATTTTGGTGAAATTCCAGGGAATAAATTTTAAAGGGCGTTTTTGAATGTGTTGGATGATATAGCTATAGAGCGGCGCGCGGTTTGCTCCCCGAACATCGATTTTTGCATACAAGGGGAAAGTTATTCGATAGCAGCTCTCCGCAAAAGCTTTAATCTCTTCGTGCGTTCCGGGTTCTTGATGGAGGAATTGATTACACGGAAAACCCAAGATACCGAGTCCTCGCTCTTTGTAATCATGATACATGGCCTCCAGTTCGGCGTATTGCGGTGTGAACCCACAGCGACTGGCTACATTGACGATTAACATCACCTTGCCTCGGTAGGGATTGAGCGTTGTAACACTGCCATCCATCGTGTTAACAGGAACATCATAGATTGAATTTGCAGTATCATGAGAAGCTGTTGACATGGGTATCTCCCTGCTCTGTTTTAGCGACTATTGAGTGTAATCAATCTTTAATGAATTTGGCAATAATCATCAACGCGAGAGGGGTTTCTCATAACCGTGAGTGCGAAGTACCTGCGTAATGAATAATGATTTGGCATCGGTATAGTATTCTCTGTCCCCGCCATGTTCATTGGCCAATTGCTGTTTTAATTTTTCATAGTCGCGTCGTATTCGCCCATCACGACGCAGAATATCGCGAAACAATAGACGGTGTTCCATCGAGCTAGTGCTGGCTTCCATAAGATGAATGTGGTGAGTTCTGCCTTTACCAAAAGGAGGCATACCTTTAAAAAAGCGCAGATGAGCTTTATCCGGATTCTCAGGCCAGAAAACATAACCTAATGTTTCCAATAGTGCGATCCATTGGGGGGCTTGGTCTAAAGATTGAATTGTAATGAACAAATCAATGATTGGTTTACTGGATAACTCTGGCACAGCTGTGCTGCCAATATGTTCAATAACAACAACATCAAGTGCCTTGCTCAATTCGGTGATAGTGTCAATTTCAGCTTTGGCCAGTAATGGCCAGGCCGGGTTGTAGGCACTAATAACTATATGATCATCCGCATCTAATTGTTCCTGACTGTATTGGCCTGTTTTATAGTCAATGTATTGAATAAAAGACGCTTTGCCATTCACGTAATTTTCGATGTCATCCAGAAAGACCGCGGCTAGGGACTGTTTTATCAGCGAATAAGCCTGGGCATAAACAGGATTGTTAATCAGGAAATCACGAAACGCTAAATGTCTGGCAATTTCTGGTGAATTTTGGGCAAAAATATGAATATTATGGCTGCGCTGCGATTTCGATTTCCAAAAGAAACGACGGCCTTTTATTCCATATTCACCCATACAGGTATAGCCTAAAGCCTCAAAGTCAGGGTTTAAGGCATCAATATTCTCGATATCATCAACAACCGGCAAGATATCAATAATTGGCTTCGCGTGAATGTGAGGAATTGCAGTGCTGCCAATGTGGTGAATAGCCAGACATCGTTGCTTCAAAATAGCCGCTAGTTGTTGTTCTGCCTGGGCAAATAAAAGCGGCCATTGCTTGTCATAAGGAACCAAGACAACTTGCCTTGGTTTTTCATGTTTAGCAGGCATGGACTAAGGCCCTGAGCTTCATAAACGGTCTTCGGTAATATTTATCATCATTTGCAAGGCTTTCTTAGCATTGTCGATGACCCATTCTTGTTCGCTCTCTTGTAAGCGCTGGCGACTACCGGTAAATTCATTGACTAGATCACCGGCTTTGACTTCATTATAAGCCATCGTTTTTCCTTGGCGTAAACGATCAACCAGTGCCACTAGATGAGGCGGATCATTGCGTGACATGGTAGCGCAACCACAGCCCATGCCTTTCTCATTATCTTGTTTAGGCGCTTCGGCCAGGTTAACTACAGTGATGCCCTTACTTTTACAATGCTGCTTCAAGTTTTCTACCATATGATTTTCTGTGCCGATGGCATAATGTTTGGTGTTCCCTCGGTCATTCACTACATAATCCCAAATAAAGGCTGTTGAACCCGCTTGTTGGGCAACACGAATAACGTCATTGCGGCATTCAGGATGAACCACGGTGGTGTATCCCAATTGATGCCAGTATTCACACATCTCTGGCTGATAATGGGTATGAACGGCACATTGACTGGCGAATAAAATTAAATTGGCTTTATCGAATTGCTCCAGCGTTTTGCTATCTTGAGCGGCTAAAGAGTATTGAGCGCCTGCTGTGCCACCAGGCCAGTAAGCAAGGTGGTTGATCCCTAGCCAATAGGCAATGTTTTCACCCATATGTTGATCAGGAATAAACAATATTTTTTTGTTTTGTTTCATCGCCCAGGAGAAAATTTTCTTTACATTCGAACTGGTACAGACAGCACCACCTTGAGCACCAGTCATGGCTTTTACCCGTCCGGAGGTATTCATGTAGCAAACTGGCAAAATATTCTCGGCCCCATAGCGTTCGTTCAGATCCAGAAAGGCAGGCTCAACCATGAAATCTTTAGCAAGCATCTCCATTGTGCAGCCGGATTTGGGATTAGTGATATAGACTTGTTGTTGTTTGTTGGCGAGAATACTGATCGATTCCGCCATGAAATGGACCGCGGATTCAATAATCACCGATTTCTCAGGATGATTTGCTGCCATGAGTGCCAATTGGTAAGAGTCACCAATTTGGCCACCAAACTGCTCAACTAATCTTACAATATCGCCTCCCATGTAGTAGTGGGCAAGTAATAATAATTTATCACCAAAATGGGCTTGTGCTTTTCGCATATAGGGTTGCATCCAGGCAAGCACTGTTGTCAGTTTTCGATCCGGTAAAGCCTGATACTCTTCTGCATAGGGGACAAAGTCTTCCTGATACCAATCCAGTGGGTAGTCGCTTTGGCAAATACTCATGTCATTGGTAATCTGCATGAGTGTTTTTTCTGGTTGATAAAGGGTATGACTTTTAAACATGGGTACACCTCAACTAAATAAAGGGATTCTGCGGTGAGGTCAGCCGGGCAATACTTTCTTCTGCCTGGGCATTCTTATACGGGAAATCCTCGCGATAGTGGCCACCTCTGGATTCTCTTCTTGATAGAGCAGCTCTAACAATGAGTTCAGCATTTAAAACAATATTACGTAACTCGATAAAGTCACGGGTAATGCAATGCTTCCAATAATATTCCTCAATTATTTTTTTACGTTTCATGATTAATTGTAGTAGATCCTGGAGGCCTGCTTCGGTACGGACAATACCGGCATAAGAGGTCATTTCACCACGCAAACCACGCCAATGCGCATTAATCTGGCTCGCGCGGCGAGCATTGACTTCACCTGGAGAACTCCAGTTGGGAATGTTATCCATTGTCTTAATCGGGCTAGTAATGTCTTTCAAGGTACAATGAGCAGCATTGCTTGCCATGACTAATGCTTCCAGCAAGGAATTACTGGCCAGGCGGTTGGCTCCATGCAGACCGGTAAAAGCAACCTCGCCAATCGCGTAGAGTCGTTTGAGATCAGTCCGTCCATCAACGTCCGTTAACACACCGCCACATTGGTAATGGGCAGCAGGGACGACAGGAATCATATCCTGACTCATATCGATGCCAATAGAGAGCAAGGTATTGTAAATTTGCGGGAAACGTTTTTTTAAGAAAGACTTGGACTGATGGGTGATATCTAAATGCACAAAACCACTTTGGCCCTGCTCAATTTCACTAAAAATAGATCGGGCAACCACGTCACGGGTCGCTAACTCTAATTGGTTTGGTGCATAACGACGCATGAAACGCTCGCCTGTATCAGCATTTTTTAGCAAAGCCCCTTCGCCTCGTACGGCTTCGGAAATTAAAAAATTATTCAGCGAGTGGTGGTGTAAAAGAGTCGGGTGAAATTGATAAAACTCCATATTACCCACGCGTGCCCCAGCCCGATAAGCCATAGCGACACCATCGCCAGTCGCAATAATGGGATTGGTGGTGTAGCGGTAGGTTTTACCAGCGCCACCGGTCGCAAGAATGACGCAACGGGATACGAAAGTGTGAATACGATTGTTTTGGCAATCCAGTACGTAGGCCCCTAAGACTTCTCCCTGATTATCTGTACGATGCGGATGGTAATGGGTAATGAGATTAACGGCGATATGATAGTCAAAAAAATGGATCTGGGGCTGTTGCTTGACCGCTTGTAACAGGGCTTCAGTAACGGCTAAACCGGTTTGATCACCACTGTTAAAAATTCGTCGATGCGAATGCCCGCCTTCTTGAGCGAGGGAAAAATCGCCACCAGCTTGTTTGGTAAAAGGAATCGGGTAAGCCAGTAAATCTTTGATAGCTTGTGGCCCTTGGCGAATAATGAATTCAACGGCTGGTTGATAGCATAAACCATCACCAGCATGGAGTGTATCCGCGATATGCGATTCCAGAGAGTCTTCAGGGGCAACTGCTGCGGCAATTCCGCCTTGGGCGTAACGGCTGTTACATTCAGTGATTTCAGCTTTACTGATTAAAGCAATAGTCAGGTTTGGCTGTAATTTTAGTAATTGTAAGCAATAATTCAGGCCAGCAAGCCCAGTCCCTATAACCAGAACATCAAATTCTAGAGCATGTCCTTGCTGCGACAGATTACTACTCATGAAAATGCTTTAACCAGTTGGGCCGCCAAGCCGATATATTTTTCCGGTGTTAATCCGATTAACTGATTTTTTACTTTATCCGGAATATCGAGCGATTTAATAAAGGTTTTCAAACTATCCGCATCAATTCCTTGGCCGCGAGTAAGGGTTTTTAATTGTTCATAAGCATTCGGGACTTCATAGCGACGCATAACAGTCTGGATAGCTTCAGCGAGCACTTCCCAATTGGAATCAAGATCATGTTTTAGGGCACGCTTATTGATCTGTAATTTATCATTCCCTTTTGCAATAGCTTGATAGGCAATCAATGTGTAAGCGAAGGCGACGCCAAGGTTGCGTAACACAGTGGAGTCAGATAAGTCGCGCTGTAAACGAGATTGGGTTAGTTTGTTAGCAAAATGATTAAATAAAGCATTAGCTAAACCCAAATTACCTTCAGCATTTTCGAAATCAATGGGGTTGACCTTGTGAGGCATGGTGGATGAACCAACCTCATCAGCAACTGTTTTCTGTTTAAAATAATTTAAGGAAATATAAGTCCAGATATCGCGGGTATAATCAAGCAAAATATTATTGATGCGAATCATGATATGAGAGACTTCCGCAATGCCATCATGAGGCTCTATCTGGGTTGTATAAGCGCTGAAAGATAAGCCGAGTGAACTGACAAAGTTTGCGCAATGTTTACGCCAGTCAACTTCGGGATACGCAATAATATGAGCATTATAATTTCCCACTGCTCCGTTGCATTTGGCTGGAATAAGTACTTCTGCCAATTGTTGTTGTGGGCGTTTCAGACGAGCGACAAAATTGACTAATTCCTTGCCTATCGTAGTTGGTGTTGCTGGTTGCCCGTGTGTTCTTGATAACATGGCGATATCACCATGTTGCTTACCCAGCATAGTAATACTGCCAATAATTTCTGCGAGAGAAGGTTGTATGACCTGGGCAATGGCTTCTTTCACCATCAAGGCATAGGCTAAATTGTTTATGTCTTCCGACGTGCAGGCAAAATGAATAAAGCCGGTATACCTGCGTAATCCTTCAAATTGCTCAAGTTTATCCTGTAAGTAATATTCTACTGCTTTGACGTCATGATTGGTTTGTTTTTCATAAACCTTAATTTTTTCTGCTTCAGCTTCGTTAAAATTGACCAGGATTTCGTTTAAATAATTTTGTGATTCTTTGTCCAGTTCGGGGACTTCAGCGATCTCTTTGTTTGCAGCTAATGATTCGAGCCAGCGAATTTCTACCATAAGACGGTAATAAGTTAGGGCAAACTCACTAAAATAAGGACTTAATGCGCTGGTTTTTTTCAGGTAGCGCCCATCAATAGGTGAGATAGCGTTTAAAGCAGTTAAGGTCATGGATAATTCGCCGCAATCATAAAGCGCATATAATATTAGATGCAGCGGCAGATGTGAATTGTTGTAAGCATCTAATTTAAAATACAGGTGCAGATTTGATTGCTGTGAAGAGCCTCACTGTACAAACTTGCTGCATAACTAGCCTTGATTTGCTATGATAGGCGCTTTTAGTCAATAGATAAAAAAGTATGTCCGAAGACTATTTACACGCTTCGCCTCTGGGACGGCGTAGTGCCTACATTGACAATTATGATAATTCACTGCTTTTTCCCATCGCACGCCAAACAAAGCGTGAGGGTATTGGCGTTGGTTTATCCCTGCCGTTCACGGGTTATGATATTTGGACAGCGTTTGAATTGTCCTGGCTGAATCAAAAAGGCAAGCCGGTTGTTGCGATAGCTGATATTATTATGCCCTGTGAATCGGTTAATCTTATTGAATCGAAATCCCTCAAGTTATATTTAAATTCCTTTAATAATACAATCTTTGATTCGGCTGAGACGGTGCGGGAAACCATAGCATCTGATTTAAGTAAGGCGGCAGGGAGCGTTGTGCAAGTCGTGCTTTATAAAGCGGAAGGTTTTATTGAAGCGCCTATTGGGCAGTTGGAAGGGCTTTGCCTGGATGAGCTGGATATTAGCTGTTCTGAGTATAAAGTAAATCCGCAATTGCTAAATGTTTCGACGGAAAAAGTAGAGAATATCGCCTTATATAGTCATTTGCTTAAATCAAATTGCTTAATGACAGGTCAGCCAGATTGGGGTTCGATTGCAATTACTTATTCCGGTCCTCGTATTAGTAATGAATCCTTGTTGCAGTATTTGGTGTCTTTTCGCAATCACAATGAATTTCATGAACAATGTGTTGAGCGTATTTTTATGGATCTCATGACATACTGCCAGCCTGACGAATTAACAGTTTACGCACGTTATACGCGCCGCGGTGGATTGGATATCAATCCTATTCGTTCGACAAAACCGGTTGTACCTCCTGCCAATATTCGTTTGTATCGCCAATAGCCTGACACCAAACGCAGGCCGGCCTCCTGGCTCGGCGTAAAGTGGAATTTTCCTGTGGCAATTGTTGGGCATGGGCCGATTACTGGGAGTATTACTTGAATTAACAACAAATTATGTTGGTAATTCACATCATCTAGCAATTTCAGTAGAATGGTGGTCATTTTTATGGATTAGAGGTGGTTATGGCAGTCAGCGTACATACAATTGATTTTCAACATCTGGGTATGCAGGATCTGGAGCAAGTAGGCGGTAAGAATGCTTCTTTAGGTGAAATGATTAGCCATTTATCAAAGGCTGGCGTCTCAGTGCCAACCGGGTTTGCCACTACAGCGGATTCTTTTCGCGATTTTTTAGCGAAGGATGGTTTGGATAAAAAAATCTATGCCATGCTCGATTCACTCAATACGGATGATATTGCCCAATTAACCATAACCGGAAAAACGATTCGTGATATGGTTGTCAAGGCGCCTTTTTCTGATGAATTTGAAAAAGCAGTCCGCCAATCTTATGAGCTACTTGCTCAACAAATCGGTCACAGTGACTTTAGTGTTGCAGTGCGTTCTTCAGCAACGGCAGAAGATTTGCCTGATGCCTCTTTTGCCGGTCAGCAAGAAACTTATTTAAACGTTCGGGGTATTGACGCTGTTTTAATTGCTATTAAACAGGTCTTTGCTTCTTTATTTAATGATCGGGCTATTGCTTATCGGGTGCATCACGGTTTTGCCCATAATGATGTGGCCTTGTCGGCTGGTATTCAGCAAATGATTCGTAGTGATTTGGCGGTCAGTGGTGTGATGTTTACCATGGATACCGAGTCTGGTTTTGATCAAGTTGTTTTCATTACATCATCCTATGGCCTGGGTGAAATGGTTGTGCAAGGTGCGGTAAATCCAGATGAGTTTTATATTCATAAACCAGGTCTGCAAGCGGGTAGACCGGCTGTCATCCGCCGTAATTTGGGCAGTAAAGCGCTCAAAATGGTCTATTGCAATGATGAAACACAAGCCCGGACTGTTAAAACAGAAGAGGTCAAAGCAAAAGAGCGTCTGTTGTTTTCTTTAACGAATGAAGAAGCAGAGCTGTTGGCCAGGCAGGCCCTTATTATTGAAAAGCACTATGGCCGACCTATGGATATTGAATGGGCCAAAGACGGTAAGGACGGGAAGTTATATATCTTACAAGCACGTCCTGAAACTGTAAAAAGCCGTAGCAGTACCCAGGTGTTAGAGCGCTATACCTTGAAAAAACAAGGGGAGATATTAACGGAAGGCCGTAGTATTGGTCAACGTATCGGGCAGGGACGGGCGAGGGTTATCAGAGACATCAGTGAAATGCACCGCGTCGAGCCCGGTGATGTTTTAATTTCTGACATGACGGATCCGGATTGGGAGCCAATCATGAAACGTGCTGCGGCGATTGTTACCAATCGGGGTGGCAGAACTTGCCATGCAGCCATCATTGCCCGCGAACTGGGTATTCCTGCTGTGGTTGGTTGTGGCGATGCAACCAAAGCCATTCGGGACGGAGACGAAGTCACGGTATGTTGTGCCGAAGGAGATACCGGGTATGTTTATCGAGGCTTGTTACCCTTTGAGAAGGTACACCTTGATGTGGATACCATGCCTGAACTACCGATGAAAATCATGCTGAATGTGGGTAATCCTGAGCGTGCTTTGGCTTTTCAATCCATACCCAATTCCGGGGTTGGTTTGGCTCGCCTCGAATTTTTAATTTCCAACACGATTGGTATTCATCCAAAAGCTTTGTTGGAATATAACTCTTTACAGGATAAAAATTTAAAACAGCTTATTGATGACAAGACCGCCGCTTATGCATCTCCAGTGGAGTACTATATTGAGCGTTTAAAAGAAGGTATCGCTACGATTGCTGCTGCCTTTTACCCAAAGCCTGTCATTGTCAGGCTCTCCGATTTTAAATCCAATGAATATGCTAATCTGGCGGGCGGTAATTTATACGAACCCCATGAAGAAAATCCCATGCTTGGTTTTCGTGGGGCATCACGCTATGTATCTGCTGATTTTGCCGAGTGTTTTGCTCTGGAGTGTAAAGCCGTTCGCCGTGTACGCGAAGAGATGGGATTGACGAATGTCGAAGTCATGATTCCTTTCGTCAGAACGGTTTCTGAAGCGGCACAGGTTATCCAGGTACTTAAACAGCATGGACTTGAGCGCGGTAAAGATGGCCTGCGTGTCATCATGATGTGTGAATTGCCTTCTAATGCATTACTTGCCAACGAGTTTTTAGAACATTTTGACGGTTTTTCAATAGGCTCTAACGACTTAACGCAATTAACGCTTGGTTTGGACAGAGATTCTGGCTTGATTGCAGCCCAATTCGATGAGCGGAATGATGCGGTTAAGGCACTCTTACATATGGCGATTTCGACCTGTAAAAAAGCAGGGAAATACGTTGGTATTTGTGGCCAGGGTCCATCCGATCATCAGGATTTCGCTCAATGGCTCATGCAGGAAGGAATTGACAGTGTATCGTTGAATCCTGATTCAGTATTGGAAACTTGTCTCTTTCTTGCTGAGCAATAGCCATGTCGCGCTATTTAAGATATTGGATTTTACTGTCAGGGTTTTTCCCTGCCTTGCTATTTGCTGGCAACCAAGCTGATCACCATGATCCAGTTGCACCCGTGATACTCTGGGTTACTCTCATCCTTTTTTTTGCCATTCTGGGCCGCTATATTGCCAGACGCTTTAATCAGCCGGGGGTATTGGGTGAATTGTTGATAGGCGTTTTTCTGGGCAATCTATGTTACCTTTTTGGCTCGCAGCTTGTTGTTATTTTACGGGAAGGGTCTGCTATTTTTAACATCATGCGGGAAATGCTTGCGGGCATTTCTCTTCCCCAGGCAGTTGCGAGTAGTGTTTCTGATCCTTATTATGCCAAGCAAGTGACCGATGCACTAGGTAATGGTAACGGGATTGATTTAATCAAGGTGGCTTATGTTCTTGATATTTTTTCCCGTTATGGGGTGATTTTTCTTTTATTTATGGTTGGCCTTGAAAGTTCGGTAGAAGAGCTTAAACATACTGGCCGTGAATCAGTACAAGTAGCCATTATTGGTGTTATTGTACCTATTATCCTGGGTTTTGCCGTAGCCCACTTAATGCTGCCAAAGTCCTCCTACCAGGCTGATTTGTTTGTTGCAGCGACCTTGTCAGCGACGAGTATAGGGATCACCGCTCGTGTACTTGCCGAGATGAAAAAATTACGCACCCGCGAAGCGAGAACAATTCTTGGCGCGGCCATGATTGATGATATTTTAGGGTTGGTAATTCTAGCTATTGTCAGTTCTGTGGTGATTAGTGGGGTAGTTGATCTGGTCATGGTAGGGCGCGTTATAATTTCTGCTACCCTGTTTTTTATTGTTGTTATCACTCTTGGTCCTTGGGTTATCCGGAAGGCAGTAAGCTTTTTTAAATTTCTTGAGCTCTGGGAAGCTAAACTGTTTATTTCATTTATCTTTGTTATGTTGTTAGCATGGATAGCAACGCTGATTCATTTAGCAACTATTATCGGTGCGTTTGCGGCAGGACTCATTATTCATGATGGTTTGTTTGAATCGCGCACACGTTCTGCAAGTGATTCTTTAAGTATTCATAATCTTGTAGCGCCGCTTGAATCTATTTTGGCTCCATTATTTTTCATTCTCATCGGGATCCAGGTAAAACTGGAATCCTTTTGGGATTGGCAGGTACTGCTAATGGCCAGCGGTCTGATCGTTGCAGCTGTTGTTGGTAAATTAGTGAGTGGCTTGGGGGCAGATCGCAAAGATGATCGCTTGTTGATTGGGATAGGTATGTTACCGCGCGGTGAGGTTGGATTGATTTTTGCGTCTATAGGAAGAACATTGGGAGTGATGTCTGATCAACTGTTTTCAGCGATTGTTTTGATGGTTATTGTGACTACCGTTATTGCGCCGCCTTTTATTAAAGCCCGTTATGGCAAAAGTGATCAAAAAGGGGAGAAAGCATGAAGTTAAGCCAAATTGATATTTTGGCTGATGTTAAAAGGGCGCTGGAGGAAGATGTTGGGAATGGCGATGTTAGTGCTGCCTTACTGCCTGCTGAGTTATTTGCCGAGGCCGAAATTATCTCACGTGAACCGATGTTGGTTTGCGGGCGCCCCTGGGTCGATGCTGTTTTTGCCGAGGTAAATCCTGCGATAAAATTGGATTGGCTGGTAGACGAAGGGCAGTGGCTTGGTCAGCCTGCCACTCTATGCCAAATTAAAGGCCCAGCAGCTGGAATTTTAACTGCTGAGCGTTCTGCTTTGAATTTTTTACAAACCTTGTCAGCTACCGCCACAAAAACACATGAGTACCAGCTAAAGCTACAAGGCAGCAAGACTCGTTTACTGGACACCCGTAAAACATTACCAGGTTTACGCCATGCCCAAAAATACGCTGTAGCCTGCGCGGGAGGGGTCAATCATCGTATGGGTTTATACGATGCGTTTTTAATTAAGGAAAACCACATTAAAGCCTGTGGTTCTATTAGTCAGGCAATTAACCAAGCAAGACAAATGCGTAGTGATTTGCTGGTTGAGGTCGAAGTAGAGACGCTTGAGGAGATGCACGAAGCGTTGCTCGCCAGACCCGATCGTATTTTGCTCGATAATTTTAGCAATGCTATGCTGATGGAAGCAGTAGGAATTGCTAAACCTTATGGTTGTGAACTGGAAGCCTCAGGCGGTATTGATTTGAATACCATCGCTGCTGTAGCACAAATCGGCGTTGATTATATTTCAATCGGAGCTATTACGAAATCAATTCAAGCCATTGATTTAAGTTTACTGGTTAGGGAAGTTAAATGAATTCATCGATTGTTTTTTCTGGCGGCGGTACGGCTGGCCATGTCACACCTAACTTGCCACTCATAGAAGTGCTGCGACAGGAGGGTTGGCAAATTGATTATATTGGCTCAAAAGATGGTGTCGAAAAGGACATGATCAGCGCTTTAAATATCCCTTACCATGCTGTTAGCAGCGGCAAATTAAGAAGGTATTTTAGTTGGCAAAATTTTTTGGATCCGTTCAAAATTCTTCTTGGTATCGTGCAGTCTTATTGCCTATTACGCAAGCTTAAAACAGAGATCGTTTTTTCCAAGGGTGGTTTTGTTGCTTTTCCAATTGTTGTGGCGGCCTGGTTAAATCGCATACCAGTTATTGCCCACGAATCAGATATGAGTCCCGGACTTGCTAACCGGTTAAGCTTTCCTTTCGTCGATAAAATTTGTGTTACTTTTGGAGCAGCAAAAAAACATTTTAAGAAACCAGAAAAGGTGGAAATAACGGGTACGCCTATACGACAAGAGCTATTCAAAGGTTCGAAAGAAAAAGGTTTGGATTTATGTGGTTTTAATTACGACAAGCCTTGTGTATTAGTGATGGGAGGAAGCCAGGGCTCGGTAAAACTGAATACAGCGTTAAGAAGCATTTTGGATCCGTTGACTGCTTCCTATCAGGTGATTCATTTATGTGGTAAGGGAAAATTGGATAGCAACCTGATTAACCAGGCTAATTATTGCCAACTCGAATACGCGACTAGTGAGTTGGCGGATTTGTTTGCCGCAAGCGATTTGGTTATTTCACGAGCAGGAGCTAATGCGCTTTATGAAATTCTGTCTTTGCAGAAGCCTCATGTTTTAATTCCGCTTTCTGCCAAAGTTAGTCGGGGCGATCAAATTCAAAATGCGCGTTATTTTGCCCAGCAGGGAATTAGCAAGGTCGTTGATGATGACAATTTAACAGCAGAGAATTTACTGGCTGCAATTACTGAAGCTGGCCAGCAACGTGAAGAAATTATTGCTAAAATCAAGGCGCTTCATATTGAATCAGCTACCTTGAAAATTATTGCTCTCATCAAGGAACAGTTGCATGCTGAACACCCTAAAACTATATGAGTACATCGAGCAGGAATGGCAAAAAGAAATTCTGCCAAGCTTGTGCGATTACATTAAAATTCCGAATAAATCCCCCCATTTTGATGAGCATTGGCAGGAACATGGTTACATGGAGCAAGCGGTTAACCATGTTGCTGATTGGTGCAAAGCGCATGCTCCAGCAGGAATAATTTTGGAAGTTATCCGTTTGCCAGGCCGTACCCCCTTATTGTTCATGGAAGTACCCGGTCAGGTGGATCAGACGGTATTACTCTATGGCCATTTAGATAAGCAACCGGAAATGACTGGCTGGCAAGAAGGGCTTGGTCCTTGGCAACCTGTAATACGCGATGGACGTCTTTACGGCCGAGGCGGGGCTGACGATGGTTATGCTGCGTATGCATCATTGACGGCGATAAACGCATTGCAAGAGCAGCAACTGCCCCATGCTCGCTGTGTGTTAATTATTGAGGCCTGTGAAGAAAGTGGCAGTTATGATTTACCTTATTATATCGAAGCATTAAAAGACAAAATTGGACAACCTTCTCTGGTTATTTGCCTGGATTCTGGTGCCGGTAATTATGAGCAATTATGGATGACGACATCTTTGCGCGGTAATGTTGTTGGTGAATTATCGGTTGAGTTGCTTAATGAGGGGGTGCATTCTGGCAATGCTAGCGGTATTGTTGCTGATAGTTTCCGTGTAGCCAAACAATTAATTAGCCGTATTGAAGATGAAACAAATGGCGAGATTAAATTGGCAGCACTGCACTGTGATATTCCTCAGGAGCGTGTGAAACAGGCAAATGCCTGCGCCGCTGTTCTAGGTGATGAGGTTTACTCTGGTTTCCCTTTTCATACTGGTGTTGAACCGGTGACGCATGATAAACAACAACTCGTATTAAATCGTACCTGGCGCCCGGCCTTAGCTATCACAGGGGCTGAAGGTTTGCCCGCCATAGCAGATGCAGGGAATGTACTTAGAGCGAAAACAGCATTCAAGCTTTCCATGCGTCTGCCGCCTTTAGTCTGCCCCCAAGAGGCTGCGACAGCCTTGCAACACACATTAACACAAAACCCACCTTATCAGGCAAAGACCAGTTTTCGTATTGATGATAGTGCTAAAGGCTGGAATGCTCCATTGATGGCAGACTGGTTGGCAAAAGCAGTGGATGAGGCTTCATTGGCTTTTTATAAGAAAACTGCTGTGTATATGGGGGAGGGTGGTACGATTCCCTTTATGGCGATGCTGGGTGAAAAATTCCCTGACGCACAATTTATGATTACAGGTGTTTTGGGCCCGCACTCTAATGCCCATGGTCCTAATGAATTTTTGCATTTAGAAATGGTAAAAAAATTAACGGCTTGCGTCGCCTATGTGCTTCATTCACATTTTATATCATTAAGTCTCGACAGATAAAAAAAATACTGAGATACTCACTTGGCTCGCACAGGAGGAGTCTGATGCGAGACAAACGGTTTAACAAAAACCGTATAGTCCAATCAATAAAGGAGAATAAAAAATGAAAGCAAGTTTGTTTGCTGTTGTCTGGTTGCTGTTGGTCATAATCCTTCCAATTCATGCTGCAACCAATCAGCTCAATACGGTAATCCCGGCCGCAAGCCAAAAATTGAATGCTAAAGTAGATCTCAACAAAGCGGATATCAATACTCTTGCCAAGGCTTTTAAGGGTATAGGGAGAAAACGTGCCGAAGCGATTATCAAATACCGCGAAAGTAACGGGAGTTTTAAATCAGTGGAAGAGCTATCTCATGTGCGCGGGTTAGGAAAGCAATTCGTGGAAAAGCATTTACTCCAATTACAAGAGGTTTTTACAGTGAGTTAACCCATATAGGGGGCTGTTAACAGCCCCTCAATTTAACTAATTTATTTTGAACACTAACGGCGCGGGGAATCCCGCCGATTTTTGATAAATATTGATAGATTACTTGGCCTGTTTTTATCTTCAAATAAATCTTCATCAAGATCTGTCGATTTTTATCCAAATATGAGTTAAAGTGTTCGCCAAAAAAAAGAAGAGGTTGTTGCAGATGTTTAGGAAATTAAGGGGCGTTTTTTCCAATGATTTGTCCATTGATTTGGGAACAGCCAATACATTGATTTATGTAAGGGATAAAGGGATCGTTTTAAATGAGCCGTCTGTTGTTGCTTTGCGCAATGAGTCGGGTCAGAAACGAGTGGCAGCTGTTGGTTTGGAAGCAAAACGCATGCTGGGTAGAACACCTGGCAATATCAATGCTATTAGACCAATGAAGGATGGAGTCATCGCAGATTTCTTTGTTACAGAAAAAATGCTGCAACATTTCATTCATAAAGTGCATGAAAACCGGTTCTTGCGCCCAAGCCCGCGTGTCTTGGTGTGTGTGCCTTGTGGTTCCACACAGGTTGAGCGTCGTGCAATCCGTGAATCAGCCATGGGTGCAGGTGCGCGCGAAGTCTTCCTGATTGAAGAGCCGATGGCAGCAGCCTTGGGTTCTGGTATGCCAGTGGAAGAAGCCAGTGGTTCTATGGTCGTGGATATCGGTGGCGGTACTACTGAAGTCGCTATTATCTCTCTCAGTGGTATAGTCTATCATCAATCAGTACGTATTGGTGGTGATAAGTTTGACGATGCCATTGTTTCTTACGTGCGTCGCAATTATGGTACTCTGATTGGCGAAACTACTGCTGAGCGCATTAAGCACGAAATTGGCTCCGCTTTCCCGAGTCGAGATTTGTTTGAGATAGAAGTCCGCGGCAGAAATTTGGCAGAAGGGGTACCTCGCAGTTTCACATTGACCAGTGCTGAAATTCTTGAAGCCCTGCAAGAGCCGCTGTCAGGTATTGTGGGTGCTGTGAGAGCTGCCCTTGAGTTAGCACCTCCCGAATTGGCGGCAGATATTGCCGAGCGTGGTATGGTATTAACCGGTGGCGGAGCTCTATTGAAAAACATGGATACTCTCTTGATGGAGGAAACGGGTCTACCCGTGCTGGTTGCAGAAGATCCTTTAACCTGCGTGGCTCGTGGTGGTGGTAAAGCGTTAGAAACCATGGATCTGCGTGGCGGTGATTTCCTCTCAACCGAATAACTCAAATAGCAGACTTTTTGCTAAAGGCAAACCTAAATCGGTTAGTTTTGCGTTTGCCTTGGTGCTCTCATTGTCGCTTATGTTTTCAGACTACCGCTATGGATATCTTGATAGCGTCCGTGGTGGTTTTGCCTTGCTTGTTTCTCCATTGCAATACGTTGTTGACTACCCTGTCCGGGTTATTGGTTGGATCCAATCTTTAGTCAGTGCCAAGAAAGCCCTCATTGATGAAAATATAAAACTGCGCTACCAGCAAACAATGCTTGAAGCGGAATTGCAGAAGCTTTTAGTTATCAAGGAAGAAAATTCACAATTGCGCGAGTTACTGCTTACCTCGTCCAAGGCGAGAATGCGTGCAATGGCTGCACAAATTCTGGCAGTTGATACCACGAGTGCACGGCAGTTAGTTGTCTTGAATAAAGGAAAGCGCGATGGTGTTTATACGGGTCAGCCTGTACTTGATGCTAAAGGGGTCATGGGACAAATTATTGATGTAGGCTATATGACCAGTACGGTTCTATTAATTTCCGATTCTAAAAGCGCGGTTCCGGTAAGAAACAATCGAACTGGCGAAAGGGCCATTTTGGCTGGTACTAACAGTATGAGCCAGTTATCACTAATCAATTTGCCAAGAACCTCGTCGATTAACAAAGGTGATCTCTTGGTTACTTCTGGACTTGGCCGTCTTTATCCAGAAGGTTATCCCGTTGGTCGAGTTGAAGAAATAAAAAGTATTCCTGGTGAAGATTTTATAAAAGTTGATGTTAGCCCTATTGCTTTACTCAACAGGAATCGCCTAGTACTTCTCATCTGGCCTGATAAAGAGCAGACTGCATTAACGGCACAGATTAATGAGCGTATGAATGCCATAGGAGCAAATGCATGAATTCGTTAAATTTGCGTTTGATTATTGCAATCATTTTAGCGCTTGTACTGACTATTTTACCTTTACCGGATCTTTTAGTGGGACTTAGGCCACCTTGGGTTTTGATGCTGGTTTTGTATTTACAGTATTATTTACCTGATCATTTCAATATCAGTCTCCTTGTGATTATCGGTTTAATGCTGGATGTTTTATTAGCTACTGTCATTGGTGAACATGCTTTCGCTCTTTGCTTTGTATCCTGGATAGCCAGTAATAAAGCTCGGCGGTTTTCGTTTTTTTCCATAGGGCAACAAATGGGGCTGATAGGATTTTTCTGTCTACTTTACCAAGTACTGATTTTAACCATAGATGCTTTCTTGGGATTTCATATTGGTTTTCTTATGTCTGTAGGCAGTGCGCTTATTAGTGTTTTATTTTGGCCGTGGGTGAGATTACTTGCGGATGATACCTTGCTTGCCAAGGCGCCTTACCGGCGATAGTTTATTAGGGTCTGTTGAAACGCCTCCCGAAAGCATTGATTGATTGCCTGCCTTTCGATGCTCATTTACCCAGCAAAAATGTCAACCAGCTCTTGTTAGATCTGGAAAATTTATTTTTTAAATCAATATCCTCTTAAGATAGATCTAAGTATTTTACATTGTTATACTGAAAATCATTAAATCCTTTGGCATGGATTGCTATGTGGCTTGTGCGGATTGCCTTATCTCGACCTTATACTTTCGTCGTCTTGGCATTAATGTTATTGATTATTGGGCCATTGGCCATATTACGCACCCCAACCGATATTTTTCCAGATATTGATATCCCGGTGGTCAGTGTGGTATGGGGTTTCAGTGGTATGCCACCCCAACAGATGTCTGATTTAATCACCAGCATTTTTGAACGGGCAGCAACAACAACGGTTAATGACATCGAACATATAGAATCCGAATCGTTGCTTGGCGTCAGTGTGACAAAACTTTTTTTCCATAATGACGTCGATATTGCTGTTGCCTTAAGTCAGGTAACAGCGATTGCACAAACCTTGTTAAAGCAATTACCACCTGGCCAAACACCCCCTCTGGTATTAAGTTACAATGCTGCAACAGTCCCTGTACTGCAATTAATTTTAACTAGCCAAACTTTACCCGAGCAAGATTTATACGATTTAGGTAATAATTTTATTCGAACGCAGCTTGCCACAGTACAGGGCGCCGCATTGCCTTTCCCTTATGGTGGGAAAATACGTCAGGTACAAGTCGATCTTCAGCCGGAAAAAATGCAAACCTATGGTGTTTCGGCACAAGATATTAGTGCAGTGATTAATACACAGAATTTAATTTTACCTGCTGGCACAGAGAAGATTGGCCTGTATGAATATTTAGTCAAACTTAATGCCAGTCCTTTAACAGCGGATGAGTTTAATAATTTTCCCGTGAAAGCATTACCGCACGGTGGTGTGCTTTATATTCGCGATGTTGCTCATGTTCGTGATGGTTTCCCCCCGCAAACCAATATTATTACTGTTAATGGAAAACGGGCCGTGATGATGTCCGTGCAAAAAACAGGGAATGCATCGACCCTTAACATTGTAAGCCGAGTGAAAGCCCTGTTACCTGTCGTAAAAGATATGATGCCTGCAGCCTTGAATTTGTCTACTTTTGGCGATCAATCAATCTTTGTTCTTGCTGCCATTGATGGGGTTATTAGGGAGGGGCTTATTGCAGCCTGTTTAACAGGCTTGATGATTTTAATTGTTCTTGGTAGTTGGCGAAGTACTTTTATTATCGCACTTTCTATTCCTCTGTCTATCTTGGCTTCGCTAACGATCTTGTCTGCCTTGGGGGAGACAATCAATATTATGACCCTGGGTGGTTTAGCCCTTGCAGTGGGAATTTTAGTCGATGATGCGACTGTAGCCATTGAAAATATCAATTGGAATTTAGAACAAGGTAAAGAGGTGGAACAGGCCATTCTGGATGGTGCGGAACAAATCGCTATTCCGGCACTGGTTTCAACACTTTGTATTTGTATTGTTTTCGTGCCTATGTTTTATCTGGGTGGAGTAGCACAGTATCTATTTGCTCCTTTAGCAGAAGCTGTTATTTTCGCCATGTTAGCGTCTTATATTTTGTCACGTACTCTTGTTGCGACGATGGCCAAATACTTGTTAAAAAAACATGAGCCTATCCATGATCCAGATAGTCTTAGCCGTTTTCAGCGTTTTCACGCTGGATTTGAAAGATGGTTTGAACGTTTTCGCCAACGTTATCTTACGCTGTTAACAAAAGCGTTAGACAACAGAAAGGTTTTTATTCTCAGTTTCCTGGGGTTTATTTTAGTATCAATAGCTCTTTTAGCGCCCTGGCTTGGTTCTAATTTTTTCCCCAGCGTGGATGCTGGACAAATTAAATTACATTTTCAGGCTCCTACCGGGACAAGGGTAGAGGAAACTGCTCGCTTGGCAGGAGAAATTGGTCATGTTGTGCGCGAACTTGTTCCCGAAGAAGAATTATTTAGTATCGTTGGCAACATTGGTTTACCTGTCAGTGGTATCAATTTATCCTACAGTAACTCAGCGACCAATGGGGCTAGTGATGCTGATATTTTGATTGCGCTGCAGGAGAATCATAAACCAACAGAGGATTATATTCGTGATTTAAGGCCGTTGCTCCAGAAAAAATTTCCAGGAGTCACGTTTTCCTTTTTGCCAGCGGATATTGTCAACCAAACGCTTAACTTTGGCTTACCTTCAGCGATTGATATTCAAGTCATTGGTTTAAAGCAGGAGGAAAATATTCGTTACGCCTCTAAAGTATTAGAGCGTTTGAAACATGTCCCTGGCGTAGTAGATGCCCATCTGAGGCAAGCCTTTAACTACCCTGGTTTTCTAGTCGAGTCAAATCGCAGTCGTGCACGTGAGTTGGGGTATAGTCAATTCGATATTGCCAATAATTTGTTGATTACTCTTTCAGGAAGTTTTCAAACCTCACCGACCTTTTGGGTTAACCCAAAGAATCATGTTTCTTATCCCGTGGCCACTCAAACACCACAGTATTATATGAATTCATTACAGGCTTTGGGTAATATTACTGTTGCCAATGCTGCAAAAGATACAGATCCACAGATTCTGGGTGCGATGATGCATGCAAAACGCACTATGGAACCCGTTGTTGTTTCTCACTACAACGTTCAGCCTGTGATTGATATTTTTGCTTCTATACAAGATACCGATCTGGGTTCTGTTTCAAAGGCTATCAATAAAATTGTCAAAGATACCAAAAAGGATGTGCCAAAGGGGTCTTCTGTCGTTGTTCGGGGGCAGATACAAACCAAGGATGAAGCGTTTACGGGCCTCTATCTGGGACTTATTTTTTCTATTCTTCTCGTTTATTTACTTATCGTGATTAATTTCCAATCATGGCTAGATCCGTTCATTATTATTACCGCTTTACCAGCTGCACTTGCCGGTATTGTGTGGATGTTATTCCTTACTCATACTACGCTTAGTGTTCCCGCTTTAACGGGGGCTATCATGTGTATGGGGGTAGCCACTGCAAACGGTATTTTAGTGATTAGTTTTGCGCGGGATCATATGAAAGAAGGCCATGATCCGTTTACCTCTGCTCTTGAAGCGGGAAAATCCCGCATACGACCGGTATTAATGACTGCTTCGGCGATGATTATTGGTATGTTTCCTATGGCACTTGGCATGGGGGATGGCGGTGAGCAAAATGCCCCGTTAGGACGTGCTGTTATTGGCGGCTTGTCATTTGCAACAATTGCCACCTTATTTTTTGTTCCTACGATTTTTTGCCTGATTCATAGCCGCAAGCATAAAAAAGAGCAAGGGGAAAAGCATGTCTGACGAAAGCCAATTGCCGATGGCGTCTCACACGTCGCGTCGGGTTATTATTATTGTTTGTCTTATTTTATTGCTTGCCTTTGTTATTATTTTTTTTCGTGTGCAGGCTAAGATGGCGTTGCGTGTAGAAACCAATGCGAATGCAGTACCGATTGTGGCGACTCTTACTACTAAGCCAGGTCCTTTGACGGAGGAAATTATTTTACCAGGTAAGGTTGAAGCCTGGCATGAAGCAACAATTTACGCGCGTACAAATGGTTATATTAAAGACTGGTATGTTGACATTGGTAGTAAAGTGAAAGAGGGTGATTTACTTGCTATCATTGAAGCACCGGAAGTCAATGCCCAGTTACACCAAGCTGAAGCTGATTTACACACCGCGATTGCCAATAAAGATTTGGCTGATATTACAGCAAAACGCTGGCTCCATTTATTAAAATCAGATTCTGTCTCCAAACAGGAAACTGATGAGAAAGTTAGCAATCTAAAAGCGACGACAGCAATTATGAAATCCGCGCAAGCCAACCGCGATAGATTGCGTGATCTAGTGAGTTATGAGCGAGTCATTGCACCTTTTGATGGTACGATTAGTTTCCGCAATATTGATATTGGTTCACTCATTAATGCAGGTAGTGGTACTAATGTTTTTTCTTTATTTCATATTGTGCAATCGAATCCTATACGTGTATATGTGCAAATTCCACAAACCTATGTGAATAATGTTAAACCCAACATGGAAGTAAGTTTATATTTCACTGAACATCCCGGGAAAAAATTTCCAGCCAAACTGTACAAAACAGCGGATGCGATTAATGTTGATTCCCTGACTTTGCTTGCTCAATTCTGGGCGGATAATCCCAAGGATGAATTACTGCCTGGTGGATATACGGAAGTCCATTTCAATATGCCCCTTTCGTCAAAACTTATTCGTTTACCAGTGAATACACTTATCTTTCGTGCCCAAGGCTTACAAGTGGCTGTAGTTAATAAGAATAATAAAGTGGATTTACGCCCAATCACTGTAAGTCGTGATTTTGGTACTGAAGTCGAGGTTAATACCGGTCTTCAAGTTGGAGAGCTAGTTATTTTAAATCCACCAGATGCTCTTATAGCCGGGCAAGAGGTGAAAATAGCATCCAAAGACAATGAAACACCACAAGAGCCAGCCCCAAAATGAAAAGACTAATGACTCTGATTTTATTTTCGTTATTATTGGCTGCTTGCTCGTTTGCACCCCGATATCAGCGCCCCCCGATGCCTATTCCTGTTGAATACAAAGAAACAAAGGAGTGGAAAAAGGCTAAGGGATATACTCCTACTGCTAAAGGTACGCGTTGGTGGTTAATGTTTAATGATCCAGTGTTAAATGAACTCGAAGAAAAAGTGACTTGTACAAACCAAAATTTGAAAGTTGCCTTTTCTCGTTTTCAAAACGCGCGTGCCGCAGCACAGGTTGCACGTTCTGCTTATTATCCTACCTTGCTTGGGGTAGGAAATGCGGACAGGCAACAAAAATCGAGGAATATTGCTAACCCAAGTACAAATAATTCCTTTAGTGATTTTTTAGCGGGTGTGGATGTCTCTTATGAGATCGATTTGTGGGGGCGGGTGCGGAATTCAGTGGCTGCTAGTGAGAGTCAGTTACGAGCCAGCACCGCTGATCTTGCTGCTACCTCTCTTAGCATGCATGCAGAATTGGCTATGGATTATTTTGCTTTGCGGGGGGATGAAGCTAGCCAACGGGTATTGGATGCGACAGTAGCGGCTTATGAAAAAGGTTTATACATAACTCGTAAACGTTATGATGGAGGGGCTGCACCGATAGCCGATGTTGATCAAGCCATTACGCAACTGGAAAATGCCAGAACTGCAGCAACGGAAATGCGATTGCGGCGTGCTCAACTTGAACATGCCATTGCAGTATTAGTGGGTGAAATACCAGCTAATTTTAAAATGCCCCCTGCAAAAACACGAATGAATCTGGTTTCTATTGCGCCTGAATTACCTTCTTCACTTTTAGAACGCAGGCCCGATATTGCTGCTGCAGAACAACGCGTGCAAGCGGCAAATTTTGAGATAGGTGTTGCTTGTGCAGCTTTTTACCCGCAAATTAATTTTAGTTCAATAGCTGGTGTTGAAAGTCAAACCCTAGCAAACCTATTTGATCAGCCCAGTCTATTTTGGTCGCTTGGACCCATTAGTGGATTAGCTTTAGTAAAGCCTTTGGCAAACTTGGTATTATTTGATGGTGGCAAATTGCGTGGTTTATTGAACTCTGCAAAAGCGAGTTATCACGAAACAGTCGCTTCTTACCGGCAAACTGTGCTTACTGCTTTCCAGGAGGTAGAAGATAATCTAGTTGCCATACGCCGTCTTGATCAAGAAAACCGAAGTCAAACCGCCGCCACGGCTGCAGCAAAACGTGCCTTGGTCCAAGCAATCGATCGATATAAAGGTGGACTCACTAATTATCTGGATGTCGTTGTCAATGAAAACACCGCCTTACAAGCAGAACTGAATTCGGTGGATATTCGTACTCGCCGCCAGGTAGCCAGTGTATTACTTATTAAAGCTTTGGGAGGTGGATGGTCCTGCCAAACGGACTGTACCTGAATTAGATCTGCCTTGTATTCTTTCAATTAATTCTATACTAGAAATTAATTAATAAAATTCTTTAATGGCGTTTTTATTAAAGAAAAATAACTTTCAGGATCAAGGTATGCCTGCTCATAAAAAAGACTTCGTTCTCTTTGATGCAATGTCGCATGTTCTTTCGTTATTAGAAAATCCGGTGCTTCTTTGTGATGTACAAGCCTCAATCCTTTATGCCAATCCTTCTTATTACAGATTGGTAAATATGGATGCAACTGGGTTGAAATTTTGGCATGTTTTTCCAAAGATTAATCAGGTTCCAGATTATTTTAAAGCGGCAGTTAAGTCTCATAAAGAAATAAAAGGAGTCATTAATTTAAACAAGAAAACGTTTATCGTTAGAGTTGTACCCGTCACCAAAATTATTGCACAAAAAACGATCTATATGATTTACTTTGAGGAGATAACTACCTTTTTAAGATTGGAAGAGCAAATTGAGCTTGATAAAGAAACTTTAGCAAATTCATTCTTTAATGCGATTAGAGCACTTGCAGAGGTAGTTGAGACACGTGATCTTTATACAGCAGGGCATCAGAAGCGAACCGCCTCGATTGCCTTGCATATTGCCAAAAAAGCGGATCTCTCAGAGATTAATCTTTTGGCTACCTTGTATTTAGGGGCTCTTATCCATGATGTGGGAAAAATTTATGTGCCTATGGACTATTTAGTAACTCCTCGCCAACTAGAAACTTATGAATATGAAGTTTTAAAGCAGCATGTGAATAAAGGCAGTGAGATCGTAAATAAGATTGTCTGTCCTTGGGACATTGAGGTGATTGTATCCCAACATCATGAGCGGTTGGATGGCTCTGGCTATCCTAAGGGATTAAAGAAAGAAGAGATTAATGAGTTAGCCAAAATAGTTGCGATAGCCGACGTTTGGGACGCCATGGTCATAAATAGACCTTATCGAGCTGCTCGTACAATTAAAGAAGCAATTAGTTATTTAAATTCAACAGCAGGCATTTTATTTGATAAATACTACGTCGAATGCTTGTTGAGTTTGATTCAACAGGGAGTGACTATTTATTCTCAAGAGGTTTTTTCTTTTTTGGAGTTAAAAACGTTTCTTACCGAATAGGCCCTTGCAATAATTTACCAGTTTTGGAATTGATAGGTAATAAACGGTACTCACCTGGTTGCAAATTGCCTAGTGACCAATCAGCAATGCGATGTCGGACTAATCGTAATGTTGGAAAACCAATCGCTGCTGTCATTCGACGGATTTGATGATTTTTACCTTCCCGCAACACGATCTCTAACCAACTGGTTGGTACGGTTTTACGAAAACGCACAGGTGGATTCCTTGGCCATAGTGGAGGCTCATCGATTAATGTTACTTTAGCTGGCAAAAACCGTGTTTCTCTGATTACTAAGCCTTGCCTAATGGGGAAGAGGTCTTGTTCTTGTGGTATCCCCTCTACCTGAACCCAATAATATTTCTCTTTGTTGGCGTCAGGATGACTGAGCCGATGTTGCAATTTACCCTGATGAGTAAGAAGCAAAAGCCCTTCGCTATTTTTATCCAAACGCCCTGCTGCATAAAAATTCGGTTTATTAATATAGTGAGCCAGCGTTTGTTCATGTATGTCGCCGGTGAATTGGCTTAGAACCCCAAAAGGTTTATTGAATAGTAAAATTTCACTCATGTTGCTTGCAATAGAAAAGTAACTCTTACGTAGCCTATAATGCTGAATCATATCATAATACACTTGGTAGGTTTTATGCCTGCATGTTGGTAATCATTAAATTTTTTTAATGATAAAATCTTGACTTATATATATTCAAAAAGGATACTCGAAGCATTGCATGCTTCGCTTACTGACTGATAGAGAGCATGCTCTTGGTAACTCCCAAGCAGATTTATCAATGAATGAATACCCAATAATTTTAAGTGGAGACAAAGGATGTTTAGTTTGAAAAAAACAGCTCTAAGTATACTTGCTTTAGGAAGTAGTGCAGTATTTGCTGGTACTATGGGACCTGTTTGTATCCCAGGTAATGTTACTGTTCCTTGTGAGAGAACTGCATGGGATATTGGTATAAGCGCTCTTTATTTGCAACCAGTCTATGATGCTGATTTTGGTTACTATGGCTCAAACACTACTGATTCTGCTACAAGGTTTACTGATTTCGACCCGGATTGGGATTGGGGCTTCAAACTGGAAGGATCCTACCATTTCAATACAGGCAATGACATCAATGTAAACTGGTACCACTTCGACAACGATAATAATTTCACACCAGGGGCTTCATTCGCAAGCGGTAATTATTTGTCTATTAACAGTAAGTGGGATGCTGTTAATGGTGAGTTAGGCCAATTTGTTGATTTTAGTGCAAATAAGAAAATACGGTTTCATGGCGGCGTACAATATGCGCGAATTCAAACTCGTGCACACGTTTATAACAGCAGCGTATTTATTTCGCAATCGTCCGCTACATTTAATGGATTTGGCCCCCGTACTGGCCTGGATCTGAACTACGTTTTTGGAAATGGTCTGGGAGTTTACGCGAAGGCTGCAACAGCGATATTAGTTGGAACTAGCAAATTCAACTGTGGCATATGTTTAACCGAAGGTTCAAAGACTGCCATGGTTCCAGAACTGGAAGCCAAAGTAGGGGCTGATTACACTTATACTATGGCGCAAGGCGATTTAATTTTGGATGCAGGTTATATGTGGTTTAATTATTTTAATGCGCAAAATAACATTGGGGCTGTATTCAGAGGTATTGAAAGTGATTTTTCAGCATCAGGTCCTTATATTGGTCTAAAATACATAGCCAATGTCTAACTCATCGAGTTATCGGTCGCTGGGTCTTCAGCTTAGCGACCGAGCCAATTGCTGTTTGATCATGAGTGGTTATACCCAGTGCAATGAGATGGATTACCAAATTTCAAATCCTTTTCAACATTCTTGCTATCTCCCAACGCTTGCCTGAGCATTGAGTTGAGGTAATCACTAGTAAACACCCCTAGGCCCATTCAGGGCTTCTTCAAGGCAGACTTAATTCAGAAAGGGTAGTGTATATCGGCCACTAAGTGTCCTTATATTCAATTGTGAAGCCATACCTGTTTTTAGTTTAAAGAGGAGAAGAAATGCATTTGGGACAAAGAGTTTGAGCGTGCTATGATTAATGTCTTTAACCCAGACGGAGTTATCAATGACCTACGAAAAAATCCATGTTCCAGCTCAGGGACAAGCTATTACTGTTGCTGCTGATTTATCCTTGAAAGTACCTCAATTTCCTATTATTCCGTTTATTGAGGGAGATGGTATTGGCGTGGACGTGACTCCAGCGATGATACGGGTCGTTGATGCTGCAGTGGCAAAAGCGTATGGTGATAAAAAGAAAATTGCCTGGATGGAAGTTTATGCCGGTGAGAAGGCAACAAAAGTCTATGGTGGAGATCAATGGCTACCCAAAGAAACGCTAGATGCCATAAGAAAATTCGTTGTTTCTATTAAAGGTCCTTTGACTACGCCAGTCGGTGGTGGAATTCGCTCATTGAATGTTGCCATTCGCCAGGAACTTGATCTCTATACTTGTTTACGTCCAGTCCGTTATTTTAATGGTACACCAAGCCCAGTCAGAGAGCCTTGGAAAACCAACATGGTTATTTTCCGCGAGAATGCAGAAGATATTTATGCGGGTATAGAATGGCAAGCCAACTCAGCTGAAGCGAAAAAAGTTATTCATTTTCTGCAAAAAGAAATGGGCGTGAAGAAAATTCGTTTTCCCGAGAATTGCGGTATAGGAATTAAACCAGTTTCTCAGGAAGGTACGGCGCGTTTGGTCAAAGCTGCTATTCAATATGCGATTGATAATCAGCGTGATTCTGTCACCTTGGTTCACAAAGGTAATATCATGAAATTTACCGAGGGGGCATTCAAGGATTGGGGTTATCAAGTTGCCCGCGAGAGTTTCGGAGCAAAAGAATATCAGGGTGGGCCCTGGATGGAATTAACCAATCCTAAAACAGGTAAACCCATCATAATTAAAGACGTCATTGCGGATGCTTTTTTGCAACAAATTTTGTTAAGACCAGAAGATTATAGCGTTATTGCTACCCTGAACTTAAACGGTGATTATATTTCTGATGCGCTTGCAGCACAGGTTGGTGGTATTGGAATTGCGCCTGGAGCTAATATTGGTGATGAGGTGGCTGTCTTTGAAGCAACTCACGGAACAGCGCCTAAATATGCGGGTCAAGATAAAGTAAACCCCGGTTCATTGATTTTATCGGCTGAAATGATGCTTCGCCATTTAGGTTGGGTTGAAGCGGCTGATCTAATTATCAAAGGAATGGAAGGGGCAATTGAAGCAAAAACGGTTACTTATGATTTTGAGCGCTTAATGCAAGGCGCTACCTGTGTAAGTTGCTCCGGATTTGCTGAAGCGATGATTAACCATATGTAAATAAAGTAATATTCTAAATTGGATAGTTATAAATCAAATTTATAACGAATAAAACGACGCCCCTGAAAAGGGGCGTTTTACGTCCAAAAAAGGACTTTTGGATACAAATAAATTTAGGGTATATTGGCAGCATTAAGAGCTCAACTGCCATTTTACAGATTAACAGTGAGAGTATTTTTTATACTATTCATAATAACCAGTATGAATGCTATCTAATCAAGATGTTGTTGATTGCCGCAAGGTTTAATTTTTTCAATAATTAAATCATCTTTTTACTGGCCAAAAGTGCATTGTAAGTCTATAAAATTAATAAAGGGTGTATGTCATGAGCGGATGGTCTTTAGAGGAAATAATTGAGCGCAAAAAGGCGGAGTCAGAAGCCTTACCGGCGGTCAGACAGCCGAAGAAGTATAGGGTTATACTGCTTAACGATGATTACACGCCGATGGAGTTCGTTGTAGATGTATTGAAGCGGTTCTTTCACTTAAATGAGGAATTGGCGACACAGGTGATGTTACAGGTTCATATTTTAGGAAAGGGAGTTTGTGGTGTTTTTACCAGGGATATAGCAGAAACCAAGGTCGCTCTAGTAAACGACCATGCTAGAAGCAACCAGCATCCCTTGTTATGTACCATGGAACCCGAAAACTGGTAGTGGCTGGAGAGAGGAGCAATAAAATGTTAAACAAAGAACTTGAATTCACCTTAAATCTAGCCTTTAAGGAAGCCAAAGAGAAACGTCACGAGTTCATGACGGTAGAGCATTTGTTGCTCTCATTGCTTGATAATCCAGCAGCTGGTAATGTGTTACAGGCTTGTGATGCCAACATTGATTCGTTACGACGTGATTTGCTTGAGTTCATTGACGAAACCACCCCTAGGATTCCAGAGGATGAGCTAGATCGAGAAACTCAACCTACACTCGGTTTTCAGCGGGTGCTACAACGGGCAGTGTTTCATGTTCAGTCTGCAGGTAAAACCGAAGTGACTGGAGCTAATGTCCTTGCAGCCATATTTAGTGAGCAGGAAAGCCAGGCTGTTTATTTTTTGCGCCGTGAAAATATAACGCGTTTAGACGTCATTAATTATATCTCCCATGGTGTTTCTAAATATCATAACAATGATATGAATGACAGTATGAATTCCCCGATGGATGATGAAGGATTAGGCGGAGAAGGTAGTGAGTCCCCGCTTGAAAGTTATTGCATGAATCTCAATAAGCGCGCCAGAATGGGTAAAATCGACCCCCTTATTGGGCGCCACGAAGAAATTCAACGCACTATCCAGGTTTTATGCCGTCGCCGTAAAAACAATCCCTTATTGGTAGGTGAAGCAGGCGTGGGTAAAACAGCTATAGCGGAAGGGCTGGCGCGGCGTATCGTTGATGGGGAAGTCCCAGAGGCAATTAGTAACTGTGTTGTGTACTCACTGGATTTAGGAGCCTTATTGGCTGGTACCAAGTATCGTGGTGATTTTGAAAAACGTTTAAAAGCTGTTTTAAAACAATTAAGTCAGCAGGATGGGGCCGTATTATTTATTGATGAAATCCATACCATCATTGGTGCAGGTGCGGCATCTGGAGGGGTAATGGATGCTTCTAACCTTATTAAACCTTTACTGGCTAATGGCGAATTGAAATGTATTGGTTCAACGACCTATCAGGAATATCGTGGGATTTTTGAAAAAGACAGAGCGCTTGCCAGACGTTTTCAGAAGATTGATATTACAGAACCAAGTATTGATGAAACCTTTGAAATTCTGAAGGGATTAAAAGGACGCCTTGAAGATCATCACGGCGTTAAGTTTTCTATTCCCGCACTGAAGGCTGCTGCTGAATTATCAGCGAAGTACATTAATGATCGTTTCTTGCCTGATAAAGCGATCGATGTGGTTGATGAGGCAGGTGCATATCAAAATCTGTTAACGGCGACAAAACGCAAAAAAATAATCTCTGTGACAGAAATTGAAAGTGTAGTAGCCAATATTGCTCGCATACCGGTTAAGAAAGTTTCTGCTCGAGACAAAGATACGTTACGCAATTTGGAACGGGATTTAAAACTGTTAGTTTATGGCCAAGATAATGCAATAACCGCACTTGCTTCTGCAATTAAACTGGCTCGCTCCGGTCTGCGTGAACCACAAAAACCAGTCGGTTGCTTCCTCTTTGCCGGACCAACAGGCGTCGGTAAAACAGAAGTCACTAAGCAGTTAGCCAATGTTTTGGGTATTGAGCTGTTGCGTTTCGACATGTCTGAATACATGGAAAAACACACGGTTTCACGCCTGATTGGCGCTCCTCCAGGCTATGTCGGTTATGATCAAGGCGGGTTATTGACGGAAGCTGTGACTAAGAACCCTCATGCAGTGTTATTGCTTGATGAAATTGAAAAAGCACATCCCGATGTCTTTAATTTGTTGCTGCAGATTATGGACCATGGCACTTTGACAGATACGAATGGGCGGCAAGCCGATTTTCGTCATGTGATACTCGTGATGACTTCTAACGCCGGGGCCTATGAAATCAGCAGAAACGCCATTGGTTTTTCTTTGCAGGATAACAGCAATGATGGATTAGAGGTTATTAAACGACAATTTAGCCCTGAATTTAGAAACCGATTAGACGCTATCATTAATTTTGCGCCGCTTGATCAGATGACGATTGGTTTAGTTGTCGATAAATTTATCATGGAGCTTGATGAGCAATTAAGCAATAAAGGCGTAACCTTTAAGGTTGATAAATCAGCTCGAGATTGGCTGATTGAACATGGCTACGATAAAACCATGGGGGCGCGACCAATGGCGCGTTTAATCCAGGAAAATGTGAAGAAACCACTTGCTGACGAATTACTGTTTGGTAAGTTGGCGAATGGAGGTCATGTCACCTTGCAAGTAAAAGATGGCAAGCTTCATTTTGATAGTCATGATCACCGTGAAGGTGTCTGTTGATTCTACCTGTTCTCCCTATTCAAGGCACTCATGCTTAGCATGCAGTGCCTTTTTGTTTTTAGTGGGCGCAGCGAACTTAAGGATTGTAATTTTTGGACAATGAGATTTTATAGTCGTATTACCGAAAGTTAACAAGTGGTACCATTTTTCAGATCCTTACTAAGTGGGCGATAATATTATCCAATTGATTGAAAATACCTAACTTTGAAGAGGTCATCGGTTTTTTGCAAGGCCACTTTGGTTGGGATTTGCTGGTGAAAGCAGAAAAAATAAGGCTGGCTAATTTGCAAATAGACGGGGTTATTTTATAAAGCATCCATTGTTTGATGAGCAAGTGATGATAGAACTACACCCATTTTTCCAACAGATATATAAAAGTCCTTATCATGATGGGTGATCTGAATCAACGTAATAGGTATATTCCTGTAATGAAAGGGAAACGAGTAGATTTGTACTGGTTGATGGTTTTAGTGACAGGATTTTTTCCCTATATATTAGCCCCTTTCCTTTTTTAAATTCTTATTTTAAATGAAAAAGAATCAAGAGATTTTTGCAAAAGTTACCTAAGAATTTGTAAAATAATCTCTATTCAAATGGGCAAACTATTCTCCATTAGAGAATTCGAGACGTCCCGATCAATGGTGACATTTAATAGTAATAGGGCGTTATTTTTACTTGAGATTTCTAATACGCATTGGCCATTAAGCCTGTTTCCTGTTGCAAATTACTTACATTTATGCCGTTATCCAGTTAAAATATTGCCATTATCGAGTTCTGGCTAGTTAATCATACATGCTCAGTGTCATTATCATCGCTAAAAATGAAGAAGCAAACATTAGACGTTGTTTGGAATCCGTGCAATGGGCTGATGAAATTGTCGTTCTTGATTCGGGTAGTAGCGATAATACAGTTGCCATTGCCGAAGAATATACTAAAAAAGTGTATTGCACCGATTGGCAAGGTTATGGCGTACAAAAACAGCGGGCACTTGCTTATGCCACGGGTGATTGGGTATTAAATCTTGATGCCGATGAATGGGTGGATGCAGGACTTAAAGAGACAATCATTGCAGCCATTAACAGCGATGCAGCAGATGCTTATCGCATACCCATCTGTATGAGTTTCTATGGTCAGCCCTTGCGTTTTTCCTCCAGTCCTAAACGACATGTGCGTCTTTTTAAGCGAGTTGGCGCTCGTTATAGTGAGGATATTGTGCATGAAAAAGTACTGCTTCCGGCAACAGCAAGAATCAGTCGAATAAAGCAGGGAATTATGCACAACTCTTTTCAGGATGTTAGTCATGCCCTCTACAAAATCAATCGTTATTCGTCTTATAGTGCCAAAATAAAGATCGAAGCAAGGAAATCGCCGAGTTTTGGCAAAACGTTATTAGGAACAGGATGGATGTTTTTCCGTTGTTATTTTTTACAACGGGGTTTTTTAGATGGCAAAGCCGGATTTTTATTTGCTGTTTTTAATGCGCAGGGGACTTTCTATCGTGGTATCAAACAGCTTTACCGTGATGCTCAGTTCGAAAAATTACCCAAGACAATAAGAGATAATTAATCGTATGGAAACAACACTCAGTTTTTCACAAAAATTTTCTTTGCATCGTGCTGTTCCTTTCTTGCTGGTCACAACACTCTTTCTTTTACCGATGAGTTCCAGTGGAAAGAGTATTGGTATGGCTTTGTCGGTAGTGGCCATTCTACTATCGCCTTCTTATCGCTCAGAGTTGGCTGGTCTTTTTGCAAAACCTTGGTGCAAGGCTGCCTTAATTTTATTCGGAATCGCTCTACTGGCTTGCTTCTGGAGCCCGGCTAATTTTTCAGAAAGATTTTTTGTCGTAGAAAAATACAGCAAATTGCTTTACTTGCCATTGTTAGTGGTTGGCTTTCGTGATGCTAAAACGAGAAAAACTGGTTTGCATGCATTCCTATGCGCTATTTTTATTACCTGTGCGCTTTCTATCTTAAAGTTTCATGGTTTTTTGCAATCGCTTGCTATTGATCCTGATAATGTGTTTCGCAACCATATTATTACTGGTTTTATGGTTGCTTTTGCAACTTATCTCTCGCTGCTGCTAGCCTACCGTCATCAAGGTTTAAAGGGGCGTATTGCCTACGTTTTACTGGCAGCGATCTACAGCTATCAAGAGCTTTTTATCAATATTGGTCGTACAGGCTACGTCGTTTATCTATTGATGATGGGTATTTTAGTTTTACAACTCTGCTCTTGGCGCCAGGCTATAGCAGGTATTCTGTTGATCAGCTCGGCATTTACATTAGCTTACTTTAAATACCCTTTAATCAACGAGCATGTTAATTCGATTGCCAAAGAATTAAATCGCTACCAAAACAATGATAAAAACTCCGCAGTGGGTTATCGGTTACAGTTTCATGATTTTGCGCACAAGCTTTTTAATCAACATCCAGTATTTGGTAATGGCACCGGGAGCTTTACTTATTATTTTAGAACTGAGAAACCAGTACCAGCCTGGGGGCCTAAATTGTTAGAGCCTCATAATCAATATTGGTTGGTTGCTGCGGAATTTGGGATCGTGGGTTTTGCTGCTTTATTGTTCCTGTTTGTTAGTTTAATTCGAGCCAGTTGGCAGCTTAATACAACAAGAGCTATTGCTTTTGCCATGCTGATACCTTTTTTGCTCGGTAATCTCTCCGATTCTTTATTGTTTTATTCAGGATCAGGCTATTTCTTTCTCTTATTCATGGCCTTGTGTCTTGGTGAACGGGTTAGGCCTGAGAAAGAGCTTGGTAATACTCTCTGACAGGCTGGTTCCAAATGTTGATTTCAGGGCGAGAAGAGGATTTCTCTAAATGGCAGCTAAATTCTTTTCAATGCCATAGTGTTTTGGTAAGTATTTTACGATAACAACTAAGGAAACCAGTGCGCAAAAGACCACGTAATAGGCAATCATCATTGTATTAAAGCGATTAATAAGCCAGGTATTAATGGCCGGGGAAAAGCCGCCTACTAAAGCCATGGAGATATTGTAGGCCATGGAAATTCCCGTATAACGTCCTTTACCCGAAAACATTTCTGCCATTACTACCGGTGTGACAGCCTGTTCCGCGCTATAAAAAATAACTAAAGGTAGCAACACCCACCAAGCGGAAATCGTTTGTAAAACCCAAAAACTTGGAATAGCGCAAATTAAATAGCCAAGTGTTGAAAAAACTAAAATATTTTTTCTACCAACTTTGTCAGAAATATGAGCAAACACCGGCACAAATAATAAAGAAAGAACAATAAACAAGGTCTGCATTTGATAAGCTTGATTAAGCGGGACTTGCAAAAATTCATGTAAATAGGTGGAGAGATAGCCCATGAGAGTATAACTGCCGCAGGCACTAATAAATAATAATAAAATAATGTGAAACATGGAGCGATATTGTTTAGTAAGTACATATTTAACAGGCAAATATTTTTCACGAATGTTTTGCTGTAACTGTAGAAAAGTCTCTGATTCCGACAGGTCGCGTCTTAACCACAATCCTAAAATTCCCATTACTCCGCCAGAAATAAAAAGAATACGCCAGCCATAACTTGCTAGGGCGTCGTTACCAATAAAGGCAGTGAGAGTAGTACAGGCTAGAATAGCGGCCAATACGCCAATATTGGAACCATTATTAGTCATACTGCTAACCAAGGCACGATGTTTACCTTGTGCTGACTCCGAAAGATAAATCATTGAGCCGGCAAATTCTCCACCGATACAAAATCCTTGTAGTAAACGGCAAATAATTAATAAGAGGGGAGCCAATAATCCTGCTTGTTTATAAGTTGGGAGAAAACCGGTTAAGATGGAAGCAATGGACATGAGTAAAATAGTAAACTTAAGGGTTTTGGCACGCCCATAGCGATCGCCTAAATGCCCTAAAACAATAGAGCCCAGGGGACGCACAATAAATCCTGCAGCAAAGACCAGCATCGTGGCCAGTAAACTCGTGGCAGGATTATTATCAGGGAAGAACAAGCTTGCAATAACAGGCGACAAATAAGCAAACAAACTAAATTCATACCATTCCAGGGCATTCCCAATAATGCAGGCAAGGATACTCCGATATTTTTTCATGAATTATGACGTCCTTTATTGAAATGGCTACCTGCTTGCTTATGGACCGTATCAGTATCGTAGTCGAGTGAAACAGATGAAACCGGTGCTGTAAAAAGAAGAATCATAGCATAACTCTTTGTCATGAAAGTCAACTTTACTGGGCAACAAAGATGATGTCTATATTTAGAACAAGAAGCTACATAATTTCACCGCACCTACGGTAATTGGGTATTTAGCACGCCTGAATAATGGCATAAAATTAGCTTGTAAAATTGTGTTTTATCCTTATAAAGGTAAATTTTACATTAATGAGATGTAAGTTCTTCACTTAAGGTAAATTTTTGTTAGACTAGATAGGGAAATATTCCTAACGATCAACAACGGAGAATGATTATGAAACGTTTAGCCCTTCTGGCAGTTACTGCATGTTTAGCAGTTTTACTGTCTGCTTGCGGTGATAAAGCAGAGAAAAAAGCAGAAGACAATGCTGCAACTACTGTAGAGCAAACCCAGCCAGCCGGTACAACGGATACAACTACACCTAGCGATGCTAACAAGCCTGCTGAACAGCAAAATCAATAATAGCTTCTATATAGAATTTAAAACCCCGCTGTGACTTGTGGGGTTTTTTTTTAAAGAAAATCGAGATCCCAAATGGATAGCTTAGAGCATCTACTGATTAATTTGACCGATATATTACGGGAAAGGAGTTTAAGAATTGCCACGGCTGAATCCTGTACCGGTGGTTTACTTGCCGGTTTACTTACGGAGTTGCCGGGAAGCTCGGTTTGGTTTGATCGAGGGTTTGTTACTTATAGCAATCAGGCCAAACAGGATATGTTAGGTGTTAAAGAATCCTTAATCCAGTTCAATGGCGCTGTGAGTCTGCCTGTTGCTGAAGCGATGGCCTGGGGGGCTTTATCACGTAGTCGTGCCGATATCACCTTATCAGTAACTGGCGTTGCTGGCCCTGACGGGGGTAGTCCGGAAAAACCGGTAGGAACGGTGTGTTTTGCCTGGGCTATGACAAATTTTCCGGTACAAAGTAGACGTTGCTATTTTCAAAATGCATCTCGGCAACAAATACGCCATCTTGCCTGTCAACGCGCATTACAAGGTGCAATTTCTTTGTTAAATCAAACAACAAAATAACTTCTCACCCCTCATGATAAGATCGGCCTTAGACCCTTAAGAGAGGGTATCACTCACGCTTCAATTTAGGCTAATTCTAAGTTTGCTGCGGACCCATATCTGTGTGATAATTTGCGCTTTGCATACTACTACGGTGGGTGACCTATGGAAGACAATAAACAAAAAGCATTAAGTGCCGCTCTTGCTCAGATTGAACGTCAATTTGGAAAGGGTTCAGTAATGCGTATGGGCGATAATAATGCTGTGCGTGATATTGAAGCCATTTCAACGGGTTCATTAGGGTTGGATATTGCTTTAGGTATAGGTGGTTTACCCAAAGGGCGAGTTGTTGAAATTTATGGTCCCGAATCCTCAGGTAAAACGACATTGACTCTGCAAGTTATTGCCGAGTGCCAGAAAAAAGGGGGTACTGCTGCTTTCGTTGATGCTGAACATGCGCTGGATCCAAGCTATGCGGCCAAACTGGGTGTTAATGTTGATGAGCTACTGGTTTCACAACCAGATACCGGTGAGCAGGCTTTAGAAATCACGGATATGCTGGTTCGTTCTGCTGCAGTGGATGTTATTATTGTCGACTCTGTCGCCGCATTGACTCCTAAAGCCGAAATTGAAGGGGAAATGGGTGATACCCATGTTGGTTTGCAGGCTAGATTGATGTCGCAGGCCTTGCGTAAATTGACTGCAAATATTAAACGCTCCAATACCTTGGTGATCTTTATTAACCAGATTCGTATGAAAATTGGTGTTATGTTCGGTAATCCTGAAACGACCACAGGTGGAAATGCATTGAAATTCTATGCTTCTGTGCGTTTAGATATCCGACGCGTAGGTTCAATTAAGAAAGGTGAAGAAGTTTTAGGTAGCGAAACGCGAGTGAAAGTCGTTAAAAATAAAGTGGCACCGCCTTTCAAAACAACTGATTTTGATATTCTCTATAATGAAGGAATTTCTCGCGAGAGTGAAATCATCAATCTTGGCGCCCAGTTAGGGCTCATTGAAAAATCAGGGGCTTGGTACAGTTATAAAGGCGAAAAAATTGGTCAGGGTAAAGACAATGTTCGCTTGTACTTGAAAGAGAATCCACAAATTGCTGCGACCTTGGAGCAACAAATCAGAGCAGAATTGTTGACTAAAAAGCTGCCTGTAGAAGAATTTGAAGAAGTTAGTGGGTCTATAGATGACTAAAGCCCTGGACTGTGCAATGCGCCTGCTTGCCAGGCGCGAGCATGGTGCATGCGAATTGGCAGATAAATTGGCACAAAAAGGTTATAATCGGCAGGAAAGTAATGAAGCAATTGCCGAATGTCAACGTCTTGGTTTTCAGAGTGATCGTCGTTTTGTTGAGGCTGTATGTCATGTTCGTATCCGTCAAGGCTGTGGTCCTCTTAAAATTCATCAGGAGTTGCAAGCTAAGCACATTGAGTCCGAATTGATTGATGAAATTTTGGCACGGGAAGCAGATCATTGGCTGGATCACGCCTTAGCTGTATGGCATAAGAAATATAAAAAACAGGATCAGGTTTCTTTTGCCGAGTTACAAAAACGGCAGCGTTTTTTATTGTACCGTGGATTTCCCACCGATGTTATCGCTAGAGTTATGAAAGAAATTTAGGAACTATTAATATTTCTACTATCTTGGCGCTTATGCCTTGATTTTCTGTGCTCCGTTGCTCACATACTATCCTGTATGTTCTGCTGCAATGCTCGAAAATCAAGGTACAAACACTCAAGCTAGCGAAGTGTCAACAGATCCTGGGAAAGGTAAGTGAATAGGTGAGGAGAGGGGTTTGGTTTGTCCAAGCCAGCTCCAGATATTATATTGTAATAATAACCAGTAGATTCTAAGAGCATGAAAAGTTCAGAAATCAGACAAGCATTTTTAGATTATTTTGCTGCACGAGGCCATCAGATTGTTGAGTCGAGTCCACTTGTGCCTGGAAACGATCCAACTTTGTTATTTACAAATGCGGGGATGGTGCAGTTTAAAGACACCTTCCTGGGATTGGAAAAACGTTCTTACAGCCGCGCGGCCAGTTCTCAACGATGCGTACGTGCTGGTGGTAAGCATAATGATCTGGAAAATGTTGGTTATACGGCACGACATCATACTTTCTTTGAAATGCTGGGTAATTTTAGTTTTGGCGATTACTTCAAGCGTGAAGCGATTCAATTTGCCTGGGAGTTTCTGACCAAGGTATTGAAGTTACCGAGTGAACGATTATGGGTTACTGTCTATGAAGATGATGATGAAGCAGCCGATATCTGGTTGAAGGAAATCGGGGTTTCTGCTGAGCGTTTTTCTCGTTGTGGTGAAAAAGATAATTTTTGGTCTATGGGTGATACTGGGCCCTGCGGCCCTTGTACAGAAATTTTTTATGATCATGGTCCTGAGATTGCCGGCGGCCCTCCGGGAACGCCTGAAGCAGAGGGTGATCGTTACATCGAAATCTGGAATTTGGTTTTCATGCAGTTTAATCGCGATAAAGAAGGCCATCTTCATCCTTTGCCTAAGCCTTCTGTGGATACTGGTATGGGACTTGAACGTATCGCGGCAGTGGTCCAGGGTGTACATAGTAATTATGATATCGATAGTTTCCAGTATTTAATTCATGCGATCTGCAAGCTGGCCCCACCTACGATTAATCCGGAGCATCCTTCATTAAAAGTGATTGCCGATCATATTCGTGCCTGTTCATTCTTGATTGCTGATGGTGTAATGCCCGGGAATGAAGGTCGAGGTTATGTTTTACGCCGTATTATTCGCCGTGCAATTCGCCACGGCAATAAGCTGGATTTACCTACACCTTTTTTCTCTAAATTGGTTCCGGCTCTTATTACCGTCATGGGCGAGGCTTATCCTGAGTTAGTAAATAACCAAAAACAGATAGAACGTATTTTAGCGCAGGAAGAAAACCAATTTGCTCGTACACTTGAGCAAGGTTTACGTTTGCTGCAGGAGAAAATTCAAACGCTGGAAGGAAAAGCAATTCCGGGTGAAATGGCTTTTAGACTGTACGATACTTATGGTTTCCCCGTCGATTTAACAGCGGATATTGCCCGCGAATCAGGGCTTTCCATTGATATGGCTGGTTTTAATCAGGCCATGCAACAACAACGCGAGTTGTCGCAATCAGCAAGTCAGTTTACTACGGATTACTCAGTTTCAAGCCAATTGGATGAAGCATCAGTCTTTCATGGCTACGAAAAAGACAGTATGCAATCTACAGTCACCGCTATACTTTGCGATAGCGTTAAAGTAGATAAATTAACGGCGGGCCGTAAAGCAGCCGTGGTTCTTGAAAACACGCCTTTTTATGCCGAAAGCGGTGGTCAGGTTGGTGATCGTGGTCAACTTCAGGGCGAGAACCTTGTTTTCCAGGTAGAAGATACCCAGCGAGTGGGGCAAGCAATTGTCCATTACGGCCAATTGTTGCAGGGGGAACTGTCTATTGGGCAAACCATTAATGCGAAGGTCGACTCTGCGAGACGGAATGCAATCCGCTTAAATCATACGGCAACTCATTTATTACATGCAGCCTTAAAAGCGATTGTTGGTCCTCATGTTCAACAGAAAGGTTCATTAGTTGATGCTGAACGGGCACGTTTTGATTTCTCGCATTTTGAAGCACTAACCTCCGAACAGTTACGCCAATTGGAAAATTTGGTGAATGGTAGGATACGTGCCAACGATGAAGTAGAGACTCAGATCATGTCGCTTGATGAGGCAAAGCGCAGTGGGGCTGTGGCGTTATTTGGGGAAAAATACAGTGATGCTGTACGGGTACTTTCTTTAGGGGATTTCTCCAAAGAGTTATGCGGCGGCACCCATGCGGCAAGAACAGGTGATATTGGCTTGTTCAAAATCACCGCTGAATACGGTGTGGCAAGTGGTGTAAGACGCATAGAAATGGTAACGGGTGCTTACGCTCAGGCTTGGATTAACGAGCAATTGGGTATTTTGGATGGCGTTGCGCAAAAACTTAAAACAACCCCGGCCAATGTCTCTGATAAATTGTCACAATTTTTGCATGATGCAAAACAGCAGGAAAAAGAATTAACACGCTTGCAGGCCAAGTTGGCGGCAAAATCAGGTACTGATCTGCTTTCTCAAGTTCAGGCCGTAAATGACGTTAACTTATTAGTGAAGCAATTGGATGGCATGGACAGTCAAGCGTTGAGGACAACTTTAGATCAACTGAAATCCAGTTTGGATCAGGCTGTGATAGTGTTGTTTGCTATTGAACAGGAGAAGATAAACGTTGTTGCTGGAGTGAGCAAGAATATTTTGGGCCGAGTGCCAACCGCCGCTATGCTGGTAAAACATTTATGCGGCAAGGGCGGGGGCCGTGACGATATGGCCCAGGGTGGAGGGCGTGTTCCGGATGATCTGGAAGAAAAAATTGCCCAGATTAAGACCATGATTGTTGAGCACGTGGGTTAACATAAAAAAGACGGGGCGCTGAAATGGCATTATTAGTGCAAAAATTCGGGGGAACGTCGCTTGCTACGCTAGAACATATTAACCATGCAGCGGATTTAGTGGCAAAAGCAAAGCAAGCAGGCCACAGCGTGGTAGTCATTGTATCAGCAATGAGTGGGGAAACGGACAGACTCATTAATTTAGCGAATAGCATCAGTGAATACCCAAACGAAAGAGAGTATGCCGCACTTGTTGCTACTGGAGAGCAAGTGTCTATGGCTTTAATGGCGATGGCTTTAATTAATCGCGGCATTAATGCTCGTTCTTATACGGGCGGACAGGCAAGAATTCATACCTGTAGTCAATTTAAAAAAGCACGTATTCAGGCAATTGATACCCAGCCGATCCTCAAAGATCTTGAGCAAGGTACCGTTGTGGTTATTGCTGGTTTTCAGGGTATTGATAAAGATGGCAATGTGACGACTTTAGGCCGTGGTGGTTCAGATACCACGGCAGTGGCTATTGCTGCTGCTTTAAAAGCAGATGAATGCCAGATTTATACTGATGTGGATGGTGTTTATACAACTGATCCCAGGATTGTACCTGATGCTAAGCGTTTAGAGCAGATTACCTTTGAGGAAATGTTGGAGCTATCCAGCTTAGGGGCAAAAGTGTTGCAAATTCGTGCCGTTGAATTTGCCGGTAAATATAATATTCCTTTGCGTGTTCTATCTTCATCACAGGAAGGACCTGGAACCTTAATTACCTATCAGCAAAAAAACAGTATGGAAGCGCCTCTGGTTACAGGCATTGCTTTTAGCCGTAATGAAGCCAAGGTTACTTTATCCGGGGTACCTGATGCGCCAGGTATGGCTTCTGGTATTTTATCCGAAATTAGTGCAATCGGTGTGAATGTCGATATGATCGTACAGCATTTATCGGCTAATAATAAAACCAATTTTACGTTTACTGTCCACCGTGATGAATACCAGGCGACCTTGAAACAACTGCATAAAGTAGCTAAGGAATTAGGCGCCGGGGATGTGGTTGGTGTCAACAATTTAGCTAAGTTGTCGCTTGTTGGCTCGGGTCTTAAGAGTCATCCAGAGGTCGCATCAATCATGTTTAAAACCCTTGCTTCGAAGGGTATCAATATACAACTGATTGCGACTTCAGAAATTAAACTCTCAGTCCTCATTGATACCGCCATGCTTGATGAGGGTGTACGTGAATTACATAGCGTTTTCCATCTTGAAGATGATAGTCGCGATGAATCACGAATCATGCCGGTGAATGTAGCACAGGAATGTTTAGTCGCTGCGAGTAAATTGTAAAGCAGATCAAGATTGTATGTTAACCATGCAATCTTGGTTTGCAGACTGTTTACATTTCTACTATCTTGGCGCTTATGGTTTGATTTTCTGCGCTTCGCTGCTCACATACTGGCGTGTATGCTCTGCTGCGATGCTCGAAAATCAAACCAAAAGCACTCAAGCTAGCGAAATGTAAACAGTCTCCAGTTAAAGGAGGCTAATTATGGGTTTTCTTAGTGAATTTAAACAATTCGCTATGCGCGGTAATGTGATGGATCTTGCCGTTGCCGTCGTAATTGGCGCTGCTTTCGGTAAAATTGTTTCTTCACTGGTCGATGGGATTATCATGCCCGTTATCGGTCTCTTAATGGGTGGCATCAATATTACTGATAAAACCTTTAAAATTGGCGCAGCAGTAATTAAATGGGGTGCCTTTTTACAGACCATCATTGATTTTACAATTATTGCCTGTGCTATCTTTGTTGCCATTAAATTCATTAACATCCTGCAAAAAAAGCAGGAAGAAACTGAAGAAAAAATTGGTAAGGAAGAAGCGATATTGATTGAAATTAGAGATCTGTTACGCGAAAAAACAAGTAAAAAATGATTGAATATAGCCGTCTAGAACTTAAACGACAAGAAAAGCTGGTTCTAACAATTCGTCATTTGCCCGAAATACTCTAATTTCTCGAGAGCTGACATTTAGAATATAGTGTAATTTTGCAATACTCTCTTGAATTAGACAGCACAGAGGCATTAAAAGCGACTAGATTAACACCTTCTTGGTGGCGAACCGATGGAACTCCTAGTAACGGATTCCCCTCTCGAGCCCCACGCCGGCCTGTTTCTTGGCATCTTGTATAATTTACTTCGGGAAATTCTCGTAGCTCCATCGCAGTGAAGCGGGCTGCAAGAGCACCATTAAAAGAAACATTTTGCTATTAAGTGCTTATTTTTAGACTAAAATAAGGAGTGAAGCCATTGATAGGGAAAATTCATGAGTGACTTACTTAATCTCTTTGCCATCATTATTGTGTTTGGCGTGATTTTATGGGTAGTTAATGTGTTTATACCCATGCCGGGTGCAATTAAAAGCTTACTTAACCTTTTGGTTTTAATTGTACTAATTATTTATATTCTCCAGTTTTTCGGGCTTATTCATAATGTGTTGCCGACGATACGGCTATTTAAGTGAGAACGCTAAAAGGACATTCTCTTATAAAGAAAAGAGGGCAGGCAGCGAATGATGGTCATGATATAACGCCAAAAAAAAGGGTGATAAAACAGGTGTTTTCCATTTTTTGCGGCTTGCCAACAGGCTTCAGCGCAAGCTTTAGGCGATGAAGCATAAAAAATGCCTGCCATACCATAAGTTTGCACTGTATCAATGAAGCCTAGTCTGGCGATAGTAATTTTTATGTTGTTTTCTGCAGCTTGTTGTAAACCTTCCAGATAAATTTCAATAGCAGCTTTGCTGGCACCATAAAGACTATTCTTGGCCCGACCTCGGCAGGCGGCTACTGAACTTAAGAAAATCAACTGATGAGTAGCCTGTTGTTTATCCAAATAACGATTAATTAATTGAACCGTGCTTAAGACATTAATTTTAATTAAATAGTCTATAGTACGAGTATCCAAGGCATTGTTTTCTACAATATGGCTGTAGGCGATAAATAGCGCTAACTCATTTGGATGTTGACTTAAAATTTCTGTTAAATGTGTTAAATCACTTGCAAAATCGGCAATTAGAAAATCACACTGAATGTGATAGCGCAAGCGTATATCAGCACTAATAACCTCCAGCTGTGCTTGATTTCGAGCAACCAGTAATAGCGTATAACCGGCTTGAGCAGCAAGGTGTGCAAATTCTTCAGCGATAATGGAGGTCGCGCCTAAGATGACCCAGGTTTTTATGGTCATGATGTGATTCCCAAACGATGGCTAAGATCAGAGTGCATACCACTTTTGTAATGGCTTAATAATTTCTTAAATTGTCCATAATTGGGGTATTGTTGTTGAAATTGTTGTTGGGTCAAGTACATATCTTTTGCCAAATAAATTTTGCCCTGGATACTGGTTATAAAGTCATTCAGATTGCGAATGACTTCTTGTGCTGCTTGATTGTTAATAAAATCAATTGCCAGCGTAAACCCTGGTTGCACAAAAGACAATAAACCACTGCCAGCCTGTGTCAAGTATTTCAGCACGGCCAAGGTTGGTGTTGCCTGACTGCTATTAATGATTGCGAGTAATTGATTGAAGGTGCTGTGGGCTGTGTTACTGTCAAATACTGCTTGAAACTGTAATAGCCCCTGGCTGCCATAGAGACGGTTCCAATGTTGAATGGAATCGAGTGGGTTATTAAATTGGCGCAGGGATAGAATTTGCCGGTTTGTTTTCTTGCTGTTGAAATAATAGCGATTAAAATATTTCATTACCCGGCGGCTGACCAGGCGAAAGGGTAATTTAGGTATACTAAAACGTGATAGTGACTCTGGGGCTTCCAATTCTGTATGGTTAGCAAGCGATAACACAGCGCGTGGTTCATTAAGTAAATCAAGCCAGGCTACTTGATAATCGTATTGGCAGCCGCTTTGTTGCATGCGTTGGAGTAAGGTTTCGAACTCACTGTATTTTTCAGTTTCTACTGCTACAAAAGGGGGTTTCTTAAGCATTTGCAGGGCAACACGTGTAATAATGCCCGTTAAGCCAAGGCCGGCTATGGTGGCATAAAATAAATCGCTATTTACAGCAGGGCTGCAGCGTAAAGATTGTTTCCCTAATTGCAAATCTAACCAGTTCAAATGCTGGCCAAAACTACCCGCATGGTGGTTGTTTTTACCATGGACATCATTGGCAATACCGCCTGCTACCGTAGCACGCAAAGTACCTGGTATGACAGGAGGAATATAGTGTGGATGCACTAAAAAAAGCTCCGCAAAAGTGACCCCACCCTGGCAGATCAACTCACCTGATAATTCATCAAAAGAGAGGAAGTGATTCAACCGCCTTGTATCAACAATGCCTCCGTCGTTGTTAAGACAACAATCACCATAGCTCGAACCATTACCGCGTGCGAGAAGGTTATCCTTGGCAGTCAATAGGGATTGAATTTGCTGTTCGTTATCAGGGCGAAAACAATCCGATGTTGTTTGTACAGCGTGACCGAAATTGGAAAGCCGTTTGTTTTTACTGAGCATGTCTGATCACTAAAAAGCAATTGAAAGCTAAGTTTGGCACATTTTCTTAAGAAGTGTAATTATTGGATTAGCCCTAAAAAAACAAATCGGAATAAAAGAAATTTCCCAGTGCCAGATATTGAGTCACCGGCCAAGAGAGATTATGCCAAATAGTTGACTATGTTTTTTTTAGCTGCCAAATAAGCGAAAGATAACTTAATATCTTATTGATAATAAACAAATTTATTAACTGGCACGTACTTTGCTTAAGGAGTTAAAGCGATAAGTTTTAATGACTTATAGAGTTACTCTCAAGACAGGATGGCTATGGCTGAAAAAGACGTTTTATCGCAGGAAGAAATTGATGCACTGTTAAATTCAGTAGATAGTGAGGAAAATTCCGCGGCAGCTGCCGGCGCTAATGCAGAGCCAGCAGCCATCAAAGACGCAGAGGACGAACCTAATGAGAGCCTGAGTCGGCCGACTGAGCATGTGCAAGTTCTTAATTTTGCTAATCAAGAACGAATTGTTCGTGGTGAATTGCCAGTTCTTGATAAAATTCATGACCGAGCTGCCCGATTTTTTACAAATGATATTTATCAATTGATGGCGAAGGATTTTGACATTAAGCAAGAGCCGCTAGCTATTGTTAAACATCGAGAATTTATGGGTAGTTTACCCAATCCTACCTTAATGACCATACGTCGCTTCAAACCTTTGCGTGGTAAAGCGCTAATCTTGTTTGATAGCACCTTTGTCTATGATCTGGTGAATTATTATTTTGGTGGTAGTTCACAATTTCTTGCGCAAACAGATCGCACAGACTTTACTGCTACAGAGCTGCGAGTCATGGAAATCATTATTAGCAAATTGGTTCGTAATATTCAGCAGGCCTGGGCTCCGATTATTAAATTGGATGCATTAAAGGTCGGGGATGAGACTAACCCGCAATTGGTTCATATTGGTGAACCCAATGAGTTGTTATTAGTTAGTCGTTTCAATCTCGATTTTGGTAAAGAGTCAGGTTCTTTTTCTTTTGTTATTCCTTATTCCATGGTTGAGCCAATCAAACAACAATTAGAACTTGGTGCAGCCCGTCCGGATGATGAAATTGATCCAAACTGGATGATGTCTTTACGAGAGGAGTTGATGGAAGTTGAGTTAACAGTAAGTGCATCGATGGCAGAAACCCATACTAGCCTTGGCCAAGTCATGAGTTGGCAGGCAGGAGAGTTCATTCCCTTGGAAATGAAAGAGATAGTTACTTTAGACATTGAAAGTACACCTAGTTTTACCGCTACACAGGGCAGTGCCAATGATAAAAGAGCAGTAAAAATTATAAATAAAATCAATTATTAGGGGAGTTGAATGAGCAATCAAACGGATACAGAAGTAGCTGCGAATACCCAACAACCAAATGTCGCACCACAGGATGGTGATGCGGAAAAAATGGAGTTGGTTTTGGATATTCCTGTTGTAGTGACTGTTGAAATTGGACGTACCAAAATGACAATACGTAATTTGTTACAACTTAATCAAGGGGGAATTGTTGCTTTAGACCGTCTGGCTGGCGAGCCTTTGGATGTTTTAGTGAATGGTACGCTGGTTGCTCATGGAGAGGTAGTGGTAGTCAATGACAAATTTGGTGTGCGTTTGACTGATATTGTTAGTAAAACAGAACGAATCAAGCGTTTACGATGAGAATTTCATTTTTTATATTCCTCGCTAATTTATTACCCTTAACTGCTGAGGCTGCTGCCTTATCTTCTAACGCTGCAGCAATTAGTAGTGGTGAATTAATGCGTGTAATGGGTGGATTATTACTGGTAGTCCTGGTGATTGTGTTTCTATCCTGGCTATTGCGGCGTTTAAATGGGACAGGATTAGCAAATACAGGTGGATTTAAAATCATTGCTTATATGAACTTGGGGACAAGGGAAAAAATTATGTTGGTGAAGGTAGGAAATCGCATTTTACTGTTGGGCGTAGCCTCAGGAAGTATTAATACGTTGCATGATTTTGGAGAAGAACTCCCTGCAGGTTTTGAAGCGGAATCCAAAGCATCATTCACTGCTTTTCTCAAAACAGCGCTGGGTAAGTCTTAAGATGAAAAAAACGCTTCTCCTAACTTGTTTTCTGGCACTGTTTTTAGGGCCTTGGCTGGCTCAGGCGGCGACTACCTCTTTGCCAGCTGTCACGGTTTCTCAAGCACCGGGCGGTGGCCAAACGTACAGCGTTAACTTACAAATACTAATTTTTATGACATTGTTAAGCGTCTTGCCAGGTTTATTAATGGCAATGACCGCATTCACACGCATTATTATTGTTTTGTCCATTCTACGACAGGCTATTGGTATGGCCCAAACTCCAACAAACCAAATCTTGATCGGCATTGCTCTTTTCATGACCTTTTTTGTCATGTCGCCCGTTTTTAATCAAATTAATGAGCAGGCCTTAAAACCCTACCTTGCCGATAAAATAGAGTTTCCACAAGCAATGGCAAAGGCTCAGGAACCCTTGCGCCTTTTTATGCTGAATCAAACGCGTAAAAATGATTTGTCGCTTTTTCAAAAATTCAGTAACCAATCTTATGTTTCACCGACCGATGTACCTATGACGGTTTTGATTCCTGCCTTTGTTACCAGCGAATTAAAAACAGCTTTTCAAATTGGGTTTCTTTTATTTTTGCCGTTTCTAATCATTGATTTGGTCGTGGCTTCTGTGTTGATGGCAATGGGAATGATGATGTTATCGCCATTGATTATTTCTTTACCATTCAAAATTATGTTGTTTGTCATGGTAGATGGTTGGACACTCGTATTGGGCTCACTGGCATCCAGTTTTGCCATAACGTAGGAGGGGCTAATGACGCCTGAAACAGTCGTATCGCTCTTTAGTGAAAGTGTATATGTAATGATTATCATGCTGACGGTCTTGATTGTTCCAGGACTTATTGTTGGTTTATTGGTTGCCATGTTCCAGGCGGCGACTCAAATTAACGAGATGAGTTTAAGCTTTATTCCTAAGTTATTTATTACTTTTTTGGTATTGGTTTTTGCCGGACCGTGGTTATTGAAAACCATCATGAACTATACCGATAATTTGATCACTAACATTCCCTATTTGATAGGCTAATCATGAATCTAAACTATCAAACGGTGATTAGTCAGTTTAGCCAGGCGATTTGGCCTTTACTACGTATTAGTGGTTTGTTTATGACCATGCCGTTGATTTCTTCCGTGCTTGTACCGATGAGAATCCGACTTGTTTTTGCCATGACTTTGTCTTTTTTATGTGCACCAGCCATTTCAACAGGCCTTAGTTTTTTGCATTTTAACAGTGCCTATGTAGCCGTTATTGTGCATGAGCTGTTACTCGGTTTGTTAATGGGATTTGTTTTGCAATTGGTTTTTCAAGTCTTTGTTCTTGGGGGGCAAGTGATTGCCATGCAGGCGGGATTAGGTTTTGCCACCATGGTAGATCCGGCAAGTAAAGCAAGTGTGCCTCTAGTCAGCCAGCTTTATTTAATGATGATGAGTTTGACGTTTTTATCACTGAATGGCCATCTTGCCGTGTTAGATGCGTTATTAAGCAGCTTTCGGCAAATGCCTGTAGGTACAATAGGAGTTGGTTTGTCCGCAATAGGCTCGGTGCTGACTTTTTCTGGATGGATGTTTAAAGAGGCTGTATTAGTTTCCTTACCAGCTATCTTGTCACTGCTGATTGTCAATCTGGCTTTTGGTGTAATGACTCGGGTAGCACCGCAATTAAATATTTTTTCTATGGGGTTTCCCATTACGTTGCTAATGGGAATAGTGATTATCCGTATCAGTTTGCCAGGTGTTTCGGCACAAATTGCCGATAGTTTGGAGCAGGGAATGCAGCTTATTATAGGATTATTGCACTGATGGCTGAAGACGAACAACAAGCACAGGAAAAAACTGAACAGCCCTCGCTTAAACGCTTAAAGGAAGCACGGGAAAAAGGTCAGGTCGCACGTTCAAAAGATTTTAATGCAACCTTGATTTTATTATTTTCCGGAGGAGGGTTTTTTATTTTTGGCCATTACTTATCTGACCAATTCATGATGATGATGCGTCAATCTTTTGACTTTAACAGCTCCATTTTAACAACGCCAAATCTAACTTTGGAAAGGCTTTATTTCTTGGTGACAGCAGGATTTTGGGCTGCTTTACCCATTCTGTTATTCATTCTCCTATTTTCTCTGAGTGCGCCGCTTTTAATGGGTGGTTGGGTTTTTAGCCTTGAATCCCTACAACCGCAATTATCGCGTTTAAGCCTGTTAAAAGGTTTAAAGCGAATGGTGTCACTGAAAGGTTTGATGGAAATGGTTAAGTCATTGGCGAAATTTTTATTGCTCTCTGTTGTCGCTATTTTGGTGTTGCGATGGCAGATTCCTGCCTTACTTGCTCTGGCTGGCTTTCCTTTGGCTGGGGCAGTTAGCAATGGCTTAATGATTGTAGCCATTTCCTTTCTGATGATTAGTGCCAGTCTTATTTTTATTGCCCTTGTGGATGTGCCTTTTCAATTACATGAACACAACAAGCAATTAAAAATGACTAAACAGGAACTTAAGGATGAGTACAAGGAAACGGAAGGTAAGCCGGAGGTGAAGAGTCATATTCGGCGTACGCAGCAAGAAATGGCAAAACGGCGAATGATGAGTGATGTACCGAAGGCAGATGTAGTGCTTACTAACCCCTCACATTATGCAGTCGCATTAAGTTATAAACAAAATGGCAATCGGGCTCCGGTAGTCATAGCAAAAGGGAAGGATTTGATTGCCTTGCAAATTAGCCGAGTCGCTCTTGCCAATGACGTACCTTTATTAACACTACCACCTCTGGCACGTGCTATTTATTTTTCTACTGATTTAAACGCAGAAATTCCCAGGGGCCTTTATGTCGCTGTAGCACAAGTCCTGGCTTATATTTTTCAACTTAATGATAAACGGAGCTATGAAAGAGAGCCGGCTATCTTACAAGATTTGCTTATTCCTGATGAGCTAAAACGGAATGCTGAGGAGAGTCTTTGATGAATGCGATTTTACAAACTATACGTCAATGGATGCAGCAAGGGTTGGGTACACCGTTGATGCTCATCATTATGTTGAGCATGATGATGTTGCCTCTGCCGGCATTTTGTCTCGACATTTTATTTACTTTTAATATTGCTTTGTCTTTAGTGGTATTACTAGCGGTGATTTACAGTGAAAGGCCGCTCGATTTTGCTGTTTTCCCCACAGTAATTCTTATTACAACTTTATTGCGGCTGGCCTTAAATGTGGCATCGACGCGTATTGTTTTACTCAATGGTCATACAGGCACAGATGCCGCGGGACAGGTTATCAAATCGTTCGGTGAAGTGGTTATTGGTGGGAATTATGCGGTGGGTTTGGTGGTATTTATTATCCTCGTAGTCATTAATTTTGTGGTTGTAACGAAAGGTGCTGGACGTGTTTCAGAAGTAAGTGCGCGTTTTACCCTTGATTCATTGCCCGGTAAACAAATGGCGATTGATGCTGATCTTAATGCGGGTTTAATTACTCAGGAGCAAGCCATTAATCGTCGTATGGAAGTAGCGCAGGAAGCTGATTTTTATGGTTCCATGGATGGTGCCAGTAAGTTTGTACGCGGGGATGCTATTGCAGGAATTTTAATTTTACTGATTAATATTATTGGTGGTTTGATAATTGGTGTTTTACAGCATGATATGGGGTTCACGGATGCTTTGCATAATTATATTTTACTGACTATCGGTGATGGTTTGGTAGCGCAAGTTCCCTCTCTGGTTCTATCTACCGCAGCAGCTATTATGGTCACCCGTGTATCAACTGCGCAGAATATGGGCAATGCAGTGATGATGCAGGTTTTTGGCAATCCTCGTTCCCTCATCATTGCTGCTGCCATTATAGGCCTTATTGGTTTAATTCCCGGTATGCCTCATATTGCTTTTTTACTGTTAGCAGCAGGCTTGGGGGGGATTGCTTTCTTGCTGATTAAACAAAACAAACAAAAAACAAAGGATGAGAAGGCTGTTGAAAGTAATGCCAATGTAATCAATGAACCGCTTGCATCGGAATTGTCTTGGGACGATGTAAACCCTGTTGATGTGATTGGCTTGGAAGTAGGGTATCGTCTTATTCCCTTGGTTGACAGCTCACAAAGTGGTTTATTGTTAGCGCGAATTAAAGGGGTACGGAAAAAAATATCCCAAGAGCTTGGTTTCCTTATTCCAACCGTTCATATACGCGATAACCTTGATCTTAAGCCTAATCATTACCGTATTAGTTTGGCAGGCGTCATTATGGGCGAAGCGGCCATTTTTAGTGAAAAGTGGTTGGCTATTAATCCCGGACAGGTATTTGGTGAGTTAGATGGTCAACCGACCCGTGATCCAGCCTTTGGTTTGGAGGCAGTATGGATTAACGAGAATCAAAAAGAGGTGGCACTTACCTATGGCTATACGGTTGTAGATGCATCCACGGTGGTTGCAACACACTTAAGTCAAATTCTTGAGCAAAATAGCCAACAGTTACTGGGTTATGAAGAAACCCAGCAATTATTGGATAAATTAGCAACTACGTCACCAAAATTGGTAAAAGAATTAGTACCTGATACTTTATCGCTTGGTGCGGTCTCTAAAGTTTTGCAAGGTTTATTGATTGAACATATTCCTTTATCAGACATTCGCACGATTGTCGAAACATTGGCAGAAGCTGCGCCAAAATCCAAAGATCCTGACTACCTTATCAGTCAAGTCAGGGTTGCCTTATCGCGTCTGATAACGCAAAAAATTAGCGGTTTAAATGAAGAATTGCCAATTATCACTCTAAAACCCGAGTTGGAACAGTTATTGCAAAATACTATTCAGAACAGTAGTCATGGAGTCAGTTTCGAACCGGGAATGGCAGATAAAATACAACAATCCTTGATGCAACTTGCCGCTCAGCAGCAGGCGAAACAAGAGTTGGCTGTACTGGTAGTACAACCTGGAATACGAACTGTTTTGGCACGTTTTGTGCGTAATATTTCCAATAATCTACATGTTTTATCGTATCAGGAAATACCTGATAACAAACAGATACGGATTATTGGTACTGTAGGCTAATAAGGTGGAGGCCTTATGAAATTAAAGCGTTTTGTTGCCAAGGATACACGTAGTGCAATGCAACAAATAAAAACGACCTTTGGTCCTGATGCAGTGATCTTATCCAGTAGTCGTGTTGAAGGTGGGGTTGAAATAGTTGCTGCCGTTGATTTTGATGAATCAGTCATCACGGCAACCGCTGCGGTGGCAAGTCTGGAGCCAACTGGTCAAGCAGGAGGAAAAGATATTTCATCGCCTCTCGATGATATGCGGCAGGAAATTCAAACTTTGCGGGGCATGTTAGAAGCACAATTACGAGGTTATACCGGGCATGGGGAACAGCCTTTGCATACTGTACTCATGCAAAAATTATTGCAGTTAGGGGTTAGTCAACATACCGCTTCCCTTCTAGTCAGCAAAGTTAATCCAAGTCTGAATCAACAGCGTGCCTGGCAACAATTGCTTGGCTATTTTTCAGATGCCTTGCCGATTCGTGATTCACGACGGATAGAGGAGGGTGGAATTTACGCCTTTGTTGGACCTACTGGTGTTGGAAAAACAACCACACTGGCAAAAATTGCCGCTCGTTTTGTTTTGCGTTTTGGTGCTGAAAACTTGGGGTTGGTAACCATGGATACTTACCGGATTGCTGCCCATGAGCAATTAATGGTTTATGGAAAAATTTTGGGTGTCCAGGTATGCGTTGCTCAAGATGATGTTTCTTTAAGTCGGGTTATTAGACAACTGAATGATAAAAAATTAATTCTCATTGATACTGCAGGAATGAATCCAGCCGATGAGCGTGTGGCGGCTCAAATGAATCTATTGAGTTCACGTTTGCATTCAATATCGACAGTCTTGGTTTTACCAGCTACGAGCCACTACCAGGTTTTAAATGAAGCGATTAGTTGCTATCAGCGCGATCGAATCGAGCAATGCATAATTACCAAGCTAGACGAATCATTCGTTTTAGGGGGGGTATTAAGTGCAATCGCAGAAACAGGCATTGAAATAAGTTATTTAACGAATGGGCAGCGAGTACCTGAAGACATTAAGGTGGCTACTCGTCATCAATTGCTTGAGCAATTTATGGAACAGGAACGCAAAGTAAATCTGAGCAATAGCAACGAATTTAAGACTGATGTTGCAAGGGGGATTTATGTCGAAGGCTAAAAAGGTATTGGATCAGGCAGCAGGACTTCGTAATTTATCCCGTTCTAAACCGGTTAAAGTCATTGCTGTGTCAGCAGGGAAGGGAGGTGTTGGCAAAAGTAATGTATCTGTCAATCTCGCAGTCGCTTTAGCCAAGAAAAATAAAAATGTCCTTCTATTGGATGCTGATTTAGGTTTGGCAAATATTGATATCATGCTGGGGCTGCACACCAAATATAATTTATCACATGTGGTGCAGGGACTTTGCCATCTCAGTGACATTATGCTGCAAGATGCGAGCGGAATCCGTGTTATCCCTGCCGCATCAGGTACAGAGTACATGACACAGTTAAGTCCCGCGGAGCATGCTGGCATCATTGATTCATTTAATGAACTCACTGATGATGTCGATTATATGATAATTGATACTGCAGCAGGAATTTCCGACACGGTCTTAAGTTTTGCCCGCTCATCGCAAGAAATCATTGTAGTAGTTTGTGATGAACCTACGTCACTCACAGATGCTTATGCGCTCATCAAAGTCATGTCCAAGCGTTATAACTGGAGTCATTTTCATGTACTGGCCAATATGGTGCGCTCTACCCGTGAAGGCCGGGAATTATTTAATAAACTCTACCGTGTTGCAGAACAGTTTTTAGATGTGCGCCTGGATTATTTAGGGGCTATCCCTTTCGATGAACGAGTCCATGAAGCAGTAAAAAAACAAAAACCAGTGCTTGTTGCTTATCCTGACTCGCATGCGGCAAAAGCACTGCTACAATTAGCTGAGACGGTTGAGGATTGGCCACTGAAGCAATCGCTGGGAGGGAATACCAGCTTTTTTCTTGAGCGTCTAGTGGCTGGGGAACACTGAAAAGGGTGATTTCAGATAGAAACACTAAGGAGAACGTCGTGGATGCTTTGGCAGCATACGGCAAGGTGAACCAACAAACCCAGGAAACATTAGTTAAAACACATGCATTAATGGTAAAGCGTATAGCACACCATTTACTGGGTCGGTTACCGCATTCTGTGCAGCTTGATGATCTCATTCAGGCGGGGATGTTAGGGCTGCTAGAGGCAGTCAGGCATTATGATTCAACCAAAGGCGCCTCTTTCGAGACTTATGCGGGGATCCGCATCCGGGGACATATGTTGGATGAAGTTCGCCGTAATGATTGGGTGCCACGCTCAGTGTATCGTAATGCGCGAATGATTTCCGAGGCAGTTAAAAACGTAGAAAATCGTTTAGGACGAGATGCTAAAGATCATGAAATAGCTACCGAGCTCAAACTAGGCCTTGATGAATATCATGAGATGCTCAAAGATTCAGCGGGAAGCCAACTGTATGGGTTCGATGATATTGGTGTAACAGATGATAGCTTAAAAGCTGAGACAGGGAATGCTTCAACAGAACCCCACATTAATGCCTTACATGATGATTTGATTAGCCATTTGGCGCAGGTTATTGAAGGATTACCGAAGAATGAGCGTTTAGTATTGTCCTTGTATTATGAACAAGATTTGAATTTAAAAGAAATTGGCGAAGTGTTGGGGGTAAGTGAATCCCGTGTCTCGCAAATTCATAGCCAGGCAACGCTTCGCATTCGGTCTCGCTTATCGGAGTGACAAACAAATTATGGACGGGTTGACCTTACTTGGTTTAGTTACAGCGTTTTTGGCGATTATCATAGGCCAGATGATTGAAGGGGGCGATATCCACTCCCTGATGAATTTGCCTGCTTTACTGATCGTCCTTGGCGGCACTCTGGGGGCTGTGATGATCCAGACACCTTTCCGAACGTTTATTCATGCATTCAGAATTCTGCCGTGGATTTTTCGGCCACCACAACAACCTTTTGATAGGAGTCGTGAGCAGTTAATCGATTTGTCTCGGCGCGCAAGGCAATTTGGTTTACTCTCGTTGGAAGAACACATGGAAAGGGAGAAAAACCCCTTAATGCGTCAAGGTCTCGAGCTTTTAGTGATTGGCGTAGACAAACAAACAATAAGGCAAGTACTGGAAGCGGAAATGATCCGCTGCGAAGAGCAAGACTTGCGTGCGGCTCATGTGTTTGAAAGTATGGGAGGCTATAGCCCGACAATTGGTATTTTGGGGGCTGTACTTGGTTTAATTCAGGTGATGCGTAATTTAGCCGAACCTAGTGAATTAGGGGCTGGTATTGCGGTGGCTTTCGTAGCAACTATTTATGGGGTCGGTTTGGCTAATTTAATGTTTTTACCTATCGCTAATAAAATCAAAAGTTGTATTGCAAATCAAATACATCATGATGAAATGATTGTTGAGGGTCTGGTTTCGATGGCAAGCGGTGAGAGTCCAAATATGCTAAACTTGAAGTTAAACAATTATGGACAACATCATCAGCATGCGCGGAAGAAAAAGTAAAGCTGTAGCTCATGAAGACACCCACCGTTGGATGGTATCCTATGCTGATTTCATTACTTTGCTCTTTGCGTTTTTTGTCGTTATGTACGCTATTTCCTCAGTGAATGTGTCCAAATATAAATCGTTAGCTGAGGGCATGCATTCGGCGTTTACCAAAAAAGGGGAACATCAATCCGTGGCCGAAATTGCCTCGCGAAAAGAAGCTAAAAGTGCATTAGAGAACCCTATTCAGGAAAAAGATCAATTTAATGAATTAATCAAAGCCTTGTCTGATTTACAAGATTCTGATTACCATATGAATCCACAAGATGGCTGGATTGAGCTGGATATTAAAGCAGGGGCTTTGTTTGACAGCGGTAGTGCGGACTTACGACCCATTGCCGTAGTGAAACTGATGCAATTAGCTGACGTTATCCGCAAACTCCCTTATCCAATTGCTTTGGAAGGGTATACAGATAATGTCCCCATTAATACACCGCAATACCCTTCAAATTGGGAATTATCTTCGGCAAGGGCGGCTTCGGTGGCTCGTTGTTTGACAACGTTTGGGGTGGATCAGAGTCGTATTACAGTGACCGGTTTTGGCGAGCAGTATCCAGTAGCCGATAACGGTACAGAAGAGGGACGGGCTATGAACCGGCGTGTTAGCCTAATTATTGCCAAAGACAGGACTGTACCACGGCTATTCAATCCGGAAATGAGCTATAAGATTGACAAAGAGGCTGCTGATGACGAGCAAACGCAAAGCAAAGAAGACAATGCGGTTGGTAATAGCCAAACGGAAACACCTAATAAGGATAATAATAAGGAAAACCCATGATAATTTTCTGTACTGGAATAATAGTTGGCGTACTTTTTTTGGGCTTAATGCTACACTATCGCAAGCACTTTGCTGATCTAAGACAGCAGTTGGCTGCGTTAAGCAATGAGGTAAAGCAATATCAACATCACCATAGTTTGTTAGTGAATGCTGATTTAGTTTTCGCTAAACAGCTTACTGGAATAAATCGCCAATTTGTGAGTATGGATAATCAGCTACAGGCGCTGGAAAACAAGCGTGATAACGATGGTAGTTATCAGCATGCTTTGCGTATATTAGAAATGGGTGGGGATAAAGAAGAGATAATTGGTAGTTGTCATCTTTCCAATGCTGAAGCTGAATTACTAATGAACTTGAATGCCTACCGCACGGTAATCAAGAAAACGCCGCAAACTAACCTGTAAATACCAATCACTTTCTTTGCGCAGACAGTTTATTGCCAGTTCTGCGCAGTGGAAATCTATCTATCCAATTATTTTTCACTGATTTGTGAAATGCCCCCAGGAAAACCTTAGGCCTTGGTCAAATATTCTGCCTCTCTTTAAATCTCGAAGCTATCCATAATGAATGTCGCCATGACAAGCAGACCAATAGAATTTTTGAAAATATTTTTATTAGCCTGTAAAAATAGCTTCTAACTTGTCTGTTTTTCCTTCTTGTTTCTGTGTATCATCGGCGACAAAAGTGTACTTATTATTAACTAAAAAAGGGAAAGGATATGAAACTTGCTAATAATGCTTTGCGCACAAAAAACATGATCGCGTTACTCCAAGATATGGGGATTAAGGTAGGGAAGAAAGAGGAGGGCAAGGCTGAAGTTAGCTGCAAGGATGAACTGGTTATTTTGAAGCCAGCCACACAGGAAGAGGCTGAAAATCTTGCCGGAGAGATACAAACACTCCTTGAAACAGGTAAGACAAAACCTGCTATTAAACGGTTCACCCTGAGTGATTTACTCAACGCGGAAATTAATGCCGCTACCTGTACGAATGTTCAAATGACTGAAAAGAACAAACGCTCATTACAGGCTTTATTACCTATTTTAGAACTTGGTTTTGCGCTGGATCCAGAGCAAGAATACCTGAACATTCAACTCCCCTCCATGGCCTATGCGCCTCTGTTTGGCTCTTTGACTTATAAGTACATGAAGCTTGAGGGGGAAACTTTAAGGTTCAATGTTAAAGAATTTTTAAAAGATCATCGCGAGGAACTCGTTTTAATTGATGGGGAAGCCCCCTTATTGTTATGCGATGCGGCTCAATTTGAAAAGAAAAAAGTATTTTATGCGCAAAAACGGTTAAATGAAAACGAAGTAGAGGTGACGCCGCATGTTTTTATTCCCTATGCGGCCAAGCCTCCCGCCTATACGTTTGTTCTAGATACTAGTGGGAGTATGGATGAAAAATATGGGACAAATGGTACACGCCTCCAACAGTTGCAAAAGAGCGTAATAAAATTTGCTGAGGCTTTGTATGCGTTTCACCCCGATGCCACAATCAATATTAAACAATTTAATAGTACAATAAACAATGTTGGTTCCTATAACAAAGGAGATCTAGCGACTTTGCGTATGCAGGTTAACGGCTTAAAAGCAAGTGGAGGGACTAATCTCTTTACTGCCACAACAAACCAATTATCTTCCTTTTCCAGTTCAACAAAGCATACTAATGTTTTGCTCTTTACTGATGGTCAAAATACAGACTCCGCAGAGCAAGACTTGCAATCAAAAATTGAGGCGTTGCAAAATGGTTCGCCTTTAATTCTTGCACGTAACAAATTTTTTATTATTAGTTACGGAGCGAGCCAACCACCAGTTTTACATACTGTTGCCCAAATATTCGGTTCACCAGTTATTAACACAGATAGTCCGGATTTCGTGGCTGCCTTATCGGAGAATGATAAGATGCAGGAATGGGCGGCCGGAAGAGAGTTGTTTACCTGCCGCCTTGTGGTCGAAGCAGAACTCGAAGCAGAACTCGAAGCAGGACCAGAAACAACCTACGCTTGTTGCTATGATTTGTCGGGACAGTTTACGGCGTTGAAACCTGTACGCTGCAAAGATAATGAAGAATTGCATTTAACGCTTGTAGATGGTGATGGTGCGGTAATCCTTGACGATAGAAAACCGGCGGTTAAACCCGTTGTACCTGTTGTAGAACAACTGCCTATGCAGACTCCCGTGTCACCTGGCAGTGTAAAAACAGCAACCAATATGGGAGTATTTAGTGGGGGTACACAACAGACTACAAAACCACCAGTTCAACAAATTACAGGCCAAACACCAGAGGTACCTAGTTTTAACTAGGATGAATCGTTTCCTCCCTGTTTACGGGGAGGAAACAACAAATTATTCAACGCAAAAAAATTATTGCGCTTGAGCGACTGTAGCGGCTATAGCACTTAATTTCACCGGATCGGTTTCGCCATTGATGTTAATAATGTTAAGTTTACCTTCCTCATTCGCTTGCGAATCATCATTAAATTCATAAATTGCCCCAACTACTAATAATTGGCCATTTTTTACCTTTGCAGCAAATTCTTGCAAAGCTATAGCGACTTGATTATTAACATTGGTTTTAGCACTGTCGTTATCAGGAGCGCCTTTAACAATCCGCATGTTATTGAGCTCTTTCACAAGCGCAGGGGCTAATTTTGAATAATCACTGTTTGCCGTATGGATGGCTTTACAATTGGAGTGCCCCACAATTAATAGCAGTGAGGAACCAAGATAGTTTACACCATATTCGACTGAACCGAGGGAAGTAACCAGTTGATTACCTATATTACTAATCATAAATAAATTAGCCGCAGGTGTTTTATTGAGTATGTTGGTTTGTACGGGCGAGTCAGAACATGTTAATACCGTGGCATGGGGCTTTTGATTGCTGCCAGGTTGAGAAAGAGGACTGGGAGCAGGGGCTACCGCTGTTACTGGCACTGGTGCCGAAATAACCTCGGCGTCACTCGACTCCTGTATGGGCGGTGGTGTTATACCTACATTCGCCAGTGCAGCATCACTGGCTCGTCCCTGTGTGGCGATACCAAAAAGTGTTATAAAGGACAAAGTTAGAAAAGGTTTAAACATAGTGTCTTTCTCTTAATCTAAAAGGTTTTATTGAAAAAATAATGTTCTGCCTCAATAAACACTTCTCACTATTCTGATTGAAATATCCAAAGCTAATCATTGAAGTAGAAATAGTGAGGGCAGAAATCATCTTAGCATAATCACTTTTGAAAGGTAGCTTTATCGCTAACAAATAAAGTATTGCTTAAATCCGATCGGAGTTCAGTTTCTGGATTGCCATAAGATTGTTCTCTAAACTATAAAATAAGCAGACATAAGAGACAAATTGACGAGAATTTGTTTATACTTTCCTTTCCTTTTTGCCGTAAACGAGAACGATAATGAGTGCGGACTATGAGTTTTCTCCTCATGACTATACAGCGGTTGAATTGACTAGTCAGAGTCATCCACGGATTCAAGTTTGTCCCAAGTATTTTGAACTGGGGTTTAGCCCAGTGTCTCAAATTTGGGGGCGTTATGCAGTATTAGCCCGATTAAAGCAGGCTCTGAATTTTCTACCAGCAGAATATGGTTTTCTTGTCTGGGATGTTTATAGACCCAGGGCAGTGCAAGCCAAGCTTTTTGATTGGATGAGAGATGAGGTGCGCAGTAAATTCCCCTATTTTACGGAACAAGAGAATTATGAGGAAACGTTAAAATATGTTTCTTTACCAGGCAGGGTAGGTGATAGCTATTGTTCGCCTCATCTCAGTGGGGGTGCTATTGATTTGACCTTGTTTGAGATGAGTACTGGTAAAGAACTGGATATGGGTACGCCCTTTGATGACTGCACAGAAAAAGCTCATAAAGATTATTTTAACTTACAGAGTGAATTGTCTGTTGAAGAGAAAAACATAAAAGAAAGAAGAAATTCGCTAAATCAGGCAATGACTAAGGCAGGGTTTACCTCTTACCAGTATGAATGGTGGCATTTTGATCTGGGCAATTTATTTTGGAGCCGTGTTTTGGGGAAGGCGGCCGTATTTGGGCCACTGTTTGGTGATCTCGAGTGGCCTGCCGAGATAGAGCACACCCTTCATTCTTCACAGGAATAACCCAACAATTCTAAGGATTTTTCCCAATAAGAAGCAATAAGCGGTTTGGAAAACAAATAATCTGTTAAATTAGGAGCCAAGCGGGCTTTCGCTTCCTTGTGTGCATTGCTCCAGTCATTTGCCTCGAAATCACCTCGACCCAGATACATTAATGCGAGCAAATCAATTTTTTGTGCAGGATCGAGATCATTGATGGTTGAACGGACCTCGAGATAAGTTAAATCGTCCTGGTGATCAGCCAATACCTGTGCCCAGTCATATTCATATTCTGAATCGGGCATTTCTTCACCGAAAGTAACCTCTTCTTTACTATGAAATATTTTTGCTTTTTCAATTAAGGCACAAACAATTTCCGGATTAATATTTAATACATTGATATTTAACATGATTTTCTCCACTATCCTTGTATGATGATTTTTAATCCTTTCTTCTTGCTCATGAATTACTATACTTAAGCATAGCTGAAAGCGACAAAGGATGGCATTTCAAGGAGAAACCGTTAACCTCCGGAGAGGAGGTTAGCGTCGTGATTGGTTTAGAGTTTATGCCCATGCTCTTCAGTGTCTGTCGGTTGTGGTGGTGTTTGCTCTGATTTCGCCTGCTCTTTCATGCTGCCCATTTTGGCACGCATATCGGTTGATTTTTCTATGGCAGCAATTCGCTGATCGATAAGTTCTTTTCCCGATTCGAGTTTTGCACGTTTCTGGGGATCTTTTTCAGCCTCTAAAGCCTTTGCCACTTGTGTTTGGATGTCTTTTAAGCCTCCTCTAAAAAGCTGGCCATTCCCACAAGAAAACACATGATCATCAACGGGCTTACCGTTCTCCAATTTTTGCATAAGGAATTCACGCGGGGGCTCTGCTTTTGCTTGGGACTCAAAAAACGCCAAGGCTTCTTGTTCTGATGGAAAGGTAAGAATGTTTTTTGTTGGTCCCTCGGGTTCTTTATTATATTTTTTCTTGAAATCTTCTACTATTTTCTCCCAGTCGCTACTTGGTTTTTCTGCTTTAAATGCAGTTTCCGGTGCAGGTTTTTTAGGTCCATCATCCTGAATTGGCTTTTTAGCTTTTTGAGCCTCTTCTTCAAGGGCTTGTTGTTTTTTTCTGGCTACTTCTGCCGCTTCTTCAGCGATGCTGCGCATTTTTTTTCTTACTTCATCTTCAGGGGTGGACATAATTTTTCTCCAATCTACTGTATTTATTAAATAAATAAAATTAATACAGTTTGATTCAATATAAATCAATAATAAGTTAGAATAGGCTTTCTAGCAAGTTTGCTAAAATTATTATAACGATACCGTATTTAAAGATACTTTGGGGTTTATGGTACGATTAATTGCGATTTTTTTACAATTCTCTGATGTTAAGGGTAAAACTATAGAAAATCCTCTATAGTCGACTGAAGTGGATGAAAAATGAAAATACAAAAAGTAAATTTAAATGATAAATTTGGCTTATTTAGTGATCATTGGTCACCCAAAATAGTAGGCGATTTAAATGACGCACAGGTCAAATTGGCTAAATTTAAAGGTGAGTTTGTTTGGCATAAACATGATAATGAAGATGAGTTGTTTTTAGTAGTAAAAGGAAACCTGCTAATAAAATTAAGAGACCAAGACATTACTATCCATGAAGGGGAGTTTCTTATTATTCCTAAAGGTGTTGAGCATCTACCTGTTGCTGAAGAGGAAGTTTATGTGCTGCTTGTTGAACCAAAGACGACACTGAATACGGGTGATGCGGTTAGTGAGTTAGTACAAAAAGAGCTCGGTAGAATCTGATGATTGTTCATCAAAACCGATACAAGCAGGTCCAGGTATTAAAAATGGTCATTCTATGGCCTGAAATTCGCTTTGATTGTACAATATCGTCCTTTAATAAAAACACAATAGGGTACTCATGTTAGAAGTAAATCAAATCACTCTTGGTTTGGCTGATTTGGAGCAGCGTATTAATGCGCTTAGGGGGTATCTTTGACTTCGATACTAAGCGTGAGCGTTTGGAAGAAGTTGTTCGTGAACTTGAATCGTCAGGAATTTGGAACAACCCTGAACAGGCACAAGCTTTAGGGCGTGAGCGTGCGCAGCTGGAGGCTGTGGTTATGCAGCTCGAAAAATTAACCCAATCTATAGCCGATTTAACAGAGCTTTTTGAGTTAGCGCGTTCAGAAGATGACGAGAGCGCTATTTCTGATGTTGCCGCCGAACTTGCGGTTATCGAACAACAGGTGGCTGGACTTGAATTTAGACGCATGTTTTCCGGAAAAATGGATAACTCGAGTGCTTATCTTGATATTCAAGCTGGCTCTGGCGGGACCGAAGCTCAAGATTGGGCTGAAATGCTTTTGCGGATGTATTTGCGCTGGGGAGAGCATCATGGTTTTACTACAGAGTTAATCGAATGTTCTGCGGGTGAAGTGGCAGGCATTAAAAGTGCTACTATTCATTTTACTGGTGAATATGCCTATGGTTGGTTACGCACCGAAACAGGGGTGCATCGTTTAGTACGTAAATCGCCATTCGACTCTGGTAATCGACGGCATACCTCCTTTTCAGCCGTATTTGTTTCGCCTGAGGTTGATGAAGATATTGATATCGAAATCAATCCTGCGGATTTGCGAATAGATACCTACCGTGCTTCCGGAGCAGGTGGGCAGCATGTTAACAGAACTGATTCAGCAGTACGTATTACCCATGCGCCCAGTGGAATAGTAGTTCAGTGCCAGACTGATAGAAGTCAGCACAAGAATAAAGATCAGGCAATGAAACAGTTGCGCGCTAAGCTCTATGAGATGGAGATGCAAAAGAAAAATGCGGCGCAACAAGCCCTGGAAGCAACCAAATCGGATATTGGTTGGGGATCGCAGATCCGTTCTTATGTCTTGGATCAGTCTCGTGTTAAGGATTTGCGTACCGGCGTTGAGACAAGTAATACGCAAGCAGTTTTAGATGGCGATTTAGATCAATTTATTGTAGCAAGTTTGAAAGCAGGAGTAGGGGAAGCATGATAGAAGAACAGCACCTAGATGAGAGTGAAGTTTACCAAATTCGTAAACAAAAATTGGCTGATTTGCGCAGCAGCGGTTTTAATTTCCCTAACCAGTTTCGTCGTCAATATTTAGCCGCCAGCTTAATGAATCAATATGCTGATATTGAGAAAGAAGTTTTGGCAGAAGAACATATAAAAGTTGTTGTTGCTGGGCGAATTGTCCTGCGCCGTATTATGGGTAAGGCCAGTTTTTTTCACATTCAGGATGTTTCCGGACGTTTACAGGTTTATGTACGGCAAAATGATTTACCAGAAATCTATGAGCAATTTAAGCACTGGGATTTGGGGGATATTGTCGGAGTTCGTGGCGAGTTATTCAAGACGAATACCGGTGAGCTAACAGTGAATGCGGAAGATATCGAGTTATTGACTAAATCTCTACGGCCTTTACCTGATAAATTTCACGGTCTGGCTGATCAGGAAGTACGTTATCGTAAACGCTATGTTGATTTAATCGCCAATGAAGAGAGCCGCCAAACGTTTCTATTGCGTTCAAAACTGATAAAAGCCTTAAGGCATTTCATGGACAATCATCAATTTTTGGAAGTAGAAACCCCAATGATGCACCCTATTCCGGGTGGTGCTTTAGCACGTCCATTCGTGACTCATCATAATAGCCTGGACATGCAAATGTTTTTACGCATTGCGCCTGAGCTTTATTTAAAACGGCTGGTGGTGGGTGGATTTGAGCGTGTTTATGAGATTAACCGTAATTTCCGCAATGAAGGTATCTCAACACGCCATAACCCTGAGTTTACGATGGTGGAATTCTACCAGGCCTATGCTGATTATCGTGATTTAATGGATTTCACTGAACAATTATTACATCATCTCTGTGATGTTGTGCTAGGGACGAGAAAAGTGGAGTATCAAGGGCAACTACTTGATTTTTCAAAATCTTTTTCTCGAATGACTGTTAAAGAGGCTATTTTGCACTATCATCCTGAACTCAGCGCGGCTCAGATTGAAACGATTGATGGTTGCCGAGCCTTACTCGACAATTTGGGGTTCGCTTATAAGGGCAGTGATGGTTTGGGTAAGCTGCAAATGATCCTCTTTGAAGAAACTGTTGAACACCAGTTAATTCAGCCAACGTTCATTATTGGTTATCCTACCGAAGTATCTCCTTTGGCAAGACGTAGTGATCAGGATCCAGAGGTGACGGATCGATTTGAGTTTTTTATTGGTGGTCGTGAGATTGCGAATGGGTTTTCTGAGCTAAACGATTCACAGGATCAAGCAGAACGTTTTCAAAAACAGGTTGCGGAGAAAGATGCAGGGGACTTGGAAGCGATGCATTTTGACAGCGATTACATTGAAGCACTGGAATATGGCATGCCACCGACTGCTGGCGAAGGGATAGGTGTCGATCGATTAGTTATGCTGTTTACTAATTCCCCTTCCATACGCGATGTCATTTTATTTCCTCATTTACGGCAAGCACTTTAGGCTAAAGAGGCAATCGGCTGATTGCCTCTTCTTTCATTCTTATTGTCTGGGTTGGCGTAAATTTTCGGGCAAAGCAAAGCCAAGTGTAGCTCTTTGAGGATTAATATCAATTCCTCCGCGCCGTGTATAGCGTGCATACACAAGTAATTTCTCTGGCTTACAATGGTTGAGAATATCCATAAAGATACGTTCAACACAATGCTCATGAAATTCATCATGATTTCTTAACGAAATAATGTATTTAAGTAATCCTTCATGCTTGATTTTGCGTCCCTCATAGCGAATGAAAATAGTTGCCCAATCAGGTTGGCTGGTGATCGGACAGTTTGATTTCAACAGATTGGAATAAAGAAGTTCCTTGTCAAAAAAAGGCGCTGTTTCTAAAAATTCAGGGGCATAAGTATAACGATTAGTACTGAGATCATAATGGTCAAGATTTATCCCTGCGGGTAAAAGGATTGTAGCTAGTGGTGAGTACTCCCAATGTTGTAGAGTGACTAGAACAGGGACGCCTACTACTTCGCTTAAGTCTTTACACAGAATCTTACTGACTTCCCTTTCGCTGTTAAACCGGGAGGCATTAAAACTATGAAGATAAAGCTTAAGGGATTTGGATTCAAAAATGCGGGGGGACTCGGCCGGAACAATGAATGTTGCCAGGGCAATAACAGGTTTTCCTTTACCATTTAACCAGGAAAATTCATAAGCATTCCAAATATCTTCACCTTGAAAGGGTAGTATGGAGGGTATTTTGATTTCCTGGCGCCGCTCACGTCGCGTTATACTAAATAGGAGTGATTTATCATAACGGGTCGAGTAGACTGTTTTTTTACCGAGAGGAGAATTTTCCAGATTGTTTATTCGTGCCATAATCATGTCCATCCAAGCATAATGGTTAAGAGAGAGCCAGAATATAAACTGGGTTTATCACCAATTAACCCCGTATTGAATACGGTAACAAAATCATTCTTATGTTGTTATTGAATAAATCAAAAAGTATCTTGCAGGAAGAAATGCGAGTTCTTCCTTATAGAAAGGGGATTAAACTTACCTTGCCTAAACACATGGAAACACGAACCCCTGTTTCCAGAATTCACTTATTTGATTTACTAAAGCTGTCGATGAGTGTTTATTTTCTTGATGCCAACAGCACAACCCATTTAATGAATCAATATGGAGCCTTGCTTTGTGGCTTTGATTCAGCAGAGGATTCAAAAGGACGCTGTTTACTGGATGTCGCTGAAAAACAATCAGCGCTGCAATTAATGCGTAATAGTTCTGATGTTTGCATAACCAATACAATTAAGGTTTATGAAGAACGCCTGGTGAATCATGAAGGAAATGAACAATTCATTTTTTCCGTTAAATTCCCTTGGTTTAACCATAATAATCAATTGGTTGGTTCTGCCGGTTTTAGTTTTAATCTGCATTCAAGTTCATTGATTTATTCTTTACAACAAATCAGAGAGTTAGGTTTGTTTCCACATATCACTGCTCTATTGGGTAATAATTCTTATGCGATTAATAGCCTTGATTTTACGGCGCGGGAAAAGGATTGTGGTTACTGGTTAGTAAGAGGCTATAGCGCAAAGCAGATTGCAGCCAAATTAGGTTTGTCTTTTCGCACTATTGAAGACTATCTTGGCAATATGAAAATTAAACTGAATGTTTCTTCAAAACAGGCGTTAATAGAAAAATTAATCGACGGTTTATGAGGGCGGGAGGGCGTGTATGTTGCGCTAATCTGCATTTAACAGCTTTTTCATAATTCTTGTAAGGACTTACAGTACCTAATTTCGTCATTGCGAACCTTGGCGAAGCAACCGAAAGGATTCTTTGTTAGAAACCTGTACTTGGTCGCTTCACTTCGTTCGCAATGACGACAGATCTTATTCGATTGTAAAAAAATAACATACTCTGTGAACTTACTCCGTATTAGCGCGTCAAGAGATATGGCTACGATGGTGTAATGTGTCAGGCTTTAGATATTGATTTTTTTATCATACCGACGATGGCTGTTAAAACGGCTCCCCCAACTAATCCTGAGCCAACATTGCCTAATAATGCGTGAATAGACATATCCCCTAAGCCTAAACTATTTAACATTCCAACGGTTTGAAGGATGTAACCGCCTGCTGCGCCTCCAATAATGCCCGCGATTGAATTACCAAGTGCACCAAGGCTTTTATCTTTCCATGCAGCACCAAGAAGGTGCCCTCCTACTAACCCGCTGACTAAATTTACTCCCAAGCTCACAAGATCCATAACTAACTCCCTTTAGTTGACTGTTTTAAAAACTAGCATGGGCTATTTTTCACGTCAATGTCTCAACGTAACGAAACTAAGATCAATGACTGCATTTAACTCTAGACCATAGCTGTATTGACTGTCGTTAGCTTTATTTCACTTGCGTGTGACTAAAAAAATAGTTCAGGGAATTAATTATTGGTTTTGCTTCTTTAAGAATGCTTTTAAACTTTAAATCAGCATGCTCAAGCAATTTAGTAATTAATAAGCTATTTTTTATCTGATACTTATTAAGATGCTGCGATAAATCAACACTGTTTTTCGGGGAAAAAATGTCATCATGGAGTGAGTGAATAATAGTCACATTTGCATCTATTTTTGTAATGTGGTCTTCATATTGTGCTCGCTGTGAAATATCAAGAAAGAAAGGTCTTATTGAATCGGTGATAAATCCTTTTTTTCCTAAAAGCCTAACTAAAGAATATAAAGTGCTCCTTCGTGAAGATTCCTGATTAATAAATTTCAGCACATCTAGTCTTATTTCTTCTTCTTTTTTATTTTGAAAGCAAAAAGTGATCGCTTGATTCAGTAAGTTTATATCATCACCAGTCGATTCATTTTTCTCGTGCATATATTGACTGTGAAGGAGCATTTTTAACAGCACAAGTTGAGCATAGAAGCTTTTGGGTGACTCCAGGATTTCTGCAAAGCTATTTTGAGCAGAGAAATAAGGACTAATCAGACAAAGCGATTTAATTTTCGGTTTCAGTGGTTCCTTAGATGCCAATTTGCTCATGAATAGGCAAGAGGTTGAAGGGCCAAGAAAAGAATAATAGCCATTTATTTCGGTTGTCGTGATGGATAAATGATCTAAAAAACGGGTAAGCGAATCAAAATCATATTCAGTTGTAGATCGAAGTTCTACATAAGCAGGTATACGCGGAACCAGGCAAGTAAAACCAATCGCTACGAGAGCCCCCACTAATTTCAAGATGCGAGTATCGTTATTCCCCTCCTGGTTAAGGCCGTGAAATACAACAATGGTACCACGTCTCAGTTTCTGATCCGGCTGTGAATAAAAATCTGCCTCCGATTGGTCATGGCAGAAATGCTTTTTCGTCATTGATAAGGTATTTTTTTTAGCTAAAAAAAGAAGAAATTTAATAGAGTCTTTAGTTAAAAATACACTATCAATTGACATAGCCTTTCTGTCCTGTGAGCTGCAGTGGTTAATAACGATAGTTCAAGCGGTTTTCAAATCAATAACATTAAGATATTAAGACAAAGTAAAAACAAGATAAAGATGATTTTACGAATTTTAAAAAATATAACATTTTGATTTATAAATAATATTGAAATTTTTTATTGAAGAATTAAGGAGTTATTCTCGCTTGAAAAGTAAATGATTCCTACTAATATTTATAAATATAGGTTAATTATTTTACAGAGTGAATTTCTGTGAAATACGGCATAGGAGATACGGAAATGAGTAATTTATCAAAACGAAAAGGAGATATTTCCAGCACAGCTGAATCTTTATTGAGTCCGTTTAGAGGCCTTCATCAAGAAGTTAATAGAGCCATGAGTGATTTGTATAATTTGTTCGAATCCAGCAACTTGAATTTAGAACATTTTCACAACCTAAGACTATCTCCAGCAATGGATATCATTGAAGATAAAGATTGTCTTAAAATTGAAATTGAAATGCCAGGCATGGATGAAAAAGACATTAAAATTTCTATTAGTGATAACGTAATAACTATTCAAGGTGAAAAAAGTACATCTAAGAAAGATGAAAATAAAAATTATCTGAGCCGTGAAATCAGTTATGGACGTTACGATAGAACCATTACTTTGCCTCAGTCAGTTGATGTTGATAAAGCGAAAGCGTCTTTCAAAAAGGGTATGTTGTGGGTAACGATACCTAAGAAAGCTGAAAGTAAAGGAAAGCTTCGTGAACTCAATATTAATAAGGAATAAATAAGAAAGCTTTCTCTCCTTCAGTATCTTGCTGAAGGAGAGCTTTTTATTTTGATTTTCGGTTAGTTATCTTCATCATCCCAGCTGAGAGTTCCGCCGGCTTGATATTCAATCACGCGAGTTTCAAAGAAGTTTTTCTCTTTTTTGAGATCCATCATTTCACTCATCCAGGGGAATGGGTTTTCAGCACCAGGGTATTGTTCTGGTAAACCAATCTGGCTAAGGCGACGGTTAGCAATGAAATGTAAATACTCTTCAAACATTTCTGCGTTCATGCCCAAAATGCCATGTGGCATGGTATCTCTAGCATATTGATATTCCAACGCTACACCTTCTTTAATCAATTGGATGATTTCCTCTTTAAAATCAGGCGTCCACAAGTGAGGATTTTCAATTTTTATTTGGTTAATGACATCAATACCGAAATTCATATGCATGGATTCATCACGCAAAATATATTGAAATTGCTCAGAGGTACCGACCATTTTATTACGTCTGCCCATAGACAGGATTTGTGTGAAACCAACATAGAAGAAGATACCTTCAAAAATCACATAGAAGGCAATCAGATCTCGTAATAATCGTTGATCATCCTCTGGTGTTCCCGTATGGAAATTAGGATCACTCAAGCTTTGGGTAAAAGGCAGTGCCCAAGCAGCTTTTGTAGCAACAGAAGGGATCTCGCGATACATATTAAATACAGCAGCCTCATCCAGTCCCAAACTTTCGATAATATATTGATAAGCGTGAGTGTGAAGAGCCTCTTCGAAGGCTTGACGTAACAGGTATTGACGGCATTCTGGGTTAGTAATGTGACGGTAAACAGCCAAGACCAGGTTATTGGCTACCAAAGAATCAGCTGTTGAGAAGAAGCCCAAATTGCGTAAAACAATCAATCGTTCGTCTGCAGTTAAACCATTAGGATCTTTCCATAAAGCAACATCAGTGCTCATATTGATTTCATTGGGCATCCAGTGATTAGCACAGGCAGTTAAGTATTTATCCCAAGCCCAAGTATATTTAAAGGGAACTAATTGGTTTAAATCAGCTCGGCAGTTGATAATTTGCTTGTCATCAACATGAATGCGGCCAGCCCCCATTTCTAAGGCTTCCAAGCCGGTAGCACCCATAGGATTGGGTGCTTTCATCGTTTCTAAAGTGGTTATTGACATCAAATTCTCCTCATTATTGGCAAGCTTCGCAGTCAGGATCCAGAATAGAGCATACTTTAGGTTCTGCTTCTATCTTGACTGCATTAAGTGCCCCGTCAGTGACAGTGGATTTTTCTGCATTACTAGCACCCAGGCTACGTAGATAGTAGGTTGTTTTCAAACCGCGTACCCAAGCAAGTTTATATAATTGATCAAGCTTTTTACCGGATGGCTGAGCCATGTATATATTCAGCGATTGGGCCTGATCAATCCATTTCTGGCGACGAGAAGCAGCCTCTACTAGCCACATGGGATCAATTTCAAACGCCGTTGCATAACGTGCCTTTAGTTCAGCAGGAATACGACTGATAGGTTGTACGCTGCCGTTGAAATATTTCAAATCATTAACCATGACTTCATCCCAAAGGCCGAGTGCTTTCAAATCAGCAACCAAATAAGGGTTAATCACTGTAAATTCGCCAGACAAATTAGACTTCACGTAGAGATTTTGATAAGTCGGCTCAATCGATTGTGATACACCACAAATATTGGAAATAGTGGCCGTTGGAGCAATGGCCATCACATTAGAGTTACGCATTCCCTGAGTACGTACCTTGACTCGTAAATCTTCCCAATCCAGATGTTGTGAACGATCTTGCTCAAGGTATTTGTTACGAGTTTGTTGTAACAAATTAATGGAATCAATAGGTAGAATCCCTTTGCTCCATAAAGAACCCTCATAACTTGAATAACTACCTCGTTCTTTCGCTAATTCACAGGAGGCTTCAATGGCGTAATAACTGATTAATTCCATTGATTCATCAGCGAATTCAACAGCTTTTTTAGAGGTATAATCAATTTTGAGTGCATAAAGCGCATCCTGGAAGCCCATTAAACCCAGGCCAATTGGACGATGCTGCAGGTTAGAGTTGCGGGCTTGTGGGACAGAGTAATAATTAATGTCAATCACATTATCAAGCATGCGAATAGCGGTAGTGATGGTACGCTTTAATTTTTCACGATCCAGTTTGCCATTATGGATATGGGCAGGCAAGTTAACACTACCTAGGTTACAGACTGCAATTTCATCCTGTGACGTATTGAGTGTAATTTCCGTACACAGATTGGAGCTGTGAATGACTCCCACGTGCTGCTGAGGTGAGCGCAGATTGCATGGATCTTTAAAAGTTAACCATGGATGACCGGTTTCAAATAACATGGAAAGCATACGGCGCCATAGTTTAAGGGCAGAAATTCTTTTAACATTTTTAATTTCACCACGTTGCGCCTTTTCTTCGCATTGAGTGTACAGGGTTTCGAACTCGCTTCCGTAGGCATCATGCAACTCAGGAACTTCATCGGGGGAGAATAAAGTCCATTCACCATCTTCATGCACACGCTTCATGAATAAATCAGGTATCCACAGGGCCGTGTTCATATCATGCGTACGGCGTCTGTCGTCACCGGTATTTTTACGTAATTCAGTAAACTCTTCCACATCGCGGTGCCAGCATTCAAGATAGGCGCAAACAGCCCCTTTACGCTTACCACCCTGGTTTACAGCAACAGCTGTTGAGTCAGCAACTTTTAAGAAAGGTACAACACCTTGCGATTTACCATTCGTGCCTTTGATATGTGCCCCCATGGCGCGAACAGGAGTCCAATCATTGCCAAGCCCACCAGCAAATTTAGACAGCAGCGCATTATCCTTAATTGCACTGTAAATGCCATCCAGATGATCAGGGACTGTGGTCAAATAGCAGCTTGATAACTGGGGTCTGACTGTACCCGAGTTAAAGAGTGTCGGAGTAGAGGACATATAGTCGAAAGAGGATAACAATAGGTAAAATTCGATTGCTTTATCATCTTTGTTTTGCTCACGAATCGCTAAGCCCATCGCTACACGCATAAAGAAGGCCTGCGGTAATTCATAGCGGACACCCTGTTCGTGAATGAAATAACGATCATAAAGCGTCTGCAGGCTTAAATAGGTGAATTTCATATCGCGTTGGGGTAACAATGCTTTTGCCAGCTTATCCAAATTAAAATCAGTCAATTTGTGTTCGAGCATGCCTTGGTTGATACCTTGGGCAATGTAGGCCTTGAAGTACGCAGGATAGAGGGCTGCCATTTCATCGAAGGTTGCTTCTGTTTGTATATTTAATTTATTTAATGCTTCAGCACGTAAACTGTCCAGGAGTAAACGAGCGCTGACGTAACTATAATTAGGCTCTTTTTCTACCAGGGCACGAGCGGCCATAATTAAGGCTTTATGAACGTCCTCCAATTTGGCCTGATTATAAAGGTTACGCAGGGCATCTTTAATAACAGGCTCTGCTTTAACATTATCCAATTCACGGCAGGCTTCGGCAACAATAGTATCTACACGCGCCATATCCAAAGGTTTCAATTCACCATCAGGCATAGTGATGAGCGGCACCTTGTTATCACTGGCTTGTTGTTTTAGAGCGGTTTCTCGGGCTTTACGGTGTTCTTCACGATAGAGCACATAAGCACGCGCAATTTTGTATTGACTGCTACGCATTAAAGCCAGTTCTACTTGATCTTGGATGTCTTCGATATGAATACTGCCGCCGCTTGGATGACGACGTTTAAAGGCTTGAGTAACCCGTTGAGTGATTTCATCAATTTGCTGATGAATCCTATTCGATGCTGCTGCATTGCCGCCTTCTACAGCAATAAATGCTTTAGTAATGGCAACTTTGATTTTGCTATCATCATAGCTAACAACTTTGCCATTGCGTTTTATGGTTTTCAGCAAACCTGGTGCTGTAGCGGTCAATTCCAGTTGACTTGTTTGCGGTACATCTTTTACCGACTCAAGAATCTCAGACATGTTTTCTCCACGGTGTTGTTTGGCCACCCAACTAATTTCAATCCTTAAGATTAGTTGGATCCATATTTAAAAATATAGAATAAATCGTTGCTGAATACAATCTTAAATACACCATATCTGGTGGTATTTTTGTTTTAAAAAAACAATATATTGTGTTTTTTGGAAAAATCAAGAGAACAAAGTGGGAGTAAGCTGTGGATAAGATGTGAGAGTATTGTTAACAGCTTTTTGCAGCGAAAAGCAATTGTTTGAATTTTCAGTTAAAACCCCGCCAGGGATTTTCCAGAATAGAAAATGCTTATTCTTAAGCTAAAATAATTTAAACCATTAGGCAATGGCAATGATTGTAAAGTGGAAGGCAAGAGAGATTTTGCTATAGTTGAAAAGATATTTAAACGAGGGTGGCTTAAAGTTCACTTAAGGAAATAACGATGAAAGCTAAAGACGATTCCAATCATTTTAATAATTTTGCAAAGCGGGTTTCACATGCAGTTGGACACTCCGGGTCTTTTATAATTGCATTGAGTTTAGTATTGATTTGGCTCGTTACAGGCCCTTTATTTCATTTTTCCGATACATGGCAGCTTATAATTAATACTGGGACAACCATTATTACCTTTTTAATGGTGTTCTTAATTCAGAATACGCAAAATCGTGATACGAAAATTCTTAACTTAAAAATTGATGAATTAATCAAAACGAAAAAAAATGCGCGTAATTCTATTTTGGATTTGGATAAATTATCCGATGAGGATTTAAAAAAATTGGAAGAAGAATATAAAAAACTATGTAAAGACAAGTAAGAATTAATATGTTTGACACAGTTCTATAGATGTAGAGAGTACGTTACCCTTAAATTATTATTAATATGAAGGCCTCAATTTTTTTCATCTCGAGGTGTTTTTCCATTCAAAGTTGATGTAATCATCAATTAATCGTTTAATTTCTTTTTTGGCTCCAATTTTTGTAGGGTGTTCAGTATGAAATTTCTGTAATAAGCAGGGATTACTTGAATCTTTGGTGTAAAAGAAGACTTCACCTTCAGCGTGGTACAGATTACTCTCCGTGGGTTTTATATCATAACAACCCCTAAATCCCTTTGAAGTATATTCTCTCATCACTTCTTTTCCTTACCAGTAATTTGCGGAGAGAAATCTGTGATAGTTAAACGTATTAAGCTCCTTTTTTACCTCCATGATCCTGTTTGTTTACAGTTCGCCAGGCACGTTCTTCAGCTTCTTTTTTTGATACACCTTCTTTACGGTATTTTTCTTCAATATGATGGGCTTGGCGTTTTTGCTTGTCGGTATATTTTGACTTATCTCCTTGTGGCATTTTAATCTCCTTATTAGACATTTTCTTATCTTAATTATAGACAATGGCTTTCTGTGATTAATTTTCGAGATTTTTTGCTTTAAATGCCCAGTGAGTTCTATTTAATAAATTTCTTGCTAAGAGTAGCTAAAACTGTAAGGAATTCTATACGAATGATGTACCTAAGCATATTTTTTATAAAGCTCCCTTTGGTACTTTCCCAACCGATTATAAAGGCAGGTAGAAGGCCAATGAGGGCATCAGTAGAGTGGATAAAGCTCGTCAAACAATGGTAATGCTTTCGCACTTTAATTTGTTGTTTATGTAAATTCCTATCTAGTTTTTCAATTTTGATAATCAGTTGCTTTCGGGAGTTTTTCATGGGTATTCTGCCTGGCAAAATAAGCTCTTGTTTTCTTGAAACTCATTTTTTCTAAATTGGATCTTAAATATCTTGCTAATAGAAAAGAAACACCAAGGTTAAATAATAAGACCATAGAAATGCCAAAAAAGGCATTACCAACAAGTTGGGTCAAGAAATATCCAAACAACAACATGGCTGATAACCACAGCGTAGTGAGTGTAATTAATAACAGACATACATTAATTAACAGAGGATAAATACTTAGCCCTGCTAATTTTGCCTCTAATTTAATAAGACGAGAGACTAGTTTAAAAATGCGTATTTTCCCTGAAACTAGTCCCTCTAAGTGTTCAATAATATTCATTTATTTTTTAATATGAGAGAAAGCAAAAAACCTACCCCACCTGCTATTAATAAAGAGGTTAGTGGATTTTTTTGTACTTTCTTCAAAAGCTCGTCGGAATACCCCTTAAGTTCATCTTGTACGTCTTCCAATTTATTTAAGCCTTCTTCATAAACGTCATTGGCCAGTTTTTTCCCTTCGTGTAATAAATGATTTGCGGCCTCGCCAACATGAGCTTTACTACGGCCATTATGTGCGCTTTCTTTGAGAGAGGGCTTTTTATGTGCATGTGCAGCGGTGGTTCGTTTCGTTTCCATGTCTATTTACCTCCTTGGTTATTTATCATTAAGCATAGTTTAAAAATAGCCATAAGAGTAAATTACAAACAATCTGCGTCCATTGAGGTATGAAAGCTGTTGCTACTCTTGCCTTTTATCTCTCTTTTGGCAGTCCGTTAAATTGTCACCTATAGTTTAAATATTCCATTTTTAAACAATGCTTCATACCAGATAAGGAATTTTATGATTAACAAGGGAAAGGCGAAAACACCTGAAAATAATTCAGAACAATATATTCCTGGACAATGGTTCAATACCATGAAAATGTTGGAGAATAATCCTTGGCTTGAACTGCAGATGACTTTAATCAATAAACAAATTCAGTTCTTGAATACGTTTGCCAATAGTATGTGTAGTTATTTCAATTCTGCTAATAAACTGCTTGATAAATGGATAGAACTTCCTACAACCAATATTGTGCAAGAAAATATAAATAATATAGCTAAATCCATGAATTTACCGACGAATTCCGCTATATTACCGCTGCTGGGGAAAGCGATATTTGAACCTACTACAGATATGGATCCTATGCAAACTATCTTGGATATCGTGCAATCTCCTTTAATAACGACAACGAAACCTAAAAGCAAGAAAAAGAATAAGAAATGACTTATTAAATAGAATAAATTATTACATCTGTCGCTAATTTTTGTTAAAAGAGCAATAGTCATCTATAGTATAAAGAGGATCAACTATTAACCAAATTTAATGAATAGAAGTAGTTTTTGAATGGTTTTGCTGCTTTTACTCTAGTAAAATCAAAAAGTTAATTTATATGTTTAATTTGGAAGAAAGTATCATGGAAAGATATTTGAGAAAAGGGCTTCCGAATCTTTATCACCAGCATTTTGGATAGTACAGGAATGGTTTCTTTTTCAACAGCACTAACAAATGATCAAAGGGTCTGGTGCACAAAAAACTGAGGAAACAAACTAAAGCATAATAAAGAATGGATAGTTTTTAAGAAAGGAGAAAAAAATGCTGAAATATATTATTGCCTGGCTACTAGGAGTGCCTATCAGTATATTGATCCTCATTTGGCTGGTTTCTCATATTTTTTAATCTCTAACCACCATGAGGAACATAACTGTAACATAGGAGTGCACTATGAAGCAGAAAAGGCCTCAACAACAACCGCCGCAAGAACAAAAAAAACAACCCGGTATTGAGGCTAAAATGCGGCCTCAACCTGAGTATTTATCTGCAGATTACCAAGGAAGTGATAAACTGCTCGGTAAAACAGCCTTGATTACAGGTGGTGATAGTGGCATCGGTCGTGCCGTCGCTTGCGCTTTTGCAAAAGAAGGCGCGGATGTGATTGTCCATTATTTAAATGAGCATCAAGACGCTGAAAAAACCAAACAATTAATCGAAGCGATAGGCAGGCATTGTTGGCTCATGCCAGCTAATTTAAAGACTTATGGTGCCTGTAAGAAATTGGTCACTCAGGCTGAAAAATTAGTTAAGCAGATCGATATTTTAGTGAATAATATTGCAGAACAGCATCCACAAGATACTTTGGAGGAAATAAGTTGTGAACAGTTAGAACGGACTTTTAAGACTAATTTCTTTTCTTATTTTTACATGATCAAAGCCTTATTGCCTCATTTGAAAAAAGGAAGCGTGATTATTAATACTACCTCTGTAACAGCATACAAAGGAAATGATCACCTAATTGATTATTCCGCAACTAAAGGCGCTATCATTGCCCTTACTCGCTCACTTGCGCAAAACCTTATTTCGCGCGAGATTCGTGTCAATGCTGTGGCGCCAGGCCCTGTTTGGACTCCTCTGATTCCAGCAAGTTTTACAGCAAAGCAAGTAGCAGAATTTGGTCAACAAGTACCAATGAAACGGGCCGGGCAACCTGCAGAAATTGCTCCGGCTTACGTATACCTTGCCTCGAACGACTCATCCTATATGACTGGCCAAGTGCTGCATCCTAATGGTGGAGTCATCGTTAATGGCTAATTACATTGAATGGTTAGCATTATAATATTTTACATAGGCTTCATTATCATAAAATAAAAAACAATCAGTAAGCTGATAAAAGCAGGCCATCCTAAAAAAAACCACCAGCGAAAATAGTAATGGTACTCTGCTGGAAGAGACGTTTTATTTTTAATGCACATTATGATGATGTCGCGTAGTTTTATTTGAAAATAAACCACAGGAAACCAGCAACAAGCGGTAAAGGTATAGCCTGTTATAGCCCCCCAGATCCACAGGGATTTAAAGGAGTACCCTGCCAGGTAGATCATCCAAAAACCTGTGAGGGCTTGTATAAAGCCCGAGATACCAGTAAATAGCCAATCTACTAATACGACATATTGATTACAGACTGCCATGGTCGATATGTTTTTTGTAGAGTGCCCATAAAGCAAAACACAGGCAGTACCAAGTCCGGTACCAAATAATAGGGTAGAGCTTAAAATGTGAATATACTTTAGCCATAAATAAAGCATGCATTGTCTCCAAGGATCAAAATAAAAGAATACTATCAAAAGAACAAGGAGCAAGCTTGTATGAAACTCTCCACTACTGTTACCGATTGAGCCTATTAAGTTATCAGTTTTGGGGAGTGGAATAATTGTACTGTTGCTTTATTAAATTGAAGACTATCCTCTGGTTTTCGCATCGTTAAAAGATGCTTGTCACAAAAAAGCTGCTTCCTACAATCCCTTCTCTATCGTATTAAGAAGATCCCCGTTGAAGAAATTTTAAAAACCATCATTCTCTTCATCATAGTTATCAACTTTTTTTTCTAATTTCGGAGGGTCGTCGGTGAAAAAAGGGCGTTTTTTAATTGGATCACGACTTAGGTGAGATTTATGGTTAGGCTTTTCCAACTCACTGCCTGCTAAAGCACTCTTCTTTTCCGTCCCTTGGCTTTTATTTTTTCTGTCAACGGCATGAGGTTGTGGATTTTTGCTCGTCTTGTTCATAACTACCTCCATGTAGTAATTAATTATAGACAAACATGAAGATTTAAATACAGGCTGGTAATTTTAGAATGGTAAATAGCCCTTTCGCATCAACGAAAGGGCTTAAAGTAACAAGTTAATCCTCCCGGCAACAACTCATTCCCCAGCAAGCACCAAAACAGCAGGATAAGGCACTGATGAAGAATAGAATAAAGACACAAAATACACTCCAAGCCGTTGTTTCCGTCGGCGCCGTTACATTCATCGCTTTTTGATGAATGTTCTGATGATGAGAAGCAGGAGAGACAGTGGCGGCGGATACCACCTTGCCAGTATCCATTGATTTCTTAGTGATTACTGAAATCGAAGGAGAAGCCATTTTTGTATAATTGGTTACATGATGGGTAAGAGGCATGGTAATTAAGGCCGATAGAATTAAGGCCAAAGTCCAGGTACTAAAACCATACAGGATACCGAGATTTCTCTGAGGACAATATAAGCGTCCGAGATAACCTGCTGCATACCCTGCAGCTAGCATAGCGGCAATGATACCGATAAGAATTCCAAGCATGCCTCCAATGACTACAGTACTTGCTCCTGCATCGCTCATTGTAAAAGCACTCAAGCCTATAGCAAGTCCAAAAAGATTTAAGAGGAAATTCAGTCCTACTGCTACTAAGGCCCCAATGACAATGGCAGACCATGAAATGCGCTTGTAGGTGTGCGAACAATGCGAATGCTCTGTTACTACTACAGATTCTTTAGCCATTATAACTCTCCTTGTTTAATGAGATATATCAAACATGGGATATTAACCAAATTAAGATGAGTATGCTTATTGGGACACCCAAAAGCCAACCGATCAAATAACCCATTTTATCTCCCTATAAAATCATTATTTTAATTTTTATTATTTTGTTAAAAGATTATCCTTTGGTAATTGCAGGATTCTCTCTTAAGCATAGCTTATTTCAAGCTTAACAATAGTAAAAAGGTAGAATGATTGAAAGGCGGACCATTTCTTATTAACAAATTTGACAAGCAATTTTAGTGAGCTAATCTTTGATTGTGCAGTGCACACAAGGAGATGACCATGCATGAACAAATGGAACAGTGGAAAAATAGTGTCCGTAACTTTCAACAACCTTTACAAGAAATAATGGCCCTTAATCTTAAGACTCTGCAAAATATGTCTTATCTGAGGCCAGAAGAGCTCACGAAGCTTCGAAGACCCGAAGAGCTTCTGGAGCGTAATATTCACGTATTGATAGAAAATAGTCATAAAACCTTAAATTACATGGAAGAGGCTTTTCATATTTTTGAAAAGCACATGCTTTCCGCGGCTAGCAATGCCAGGAAATTGGGTGAGCAAAGTCTACGACAGGCAGGTATTAAACGTAATTAACAGAATAGCGTGACAGCTCCTGGAGAGATATTCCGTCTTCAAAGCAAGACGGAATACCTATTTCTATTCAACTTAAATAGAATAAATTTGATAGAAACTGGTTCTTTCTATTCAAGATTTGGTATATTAAAGCCTCTTAATTCAAGTTAATCGACTATGACTCGACTCTCAAAGCCTTACAGAAAGCTATGGCGCTCTCGTAGAGAAAGAAAAATTGCGGGGATATGCGGAGGATTAGGCATTTATTTTAATATGGATCCATTCTGGATTCGGTTTATCTTCGTTATTTTTTTTCTTTTAGGTGGTTCAGCACTGTTAGTCTATCTCATTATGTGGATTTTGATTCCCTTGGAGCCGACCGATTGGCGATAAACCGATAGTACTTCATTCTAATTGATCTAAGCGTAAAGATTGTTTTATTTCCCAAAAACTATGCCAAGGATCTTTTTGTAGATGACTAAGTCTTTTAGTGATTGTTCTTATCGTATAATAAGTATCCATAATATCATTAGTCAATTCATCCCAATGTAGGGGAGTCGCTACGGGAGCGTGTATCCGTGCGCGAGTTGAGTAGACAGCTATGGCTGTTGCACCTCGTTGATTACGCAAATAATCAATAAAAATTTTCCCTTTTCTTTGGGTTTTTGACATCTTGCCAGTATAGTTTTCCGGACTAATTTGTTCTAAAAATTGGACAAATACCTGGGCGAAATTTTTAACCTTATCCCATTCATATTCTGGTTGAATAGGTACAACAACGTGAAGGCCTTTACCTCCCGTTGTTTTAACAAAGGATTTTAATTTAAACTCACTCAAATGTTTTTTTATTTCAAAAGCTGCTTCAACAACCTGTTTCCATAAAATGTCGGGAGCAGGATCCAGGTCAAAGACTAAAATGTCTGGGTATTCCAGTTTTTCAATACGACTTCCCCATGGGTGAATCTCAAGTGCTCCCATTTGTATCAAGCTGAGTAACCCTTCTACATCATCCAGGTAAATATAATTCTCACTTTTCCCCTGATTAATATTCGCTATTTCAATCGGATGCAGTGCTGTGAAGCTAGTTTCATTGAGTTTTTTTTGATAAAAACAATCTTTATAGGTTGTTGGACAGCGTACTAACGTCAAGGGGCGTTTTTTAATAAAGGGAAGAATAAAATCAGCAATATCAAGATAATAGTTAAAAAGCTCTCTTTTACTAATTTTATCTTCTTTATAGAGAATTTTATTTGGATGCGTTAGTTTTATATTAAGAGAGTTTTGCTTTTCGAGTGCGATCTTTTGTTTATTAATTTTATCCACTGGTTTCTCCACTTCTTTTATAATGTCCCTGGCTTTCTTGTCAAAACGTAATCCTTTAAAACTTGGATGGCGTAAACGTCCCTCTTTTGTCCATGCAGTAAACTCAACTTCGGCAACCAGTTCTGGTTTTACCCAAGTGGCAGTCGTAATACCTGGTGGTTGTGAATTAAAAGGGTTTTTAGTAACGATGCGCTGTTTTAATTTTTCATAGATTTCCCTTAAGGAGGCCTCGCTAAAGCCTGTGCCAACATTGCCACTGTAGATAAAATGTCCCTTTTTATCGTAGAGCCCTAAAAAGAGCGAACCAAAGCAGCTTCGTGAGTTTTTCGGTGGACTAAAGCCTCCAATAATAAATTCTTGCCGTTTTAGGCATTTAATTTTTAACCAGGATTTAGAGCGTTTGGTCACGTACTTACTTGTTGCTAATTTTGAAACAATCCCCTCTAAACCAAGATCACAGGAATAAGCAAAAATAGCTTCCCCATGTCCGAGAATGTAATCACTAAAATGCAAATGAGGGATTTCAGGGGTTAGTAATGGCTCTAATAGTTTTTTCCTTTCTAAAAGAGGAAGAGAGCGTACATCCCATTTATCATAATAAAGCAGGTCAAATACGTAATAAATAAAGGGAGGGTTGTCGTCAGAGTCCAAGGCGTTTTGTAATAATTGAAAACTGGATCTATTGTGCTCATCAAAAAGTACAATTTCGCCATCAAGAATGAGTTTTGTTACAGGTATTTTCTCAACCGCTTTGATGATAATTTGAAACTTACGAGTCCACTCTATATTGTTGCGTGACATAAGACGGACGTGTTTACCATTCTTAAAAGCAAGAATCCGATAACCATCTAACTTAATTTCATGCAACCAATCTTCACCTGATGGTGGTTTATCCACTAGAGTAGCTAATTGTGGTGAAATGGTCTCTGGCATGTTAGTGGATGGCAGATCAATATTAATTTTTTTAAGGTTTTTTTTTAACCCAGTCTTTGTCCAAACAGCTTGATAATTTTTTTCAATTTCTTCTATTGATTGTTGGCTAAGAACACTCTTGTTTTTTTGGGTGGTAATATCATCATCTTCTCGGGCATAACTGTCCTTATATTTAATAAGAAACCAGGATTTATCTTCTTTTTTAAAACGAATTAAATCCCATCGCCCCCCGAGTTTTTCTGCATGTAACTCAAAACGCAGATGCCCTTTTTTATAAGCTTGCAGAGGATTTTTATCCAGCGATTCCCATTCCCCTTTGTCCCAGAGCATCACTGTACCTCCACCATATTCCTCTTTAGGAATAATGCCTTCAAAAGTGCCATATTCAATTGGATGATCTTCTACGTGAATGGCTAAGCGTTTAACAGAGGGATCTAGAGAGGGCCCTTTGGGAATAGCCCAACTTTTAAGAACGCCCTCTAATTCGAGTCGAAAATCGTAGTGAAGGTGAGAGGCAGCATGTTTTTGAATATAAAAACGTCGTTGCTTTTTTCGGGATATTTTTCCTTTGGGCTCGGGTGTTTTACTAAAATCTCTTTTTTGGTGGTAATGTTCCAAGCTCATTAGACTACTCCCTCTAAGAAAAAGCCTGCCTCATAGACAGGCTAACTGAGTGCTGCAATTATTGTGTATTCGTGTTAGTTCCATTATTGGTGTTTGTTTCAGGGTCGTTAGTAGAGCCAGGAACTGAATTAGGATTAGGGTTGACTCCTGTATTTGTATCAATTCCAGATGGGGAATTTGTATTATTATGAATAGTGGTTCCTGTATTAGTATCCCCTCCTGTATTAGTGCCAGTGCTGTTATCAATTGGGGTTTCAGGATTGGAGTTGATAGTTGTATTCGTGTCTGTTCCCGTACTGGTTCCAGTTCCTGTGCTAGTGTCTGTTCCTGTGCTAGTGTCTGTTCCTGTGCTAGTGCCCGTTCCTGTGGTAGTGCCCGTTCCTGTGGTAGTGTCTGTTCCTGTGCTAGTGCCCGTTCCTGTGGTAGTGTCTGTTCCTGTGCTAGTGTCTGTTCCTGTGCTAGTGTCTGTTCCTGTGCTAGTGTCTGTTCCTGTGCTAGTGTCTGTTCCTGTGCTAGTGTCTGTTCCTGTGCTAGTGCCCGTTCCTGTACTTGTTCCGGCAGATGCATATAAGGTGGAAGAGGCTAGCATGGCTAATATTAAAAATATCCTTTTCATGATTCTCTCCTAAATTTAATATCTATTTAATTAATAGTCCTAATTAAAGGAATAGGACAATAAAATTACGAATGCAATTTTCTTTATTTTTTTATGAGAAAAAAATTATTTTTTTTCTTTTTAATTTTAATGGATTACTAATTTTAAGTTTATTTTAAGCAAATTCACTCCTATTGTTTTTACGATATTTTTTATGTAAAGAGGTGTAATTATTATTTTTATAAATGGGTGAGTTTTAGTCATTAAAATAGGGAGGCCTATAATTAAATAACGTGTAAAATTGGGAAATGCTATGAAAGCTATATGGAAAGGGGATATTTCTTTTGGTTTGGTTACCATTCCGGTCCAGATTATTTCTGTTGAAGAAAAAAAGGATTTGCACTTTCATCTATTGGATTCGCGCGATAAATCGCGTATTCGTTATAAACGAGTTAATGCCAATACGGATAAGGAAGTACCTTGGGAGAAAATTGTAAAAGGCTATGAATTTGATAAGGATAAGTACATTATTGTGGATGAGGAAGCGTTTGAAAAAGCCAGTCCTGAAGTTTATAAGTCCATTGATATCGAAGAATTTATTGAGTTGGCTGAAATTGACAACTTGTATTTTGATAAGCCCTATTATGTTATTCCTGATTCTAAAAACCAAAAAGCCTATGTTTTGTTACGCGAAGCATTAAAAAAAACCAAAAAAGTTGGTGTGGCAAAAGTTATTATCCGCACCAAAGAATATTTGTGCTTAGTGATGCCGCATGATCACGCTTTAGTACTCAACCTGATTCGCTTTCAACAGGAAATACGTAAAGAAGAGGACTTGGAAGTTCCTACTGAATCACTGAAATCCTATAAAATTTCAGATCGTGAAATAAAAATGGCTGTTGATTTAATTAAAGACATGACAACGACCTGGAAACCTGAAAAATATCATGATGAGTACCAAGAGGCTTTATCGCAGTGGCTTGATAAAAAGACGGCGGAAGCTGAAAAAGCAATGGGTACCAAGACGAAAACCCGTAGACGAAAACCCGATGATGTCATCGATTTTATTTCCTTATTGAAAAAGAGTATGGGGAAAGATAAGAATAAAACCTTACAGAAAAAAGTAGCTGCTAAAGCTAAGAAAAAAGCTTGATGTAGTTAGGTAACATTTTCGGCGCATTAAAACTCATCATCCCACAGGCTCAATTGTCGGGATGTTAGGTTTTTCCTCTGGGTAAATTTTTTTATCTCCAGGTTTGGTTCTGCTGCACCATTTAAACCAAAACGCTTGCAAGCCAAATGAAATCGGGTTGCTAAAAGTTTGGCATATTCTCCCTCTCCACGCATGCGCGAGCCAAAAGCGGCATCGTAGTCTTTACCTCCGCGCATTTGACGAATAAGACTCATAATGTGTTTTGCCCGTTGAGGAAAATGATTGGCTAGCCATTCTTTAAATAAATCGTTTACTTCATGAGGCAATCTGATTAAAACATAACTCGCATGTTTAGCTCCTGCTTGTGCTGCAGCCTGGATAATTTTTTCCAGTTCTACATCATTAATCATTGGAATGACAGGAGCTACCATCACTCTTACCGGTATTTGGTTTTCTGATAAATGTTTGATAAGTTTTAAGCGGCCGGCTGGCGCTGTAGTCCGAGGCTCCATAATATGTTTTAAATGGGTGGAAAGGGAGGTAACACTGACTGCAACCTTGACAAGGTTTTGTTTAGCCATTGCTGTGAGAAGATCCAAATCACGTTCAATAAGTGCATTTTTAGTGATAATAATGACTGGATGTTGATAATGATTTAATACTTCCAAAAGACTGCGAGTCACTTTGAGTTTGGCTTCTGCTGGCTGATAAGGATCTGTATTTGCACCTAAAACAATAGGTTTACACTGATAGTTTGATTTATTAAGTTCTTTTTCTAACAGAGTTGCTGCGTCAATTTTGTAAAAAATTTTAGTTTCAAAATCGAGGCCTGGCGATAGGTTGACATAAGCATGACTGGGACGAGCATAACAGTAAATACAACCATGCTCACAACCACGATAGGGATTAATAGATTGCTCAAAGCCAAGGTCGGGAGAATCATTGCGGCTAATAATTGTTTTAGCGGTTTCCGGCAATAAGAAGGTTTCTATAGCGGGAAGCGTTTCTTCCTCAAGCACCCAGCCGTCATCAAAATTTTCATAAGTGCTAACCTCAAATCGTCCTTCAGGGTTACTGAGCGCACCACGATTCTTGTGGGGGGGATTTGGCTTCATAGCTTGGAGTATTTAATCAGTTGGATTTTATTTTATCATGATGAAAAACTTGGGAACAGAATAATCTCTCCTTATGAAGGATGGGCTGAGCAGCGTAAATTTCCCCATCTAGTAAGGGATTGTCTGTAAGGCGACGCTCTCAACCTAGTATTTAGCAGTTGCATCACTGGCAGGAAAGGTATCTTCTATTAACTTATCCAATTTTCTTTCCTTTTTTTTACGTTTTTCTTTGGCAGTATCATCCCTGCTAGAATGATGAGGTTTCTTGATTGATTTAGCACCTTTCATGACTCCTCCTTTTTCCTTGGTATCTCAATGTTATCTTAAGTATAGTAAATGCCTCTTTAAGAGGCGGTATTATTTTGCGGGGAAGGCTTGGATTGGCGGTGTTTTACATCATAAACAAGGGAGTAAACAGCAATAGCAGCGAGAAGATGTTTCAAAGTATGTCCGCTTATTGTCTCGAAGGTAAAATGATAAATGATTTTATCCAAGCCTTCAGTTATTTTGGCCAAACCAAACAAAATGAAACAGGTTGTAAGATAATAGTTGCGCACATAGGATGAGGGAAAAAAGAATAAAATAAATATAATCATTACCAGAGGATAGCCCTGCGACCAAATATATAAGCGCATATCTCCCTGTCCCCACAGCTCGCTAAGCTCCCATTGCAAGGTACAAAGGGTTGCCAGCAAAATAAGGGGGAATAATAGATAAAAGCCAATCGAGCGATTGACCCGCTCTATAAAGATGGCCGCAAAAAATGACATTAAAAGCATGCCCATCGGGGCTCGATCCCAAAACAAGGTATAGTTATTGGGGTGTAAATGATAATAGATCGAACCTAAGCCTGTTAAGATCGTGCCAATAAATCCAATGAGGTAGGCCCATTTTGCTTCTGGAGTGAGTGCGCATTGAGTTGGAGTAGGTTGGTGAATGGTTTTAATACCTAGATAGCCCACAATAATAAAGGCTAGATTGGACATCACATCAGAAAAATTACTGATGTAAAATAAAGTGCGTTTATCTGCAAAATCATGGTAGCTAAAGGGTTGCGCAAAGGGAGGAACCAAACTAAGGGCAAGCGCTGTAACCACTGTAAAAAGCAGAAGAAAGCTGGCAGTTTTATGTGGAAAATTCTTCTGACTCATCGCTTATTAACCTGATATAGGATGAAAGAGCTAAGCCAATCTAACCCGTTTATCGCTTTATATCAAGGAACTCAGAGAAGTAAGTTTATTATAAAAAATGCGCATAAAATTCAGAAAATTTTATCGAGGAATCTTTCGTCATGCGAGTTATTCCGTATTTACTTTTCCAGATTTTCTTGATTACTGCGGGAAAATGTTTGTTAGTCGCTTTTAACGCAATAGTCCACAGATGAGCTATAAAAGCACAACCTTTGGTTTTACAATCAATATCCATGAAATAAAGGGCATTCTTAAATAAGGTGAGATTTTCTCTTTTAAGCAATGAGATTGTGCGGCTGTTAGCTTTTAATAATTTTCTTTTACGCAAGACTTTATTTATCAGTTTATGAAATTCCGCGGAATCCCTGCGGTGTTTGCCAAAGCTTTTAGTGATTGATTTATAGTGTACTATCAACGGAATATCAGGCTGTGAAAATTTATCAATATGAATAAAAAGGTCATTAATATTTTTCTTCAAATCCGTTACAGAAATTTCTGTGGGGGAAATAAGATAATCTAATTCGGGATTAATGAGCATATATTGGATAAGAGGCGGTTTCTCTTTGCCTTGTGGTAACCATCTTATTGCAGCAATATTAGACATGTAAATAGTTTAGATTTTTCATCCTCAGGTTATCTTTATATTTTAGTTTAAAAATCGAGTTCGAATTTTTCTTAGAGCAGCTGGGATTTAATTTTCTCTTGTACTGCAAGCATATGCTCTTCATTTTGATACTTGGTTCTTGGCCAAAAAAAGCCTTTTAAACCATCTTGCCTATTCCTAGGGACAATATGGACGTGCAAATGTGGGATACTTTGGCTAATCGTGTTATTCATGGCAATAAAACTTCCTGCTGCCTCTGTGGCTTTCTCCACTGCCACCCCAATTTTTTTAGTTAACATAAAAAGAGGGCTGATCAAGGAATCTGGCAAATCATATAAGGTCTTAAAATGGTTTTTCGGCGCAAGCAAGGTATGGCCAGGAAAGAGGGGGCGGTGGTCTAAAAAAGCAATGAATTGTTCATTTTCATAGACGATATAAGCCTTTTCTTTTTTTGCAATGATTAAATCAATGATGCATGTGGCTGATTCTGGCGCAGGCATATGAACCTCCCTGTTTCCCCTCCATCTTATCTTAGGGTCTATTGGCATTTCTACTATCTTGCCGAAAAGTGTTGATTTCTTGTGCTGCTCATAAATCAATATTTTTCGGCTTAAGCTGGCGAAATGTCAACAGACCCTAATTTCTCGCGTAGGAAAAATTATTACAGCGTACAAAGCCTGGGTTAACTTGGCTTGGATTGCGATGAGCTTAATGCATAGTTTGCCGGGTTTGACAGTTCATTATGTGGCAATGGCTTATTTGCCAGAGCAAAAAATGACGATCTTGTTTGATTCGGGATGTGAGGTCGTGCGTCACCTGGGGTTGGTAGGGGGCCTGTACTCAATGCAGGTTGCGCTGCACTCGTGGTTGATTGTACTCTTATGGGGGTTGGCTTTAGTATGTTTGCTGTCATTGGTTCTATTGTAGATACAGGTTGTATCATTGGCGGTATTCTTCCAGCGATTGATACTTCTGTTACTGGCGCTGGCTCTACTTTCCCCGCTGTTGCTCGTAGTATTGGTCCAAGGGCTTGCATTGCTTCCGCTGTGGTTTGAACGAGGGCTGGGACTGGTTGTGCTGTTGTTGTCGGTAATTGTTGTGCTTCTTTTACAGCTTTTAATTCTTCCTGGAGTGTTTTAACCACCTCTTCTTGAGCTTTAAATTTTTCCTCGAGAGTTTTTACTTTTTTTATCAAGGTGGTATAGTGCTTGTCAATCGTCGATTTATCTATCAATTTTTGAGCTCTTACTTTCGGTACCGCCTGCGAACTGGTTGATTGATTTTCTTGTTGAGAAGCACGACTGGTCCAATTACGCAGCAATTGAGCTATTTCAGGATGTTGATGCTGGTCTGCAAAGTTAGAGGCTGTTAGCAGTTCACCCTGCGTCGCATGGGGTATAAGAAGTCCCAGAGTAGCGGATTTACCCTCTTGTGCTGCTAGATCGAGCGCTGTAGTTCCTTGAGCATTTTTCAAATGAATTCCTTTCCCTGTTTCTACAAGTAGTTTTACACACGCTAGAAAGTCATTGGAAACTGCGAACATTAACGGAGTCACTTTAAAGTATCCTAATTGCCTGGCTGGATCCGCTCCCTTGGCTAAGAGTTCCCTAACCATATCAGGCTGGTTTAGTTGGGTACTCCACAATAAAGGATTGCGAGGATAAGGCTTATTTTGAAATTTGCCAGTATAGGTTTCTTGATTCAGGTCAAGTCCTTTGAAGTCAAGTAATAATCTGAATGCTGCGAGATTTCTTTTTTTTATAGCGATAGTTAAGGCTGAATCACCCTGTTCATTTAGCGCATTAATATCAATTTCACCATGGGCATGTAGTTTACGAATTTCATCTAAATCACCGTCAATAACCGCTTGAAAAATAGTTTTCACTGGAATTCCCCAACTAAAAAGGGGGTTATTATGTAAAAAATGATCAATTGATAAAGAGAAACTTTAGGAAAGTTGTATTCCATAAAGGAATTTGCCAAACGATAGAGGATTTTTATTTATCTAAGGGCTATAGTCATTTTTATAATAAATCAAGGCGATTGCTAATCATGTCCAATCTCTACGCTTCGACATTGAATAAAGAAATTGATGCCATACAAAATTTCTTGCCACAACTTTCTTCCCGGTTAAGCTGGAGTAAAGAAGAGATCAAAGCAGAACAGCAACGCGCTTTAATCGCTTTATTAGCTTATGCAAAAGAAAACTCACCGTATTATGCGAGCAAATTTTCTCATATTGAGCCATCCCGTTTTACTTTGAGTGATTTGGCTAAATTGCCTGTCATGACCAAAAAAGAAGCCATGACGCATTGGGATGAGATTATCACTGATAGAAAACTAACTTTGGAAAGGGCCCGTCAATTTCTCCATAACCAAATTGAACCGGAGCTATTGGATAATGCCTATCATTTTACAGCGACAGGAGGCTCTTCAGGAGTCAGGGGGGTATTTGGGTGGAGTATTGAAGAGTTTATCTTGTTTGTGACTGCTTTTTTTCGTTTTCAATATCGTGATGAGTTTTCTTCGCAAAAGGATAATAGCCGTTTACTCATGGCAGCAATTACTGCAGCCAAGCCGGTTCATCTGAGCCGATTTGTATTCACGATTCCTCTTATACCACAAATGAAAGTCCTCCTATTACCGGCTACGATGCCTATTACTAATATGGTTGAGCAACTGAATATCCAAAAGCCCAGCCATTTAATTGGCTACACGACCGAAATTTATCGCTTGGCTCAAGAGGCTTGTCGCGGAAAATTAAAAATTTTTCCTCGCCGCGTGAGTGTTAATTCAGAGCCCTTGTTCCCTGATATGTTAAAGACCATTAAAAAAGCGTGGAATGTTCCTGTGACTAATATGTGGGGGTCATCTGATGCTGGTCCACACGCGCAAAGCTGTGATCATACTAATCATCTCCATCTCAATGAGGACCTCATCATTTTTGAGGCAGTTGATGAAAATAATCAACCAGTTCTTGATGGACAAGAAGCAACGAAAGTATTGGTGACTAATTTATTTCATAAAAGCATGCCTCTATTCCGCTATGAAATTGATGATCGTATTACCATTCTGGCGGATTCATGTTCTTGTGGGGCACCGTTTAGATTAGTGCAATCCATTAAAGGGCGTAATGACGACAGTTTTTCCTATGCCAATGGCATTTGTGTTATTCCCGAAGTATTTGAAAATCTAATTTTTCCGGAAGAGCAAGTAGAAGAGTATCAAGTATTTCAAACCATTCAAGGTGCTGAAATTTGGTTAACGGCCAGAAAAAATTTCGCTACCGAGAAAATGCAAAAAGATCTGGTTGCTGCCTATCGGCAAGTGGGTATAGAAAATCCTCTGATTGAAATCAAGATTGTTCCTCAATTAAAGCGCCATCCTGAAACAGGAAAATTAAAGCGCTTTGTCAAACTCGAGAGCTAAGCTGGATTAATAGGGCTGAATAATTACTGGGTATTATTCCATTTTAAAGCTAGTGATAGCGGTGGGCATTTCTTGATAAATGGTATGGATTAAGTTATTCATTTCTTTGGATTCGGCCGTTTTTCTAAACAGCATTTCAACAAAATCAGCTGCATTCATTGGCCACTTATGTTCGTCAATTGTTTCAGATTGATTTTCATCATCGATAAGTTTTGCATTTTGCTGCAAAAAAAGATCTACTGCTTCTATATCATAGGCAACGAGGGCTCCTGATTGGATACTATAGAATTGTCCTTTGGGAACAACATCATACATTTTTTTATCGGCCATATGGATAAATTTCTTAGTCTCGGGTTTATAAGCATAGATTTCTTCAGGTAAGGCAGCTGGAATGACCAGGATCTTTAAGCCTTTCTTTTTCAACAAAAGAGAGGTTTGAAAGACATCGTAACCCGCTTCGCGTATTCTGGCTAATGGCAAATAACCTAAGGCTTTTCTCTCTCCAATGTCGCTTAAGTCCCTCATTCTTGGATCAGAAAAGAAATCTCTATTTTCAGTCTCAATTTGTTTTGATTCTTCTAAAAAAGGAGATTGTTGAGTGGGTACGTCACTTTTTTTTTGACTAGAGGTTTTTTTAGTCTTCTTCAGACCTGCAAAAAATTTTTTCATACTTTATCCAAATTCATCTTTTAAATTATGGTATCAAAAAGCAAAATTTTCCAATGATGCTCTAAATGAGAAGCAATTGTTTAACGCTCAATTAACGGGAAATGGTTAGTTGCTCTTGAGAGGATTATTTTTTTCTTGCTTTAACAATGACCGCATCACTGACATTAGAAAAACCATGGACGTCTAATTGAAAGGATGCGACTTGAGCACGTAATTGACTCGAACTACCACCGTCCAGATTAAGTGCATTTTCGCAATTGAGCGGAGCTGCTTTCATCAGTTGCGCTAATTCCGTAGTGGACATAGGCATATTATCGGTAACGAGAATAATGACACGTCCATCCTGAGTGATACCTAAAGCAGAACGCTCAGCTCTACCTGGTTTAAGAGGAGGAATACGATTATTAATTAACAATCTTGGGCCGCTCTGTATGGCAAAGTCGATTTGTCGATCAGGACTGTATTGCCTGATATTGCTTAAATAAGCTTTCTGATGTTTGACGTAAAAAATTCCCCACCAGCTGATATTTTTAGCAGGATTTTTTTGCCGCCTATTATAAACTCGTAAACCTAGCGGTTTATAATTACCATCAAAGAACCCCCCATTGATAGCCAGGAGCGCATTACTATGCTGCGCATATTCATTAACTGATGCATGTTCACGTGATAAATCTTTAGCGGTAACCAGGGAAAGCTCATTGTTTTTCAGGTTAATACGAAAGGCGTGGATATGGGACCAAGGTGTCAAAAAGCGCCCCTCAAGATCTTGATACTCAATGCCGGGTGCCAATTGACGCCAACCACTGCTAGCAATCACATAATGAGTAAAAAACAACAACAGTAGAGCAATAGTTATAAATTTAGAGGCTTGTGTAAGCCATTTTACAAGAGCAATGGTTTGCCTGGGCATATTAATCTTGTATCCTTATGAACAAACTTTGATAGCGGTAGACCTACCATGAAAACATTACCGGAAAATAACAATAGAGTAGCGCTTAAGTCAACCAACAATTTATTAGAATTAATGCATGATGTCCTGGATCGCGCTCGTGCGCAGGGTGCAACGGATGCGATGGTTTCAGTTAACCATGATAGTGGTTTTTCAGTTGATGTTCGTATGGGGGAAGTTGAGACAGTTGCTTTTAGTGAGGATAAAGGAGTAAGTCTCGTTGTTTATATTGGACATCGTAAAGGTGGTGCAAGTAGTACAGATACCTCTCCTGCTGCTTTGGATGCCTTGGTCGCTGCTGCTTGTGATATCGCTAAAGTGAGTGCCGAAGATCCTTGTTTTGGACTTGCGGATCGAGAGTTGATGAAGAATCATCATCCTGATCTTGATCTTTATCATCCTTGGGAAATAAAGCCGCCTCAGGCAATAGAGAAAGCACTTGCTTGTGAAGCTCATGCGTTGGCCATGGATAAACGTATTTCTAACTCTGATGGGGTTAATTTTTCCACCTATGCTTTCTGCAATGGTTTTGCCAATAGTTATGGCGGGGAGGGTGTAATTCACAGTACGCGTCATAGCATTAGTTGCTCTCTTATTGCGAAAGAAGGAGAGAGCATGCAACGAGATTACGATTATACGACGGCAAGATATGCAGAAGGTTTAAATTCACTGGAAGCCTTAGCGCAAAAAGCAGTTGAGCGCGCTACCAGTCGTTTAGGGGCAAGACAGGTGAAAACGCAAAAAATACCGGTGTTGTTTTCTTCGCGTGTATCGAGTGGTTTGCTGGCAAGTTTTATTAATGCTATTAGTGGTTCAAATTTGTACCGTAAGAACTCTTTTTTACTGGATGCCTTGGAAAAGCAGGTTTTTCCTGCTGGTTTTAAAATTTATGAGCAACCTTATCTTTTAAAAGCATTAGGAAGTTCACCGTTTGATGGTGAGGGTGTGCCAACAAGAAATAATGTTTTTGTTGAAGATGGACGTTTATGCCAATATGCATTAAGTAGTTATTCAGCTCGTCGCTTAGGTCTGAAAACAACTGCTAATAGCGGTGGAGTTCATAACTTAACGCTTGATCCCACTGCAGGCGATTTGCAGGATTTATTACATAGAATGGGTACGGGCTTGTTGGTGACCGAGTTAATGGGACAAGGCGTAAATGGCCTAACTGGTGATTACTCACGCGGGGCAAGTGGATTCTGGGTAGATAATGGTGTTATTCAATATCCGGTTGAGGAGATAACAATTGCCGGTAATTTGAAAGATATGTTTAAAATGATTACTGCTGTTGGTACAGATATTAACCCAAATATCTCCACTCGTTGCGGCTCTATCCTGATTGAACAAATGATGATTGCTGGACACTAGGTGCTGGTTATCTTTCCATTATCATAAATGTGCATGTCGAGCCAGGAGCCCAAGCTACATGATTAAGCTAGATCACAAGCTAATAGGTGTAGGTTGGGCCCTTCGCTATGTTTTGAGCCTGATAGTGGAACAGAAACGTCAAGATTGTAATAATATCAACAATTTCTAACCACAGGAGTTAACTTTTCTTGCTATAGTTAAAAATAAAATGGAGCGCGCTTATGTGCCGTTTTGTTGCCTACCTTGGACATGATGTTGTGCTGGAAGATGTACTGGTTAAACCAGTTAATTCCATTATAATGCAAAGCTTACATGCTCGGGAATCCACAATCCCTACGAATGGTGACGGTTTTGGCCTGGGTTGGTATGTTCCCTCTATTAGTCCAGAACCTGCATTGTTTACATCCATTTCACCAGCATGGAATGATAGAAATTTGCTTCATTTGACCGCAAAAATTAAATCCCCCTGTTTTTTTGCTCATGTACGTGCTGCCAGTGCTGGTGGTGTGACTAACTATAATTGCCATCCCTTTATTCATGGACGATGGATGTTAATGCATAATGGCGGGATTAACGATTTTATTGTCGTTAAACGCCATTTACGGCATTTATTGGAGGATGATATTTACCATTGGATTCAAGGAGAAACGGATTCCGAACATTTATTTGGCCTCTTTTTACAATTGGCCAAGGGGAAAGATCTTAGTAAATTGTCGGTTGTAGCAGATACATTACAAGACACTTTGTATGAAGTGATTCAATTGGTTCAACAATTTGGTACGAAAGGCCCTTCCTATTTTAATATCTGTCTTACTGATGGTGAGCGGATAGTTGCTAGTCGTTATTGTACTGATAAAGAGGACTCTCCAGAATCCCTGCACTATTTTAATGGCGCTTGTTTTGCTGGCAGGGAGCATTTCCATAAGCTAAAGGAAAATCATAAGCATGAGTGTATCTTAGTAACTTCGGAGAAATTAACCAATATCAGTGATCAATGGGGTGATGTGCCGGCTAATCATTTGTTACTGATTGATAAAGACAGACGGATACAACTACGCCCACTGTGAAACAGTGGTAGCAAGATGACTCAAAAGACAGTAGCTCGGATCTATGAGTTAATTTTTATCTCGGAAAATAATACGACCCTTGCTTAGATCATAGGGTGTTAACTCTACTTTGACCTTATCACCAGTTAATATGCGAATATAGTTTTTGCGCATACGGCCAGAAATATGAGCGGTAACAACGTGACCGTTTTCAAGTTCAACACGAAACATAGTATTTGGTAAGGTATCAACGACAGTACCAAACATCTCAATATGATCTTCTTTTGCCATGGGTCCTCAAAAATGAAACTCAATAAGGCGCAAATAGTGCACTAAAATAAGAAAAATGGCAATCCAGTCTTTCCTCTAAGTCACTATTTTTCTTTAATTAACCTCTTTTGTCCATAGTCCTTGCCGAGTAGGGTATTTTAATGTTTCCTGTAAATGGTGCAAAAATTCACGACGACTGATAGTAATTGCACCCAAACTTTGCAGATGTTTGGTAGGTAACTGGCAATCTATAAAATCAAATTTCCAGGTCGCCAAAGTATGGCAAAGATAATACAAGACTAATTTTGAAGTATCCCGAAGTCGATGGAACATCGACTCACCAAAAAAAGCTCGTCCTAGACTAATACCATATAAGCCACCAACTAGTTGCTCCTCTAACCATATTTCAAAAGAATGTGCATAACCCATTTGGTGCAAGAGGGTATATGCGTCTCTCATGCCATCAGTAATCCAGGTATTATTTATTCTTCCCTCACTGTTAGCGCAAGCGAAAATGACCTCACTAAAGGCTGTATCAATAGTGAAGCGATAAGGTTTTTTAAGGGCCTGTTTTAAACTGTGGGACACTTTAAAGGCTTGGGGTTTTAAAATCAAACGAGGATTAGGTGACCACCAAAGAATAGGACATCCTGGTTCAAACCATGGAAAAATACCTTGCTTATAAGCCACTAACAAGCGCTCTGGTGACAAATCCCCGCCAATTGCGAGTAAGCCTTGGGCATCACTACTCTCAGGGTCCGGGAAGTTTATATCTTGGGTTGTGCGGGATGTTGAAGAGGGAATGGTCGGCCTCCTGCTTGTGATATTAATGTGAGTTTAATATAAAACACAGGATCCTGTTTTTATATCGCACAACGAACGTTATTCCATAAAATGCGCAGCAGTTATAGGGGGACAGGACTAATCAAGAGTCCATTCCTATAGTAAGATTACTCTATTAGCAACAGTGATTCCACCTTGATTTTTCCCAAGGGTATCCTCGATATTCAAGATCTAAATGTCACTTGAATAAATAAAAAATCAAGGTGTATGAAATTGAAATTATGAATTTGTAATAGAGCCTAAACTATCCAAATATTTTTCAGCATCTAAAGCAGCCATGCAACCAAACCCTGCTGACGTAATAGCTTGGCGATAAACATGATCAGCAACATCACCACAGGCGAAAACCCCATTGATACTCGTAGCAGTGGCCATGCCCTCCAAACCAGAGCGGATAGTCAGATAGCCATCTTTCATGGCAAGTTGTTCTTTAAACAAACCCGTATTGGGATCATGACCAATCGCAATAAAAACGCCATCAACAGCCAGATCGTGGCTGCTATCATCGAGAACATTGCGGACACGGGCTCCGGTGACTTTCATATCGTCACCAAGCACTTCTTCCAATGTATGATGCCATAAGAGTTTTATATTACCTGTGCGTGTTTTTTCAACGAGTTGATCCTGGAGAATTTTCTCGGCTCGTAAACTATCACGGCGATGAATAAGGGTAACAGAAGCTGCAATATTTGACAGATATAAGGCTTCTTCAACAGCGGTATTTCCTCCGCCTATAACGCAAACAGCTTTGTTACGATAAAAAAAGCCATCACAGGTTGCGCAGGCTGAAACGCCACGTCCCTGGTAAGCTTTCTCTGAGGGCAGTCCCAGGTAACGGGCAGATGCTCCGGTTGCAATAATCAGCGCGTCGCAGGTATACGTTTCACTATCCCCTTGCAAGACAAAAGGACGTTGCTGTAGATCTGCCTTTACAATATGATCGAAGATAATTTTAGTTTCAAAGCGCTCAGCATGCTGTTGCATGCGATCCATTAGCGCCGGACCCTGTAAGCCTTCTACATCGCCAGGCCAGTTATCGACATCAGTCGTCGTGGTTAATTGGCCACCTGGTTGCATACCAGTAATGAGTACCGGCTTAAGATTAGCACGGGCGGCGTAGACCGCTGCAGTATACCCGGCGGGACCTGAGCCAAGAATTATCAGGCGATGGTGATTGCTTTCGCTTATCATCTCTGCCTTCCTTATGAATTATGTTAAGATGGCAAATAGTATGACAAAATAAGGCACATTAAAATACCTATGCGAAAACAACAAACGGGTAATCAGGCCGGCACCCCGAAGCAGGCTATGCCAAATTTCTTGCTCAAACGTGTTAGTGAAGGCAGCTTTATTTTGGTATTAACCTGTGCTTTCTTCATGATACTCGCGCTTAGTACTTATCAAACCACCGATCCAGGTTGGTCACATGCCAATAAAGGAAATATCGGGATAGGCAATGCTGGTGGCCAGGTTGGTGCTTATATTGCTGACGGACTTTATTTTATTTTTGGCTATCTCGCATACCTTTTACCGTTTTGTTTTGCCTATGTTGCCTGGCTAATTTTAAAAGATCTGCGTGCCTTGCGGATTGTGAATCGGCTAGCTATGTTTTTACGTGCCAGTGGATTGGTTTTTCTGATGATTGGCAGTTGTGGATTGCTAAGTTTATCCTCTATTGCGCCAATTGATGCAGTGCATAGTGCGGGTGGCATACTGGGCAGTTTCGTCTCTGGTGGTTTTGATTATGCGTTGAACACCCAAGGGGCTGCTTTATTACTGTTTGCCATTTTACTAGTGGGTATTACCCTGTTAACGGGGCTCTCCTGGGTTGGAGCTACGGAGTTACTTGGTTTTTATTCCGCTACCTTATTAAATCGCTGTTTTGGTGGCCTGGTTAGAGGCTCTCGTTTTATACGAGCAGTGATTAAGCGTTTTAGAGAACGAGAAAAATCAACCGTTGTTAAGAGCAGTAAACCAACACGTAGATTAATAGGTGGAAAAAAAGAGAAACCTGTTGTAGTGAATATACCTTCCCTGGAGCCTCTTGACTCAGTGATCAAAACGCCCTCTCCTGTGGTTACACCCAGTATACCTGCTCCCTCTATTTTGAAATCTGTAAAAGAGCCAGTCCGTCCTGTTGCCAAGCCACCTGCACAAGCGCCGACTGGGAGTTTACCAGCGCTTAGCCTGCTTGATAAAGGACGACCCGGTAAGGTAATGGGGGGATATACCCACCAGGAGTTGGAAACAGTATCGCGAGAAGTCGAACAGCATTTATTGGATTTCGGTATTCAGGCAGATGTAGTTGCTGTCCATCCGGGACCAGTAATCACTCGCTTTGAATTACAACTGGCAGCCGGGATTAAAGTCAGTAAATTGTCAGCACTGGCTAAAGATTTAGCTCGATCTTTATCGGTTACCAGTGTGCGAGTAGTTGAGGTTATTCCGGGTAAGACAGTCGTCGGTCTAGAGTTACCGAATCAACAACGGGATATGGTCTCTCTGTCCGAAGTGTTATCAGCGGATGTTTATCAGCAATCCCATTCACCATTAACCCTGGCTTTGGGGGTTGATATTGCAGGCCATCCAATGGTAGTTGATTTGGCAAAAATGCCTCATTTACTTGTAGCTGGTACAACTGGGTCTGGTAAATCAGTGGGGATCAACGCAATGATTTTGAGCCTCTTGTTTAAATCAACTCCTGAACAAGTACGACTCATTATGGTTGATCCAAAAATGCTCGAATTATCAGTTTATGACGGGATCCCACACTTATTAACGCCGGTAGTGACTGATATGAAAGAGGCTGCCAGTGCGTTGCGCTGGTGTGTCGGCGAGATGGAGAGGCGTTATCGTTTAATGGCTTCTTTAGGGGTTCGAAATCTGGCAGGTTTTAATGCCAAGATTGCGGAAGCTGAGGCAAAAGGTGAGCCCTTGGCTGATCCTTTGTGGAAACCGGTTGATTCTGTAGATGAAACTCCACCTGTCTTGCAATCGTTGCCTTATGTAGTAGTCATTATTGATGAACTAGCCGATATGATGATGGTGGTAGGCAAAAAGGTAGAGCAATTAATCGCTCGTATTGCCCAAAAAGCCCGTGCAGCGGGTATCCACTTAATTCTGGCAACACAACGGCCTTCTGTAGATGTGTTAACTGGGCTTATTAAGTCAAATATTCCTACTCGAATGTCTTTTCAGGTCTCTTCAAAAATAGATTCTCGCACCATTCTTGATCAACAAGGGGCTGAACAGTTACTTGGCCATGGTGATATGCTTTACTTAGCGCCTGGAAGCGGAGCCCCATTACGTGTGCACGGAGCATTTGTTGATGATAAAGAAGTGCATCGTGTCGCTGATGATTGGCGAGCACGGGGTGAGCCTGAATACATTGATGATATTCTCCAAACACCTGGTGAAGGTTCTGAGGGTGGTTTCGGTGAAGAAGGACAAGAGACAGAAGAAACAGATCCTCTCTATGATCAGGCTGTTGAGTTCGTGATTCAGACACGAAAAGCGAGTATTTCTTCTGTGCAACGTCGTTTGAAAATAGGTTATAACCGAGCTGCGCGACTCGTCGAAGAAATGGAGCGGACCGGAATTGTAGGACCCTTGGATGGGGGGTTCAGAGATGTATTAGTGTCTACAGTTAATGAGGATTAACTATGAAAAAATTAGTTTTATTGCTATCGCTTGTATTTGCCGCTAATGCCTTTTGCGAATCGGTTGGGGATGTTTTACAGACAAAACTCAATGCTATTCGCAGTATGACTGCCAGTTTCAATCAAGTCATCAAAACCAAAGAAAAAGAAATCTCGCGTTCTTCTGGAACTATGGCCCTTGAGCGTCCTGGACGTTTCCGCTGGCAAACTAAAAGTCCTATGGAGCAATTGGTCGTTGCGGATGGAAAAAAACTTTGGGTTTATGATGTTGACCTGGAGCAAGTAACCGTTAAAAAACAGGAAAAAAGTTTGGGTGGTACAGCGGCTCTGTTTTTAAGTGGTTATGATGATACGGTGACCCGTGATTTTGATGTCACTGCAACGACGGCTGGTGATAAGCAATCTTATGATTTGCAATCTAAATCCCATAAAGCAAATTTTCAGCGAATGAAGCTGATTTTTAATCGTGATGTATTAATTGCCATTGAAATGTTTGATCAACTTGGCCAACACACCGTTGTCAATTTGAAGAACGTAAAAACCAACCCTAAAGTTGCTGCCAGTTTGTTCCAATTTAAGCCGCCTAAAGGAACAGATGTAGTACACCAATGAATTTATTTAATACTCAACCCAACGCTCCTCTCGCAGAGTTATTAAGACCCAAACATTGGGATGAGGTCATCGGGCAAGAACATTTGTTGGGAACAGGGAAACCATTAAGACTTGCTTTTGAATCCGGCAAGCCGCATTCCATGATTTTGTGGGGACCGCCTGGTGTAGGAAAAACAACCTTGGCACGATTAAGTGCAGCGGCGTTTGATTGTGAGTGGATAGCGCTTTCTGCTGTTTTTTCTGGTGTTAAAGATATACGTGCTGCGGTTGAGGAGGCCAGGCAGCATTTAATGCAACAACGTCAAACGTTACTTTTTATTGATGAAATCCACCGTTTTAATAAATCGCAACAAGATGCTTTACTGCCTTTTACTGAATCAGGTCTCATCACGTTTATTGGCGCAACAACAGAAAACCCTTCTTTTGAAGTCAACTCTGCCTTATTGTCCCGCGCCCAGGTTTATGTGTTAAAGCCGTTAACAGATACGGAGCTTAAACGTTTATTAATTCGTGCTCAGGAGAGAGTACTTAGCCATCTGCAATTTGAAGCGGAGGCTGAGGCTCATCTTATTGCTTCTGCTGATGGCGATGCTCGCCGGTTTTTAAATCTTTTGGAACAAGTCAATACTGCTGCGCAGGCTCAAGGGACAGTCCAAATTACTGCTGAATTAATTAACAATGCCCTGAGTTCGACAAGACGTCGTTTTGATAAGAGTGGAGAAAATTTTTACGATCAGATTTCAGCCTTACATAAATCAGTTCGTGGCTCCAATCCTGATGCAGCACTTTATTGGTTATGCCGTATGCTTGATGGTGGTGTTGATCCCTATTATCTTTCTCGCCGCATTGTGAGAATGGCTTGGGAGGATATTGGATTAGCTGATCCACGTGCTATGCAACTTGCGAATGATGCTGCCTTAACTTACGAGCGCTTAGGCTCTCCTGAAGGCGAACTGGCTCTTGCTCAGGCGGTTATCTATATGGCAGTTGCCGCTAAAAGTAATGCTGGTTATGTTGCTTACAATAAAGCGACGGCTTTCGTGAAACAGGACAAATCGCGAGAAGTACCACTTCATTTGCGCAACGCACCGACCCAATTAATGAAACAGTTAGGTTATGGCCATGAATACCGTTATGCCCATGATGAACCGGATGCTTATGCTGCAGGAGAAAACTATTTACCAGAAGGGATGAAAGAACCTCGCTGGTATCAACCAGTTTCACGAGGCCTTGAAAGTAAAATTGCGGAAAAGATGGCATTCTTGCGGAAACTGGATGAAAAAGCAGGAAAGAAGTAAAATTCTGAGATTATTTAGGGGCTGTTTACGTTTCGCTCTGCAGTAGTTATGACTTGATTTTGAGGCATGCAGGTTATCCCTCGACAAGCTGTTGGGAGCGGCGGCCAACCTGCATTTGCCTATGCTTTGTCCTGCTATTCGAGTAGCGGTCAGAATATCCTAAACAAGTTTGTGGGTGGCAGCATTTATCTTACGATAGAGAAAAGCCAAAACGGGTGGTAGAAGGGAGAGGGCAATAATACCATAAATAACGATGGCAAAATTGTCCTTAATAATGGGAATAGAACCAAAAAAATACCCTAAACTGAGCAAGCTGCCCACCCAAAATAGAGCACTAACCAGATTGTAGATGGAAAATAGTGAGACGGTCATATAGCCGACTCCTGCCACAAAAGGGGCAAAGGTGCGAATGATAGGAATAAAGCGAGCGAGGATAATTGTTTTCCCCCCATGCCTTTCATAAAACTGATGGGCTTCAATTAAGTATTTTTTATTCAATAATCGAGAATGATTTGCAGAAAATACCCGTGGACCAATAGCTTTTCCTATGAAGTAATTTATTTGGTTTCCGGCAATCGATGCGATTACTAATAGACTGAATAAAGGCAGAATACTCAAAGGTGTACTTTGCTGTGCTGCAAGACTGCCTGCAGCAAAAAGTAACGAATCACCTGGTAGAAAAGGGGTTATAACTAGCCCTGTTTCGCAAAATATAATGGCGAACAATGCTAGATAGGTCCAAATACCATATGCTGATACAAAAGCAATAAGATAAGTATCTATATGTAAGATATAATTTAATAATTGATGTATAGTTTGCATTGAGTCCCCAATTTTTGTAACTTCAAGAGTTTGATCTAAGCCGGGTTCAGAGCCAGTTTACAGTATATGGTATAATCTTGTCTTTATTATAAAGTTGAGGCAAGTTTAATTTGACGCCAAACCTTTTATAAATGTCAAAATAGCGACTTTAATTCGTTTTTTATAGATTAATTATCTGATTTTATTTATATTTTAGTTTTGGCTTAAACTTTGCTACGGGTTTTCCAATTAATCAAGGTACTAATGTATGCATTGCACTGAGGTTTCTCCAAACGAAACACAAGCAGCAGTCAGCTTACCTGCTCAAGACATTTTAACCTGTCTACCTTGTGGTCTAGTTGTGCTGAATGCGCAAGGTTACATTGTTTGGCTCAATAAAGCAGCTGAGGCTTTGTTAGGAACGGGACTACAGGGAATTGCCTGGCTTAGGGTAATTAAGCAAGTGTTCGCTCCTCGCGCCGATGATGGTCATGAAGTTTCTTTAGTGAATGGTCATAGATTACATGTAGCCATTTCTTCGCTCGAAAGTTTACCAGGACAATTAATTACCTTAACAGACGTCACCGCTAGCCGTGATTATGAACAATCCAAAGCAAATCAGCATCGTTTAATGGCTATGGGTAGAATGACCGCCCAGCTTGCTCACCAGATTAGGACCCCTTTGTCATCAGCAATACTCTACACAGAGCATTTAGCCGCGCAGCCGCAGAGTGATAGCCGTTGTTTACAGTGGATTACTCGTTTACAAGGTTGCCATGCCAGTATAGAACAGCAAATTCAAGAGTTGTTGTTATTTGCCAAAGGTGAAATGATTGAGCTTGTTTCGGTATCATTACAAGAGTGTTGTAATCAGTTAGCTGAACGAGCACAGCCTTTTATTCAGGCTGAGTCTGCAAGTTTTACGATTGATAATCAATCACAGAAAGATGAAATGCTTTTGCATAAAGAGTCATTTATCGGGGCTGTGTTAAATCTCGTTATCAATGCCTTGCAAGCCAAGGCAAATTGTATCAGTCTCACCATTGAGGATCAGGCCGATGGTGGCGTGCAATTTAAAATGATCGACAATGGTCTCGGGATGCCTGATGATGTAAGAGGGCAGGCCTTTACGCCCTTTTTCACAACGAAAGCACAGGGAACAGGATTAGGGCTTGCTGTTGTTTATGCAGTTGTAAGAGCGCACGGTGGAGAGGTTATGTTAGATTCTTTACCAGGGCAAGGGAGTTGTATAACGATTAATCTACCAGGATAATGGTATTTTACCCGAGGATAACTCATGAGTGACGTGTTAATTGTTGAAGATGATCCCGTTTTACGTGAAGCACTGGCAGAAACAATGAATCTGGCAGGACACTCTTATCTGGCAGCGAAAGATGGTAAAGAAGCATTGGCCATGCTGGAGCGTCATAGCCCCGCAATTATCTTAAGTGATGTACGTATGGATAAGATAGATGGGCAACAACTTCTTGCTGAAATTCAACGTCGAAATCCAGGTGTTCCTGTTATTTTGATGACAGCGCATGGCTCAGTTGAAGATGCGGTCGCTGCAATGCGTCATGGTGCGGTTGATTATCTGCAAAAACCTTTTAGTGCGCACGCGCTTACTGAAAAAATTAATCGCTACATCAAACCTGTTATCCTGGAAGATGATAGTCAGCCAGTGGCTCAAGATCCGAAGAGTCAAGCCTTGTTGTCCATGGCGTTGCGAGTTGCGCAATCAGATGTTGGGGTGATGATCAGTGGTGAAAGTGGTACAGGAAAGGAAGTGTTAGCGCACTTTATTCATGATCATTCTCCGCGTAAGCAACATCCTTTTATTGCTATTAATTGCGCAGCAATACCTGAGCAAATGTTAGAAGCGACTTTATTTGGCTATGAAAAAGGAGCGTTTACTGGTGCTTACAAGTCAACTCCTGGGAAATTTGAACAGGCCCAAGGTGGTACTTTATTATTGGATGAAGTCAGTGAAATGAATTTGGGTCTGCAGGCAAAATTATTGCGGGTGCTGCAAGAAAAAGAGGTCGAGCGCATAGGGGCTAATAAACTAATTAATCTTGATGTACGCGTATTAGCTACTAGTAATAGAAAACTGCTTGATGAAGTGAAGGCAGGCCGTTTTCGAGAGGACTTGTATTATCGCTTAAATGTTTTTCCTCTCCATTGGTTGCCATTAAGAGAAAGAATCTGTGACATTATTCCGTTGGCAAATTATCTGATTCGTCGTCATTGTCAGAATAACCAACCACTAATTCCAAGTTTGAGTGATGAAGCCAAGCAAGCTCTACTTGAATACAGCTGGCCTGGTAATGCTCGTGAACTGGATAACGTTGTACAGCGTGCATTAGTACTTCAAACACAGGGCATCATTGAAGTGCCCCATTTGCAATTACCAATGCAAGGGGTGGATGAACCAAGGGTTGTTAAGAAGGTTGATAGTAAAAATCTTCAGAATCACGAGTTTGAGTTAATCGAACAAACACTCAAAGAATATGATGGTAACCGACAAAAAGTTGCAGCGGTTTTAGGGGTGAGTGAGCGTACATTGCGTTATAAATTAGCAAAAATGCGCGAAGAGGGATATGTCGTATAGGAACTCAGTAAGCAGGGATAGAGGAGAACGATAATGAGCGATATTAATACCGTCTCTTTGCTAAATCAAATGCGTGTATTGGCAGCTAAAGCTGAAGGTAGTAGTGTAGAGAATGCAACCCAGACTTCATTTGGTGATGTTTTTAAACAGGCCTTGGGCGAAGTCAATCAATTACACCAAAATGCAGACAATTTAAGAACCAAATTTGAGTTGGGTGATAAAAGTGTCGGTATTGGCGAGGTCATGGTCGCAGCACAGAAATCAAGCCTGGGTTTTGAAGCGACTTTAAGGGTAAGAAACAAATTAGTACAAGCTTATGAAGATATTATGAATATGCCTATATAGCGGGCATCTAATTACGGAACTGTTAGAAAAAGAACAGCCACCTATTGGTGATACAGGAGTTAATCATGGCATTGGCTGACAGTGCTTCAACTGCCGCAGCAAGATTTGCAAGTCTCTCTGTCCCAAGGCAATTGGGATTGATGTTAGGGCTTGCTGCAAGTGTAGCAATTGGTGTTGGAGTGGTTTTATGGTCACGCGAACCAACCTATCTACCTCTTTATAGTGAAATAGGACCACGAGACGCGGCTGATATTGTGGAACTGTTACAACGTAATAATATCCCATTCAAAATTGATAAAAGCCATGGCACCATATTGGTACAAGCCGATGAGGCGCAGGAAGCGCGCTTGAAAGTAGCTGCGGAAGGCCTGCCGCGTGGTAAGGGGGTCGGTTATGAAGCATTCTCCACCAATTCCAATGTTTTTAACAGCAGCCAATTTATGGAAAATGCTCGCTATAAACAAGCTCTAGAGACAGAGTTAGCGCGCACTATTAGTCAATTTCATGATATAAAATCTGCTCGAGTCCATTTAGCTATTCCTCGCGAATCTGCTTTTGTCAGGGATAATCGTGAACCCAGTGCTTCGGTGTTTATTGATGTTTATTCCGGACTTGAATTGAAAAAACAAACCATTGCATCGATTATTAATTTGGTCGCCTCCAGTATTCCAAGTCTTTCTGCCAATCGAGTCACTGTTGTTGATCAAAACGGCCAATTGCTAAGTGAGGGCGGAGGGCAAACATTATTTACCAATACCGAACGCTTTATGGATTATCGTCAAACTCTTGAACAACAATACGTGCAAAGAATTCAGGATATCTTAACGCCTTTACTTGGCTATGGGCGAGTTAGGGCGAAGGTTTCAGCGGATCTGGATTTTACTTCTTTTGAGCAAACCCAGGAAATTTACAATCCTGAATTGCAATCACTGCGCAGTGAGCAAAGCATGGAAGAAAAACGTAATGTAGGGGGTAATGCCAGTGGTGTCCCAGGTTCCTTATCAAATACAGCGCCAGCCAATGCGAACTTGCAGCAAAATAAAGGCAACAACCCCAATGCCAAGAATAGTACCCAGGTCAGTAACGCTGATGTTGATGTACAAGCGAGTGACTATCGCAAACAAAGTACAAAGAATTTTGAATTGGACAAGACAATTAGTCATACCAAAAATCAACCAGGAACCATTAAACGTTTAACGGTTGCTGTTTTGGTAGATGATAAACCGGCCTTGAATCCCAAGACTAAAAAAATGGAAGTTAAACCGTTAACACAAGCTGAAATTGAGCAAATTAAAGTCCTTGTTGCCAACGCAATCGGTTTAAATGCCAAACGGGGTGATAGCTTGAATGTCCTTAATAGTCATTTCGTCAAGCCTGATCCGGTCCCTCCGTTACCCGAAGAAAAATTTTGGCAAAAAGATTCTTTTTGGTCAATAATGAAACAAGTTGGTGCTGCATTATTTGTATTGACGATGGTGTTTGGCCTTCTCAGGCCATTGTTCAGGAACTTATCTGGCGTACGTCGGGAAGAAAACACAGAGGAGAAGGCTGCGGAACTTACTCAAGAGGGTCAAGCGATGTTGCCTCATGCTAATGATTATGAATCACAATTGTCATTACTTCGTCAGGTGGTAGACAAAGAGCCAAAACGGGTAGCGCAAGTCGTTAAAACTTGGGTTGAGCGGGGATAGTACTATGGATGGCATCGAACGGGCTGCAATTTTGTTGTTAGGGATGGGAGAGAAAAATGCTGCTGAAGTACTGAAGCACTTGGAACCGCGTCAAGTTCAAAAAGTTGGTATGGCTATCTCCACAATGAGCAGTGTCAGTAAAGCAAAAATGCAAGGTGTGTTAGGTGAGTTTTTAACTGCGATTGAAGATCAAACAAGTTTGACAGTCGATGCTGAAAATTATTTACGTACCGTCCTGATCAATGCCTTGGGTGAGGAAAATGCAATTCCGTTTATTGACAGGATTTTAGTATCTGATAAAGACAGCGGGCTTAATCGACTTAAATGGTTGGATGCCCGTCTTATTGCTGACGTGATCCGTAATGAACATCCACAAATTATCGCCACCATTCTTATCCATCTGGACAGTGAACAATCCGCTGAAGTGGTGAGTTATTTTACATCGGAAAAACGAGCTGAAGTTTTATTACGGATGTGTACGATTGATACGGTTAAACCTGAAGCTATTTCTGAGCTTGGGCATGTTATTGAAAAGCAATTAAGCGGTCAGAAAGTTGGAAAAATAGCGTCAGTCGGAGGCATTAAAAGCGTTGCTGATGTGATTAACTTTCTTGAGGGTTCGGTAGAGACAGAAGTACTTGAGAAAATTCATGAATGGGATGAAGAGCTTTGCGACAAAATTAAAGACAAAATGTTTGTTTTTGAAAATTTAGTGGATATGGATAATCGCAGTGTACAGACTTTATTGCGTGACGTATCTACTGAGCAGTTAATGTTAGCACTGAAGGGTACAACAGAACCAGTCAAAGAAAAGATTTTTACTAATATGTCAAAACGGGCTTCAGATTTGTTACGTGATGATTTGGAGATGCAAGGACCCGTGAAGGTCAGTGATGTGGAAAAAGCCCAACGGGATATTCTGGCCATTGCCAGGAGCCTGGCGGATGAAGGTAAAATTGCTCTGGGTACTAAAGGTGGCGACGAGATGATCTAGGGCTTGTTAATTAATTCGGCTAGAAATGAACTGATGATCATTTCCTGCGCTTCGCTGTAACGCTGGTCAATAAACGTTGTTGTTTTATTTTTAGCGAATTAATTAACAAGCACTTAGAGCCAACGGGTTTGTTATCAAAATAATTATGGAACTGTATCGATCTATAGATGCTAAGAGGACTAGTGTGGATAACGATTTCCAGCCCTTATATGAAGAAAAAGATAAGGATGCTTTTGATGTCTGGCAAATGAAAATGCCAGAACCAGAACCAGTCATCGAAATTGATGAAAAGGAAGAGTTTGCTAAGGAATGCGCACGTTTACGAGAAGAAGTTAAAAAAGCTGCTTACGAAGAAGGTATGCAACAAGCCGCGGCGGAATTACAACAAAAAAGACAAGAATTAGCCTCTTGGCTGACTCTAATCCAAAACCCAGTCGAATTACTGGATGATGCTTTGAGTCAAGAAATCGTCCAAACCATTGCCTGGATTTGTGAAGCCTGTATTGGTATTGAGTTATCAATTCATCCGAAAAAATTATTAACGTTACTCGAAGAAATAAAACGTGAATTTTCTACGTTGCAAGGTGATAGAGAGCTGGTTATGAATCCCTTGGATGTGGAGTGGTTATTGAATGAATTGAGTGAACAGCAGGTAGCAGGATTGACGGCGCTATTGGTTGCTGATCCCTCTTTATCGAGAGGTGATTTTTATTTAAAAAATGAATACGGCGAACTTGATGGACGTTTGAAAACCCGTTTGCAAAAATTATTCAAAAATTATTTGCTTGAAGATGGGGCCGAGTCAACTAACAACAAAGATTCACAATGAAAATTTATGAATCGCAATTAACCAACGCTTTAAAAATACTGCGCACAAAACCAGACAGGGGGCTGATTCATTGTGGGCGCGTGAGTCGAGCAATTGGTTTAACCTTGGAAGCACAAGGCTTTCATCTACCAGTAGGTGCACGTTGCTGGGTGAAAATTAGCGATAATGACCGCGTTGAGGCCGAAGTGGTCGGTTTTGATAATGAAAATGCTTATTTGATGTCCATAGGACATACACAGGGTATTGGACCTGGCATGTTAATTGTTCCGAGTGGCAAAGTGGCGCAAGTGGGCGTAAGCAACGACTTGTTAGGCAGGGTACTTAATGGGGCAGGTATTGCTATTGATGAGGGCGGTCCTCTGGATACTACGCAGAATTATCCTTTGATGAGCCAGCCTTTTAATCCTTTAAAACGAGCTGCTATAGAAACACCTTTAGATGTCGGTGTGCGGGCAATTAATGGTCTACTCACGGTGGGACGCGGTCAGCGTATTGGTTTATTTGCTGGCAGTGGTGTGGGTAAATCGGTGTTACTTAGTATTATGACTCGCTTTACAGCAGCAGATTTAGTGGTTGTTGGTTTAGTTGGTGAGCGAGGAAGAGAGGTCAAAGAATTTATCGAGTGTAATTTGGGTGAAGAAGGGTTAAAGCGGGCCGTTGTTGTAGCAGCGCCTGCTGATGAGAGTCCTTTAATGCGTCTGCATGGAGGGATGGTAGCAACCAGCATTGCAGAGTATTTTCGTGATCAGGGTAAGCATGTATTGTTACTCATTGATTCTTTAACACGGTTTGCCCAGGCGCAACGAGAAATCGCTTTATCCATCGGTGAACCTCCGGCAACAAAAGGTTATCCTCCTTCGGTTTTTGCTAAATTACCCCAGTTAGTTGAGCGGGCGGGTAATGGCAAACCCGGAAGTGGCTCGATAACCGCTTTTTATACTGTTCTCACCGAAGGTGATGATCAACAGGATCCGATTGCGGATGCGGCCCGTGCTATTCTTGATGGGCATATTGTCTTGGATCGTGAGTTGGCGGAGTCAGGGCAATTTCCAGCCATTGATTTAGAAGCCTCGATTAGTCGTGTTATGCCGGCCATTGTTCCAGAAGCCCAAATGAAACAAATGCTATTACTGAAGAAATACCTTTCGATTTATGAAAAAAATAAGGATTTGATTTTGTTAGGTGCTTATGCAAAAGGGAGTGATCAGCAATTGGATAAAGCCATTGCGTATCGAGAAAAAATTAGGGACTATATTGCTCAAGGAATGGATGAAAAGGTTGATTTTTCAACTAGTATAGCTCTTTTACAAGACTTGGCTGAGTTACTGGAAAACGCATGAAACAGCGGATAACCCGATTATTGCGGATTCTTGAATTAAAAGAACAGGCAACCCGCACTGCGATGGAAGATTTAATTCGTGCTCGTGAGCAATTTATAACAGGCAAAATGAAACATGAACAATTGCTCGGTTATCGACAGGACTATATGCAGCAACTGAGTAATTTAGGCGATGCGGGGTGTACAGTCGGTCGGGTACGTAATCGTATTGATTTCATTGCCCAGCTTGATATGGCTTTGTCTCAACTCAATCAACAATTAGCGCAATTTGCAAAGCAACGTTTAAAATGCGAAACAATTTATTTACAGGTAAAATCCGAGCAAGATGCTGTAAAAAAACTGATTGAGCGGGTTGAGCAACAACAAAACCTTAAAAGAGAACGTGCTGAGCAGAAAGAAAGTGATGAGTACGCGCAAAAGCAGTGGTATAGTAAAAACTCTACCACTAACTCAACAAAACGCGGTGATTAAATTTTTAAAGCGATGCTGGATGCCTCTGGCCATCTTGATTATTACTGCCGCGGTTATTTCTAGCCTTTTCCGCGCGCTTACCCCTTGGGCTAAGCAATACAAGAAGGAAGTAGAGCATCATTTATCAACCTTACTTGGTGAGCCCGTTAGTATTCATACTATGGAGACTGGATGGTATTGGTTTGAACCAGTAATCAAATTAAAGCAGGTGAGTATTTCAGACGGCAAACAGAAACTTATCAAGCTTGACAAGCTATTGGTTGGTATCAATATTTTTAGTTCCCTTTGGCACTGGCAAATTCAACCAGGTGTATTGTTTCTTGATGAGCTACACTTAACCCTGCGTCAAAAAAATGGGCAATGGCAGGTTGATGGTTTAACCGGTTCTAATAAGTCAACAATGACTTGGGATACAGATACTTATAAGCCTATTCTTGCCTGGATCCTGAGTCAGCAAAAAATTATCATTAAAAATCTCTCTGCCCAGATTTATCTGGAGAATGGCACACTAATTCCTGTACGCGAATTTAATCTTACCATTGCTAATCGGTCTGGGCGTTATCGTATCAAAGGTAAGGCACACCTTGCGCAAACGACGCGGACTGATTTTCAATTGCTCGCTGAAATGTACCTCGACCCCCGCGCCTTGAATAAGACTGTTGGCCATGCATTTTTCTCCGTTGATGATCTTCTGCTAGCACAATGGCAAAGCTTTTTCCCTCAATCGCGTATTCATCTGTTAGGTGGAAAGGGGGATATACAGGTATGGGCTGATGTTGGCGCAGGGCAATTAGAAAATGTTCAGGCAAGATTGGATCTGGATCATCTAGCCTGGGATGATACTCAAACCCAAAAAAATCAATTGGTGCAATCATTAAAAGCAAATTTAGCCTGGAATCCTACGAAAGAAGGCTGGCAATTGGCAGGAGACCACATAAAATTACGTTTGGGAGATACGCTGTGGCCTGAAAATTCTTTGTTGGTTCGTTATGAGAGATCCAACCATGATTATTTTATTTTTATAAAAAATATTCTGTTGCAATCGTTGTTTTCTACATCGATCCCTTGGCCAAATAATATAAGTACAGTTTTGGCTATGAAACCGCATGGACAGTTTCATGATACACAAGTGCATATTAAAGACGGTGGTATTGCTTATATCTTGACACGTTTCTCAAAATTGGGGTGGCTGGCTCAGGAAACCCGTCCGGGCGTAGATAATCTTTCAGGAGTCATTCATTGGCAGCCGACCGAAGGGCGTTTAGAACTCGATGGTGAGAAAACAGTCATTGACGATAAAAATCAGCCACCAATCACCTTTGAAACGCTTAATGCTGCTTTTGATTGGAAAGAATTAAGTCATGGTATGCGCTTAAGTATGGAGCGACTTGTCTTAAAGCATCCCAATCTATTGCTCAGTGCTCAGGGAGTAGTTGACGAAGTATCAACCAACTCAGCAGGTAATTTACGTTTGACAGCGGAATTTTCAGCCAATGATGCGCATAAATGGCTGCCTTATTTGCCAGTCAAACATTTGAAACCGAAACTGGCTATTTGGCTGAAACAGGATGTTAAACGTATTGCAACCGCCAGTGGTGAGTTGACCGTTAATGGATTGGTTGCGGATTTTCCTTTTGATAAACAACCCGGTGAGTTTGCGATCAAAAGCTATTTAACCGGTGTGGATTTGGTTTTCGCTCCTAACTGGCCGTTAACGAAAGACATTGAAGGTTATTTACGGGTCAACAAAAGAGCTTTAGAAGCAGATATTGTTCATGCTGATCTCAAAGGCATTGTTGCAGAGAAAGGAAATTTGCGTGTCAATGATATTGGATTGGACAAAGAAACTTTACTTATCCATAGCAAAATGACAACAGACTCCGGTAAAGCTCAGTCCTATATTTTATCGTCTCCTTTAAATAAAAAATTATCTGTTTTAAACATGCTTAAAATGAAAGGCCTACTGGAACTTGATCTCCAATTGGAGGCGCCACTTTATCCTGAAAACGATGATGTTTTAGCGCTAGGCGATCTAGCCTTTATAAATAACACCGTCGATGTACATCATACTTTGGATGATGTGCAATTAAATAAGTTAAATGGTACTTTGCAATTTGATCAGCAGGGAATTTTAGACAGTGACTTAAAAGCGATTATTATGGGGTATCCTGTCGCCATTCTTATTCGATCAATTCGCCATCCTGAGCCTTACACAGAAGTTCGGATTAAAGGTAAAACAACAATGGATGTGGTACGTAGTAAATTTAATTTACCTATTTTTTCTCTAATGCATGGCTCCTTATGGTTAGAAAGTTTATTAACGTTAACCGATGATCCCAGTGATTTGGATCATTTGCGTATTCACACTTCTCTGCAGGGGCTAAGTATTGATTTACCCTCACCTTTAGGGAAGTTGGCTGGTGTAAAAACGCCCTTAACAATCGATATTGATTTTAATCCTCAAAAAGCAATCCGGGTACGTTTTAATTATGATAATCGGCTACGTAGTGATTTATGGTTTTCTGGTTCTAAAGACGAATATCTCTTACAAAAAGGAGAAATTCTGGTAGGTGATACTAACCAACCTCCGATGGAGCAAAAACAAAAAGGATTACGCCTGGTTGGCGCCCTGACTACTTTTAATTTACAAGAATGGCTTGCTACTTGGGAAAAATTGTCGGATTTAAGAACTAAAAAAGGCTTGATGGATGTCCTTAATTATGTTGAATTCAAATTGCGCGAAGCGAAGATATGGCGCGAAAATTATAAGGATTTAGCAGTCAAAGCAGTAAAATCAACAAATAATTCCTGGTCTATCCACCTCGAACAGGAAAGATTGGCTGCGAACTTGAAATATCAGCCATCAACCAATAGCTTAACGGGGGTTTTTGATAAATTAAGTCTTACCAAACAGGCTGACGCGGATAAATTAGGGGAGGCGACTCCCTGGACTCTTAAACCTGCCGAGATGCCAAATCTTGATCTGAGTATTCATTCTTTTCAATTTGATAGTCTAAATCTAGGTGACGTAACCCTAAAAACAAGCAGAGCAAATAATTTATGGCAACTTGAATCCTTTAAAATGGAATCACCATACTATCTACTAAGCGCAAAAGGGCAGTGGCAGCAAGAAGGCAAAATAAATACAACGAGACTTCGTGCCGATTTACACATTAATGATTTAGCAAAAAGTTTGGTTAGTTGGGAAATTAGCCCAGTGGTTGAAGCGCATCGAGGAGATGTAAGATTTCAGGGGAGTTGGCCAGGTGCTTTTCATGATTTTTCCTTAGTCAATGTTGTTGGGCAAATGGGGATCAGTTTTAAAAATGGTCGTATTACCAATTTAAGCCCAGAAACGGAGGAAAAACTTGGCTTAGGAAAGTTGTTAAGTATTCTTAGTTTGCAAACTATACCCAGACGCTTGAAATTGGATTTCAGTGATCTTTCACAAGCCGGTTACAGTTTTGATGAATTTAGTGGAAGCTTTACTCTGGCAAAAGGGGTCCTGACTACACAAGATAGTTATATCGATGGTCCTGTAGCTTATGCCAGTATGAAAGGAAACCTGGATGTAGTAAAACAACTGTATGATGTTAATTTGAAAGTCTCTCCTCACATCACAGCAAGTTTACCGGTTGTGGCAACAATTGCAGGTGGCCCAATAGCAGGAATTGCCACTTGGGTAGCCTCTAAAATTATTAATCAGGGAATGCAGAGAATCAGTGGCTATACTTACAAGATTTCCGGTCCCTGGCGACAACCGGTCGTACAACAAGTGAGTATTATCAAGAAACGCCAGACTTGATGATTTTCTTTCACTTTAAGAGAGAGTTGGGTCTGTTGACATTTCGCTGGCTTGAGTTGAAAAACATGGATTTATGAGCATCGCAGCATTGTTTACATAAGGTAAATAAGTCGCGAAGGTAATAGAAATGTCAACAGCCCCCAGAAAGGTATTTAAATTTATTGATAGGACACAGGTATGTGGGACATGCTTTTTAAGCGTTATTGGAGAGTTTGCATTTTTAAGGAAACACCGGCAAACACCCCTTATTCTCATTTTTTACTGGGGTTGGTTGCTTTTTTATTCCTTGCTTTGATTATTCTGCAATGGTACATCACCGATGTACAAAAGGAATTTAAATTAATAACATCAATTTTTGCTGGCCTTAGTTTGCTTTGTTCCTATTTTATTTATACTTTTGTATTATTAAAAGTTTATCGAAAAACCAATCGCTTTGCCCAAACGTTAACTGCGCTTTTGGTAAGCCATTTAATTGTTCATATATTTGCTATGCCTTTATTATTGGTGGCACCAATTTTTAATTCAACTATCAATCCAACATTCGTTTTATTCTTTGGAATTTTGTATTTGATTCTTACTTTGGTATTGACTGTTTGGCAATTTTTAATCACTGCTCATATCTATAAACATGCTCTGGAAGTGGATAATCTAGCTTCAATTTTAGCAAGTGTTGGTTTATTGGCTTGTAATATTTTAACTGTTTCATTTTGGTGATAGGACTATTTATGCATTTACATATCTTGGGTGTTAGCGGAACTTTTATGAGTGCTCTTGCTTTATTAGCGAGGGATGCTGGTTTTAAAGTGACAGGATGTGATGCGAATTGCTATCCGCCAGTCAGTGATTTATTGCAGGCAAAAGGTATTGAATGGACGGAAGGTTATGAGGACAGTACACAAGCATTGAAGGCCGATTGCGTGATTGTCGGCAATGCTATCAAAAGAGGAATGCCTGTTCTGGAAGCAGTGCTGAATGCCGGTAAGAATTATACTTCAGGTCCGCAGTGGTTAGCTGAAAACATTTTGCCTCGCTATCGCGTAATGGCTGTTTCTGGTACGCATGGCAAAACAACGACAACCTCTATGCTTGCTTTTATTTTGCATCAGGCAGGTTTACAACCTGGTTTCCTAATCGGTGGGGTAGCACCTAATTTTAATACCAGTGCCAATTTGGGAGAAGGGGAATGGTTTGTTATTGAAGCGGATGAGTACGATAGCGCATTTTTTGATAAACGACCTAAACTCATGCATTATCGGCCTGAAGTAGCGATTTTAAATAATTTGGAATTTGATCATGCTGATATCTACGAAAACCTCGCTGCTATTCAGCAGCAATTTCATTATTATTTAAAGACTATTCCTGCCAAAGGGGTGGTTATTAAGCCTCGTGATGATGCTGCCTTAAACGAAGTTCTTGCACGTGGCGTTTTTTCCACTGTTAATGATTTGGCGTTTAGTGGGGATGCGACTTGGCGGGCTGAGTTGCTTGATGATAGCGGTCAGACTTTCCGTGTATGGCATCAGGGGAAGGTCGTGACGGAAGTAAACTGGCCTTTGATTGGTCAATTTAATGTTGAAAACGGCTTGGCAGCAATTGCGGCGAGTTCTTTTGCCGGAGTCGATGCCGAAACAGCAGCCAAAGCATTAGCAGAATTTAATCCCGTTAAGCGACGTTTGGAAGTAAAATCCAATCGTCATGGGATCACTGTTTATGATGATTTTGCACACCACCCTACCGCAATAAACAAGACCATTAAGGCACTTAAACAAAGTGGAAGGCATCAGCGTATTTTCGCTGTTCTTGAATTTGCCTCTTATACCATGCGGACAGGCGTGCATGTTGGTGCTATGTCAGAGGCTTTAGCGCCTGTAGATGGTGCCTTTGTGTTGAACCCCGAGCAATTTAGTCTGGCTAATGTGGTGAAAGATTGGATTTGTCCGCATCAGGTGTTACCTAGTACCGATGCAATTGTTAATGCGGTGGTTGATACGGTACAGCCTGGTGATGCTGTATTGATTATGTCTAATCGTGGCTTTGGTAATATTCATCAAGATCTGGTTTCACAGATTGATTTGCGCTTTAACAAATAGCAAATAAGGCATTCGTTGATTGCAAATTCTTTGGCAGATTGTTATAAAAATAGAAGCTCCCAACGCAAGGAATTGGGAGCAGCAGCTGCGCTAAATAAATGGACAGTGGCTGTGGCTGGACAAAGAAATGCCAAGGAGAATATATGGGGTATGAGCCGCCATCTTTTGAAAAACTATGTGAAGAAACTGATCAATTAGAAGGGTATTTTAATAAGTTTGCATCGCGCTATGTTGTTGTTAGTTATTCTAATCTGTGCAGTATCGCTGAAACGGACATTCCGCAGCATGAAAAAGCTAAAATTAGAATTATCCCCAAGGAATTATCGCATTAGTTAAATTGAGAAAAAGATCAAGCCGATATAAGAAAAAGATCACAGCCCACAAGAGAAGAATCAGGTACCCTTGTCTCCCAAAGACCTATTGGAGAGAAGGATGCTGAATCGAGATACAGTAAGTTCAGAGCAATTGGGGCATTTAGGACTTGTTGCAGCAACGATTAGAGAATTAGGGATAATAGAGAGAATTGATGCACGCCTTGAGTTAAATGAAAAAAAAGGAGGCGTGGTAAGCTATGGTCGTCGAGTAGCGGCGATGGTTATCAATGGGTTGGGTTTTATGAATAGCCGGTTGTATATGACGCCGCATTTTTTCCAAGATAAGCCTGTGGCTCAACTGCTTGGTTCAGAACTAGACGCGGCACACCTGAATGATGACAGTCTTGGTCGCTGCCTGGATAAAATCGCAGAATACGGTGTGACCAGGCTTTATTCGGAATTGGCTTTTGAGATTGCCCGAGAAAAAAATTTACTAAGCCAGAGACTGCATTTAGACAGTACAAGCTTTGTTCTTTACGGCCGCTATGACACAGAAGAGGCCGCGCCCGGGATTGCGCAACCAGACTACGGATATTCCAAAGCGAATCGCTCTGATCTAAAGCAAGTGATGCTGTCACTAGTACAAGGAGGAGCTGCGAATATCCCCTTATGGATGGAGGCCTTAGATGGGAATAGTAGTGATAAAACAAGTTTCCAAGAGACGGTTAGGAGGGTGCAAGCGTTTACACAAAGTATTCATGGGATGCCTGATGGCCTTTGTTTTGTGGTTGATGCCGCCTTTTATGTTCCAGAGCAGTTGGCAAGCCTCAATAACGTGTTTTGGATAACCCGAGTACCTGCACAGCTTAATGAAGCCAAAGTATTGTTGAACAAGCCTTGTGATGCTCTGACCTGGGAGCCGTTTGATGCAAACTATCGTGGAAGTGTTCATGAAACGGTTCTTTATGGTATTCCACAACGCTGGGTTTTGATTGAGTCGCAACAGGCGAGGTTGCGAGAGCTAAAGACTTTTCAGAGGCATTTGGATAAAAAATCTCAAGAGCTCATTAAATCCTTATGGCATCTTGGTCACCAGGTCTTTCAATGTCCTGACGATGCAAAGCAGGCATTAAAACCGCTCATCAAATCACTCAAATACCACCAAATTCATTATGAGATTCTACCTGTTGAACGCCATACAGGGAAAGGTCGCCCAAAACCTGGAGCTCAAAAAATGGTGATTGGATATCAAATACAAGCCTGTCTTTCTACCTGTCTGGAGAGGGTGGGTGCTAAAAAAGAAACACTGGGACGCTTTATTTTGGCCAGTAATCAATGTGATAGCTCGCTATTGAATAATCATGCCATGCTTCAACAATATAAAGAGCAATCCTGTGTCGAATCAAGCTTTAAATTCATGAAAAACAATGCCTTCGAACTGGACTCTTTCTTCCTTAAAACACCTGAGCGAATTACAGCCTTGATGATGGTAATGACGCTTTGTCTCATGGTGTACAATTTTGCTCAAGCTCACATCAGGCAATGCTTAAAGGAGCATGATGAAGCACTTCCCAATCAGCTGGGTAAGCCAGTACAAAATCCCACAATGAAATGGATTGCTGAGCTGATGAACGTGATAGCTGTTGTAACCATCCTGACAAACGATCAAAAACATCGTGTGGTAACTAATCTAAAACCAGTACATCAACAAATCATTTCTTATTTTGGTCAGTATGCTCTTGAAATCTATGGACTTGCCGCAGAATCTGCGCGTGGCACAGGCTTCTCCTGCCTGGCTATTGAACAGAATAATTATAAAAATCGTTTATCTTGGTGCGAAACGTAGGCTGAAACGTTAAAGGACGAGTATTGTAAAAATGTCAAAAAGAAAACATCCTGGGTTTTTACTCCTATCCCTAAGGAATTACGTCTTTCACAAATTGCTTGTATTAGCCAATTAAAAAATGATCTTAAGCCTCGCACGGAGGCTGAGGTAAAGAAGGCTGTTTCTATCTTGATGGGAGCCTTCATGTATCGCTTATTGCGCTTGGAACATGAACAGATCAATCTTTATGAGTTTTTCAAAGCAGCCCGTATTGAGGATTATTTTAATATTACTATTGTCAATTCCTGCGCCTTACACACTACCTTGAGGGAAGCCCTTATCAAGAAAGGAAATGTTTTTGATGCGCATACAGTTGCTGTTTGTTGCGGGGCTTATAAGCAGTATTTAATGCAAGAGGGTGTGAGTGACCGATATACCTACATAAAAGGGGATGCTGATTTTTTTTCCAATCTTGATCTTATCATTGCTAAAGCTAAGTTGGTTGCAGCGCCGATACAGGCGCAACTACATTATGTTAGTTTTATCCAATCGGTAGCTAAATCATTAAAAAAATATGATAAAGAGGTTAGGGATGGTTTAAACACGTTAGATAAGCTCTTAAAAACAAAATTGGCCACGAAAGATTCCATCAAACGGGAAGAAATTATTAAGTGTTTACTGTCTCTGGAGTTAGGAAGTGGTATCACGCAGTATATCAAGGAACTTTTGCCGGATGATTTAGTTATTGATGAAGAAAGCAGTGTTAATTTTGAGGAAACAATGATAGAGAGATTGACTATCTACAATCAACACATTCTTTTAGGGGCTTATATCTTACCCCTCAAAGCTTGTCAAACTGTACCTTACCCTCATCTTGATAGTGCAATCCGTGAGGTTATTGAGGACTTGGATAACACACTGGATACGAAGACCATTGAGCTTGCTTTTAAAGGGCTGAAATTTTTTATCAAATTACCGGGTGAGTCCACCATTAAATGTGATGCTTGGGAGGGCGCTGATGCTATGGAAACTGATTTGCTGAATCAAATGAAAGAGTTGAAAAAAGAAAGCAGGCTGGAATTCACATTGGTTGTGTAAACAGACTTCTTTCGCAACTCGCTGCACTGACAGAGCAAGGAGATACGGTGCGCAGAACTGCTGTGGACAGGCTAGTACAGAGTATTGGAACATCGTATCGACCCAGCGATGTTCCAATGCAGTAGCGTTGCGAAAAGAAGTCTAATGAATCAGCAAGGCATCTGCAGGAGATGCCTTGCTTTTATCAAACTGAGGTAAACTGCAATTGTTCATCGTTCCAGATAACATTTATTTTATCACCTGGTTTAAATTGGCCTGTTAATAAAGCCTGAGCCAATGGATTTTCCAATTTTTGTTGAATAGTCCGCTTCAATGGCCTTGCCCCATAGACTGGATCAAAACCCGCCTCAGCCAAGTGGGCCAATGCATCGGGACTCACCTGCAGGATAATATTTTGCTGCTGTAATCGTTGTTGCAAATAACCAATTTGGATAGTTGCGATATTGGCAATTTGCTCTTTCGTTAACGCATGGAATACGACGGAATCATCAATTCGATTGATGAACTCGGGGCGGAAATGCTGACTGACTAAATCCATGACAGCGGTTTTAATCTGCTCATAATTGAGTTTGGCGCCCATATCTTGAATCAGGGAGGAGCCGATGTTGGAGGTCATAACAATCACGGTATTACGAAAATCAACCGTCCTACCTTGGCCATCCGTTAAACGCCCGTCATCAAGAACTTGTAAAAGAATATTAAAGACATCGCTGTGCGCTTTTTCAATTTCATCCAGCAAGATCACTGAATAAGGACGGCGGCGTACAGCCTCAGTTAAATAACCCCCTTCTTCATAACCTACATAGCCAGGTGGGGCGCCAATCAAGCGGGCAACGGAATGTTTTTCCATGAATTCAGACATATCAATGCGCACCATGGCGTCTACTGTATCGAAGAGAAAAGCGGCCAAGGCTTTACAAAGCTCTGTTTTACCAACACCTGTTGGACCAAGAAATAAAAAGGAACCGATAGGGCGGTTCGGATCAGACAGGCCGGCTCGTGACCGACGAATGGCATTGGCTACTGCATCAACGGCTTCATTTTGGCCAATGAGCCGTTTATGTAAGGCCTCCTCCATGTGCAACAATTTTTCCTTTTCACCTTCCAGCATTTTAGAAACGGGAATGCCAGTCCATTTGGAAACAACGTCAGCAATTTCTTCCTCGGTAACTTTGTTACGTACCAGTCTTGTTTCACTGGGTTCAGAGGTAGAAACCTGATTCAGTTGTTTTTCAAGTTCGGGAATGCGGCCGTATTGTAATTCTGACATGCGCGCCAGATCGCCAGCTCTTCTCGCTGTTTCCAGTTCAATTTTGGCTTGTTCCAGGGCTTCCTTGATTTGGGTTGCGCCTTGCAAGGTGGCTTTTTCTGTTTTCCAGATTTCGGCCAGGTCAGCGTAATTTTTTTCCAGTTCCTGAATTGTTTTTTGTAAATCGTCTAAGCGTTTTTTAGAGGCTTCATCATGTTCTTTTTTGAGTGCCTCCCGCTCAATTTTCAACTGGATGAGGCGTCTGTCAAGTTTATCCAGGCTTTCCGGTTTGGAATCAATTTCCATGCGGATCTGACTACCTGCTTCATCGATTAAATCAATGGCTTTATCAGGTAATTGCCTGTCACTGATATAGCGATGAGAGAGTGTGGCGGCTGCAACGATAGCAGGATCGGTGATTTCAACGCCGTGATGGACTTCATAACGTTCTTTTAAGCCGCGTAAAATAGCTATGGTATCTTCAACACTTGGTTCGTTAACCAGCACTTTCTGGAAACGGCGTTCAAGGGCTGCATCTTTCTCAATGTATTGACGGTATTCATCCAGTGTTGTGGCACCAATACAATGCAATTCACCGCGGGCGAGAGCTGGTTTTAACATATTCCCTGCATCCATTGCGCCTTCTGCTTTCCCAGCACCAACCATGGTATGAAGCTCATCGATAAATAAAATGATTTGCCCTTCTTGTTTCGCTAAATCATTCAAGACGGCTTTTAATCGCTCTTCAAATTCACCACGAAATTTAGCGCCAGCAATGAGTGCGCCCATGTCTAAAGACAGTAAACGTTTGTCTTTTAAGCCCTCGGGTACTTCACCATTAACAATTCGTTGCGCCAAGCCTTCCACAATGGCTGTTTTCCCCACCCCCGGCTCCCCAATGAGGACGGGATTATTTTTTGTACGCCGTTGCAGCACCTGGATAGTACGGCGGATTTCATCATCGCGGCCAATCACTGGATCCAACTTACCCTGTTCTGCACGCTCCGTTAAATCAAGCGTATATTTTTCCAGTGCTTGCCTTTGTTCTTCGGCGTTGGGATCATTCACTGTTTCATTACCGCGAATGTCATTGATCGCTTTTTCAATCGCTTGTTTGTCAGCACCAGCCTGCTTTAATAGTTTTGCAAGAGTACCTTCCTCGCTAATGGCTGCTAAGATAAATATTTCGCTGGAAATATAACTATCTTTTCTTTGTTGAGATAATTTATCGGTGAGATTAAGTAAGCGTCCGAGAGCGTTGGAAATATGGATATCGCCCCCAGTACCTGAGACTTTAGGCAGTTTATCGAGTGCTTGGTCTATTAAGGTTCGCAGTTGTGATAAATTAACACCAGCCTTGGTCAGCAACGGCCGGCAACTACCCCCTTGCTGATCAAGCAGCGCTTTTATGAGATGTTCCGGTTCGATAAAACCATTATCTCTCCCCAACGCCAGTGATTGAGCATCGGCTAAAGCCATTTGGAATTTTGAGGTAAGCTTGTCCATTCTCATAAAAAGGCCTCTCTTTTTCAGGAAATGATTGTTTAAATGATGCAGTACCCCGTAAAATGAGGGCTCTTTTGACAATATCAAGTATTAACTATGAATAATAATCCGATGACTGAGAATCCAGATTCCCAAACCTTGTTAAACCAGATTGTTATTGAATTTATGAGGGAACAAAAGAGTAAACGCCGTTGGCGTTGGGTGAAGAGAGTCATTTACTTATTGTTACTTGCCTTTGTCATTTATCTTATCGCCACTTATAAAGATGAGGATAAAGTTTTACGTGCCAAACCCCATGTCGGTTTGATTGATGTGAATGGCACGATATTCGACACAGACAGTGGTAATGCTGAGAATTTTGCGAAGGGTTTGGACGATGCCTATAAAAATACTGGTTTGAAGGCTCTGATCATACGGATTAACAGCCCAGGCGGCAGTGCGGTGCAAGCTGATTATATGTACAATACGCTGCAATACTACCGTCAAAAATACCCTGATATTAAAACGTACGCCGTGTGTGTTGATATGTGTGCCTCGGCTGCTTATTATCTTGCTGCGGCAGCTGAGGAAATCTATGCTAACCCTGCAAGTATGGTTGGTTCGATTGGTGTTCTGTATAACGGGTTTGGTTTTACTGATGCCATGCAAAAAATTGGTGTTAGCCGGCGCTTGCAAACAGCAGGGATTAATAAAGGCTTTTTAGATCCGTTTTCGCCAGTTGCCCCTGGCGATAAACAACTTCTGCAAACGATGTTGGATGATGTCCATCAGCAATTCATCGCAAAAGTGAAAGAAGGGCGGGGCAATCGTCTTAAAATTGATGAGCTGACTTTCTCAGGGCTTTTTTGGACAGGTCAACAGGCAAAAGATCGTGGATTAATAGATGGTTTTGCCAGCAGCGGCCAGATTGCCCGTAATATCGTCAAGATTGACCAGGTAATTGACTATAGCTATAAGCAAAGTGTATTTGAGCGGATGGCAAAAAATATCGGTACGGCGGTTGCCAATCAATTACCAATAGCAATGGGGATGCAGCAAGGAATAAGAGCTTGAATATTACCCTGTAGTACTTCGAGATGCATAGAGGCCTCCAGATATTGATCGTCAGACATTAATATTGCCATGGCCTCTTTCTCTTTCCGATTATTTTTTCTACCCTGACCAGGATCATTGTCAACACGCTCTGGCGACAGGCAGTTTTAAGCGTCGTCTTTTTTAAGAACAACGGGTTAAAGAAGGACGGTCATCTGGCCTAGTGAAAGCCTCAGTCATTTCGTTCTCTTTATCTGGAACCCGTAAGTTTAAATGGGTACGAAAAGCCACTGATATCGATTCATCTTCTTCCATTTTAGCTTTCTTTTTACTGTCAAGAGGACTTGCAGGACGCTTTGGTTGCGAAGCTCTTGGTTCATTGTCATGCCTAACGTAGTCATGAATAAGCGCCGCACCGAAAAGAGAAAAATGGGATTCAGCATCAGGACTAAAATGTTTCAGGTTTAGTATAAGCGTTTCTTTTTGGGGGATGATTTCAAAATCAAACGCGTCTAGTATTTTAGTCTCATGGAGGGCTTGGTACATTGCTTCTCTGATAGTTTCATCAATTGAAAAAATTAAGCTTGTTCCTTCGATTTCAGCGTGACCGGATTGGTATAACTCAGCAAGTAATCTCATCATGGAATCATTGGACTGTGCTTGAGTACTGAAGAAAGCAGGGCTTTTGGGCGTTAGTTCTACTATAGGAAGAGTAAAAGAACCTATTTTTACAGTTTGAATTTCTGGTTGATTTTCATCCACGACGTCTAACGCCACGCCAGTGCATTGGTTATCATTTCGTGTTCGTGGTGGGCGAGTTTGGAAAAATCTGGCGGAATATTTTTGGGCTTCAGCGAGGTCGTAATCCACCACCACACAGCTATCATCCTGAAGATGGTATTCTTTTGCATCCGCATTGGCTAGATAATCTGTAGAAAGAGCAGGTAATTTCTCCTGGTTTTGGATAAGGGGATGGATGTGTTGCTTGTAAATATCCTCAAAGGTGACCACATAGCCAAGCTTGTCTTGATAGTGACGAATCACTCGTCCTAGCATTTGCTCAATGTCTTGTCGTGCTGTCTGTTGAGAGGGCGGACGTAAAATAAACTCCCATGCCAAGTCAGGGCAATCAAATCCAAAGCGAAGTTTTCTTACGGCGAGTAGAATACCTGGTTGATTGCTTTGGACAAATTGTTTTACCTCTTCAAGAGAAAGCGCATTATCACTATGAATGGCATAAGCATTTAACCCTGCTTCGCGCAGGATTTTTTGTGCCTTGTTACACAATTCGATGGATTTTAAATAAATAAGGCCTTTGGTTTCAGCCAAAGTAACTCCTTCCTGAAATCCTGGGTGATACTGATTTCTCAGGATTTTCGGCAGCCATTTAAGGATAAGGTTTAGATTGGCCAGTGAGTAAGGAATATTAATGGTATCTACAATTAAGGGCGCATGAAAAGGACTATTAAGTGCTTGTTGAAGACTAAATGAATACAACGTATTTTTGATGAGGTCCTGGTTAGGAGGGGTTGCACTACTGGCAATGACCATGGGGGCATCAGAGGGAAGCTCTGCAATTAAGTTTTTCACTGTTGCTGTGTATTCATGATATTCATCTAAAAGAATTAAAGCTGCCCGATGAATCATGGACTGGCTTTCCAGAAGCTTTTTAAAACTATCTTCACAGCAAATAATGATAGTGCTTTGTTGGTGAATGCGTTGGTTTTTAAGCAGCGCTATTGCACTGATACTTTGCGTATGACTGGAAACGGTGATGATCTGCTGTTGTGGAATTGAAAGAGGATTATTCTCTCGCTGCAAAGCGTTATTATAGCGAAGTAAATCCTGATAGAACTGGATGACGAGTTCGATATGGGGGGTGACAATAAAGACGGATTGATTTGCGGCTGCGGTATGATAAGCCATCAATGCCAGTGTAGATTGAATAAGGCTTTTACCACTTCCCGTCGCCATGACAAGCCGTGAAGGGCCTGAATAGCTTGCCGCCGCTTGAATGGCTTCAACCTGGTATCCGCGCAGAGGGGTACTTGCAAAATCATACCCATGAATGAATTGAGCAAAACAGGTTTTAAACTCAGCGGCACTTTGAACCAACGAAGGTCTTGATGCTACTAAATCAAGACGTTGCCCATTCGCTTTGGCATGGAGGCTTAATAAATCAACCTGTTGCATGGAGCCTTCATAATCCTCATGATGCCTGTAGTTTTTTTCGATAATCTGATTTAGCTCTTTAATAGCGGCTTTAATAATTCCGTGAAAGGGGGAGGGAACAGCCTGAATTGGGCAGGGAAGTTCAAATAGCTCCGCTTTTTTTCCTGTGGCAGCAAATAAATTTTTCTGCTGTTTGGAACGAAATAAACCGATTTTTTCTAAAGGCAGAATGCCATAGCCAGCAATATTTTGTTCTGCAAATAAATAATGTAGAACAATCTGGAAATAATAATCTTCACCCCATTTTTTTGCTTGTGCTGCTTCAGGAAAGAGGCAGAATAAATCCTCTTCCGCTTGAAGCATTTGCCGGATGAGTTGCATATTGACCATAAAGAATTTAGAGCCAAGTTCCCCTGGTCTCTTTTTATGGCCGCCTAAGGTTCCCACACTCAGACTTGCTTGCTCTGCCGTTTGAAGCCCTAAAAAATCCATTACTGAATCCCATGAGTCAGAAGGAATTATTTCCGGCGAGAAAGATAGGCTGGCAATATTATCGTCCAGAAGGGCAAACTGAGGGCAGTGGGCGTAATAAGCAAACAAAAAGGCCGCAAGCCTTCTTGCTGTGATACTTCCTGCTTCGCTATACACGCCATAGTATTTACTCTCAATTTTACTTATTACTAATAAATCAAGCTGGCTGGAGAGGTAAGGTAATAACTGGATGCTCTCTTCTTCAGTACAAATTAACGTGCAACGAATCTTTTGAGTAAGGGGAACAAGCGCATTTACTGTGCGGCCAGCACAAATAAATAGGGCAGGTGAAGCAAATTCCATGTCTTTCTTTTGGGTGATAAGCTTTGCACCGAAAGCAGGAGTAGTAATAGAGTGAGTGTAAAATGAGCCGGAGGCTAGGCTCATGTTGCAGACCGGCGTCAATGGCAGTTTGTGATGCATAGAGCTAGTATCATTAACGGCTTTCTGTGATTTAGGCAGGCGCGGATGGGGACTGCCTGTCGTATATTTGGTATGGATGCCACCCTGGATACTCGGGATACTCGGGATACTCGGGATACTCGGGGGGGCGAGGACATCTGAAAGTTCGTTGTATTCTTTCTCTTTGGCATGGTTGCCAGCCCGAGCATAGCCTAGGATGATTCCACGGACTGAAGCCTGATGCCTGATTCGGTATTCTTCTACTTTGGCATGGTTGCCGCCTTGAGCATAGCCTGCGGCGATTTCATGGACTGAAGCCTGATGCCTGATTCGGTATTCTTCTACTTTGGCATGGTTGCCGGCCAGAGCATAGCCTCTTGCGATTGCATCGACTGAAGCCTGATGCCTGGTTCGGTACTCTTCCACTTTGTCATGGTTTCCAGCCTCAGCATAGGCTTTGGCAATCATGTTTACTGAAGCCTGATGCCTGATTCGGTATTCTTCTACTTTGGCATGGTTGTCGCCTTGAGCATAGCCTTGGACGATTTCATGGACTGAAGCCTGATGCTTAGTTCGGTACTCTTCCACTTTGTCATGGTTGCCGGCCAGAGCATAGCCTTTGGCAATTGTATGGACTGAAGCCTGATGCATGCTTCGGTACTCTTCTACTTTGGCATGGTTGCCGCCTTGAGCATAGCCTTGGACGATTTCATGGACTGAAGCCTGATGCTTAGTTCGGTACTCTTCCACTTTGTCATGGTTGCCGGCCAGAGCATAGCCTTTGGCAATTGTATGGACTGAAGCCTGATGCATGGTTCGGTACTCTTCTTTCTTGGCATAGTAGTGGCCCAGAGAATAGCCTTGAAAAATTGCATGTACTGAAGCATCATGCACAATTCGATATTCTTCCACCTTGTCATGGTAGCCGGCCTGAGCATAGCTTCTTGCGATTTCATCGACTGAAGCTTGATGCTTAGTTCGGTACTCTTCTACCTTGTCATAGTAGCCGGCCAGAGCATAGCCTTGGGCAATTTTATGGACTGAAGCCTGATGCTTAGTTCGGTACTCTTCTACTTTGGCATGGTTGCCGGCCAGAGCATAGCCTCTTGCGATTCCATAGACTAAAGTCTGATCCCTGGTTCGGTACTCTTCCACTTTGTCATGGTATCCAGCCTTGGCATAGGCTTCGACGATCGGGAGCTCTGAAGAGCGATCTTTGGTTCGGTACTCTTCCACTTTGTCATGGTATCCAGCCTTGGCATAGGCTTGGATGATCGTGTACAGTAAAGCGTAATGTTTGGTTCGGTACTCTTCCACTTTGTCATGGTTGCCGGCCAGAGCATAGCCTTTGGCAATTGTATGGACTGAAGCCTGATGCATGCTTCGGTACTCTTCTACTTTGGCATGGTTGCCCCCCCACCCTTGAGCATAGCCTTGGACGATTTCATGGACTGAAGCCTGATGTCTGCTTCGGTATTCTTCCACCTTGTCATGGTAGCCGGCCAGAGCATAGCCTTTGGCAATTGTATGGACTGAAGCTTGATACCTGGTTCGGTACTCTTCTACTTTGTCATGGTAGCCGGCTACAGCATAGCCTCTTGCGATTTCATGGACTGAAGCTTGATGCCTGGTTCGGTACTCTTCTACTTTGTCATGGTTGCCGGCCAGAGCATAGCCTCTTGCGATTTTATGGACTGAAGCCTGATGCTTAGCTCGGTACTCTTCTACCTTGGCATGGTTGTCGGCCAGAGCATAGCCGTTTGCGATTTCATCGACTGAAGCCTGATGTCTGGTTCGGTACTCTTCTACCTTGTCATGGTTGCCCCCTTGAGCATAGCCTTTAACAATTGCATATATCGAAGCCTGATGCCTGGTTCGGTACTCTTCCACTTTGTCATGGTTGCCGGCCAGAGCATAGGCTTTGGCAATTACATGAACTGAAGCCTGATGTCTGGTTCGGTACTCTTCTACCTTGGCATGGTAGCCGGCCAGAGCATAGATTACGGCGATTTCATGGACTGAAGCCTGATGACTGGTTCGGTACTCTTCCACTTTGTCATGGTTTCCGCCTTGAGCATAGGCTTTGGCAATCATGTCTACTGAAGCTTGATGCTTAGTTCGGTACTCTTCCACTTTGTCATGGTTGCCGGCCAGAGCATAGGCTTTGGCAATTACATGAACTGAAGCCTGATGTCTGGTTCGGTACTCTTCTACCTTGGCATGGTAGCCGGCCAGAGCATAGATTACGGCGATTTCATGGACTGAAGCCTGATGACTGGTTCGGTACTCTTCCACTTTGTCATGGTTTCCGCCTTGAGCATAGGCTTTGGCAATCATGTCTACTGAAGCTTGATGCTTAGTTCGGTACTCTTCTACCTTGTCATGGTTGCCGGCCAGAGCATAGCCTTGTGCGATTTCATGGACTGAAGCTTGATGCTTAGTTCGGTACTCTTCTACCTTGTCATGGTTGCCCCCTTGAACATAGCCTGCGGCGATGTCATGGACTGAAGCCTGATGCCTGGTTCGGTACTCTTCTACCTTGTCATGGTTGCCCCCTTGGGCATAGCCTTTAACAATTGCATGTATCGAAGCATGATGCCTGGTTCGGTACTCTTCCACTTTGTCATGGTTTCCAACCCCAGCATAGGCTCTGGCAATCATGTGTACTGAAGCCTGATGCCTGCTTCGGTACTCTTCCACTTTGTCATGGTTTCCAGCCCCAGCATAGGCTCTGGCAATCATGTTTACTGAAGCCCGATGCCTGGTTCGGTACTCTTCTACCTTGTCATGGTTGCAGGCCAGAGCATAGCCTTGTACGATTTCATGGACTGAAGCTTGATGCTTAGTTCGGTACTCTTCCACTTTGTCATGGTTTCCATCTAATGCATAGATTAGAGCTATTTGGTGCACTGTATTTTGACGCGTTGTTATAAGCTCACGAAGTTTTTCATAATTTTTTGCTTGAGCAAGTAAGAGAAGCTCTTTTGAATTTGCCATATTTAACTCAAAGTACATAAATCGCGCATTATATCGTTTCGTTTACTAATAATCCATTGTGATTTATATATGGTCACTCTGTCGCAGGGGGGTAATTATTGACTCTCAAGGTGAAATAAGCTCGCGATAAATTGAATCATCTTGTGTTAAAGGACAAAAATAGAAGGGATTCTGGCCAGAAAATTACAGGATTTAAGTTTATTAGAGTTGACGCATCCAATTTACTCGTTCGAAAAATAGATCCCATATAATTTAAGATAGGTACTATCTTTTTCTATGTCTTCTAATATTACGTTGATACGCTCAATTAACTTTTTATTTTTTGGTAATGCCAGGATTGCTATACCATTTCCAATGGTGTGTATTCTTCCTAGGGGCTTAAATTGTGCGCTACCCTCTTGAACCCAGTAATTGACTGATGAACGATCAAGAAAGGCTGCAGCGATTGAATGATTATTTAAATCAGCCAACACGTCTTCAACGTCTTCATACAGAGTAATTTGAAATCGTTTCTGGTAATCATTCAGGAGATAATTATAAAACACGCCTCCATTGAGTATGTTTCGCAAAACACCAACAGTTTGTCCTTGTAATCCATTGACGGAATGAATGGGGTTCTCTTTCAGTACTAAAAACTGTCCTTTACTTAGCATATAAGGCAAACTAAAAATAAAGTTTATTTTAAGGGCATAAGAAACCGGAATACCCCCCATTGCCAAATCAACTTCCCCTTCTTCTAATCCTTTGTAGAGTGCATTCATACCCATTGGAATAGATCTACATTGTTCTTGCAGGCGCTCGCAAAGTAATTTCGCTAAATCAATATCAAAGCTATTGTGCGGGGATAGAATATAAGGTGGCTTAAACATGAGGGTACCAATATCAGCGCGGCATAACTCGGTGAGGATAGGAGAAGACAGAGGACTATCAATGTGGTTTTAATTCGCATTTGTTTTAATTTCTTTTAAGCACTTGCACATCCTGGTGCAAGATAATATGACCTTAGTTTACTTTAGTTGATTTTTGCAACCTATATCAACAGAGCAGGATTTAACCCATTGATTATTTTAAGTCTATAAGGTAACCACAGACTGTTCACTTTCAATGTTGTTGACAATCCCCTGGCGCCCTCGCAAAATCGCTGCCTCAATGAATGTCAGAACATATAGAGGATAAGCCCGATGGTTGAGTTTGATAAGCGGCAATGGTTAAAGGGGGTTGGCGTATTGTGCTTTGCATGGGTTTTAGCAGGCATCAAGGTCTACGCAGACCCAATTAATCGCCCCCTGGATACCCCTTATCAGCAATTAGAAAAATTTATTCCTCTTTATCTTGACGCAGTAAAGAACCCTTGGCAGGCAATTGTAACGGATAAGGCATTACGAATTGGTTGTCGAGATAATGCGGTTATCACCCTCCGTAAGCGATTACAAAAGACAGGGGAGCTCCCAACCTCTGCCTCGATGAATGATGCCTATTTTGATAAAGAATTGGAAAAGGCTGTCCAGGTATTTCAGGAAAGGCATGGTATTTTAGCTGATGGTATTGTAGGGAAGGATACATTGAACGCCTTAAATATTTCACCACAAAAGCGGTTGCAGCAGATTTATATTAACATAGCGCGCTGGAAAACATTTAGTAAGCAGGTTACCCCTAAATACATATGGATTAATGTTCCAGACTATCGTTTACGTTATGTCAGTAAGCATAAGACCAAAATAACCTCACGTGTTATTGTGGGTAAGCCCACGCGGGCAACGCCGGAAATAGATTCTGAAGTAACTCATATTATTATCAATCCTTATTGGAATGTACCGCCCACCATAGTCAGGCAAGATCTGATTCCAAAAGCACTGACTAATCCAGGCTATCTGGGAGAACAGCACATTCGGGTTTTTCATAGGGATTCATTAAAAAATGAAATTCCATTAAATAAAATTCGCTGGTCTGATGTCGCTATTAACCCAAGCACCTATTTGTTTCGCCAGGATCCTGGCTCAAAGAATGCCTTGGGACAAATTAAATTTCACTTCGCTAATTCTCACTCGGTCTATTTGCACGATACGCCTGCAAAAGAATTATTTAACAAGGAAAAGCGCTTCTTTAGCTCAGGTTGTGTCCGTTTGGAAAACCCGTTAACCCTTTTTGAAAAAATTGCTAAACATGAGGATTCGATTAAGGTTCAATTACCAGATATTAAACAACTATTAGAATCTGGACGTACGGTCAGTTTTAAGTTGGCAAATCCTATTCCTATTCGTGTGACTTATATTACAGCCTGGGTCAACGAGGAGGGTGTGTTACATTTTTGGGATGATGTCTATCAACGAGATCATCGCTTATTAATTAACTCGCGTAATCGAACTAAAGATCTTCCTCAACCAGCGTAAAGCAACCTGGTTGCCTGCAACCCAGGTGACCAGGCTACACGGCTTCTTCAAACCCGCACTGGGGCGCTAATTTGAAAAATTAGACTATATTTTAACAATAGACTCGTAAAGCGAATTTGACAGGGCAGAGCACCTTTTAAGAATCAAATGGGTTCTTGACACGGGTACCCTGTCCTTATTCTTCATTGGACAAGGAGTGTATAAATGAAAAAAATAACAGGATTGTTCACTACCATGACCCTTAGCTTAATCGTAGTGCCTGGTTATTCTCAAACATTTTATAAACAGATCGTTTTTAGCCATACACATACAGCGAATGAGAAAGTAATGACTAAGGACCAATGCAAAGACATTATGAAGCCCCTCTATCTTAGTTATGACAATAAGGCCACAGTAGAAAATATGCCTTCCAACATTAAAATGTCTGGAGGTAAAGAAGACAATCATAAAGTCAGTGATTATCAAATAAAACGAGCTGTGCCTACTGCTAATAAAAACATTAGTATTTTTGAAGGTGTGGCTCAGCAAACCTTTGTTCTCAATGGTAAAGAAATCAAAACAAAATTAAATGAAGTTGTTTTTTTTGATCATACCAAAGAAACAGTAATAGGCTACTGGGATAATCAATATTGCTGGGGTTCTTTGTATTCTAAACATATCGATGCAAGTGATTTCCATAAAGGAGTCAATAAGTAAGTTGCTATCATGTAATAACCTGGCTATTTGGGGTGCAATCATGACCTATATTATTACTAAAACATTTAAGATAGATGTAGCAGAGAGAAATTGGAAGAAAGGACGTGCGCAGACGCGTGGAAAAGATCATTATGACCTGAATGACATGTGTCCCGAATTTCAAATACATGGCCATACCTTGCATTTTGATATTAGTTTAAAAGGTCATGAGTTAGATGAAACAGGATTTATCCTGGATACAGACATATTAAAAAATTTAATGAAAGAGAAAATTAAAGCGTTAGATCACTCTTTCCTGTTGCATAAACTGGATCCGCTTTATGCGGATATAGAAGTCCTGGTTGAAAAGCACAGGATCAAGATTTACGCGACAGAGTATGTCATCTCGTACGAAAATATAGCGAAGGATATTTTTCTTTACTGTGCAAAACAACTTAAACAACATGGTCTTGAGGATAGCGTTTCTGTTGATTCAGTGTGCGTTTACTCCAAAACCATTTCAGGTACCTACACCGAATCGCAGGCGAATTAGGAATAAAAACCAATTTGCTCTTCTTATCCACTCTCCGCGATGAGTAAAAAGGTGAAATCCAGCAGGATTGAAAAGTATTTCCTGTAGTGAGTTCCTGAAAACACTCTAAATTTTCAGTTGCAACTCACCACGGAATACCATAAGATTATTAGGCATTTTGCGACATTTCAATGCAGTTGTACAAGCGCTGATAGAAGGGATGGCAGTCCCAACTACCAGCTGGCCACAATTTACAGACGAGGTAAACTATGGTTGACGTCATACTAGACGATTTCGCGTCCATTTTTCAATGGTTCGTCCACAAGAAAACCCTTTATTCACCTGGTGTTATCTCTTAAGCATCCGGCTTGATGGCTTTTTATTGTTCATAAAAAGCTGGCGGGCCTGTATGGATTTTTGAGATCTCGACGCACGGGTAGGGTCTTTTTCTGTCTTACCCGGGCTATCGCTCACCTTGAAAAAAGGAATCAGGATGAATCATTCAATCAGTAAAAAAAACCTTTGTACGTATTACGCGCTGAAAGAGGAGCAGTTCCTTAAGGCGTTTGCGAAGGATTACCTCAAACTCCCTCCCGCCGACTAGCGCTGTTGGGCGAAGCGCCCAACACTACACAGCTGTCTGTAGCCTGGGTGCAACGAAGTGAAACCCGGGCTACGGTCCGCCGACCTTCAACCTAGCAACAAAAACAAGGAAAAATGATGTCCTACTCACAACTGTTAATCGTTGAAGATGATTTTGTTTGTCAGCACATTTATCTGTCCTTACTCAACGAGTATCAACCCGTTTTGGCAGCGACAGCGGCAGAAGCCCTCGACTGCCTGTCAAAGCAGCCTTTCCATTGCATCCTGCTCGATTTGGGTTTACCGGATAAACCAGGCGAAGAGTTACTACCTTTAATTCGTCGTAATCCCTTAAATGGCAATACACCCGTGATTGTTATCTCTGCACATGTGGATGAGGCGTTAGGCCAGCAATGTTTGGCTTTAGGGGCGAACCAGATTTATGTAAAACCCTTGCTTCCTACGATGCTACGACGGATGGTGGAAAGCGTATTGGTTCATTAGTTTGGAATTCCCCCGCTTGCGGCGGGGGATTTTAGGTTGATTTATTATTACGCAGGTTCAGAAAGTTGTGTGATGCTGTCTAATTGTAGTTGTATAAGCATGGTAAGTTCATCAAGCATTTGCTGGCGTGACTCTTGATCGCCAGGAAATTGTTTATAAACAAGATTAGCAATGAATGCGGACAAAGCCTGGGATACCACTTTACGATTACGGAGTGGTTGTGGCAGTTTTTCTATAGACTGGGTTAATGCGGACAGTAAATTTTGCCCCAATAGATTCATTGCCTTGGAATAATCTTCAGCGGTTAAGGTATCGGCTGCTTGCATTCTATATCCTGTAATGATGTTATGAGGCGGGATTATAGAGTCTCTCCCCAGTCATTTCAATCATGGTTAAGATAATACAGCCCTGCATCGATAATTTTGATTTCCGGTTTTTTTGCGATGCTTGCTTGTAAATCCCGTACTATCTTCCGGGAAATCACCAGATATTTAATGAAAATTCAATTCGGATAAAAGTGTGTCTTGAGACATCCGGGCATGCTCTAATTTTGACATGACTTGTGAAAATTTTTGTAGAGCTTCTTCTTTAAATTGTAAGAAACCCTCCTGTTTATAAATATCTGCTGGAAGGAGGCTTGGGACACAGATATATAAATTTTCAATCAGATGAAGGGATTGTGCATTCACAATAGAATCAATATCTTCATAAATAGTAAGAAAGCAAGAGAGCGCTTCGTTACTATTTTTGACCATCTCTACAAATTTTTGAATTTTATCGTAATGTAGGAAGTTCAGTGAGCTGGAAATAGAGAAATATAAATAGAGGGTCAGGTATTTCTCAAAATGTTCGCTGTATTGACCAGCAGAACCTGATTCACCCAATCTCTGAACATCAGCTTCTACAGTGGTCTTAAGGGTTTCATCCCTACGTTTAAAAAGTTGATTGACATAATAGAGTGCTGCCAGGACTGGCTCATATTTAGCTGTAATTATTTCTGCTGCTTGTTCAAAATCCTGTGGGTAATAACAATATACATAAGAAACAAATCGCATGGAAAGGCTCTTATTATAGGTGTAAATCAACATTTTTATCTTTGTTTCTTCCAGGGTTAAGGAGTCCTTCTTATCAAAATCCCCTTTCAGGATAAAATCGCAGATGGCATGGGCTAGCTTTACAAAGGAGCGGTTCCCTCTTCGAGGGATCTCATGATCAAAATTATCATGTGAAGCGTTAGTATCATCATCGAATAAATAAACCTTTAATTCAGGAATTTGTACCTTTAGAGCTTTCTTAAAGAATGAAAGCGTATTAAGAACATTTGAATTCGTATCCTTAATATTTTGTACCATTAATGCTGGTTTTACTGTTTCTTTTTTACGAAGCAGGGCCTCAGGAGATAACCAGCTTATTGCTTCTTTTGCTGGATTCGTCCAACGGTTGGACATTATTTGACGCTCATGCAATTGTATTTTCTCAAGAGAAAGGGCGCCATTAATGCTTATAAAGCCATCAATGTTGGGATCATCACATAGTTGCTTGTAACGTAACACAGTACCTCCCCCAAAACTGAATCCTATCAAGAAAACAGGGATGCCATGCAGAACCTTGCACTTCTCATGAAGATCAGCTGGATTTTCCTTAACTTGTTTTACGTAACAAGAGATAGTCTGATTGACTGCGGCTTGCCCCGTTTTTGATGCTTCTAATTGATTAACGGTAACTGCCGGATACAACTTTCGTTCAGGGGTATTTAAATAGCTTACAGCGATGCCTTCATTAAGCAAATATAAGTCAATATCAGCTAATTGACCTGTCAGTGTATTAATTTCATTGGCTGTATTCCCGCCATAAACCCAAATTAGGATGGCTTTTGGTCTTGTGTTTCTGGGTAGGAATAGGGTATAGCCTAACTCAAGATCCTTTTCTGCCTGAAACATATTACCTGGCACTTGCACTATTCTGGGATCAGGATCAGGCCAGGGACCTTGGTGAGCAAATATGCATTCTTGAGGGAGTTCTAAGGCATCAGTCTTTTCTAGTTCTGCACGCGCGTGATTAAAACTATGGAATTTTAAGGCGAATGCAGTTTGGTTATGGGGATTTCTTAAAATTTTCGGTAAATATCGATGCAAAATTTTCTCGAAAAGCGCAGGGTTTGTCTCTTCGGTTTTTTCTAAAATTTTTCTAACAATTATACTACTTACGTTGTGACTGATAAGTAAATTTGGATCTTTTTCAATAAAATTCAACATCAGCGTTATTATTTTATCAATTACTCCCTCTATACGATCCGGTAAACGATTTTTTTTCTTATACTCATCGCTTAATTTTTTATAATTAAATAGGAGAAATTCTGCCAATTTATATAAAAAGTTAAACTCATTTTTATAAGTATTGATCACCTTATCGATTGTTAGATAATTGACCAGATCGCCTTGTCCTTCAAATTTCTTATCAAGATAGTCGAGTATTTTTTCCCATCCCCCTTTAAATTGAACCATGGTGTCTGTTTCAGGTAAGGCGGGTATCTTTAGGATGGTTTCCAGCAGTTCTATTAACGAGCTATTGTATGATTCCTGGTTGGCCTGTTTGGGGATTTCACTGGCGAAGCTTTGAAGATCGTCGGGGTTTAATTGTTGTTTGCTAATTTGGCCATCGATGATAAAAAATACAGTGAACTGTTCATTGGTCTTTTTTACTATAAGTTTATAGGGATGAGAATGAAGTAACTTTTTTATTCCTTCGTCATCGAGTGATTCATCAATGCGAAGAATACTGTGATATCTTCTCATAATTGATCCCTATTACAGGATAATTCCATTAGTATAATTATAGTAAATAGTGTTCCTAAGAAAGAGCAACTTAATCAGTACTACTCACTATATTGGTGATCAATACTATTTTTAGTGCCATCGAAGCAGACGGTTTAGAGAGTAAAATTGCCTAAGCGCCAAATAAATAACGCCTGCCATGCTATGTGCACGGCATGTCGGTGATCGGGTATGGATCAACTAATGTGATTAACTCTTGATTATTGGCATAAACGTTTGCAGCAATGATTTGAAGATTTTGGGAGTGCCAGCGACAACATCACCTTGTTTCATGTAGGTTTCGCCGCCCTGCAGGTCACTAATCAACCCCCCCGCTTCTTTGACAATCAAACTGCCCGCTGCGATGTCCCAGGGACGAAGACCAAACTCCCAAAAGCCATCTAATCTACCGCTCGCTACGTACGCTAAATCCAAGGCAGCGGAGCCAGTACGTCTAACACCAGCACATTTGCCAATTAATGCTTCAAACGTGGGTAAATAGCGTTGTGCCATGGCAGTATTGCGGAAAGGAAAACCTGTACCGAGTAGGGCGGCATTTAATTGTGTTTGTTTCGAGACTCGAATACGTCGATCATTTAATTGTGCACCACGGCCGCGGCTGGCTGAAAAGCATTCATGGCGCATGGGGTCATAGACAACGGCATGCTCAATGCGGTTTTTTACTTTATGGGCAATCGATACTGAAAAGAAGGGAAAACCATGCATATAGTTGGTTGTGCCATCAAGCGGATCAATAATCCATACAGAGTCTGCATTATCATTATGAATACCGCTTTCTTCAGCAATAATGCCATGCTCGGGATAAGCTTTATGGATAGTATGAATAATGGCTTGTTCGGCCTTAATATCCACTTCAGTAAAATATTCCTCGCTGCTCTTTGCCGTGATCTTAATTCGATCGAGTTGCTCTAAATGACGGACAATGATATCGCCGGCAAGGCGTGCGGCAGTAATGGCAATATTTAATAGTGGTTGCATGGATTCGCTCGTTTTTAACAAAGTTTGCGATTCTAACACATTTTTTTTTGTACAGAGAGAAGTCATTGCTGGTATAGTTGCGATTACTGAATAATTAAGACTGTTGTTATGAAATTTGCTTCAATTCGAATAGTACTGATTGAAACCTCCCACCCTGGTAATATTGGTTCAGCTGCAAGAGCAATGAAAACGATGGGTTTACATAAGCTCTATCTCGTCTCGCCGAAGTCTTTTCCTGATCAAAAAGCTTATGAAATGGCGGCTGGTGCGGATGATTTGTTACAGCAGGTAGTGGTTTGTGACTCGTTGGAAGAAGCGCTTACAGGTTGTCAGTTAGTTATTGCGACCAGTGCGAGGCCGCGAGGACTTAGTCTACCAGGGTTAATTCCGGCAAGTTGTGCGGAACTGGTTTGCTCGCAACCTGATGAGACAGAGGTGGCGATTATTTTTGGCCGCGAACGTACAGGCCTTACTAATGAAGAGTTATTGCGTAGCCATTATCACGTCAATATCCCCTCTAATCCTGTCTATAGTTCTTTAAATCTTTCCCAGGCAGTACAAATTATTGCCTATGAGCTGCGCATGAAACTATTATCCCCGGCAGCTGATGTTGAATTACGCCATGATCGTTTGGCAACGGCAGATGAAGCGGAACAGTTTTATACTCATCTAATAGAAGTCTTGCGAGCAATAAATTTTTTAAAGACTACAAAGCCGACCAGGCGTTTGATACAACGGATTAGAAGGCTATTTAATCGCGCAGGCCTTGAATATATGGAAGTCACTATACTACGGGGGATTTTAAGCCATATGCAAAATGCATTGAAGTACGCAAAGGATCGCTAGCAGGAGTTCAGAATGAGTAAATTACCAATTTATTTGGATTATATGGCCACTACGCCTGTTGATCCGCGGGTAATTGAAAAAATGACGGGGTATCTAGGGCCTGATGGCTGCTTTGGCAATCCAGCCTCAATTACTCACGTCTATGGTAAGCAGGCGGCTGAAGCGGTGGATTATGCACGGTCCCAAATAGCGGCTGTTATTCATGCGCAGCCACAAGAAATTGTATTTACCTCTGGTGCTACTGAGGCGGATAACCTGGCTATTCTTGGGGCGGCGCGTTTTTACCAGAGGAAAGGCCGCCATGTGGTTACCCTGCTTACAGAACATAAGGCGGTACTTGATAGTTTCCATCAGTTAGAGAAAGAAGGCTTTCAAGTCACTTATCTGGAACCGCAACCCGATGGCCTACTCAATTTACAAACACTGATCCAGGCTCTCAGGGACGAAACAATTTTAGTGTCTGTCATGCACGTTAATAATGAAATAGGGGTTGTGCAGGATATTAGTGCCATTGGTGAACTCTTGCGTGGCAGGGGAATTATATTTCATGTGGATGCCGCACAAAGTGCCGGTAAAATTGAAATTGATTTGCGTAAATTGCCTGTTGATTTAATGTCGTTTTCTGCTCATAAAAATTATGGTCCTAAGGGTATAGGGGCTTTGTATGTCCGTCATAAGCCTCGAATTCGCATTCAAGCACTTTCTTTTGGGGGAGGGCATGAAGGAGGAATGCGCTCAGGTACTTTAGCAACCCATCAAATAGTAGCGATGGGAGAGGCTTTTGCCCTTGCTGAGCATTCCCGTGTCGAGGAGCAAGCAGGTATTTTGCGTTTGCGGCAGCAATTATGGCAAGGAATTAAACATTTGCCCGGAGTTCGCTTAAATGGCCATGAACAGCAACGCGTAGCAGGAAATTTAAATGTGACGTTTGCTGGCGTTGATGGAGATTCACTCTTATTCGCTTTACGTGAATTAGCTATTTCAACGACTTCTGCTTGCGCAGCGGCAAGCCGGCAGCCTTCCTATGTACTGAGGGCACTGGGTTTAAATGATGAGTTAGCTTATAGTTCAATTCGATTGTCTTGCGGCCGTTTTACTACTGAAGAGCAAGTGAAGCAGGCCATTGAAATAATTTGTTATCAGATAAACCGTTTGCACGAAATATCGCCACTATGATGTATAATGAACTTGTAGAGTCTTGTTTTTTTTCGCCAACCCATGTGGGTGTTTTGGATCAGTTGCAGCCGTTGTGTGCCCATTATCATGGGGGAGAAGCGGGTCGGGGTGACGTCTTCGACTTTTATTTATGTTGTGATGCGCAAGGCCACATCCTGAAGGCACGCTTCAAAGCCTATGGGAATCCCTATTTGATTGCTGCTGCAGAATGGTTGTGCCGGCAATTGGAGGGGACTTTGTTGGAGACACACCCAAAATATGATCATGCTTGGTTGGCCCAAGAATTGGCTCTGCCAAAAGTTCGTTATCACGTGGCACTGCAGATTGAAGACGGCTATAAAGAAATTGTGCGGATTATGAAAGCAAAATTGGTTGCCTTCTAGGGGGCTCCATTTCGCTAGCTTGAGTCGAAAGGTGTTGATTTTCGAACATCGCAGCAGAGGTTAAAACTAAGTAGCGAAGCAGAGGAAGTAACGCATTTCGGCCAAGAGTAGAAATGACAACAGACCCTAATCCAGGGTTAATACGCAAGGGGGAAAAATGAGTGAAGTGATGCAGCATAAAAGTGATTCTGGGATGGCTGTTACTTTCAGTGAAGCGGCTACTCGCCATGTACTTTCTGATCTTGGCAAACATCCAGAAAGTAGAGGGATTCGTTTATCGGTAAAAAAGACTGGTTGTTCTGGTTTGTCTTATGTTGTGGATTATGTTGTGGTGCCCCAAGAGAACGATATCGTGCTGCCGTTAGCCGGTGATTATCAAATCTGTATTGATAAGGGCAGTTATCCCTATCTTAAAGGGATGAGCATTGATTACGTCAAACAGGGATTAAACCATAAGTTTGTTTTTAATAATCCTAATCAAACAGGGCAATGTGGTTGTGGAGAGAGTTTTACAGTGGAGTAAAACTCTCAGCTCATTATTCTTCGCGAGGGATATGGGGTCTGGGAGGTCTGGGGAGCTGTATCGGTCTTTCATGGTGGCCACCGGATACCTTCGCTAAATTTTCTGTAGGAATTTTTTGTTTTTCTTTCTTTAAGCCACTCGTTTTTTTCTCGGATTTCTTAGTCATTTCAATCTTTCCTTATAACAAATATTCTAAATTATAGACAGAAAGCAATGTTTTTTTGCAATTACCGCCCTGTTTTCGCATCATTTATTGTCATTTTGTTTTTTTCAAGGCTTTTTATTATTTATTTAGAGCAGAAAGTGGCCGTCAAATGATAAAAAAATGCTCATATTTTACAAAAATGCTTGAAAATTTCCCATTTTTCCCTTAAGCTTCCCTTAATAAATGAATATCAATAAAACAATGTTTACACTCTTTGAGATATTTGTTAGTATATCGCGCATGATGTTCAGTCTCTGCATTGAGTTTGACCACATGTTCTATAGTTAATTTTGTGTGTTGGGAGAGGAATAATGAGTGCAGTTATGCAACAGGTTGAGCAAAACAATGAAGCGTTGACTCAACAGGTCGTTGGAGCAGTAAAGGGTTATTTGAATACGGTTGGTAATAAAGATGCGAACTTGAATCTTTATCAATTAATTGTTGAAGAAGTTGAAGCCCCTTTATTTCGTACGGTAATGGAATTAACTCGTTATAATCAGTCTAAAGCTGCTCGTGTTCTTGGTGTAAGCCGTGGTACTTTGCGTACTAAACTGAAGCGTTATTTTGACGACGAGTTTATCGGTACGCGTGGTTAATTCTTGAGACTGTTGATAATTCGTCTAAGCGGTTATGCTTTGATTTCTGTCTATCACAGCCAAATCAAGGCATGAATAACAAGCTAGTGGAAATATTAATAGCTCTAGTCTTTCATTGGGCACTCTGCTAGTATTAACAACAGAGTCGGTCAGGCAATCGCTCTTTGTGTAAAACAAAGGGAGGAAAGTCCGGGCTCCGCAGGGCAGGGTGCCAGGTAACTCCTGGGAGGCGTGAGCCTACGGAAAGTGCCACAGAAAATATACCGCCTATTTGTTGTTCACAGCAGGTAGGTAAGGGTGAAATGGTGTGGTAAGAGCGCACCGCACGATTGGTAACAGTCGTGGCAGGGAAAACCCCACCCGGAGCAAGACCAAATAGGAATCCTTCGTGCTGCGATGCACGAACGTATGGCCCGTACGGGATTCGGGTAGGTCGCTTGAGGCATGTGGTGACGCATGTCCCAGATGAATGGTTGTCCAAGACAGAACCCGGCTTATCGACCGACTTTTTCTATTCCCCCCCTTGATTCTCATCATAACTAGACTTACTATCGGCGCATTTGCAATAGCGGAGTCTATTGACCATGATGCTATGTATTGATGTTGGTAATTCACATATCTACGGCGGTGTATTTGCCGGGGATGAGATTCGTCTTCGCTTTCGCCATACTTCGCAAGTGAGTACTTCCGATGAATTAGGCATTTTTCTTAAAACTGTCTTGCGTGAGAATCAGTGTTCACCGGAAGGAATTAATGCAATTGCCATTTGTTCCGTTGTACCACAGTTAGATTATTCTCTGCGGGCCGCCTGTGTGAAGTATTTTTCTGTAGAGCCTTTCATGTTGCAAGCAGGGGTCAAGACAGGTTTAAACATTAAATATCGTAACCCGGTTGAAGTTGGTGCAGACCGTATAGCCAATGCGATCGCGGCGACGCATGCTTTTCCAGGAAAAAATATTGTAGTCATTGATTTTGGTACTGCTACGACATTTTGCGTAATTACCATGCAAAAAGCGTATTTGGGTGGGGCAATCTTACCTGGTGTGCGCTTGTCAGTCGATGCGCTTGCTACCAAGACTGCGAAGTTACCGGCGGTAGAAATTGTTAGAACAGAACAGGTTGTAGGGCGCTCTACGATTGAAAGTATTCAGTCAGGTGTTTTTTATGGTGCTTTAGGTGCTTGTCGCGAATTAATTAATCGTATTAAAACCGAATCTTTTGCTGGGCAAGATGTAATAGTGTTGGCAACAGGGGGATTTGCTTCTTTGTTTGATAAACAGGGAATTTATGATCATTTGGTTCCTGATTTAGTGTTGCAGGGTATTCGTTTGGCTGCAATGCTGAATAGCTAGCAAGTTGTAGGTGTTGTTTTTAGGTAGTGACAGTAGTTGTAGTAAATCAGTTTTAATCTCTGCGTTTATTCGAAATACATAGTTGTTCCTTTCCTAAAAAAATAAAAACGATTTCTAGGGTGTTGATCTATCAAGAGAATGCTCTAAATAAAATCACTATGCCTCTTTATAGGCTTGTGAATGGGTATTGCTGAAATTTTTTACTAGAAAATCCTGTTTTGGGGTTGACGCTTGGGAAAATGTGTTTCTATAGTGTATAAAAGTGGTTTAAAATACTAAAAAAGTGGAGAATTGTGGGATGGTTAATAACCGACCACAAAAAAGAAACCATGTTTCGCGGAATTAATGCCATCACAATTGACGGGAAAGGCCGTCTTGCAGTACCAACGCGTTATCGAGACGCCTTGGGTGCGCAAGAGAAATCCTCTTTGGTGGTGACCATTGATACAGAAGAGACATGTTTGCTGCTTTATCCAGCAGCGCAGTGGCAGATTATTGAGGATAAGCTGCAAAGCTTGCCTAGTTTTAATGTGGCAGCTCGTCGAATTCAGCGCTTGCTGATTGGACATGCAACGGATGTAGAGCTGGATGGGAATGGCCGTGTGCTTTTACCACCTTTATTACGCGACTATGCCCATCTTGATAAACGAGTTGTGATGATAGGTCAGGGCAATAAGTTTGAAGTTTGGGATGAAATGTTGTGGCAGACCAGACGCGAACAATGGTTGGCTGAAGAAGCTTCCCAAGAGGATGGATTGCCAGATGAGATGAAAACTTTTTCTTTGTAACGGAAATAATTATGATGGCGCACCAATCAGTATTGTTGCGGGAAACAATAGAAGGCTTGGCTATCAAGGCAGACGGCATCTATATTGATGGAACTTTCGGCCGTGGTGGTCATAGTCGCGCTATTTTGCAGCAATTATCTGCAGCAGGGCGTCTAATTGCAATTGATAAAGATCCTGAGGCAATAGAGTACGCTAAACAACATTTTGCTAAGGATAATCGCTTTCATATATATCAAGGCTCATTTGCCAAGCTTGCTTCATTTGCCAAGCAAGCCAATGTTTACGGGCAGGTCAACGGTATTTTGTTGGATTTAGGTGTTTCTTCGCCCCAATTGGATAACCCAGCGCGAGGTTTTAGTTTTATGCAGCAAGGACCTTTAGATATGCGCATGGATTTAGATCAAGAGTTGGATGCTGCTCGATTTGTTAATAAGGCAGAGGCGGATGAAATGGCTGCCATATTCCGAGAATATGGCGAAGAGCGTTTTGCTGGACGCATTGCACGTGCAATTGTGGCTGCGCGTACAGAGTCCCCCATTCAGACTACAGAAGCTTTGGCGGAAATTGTCAAACAAGCTAATCCAAAATGGGAAAAACATAAACATCCTGCAACAAGAGTATTTCAAGCGATACGTATCCATGTGAATCAGGAATTAAGTGATTTGACGGCTTGTCTGGATGAAGCTCTCAATGTTTTAGCGGTTGGCGGGCGTTTGGCAGTGATTAGTTTCCACTCCTTGGAAGATCGTATTGTTAAGCAGTTTATGCGTACTAAAGAGCAAGGTTTGCGCCTGCCACCGGAGGTGCCTGTACGCAATGTGGAGATTCAAACGTGTTTTAAGCGGGTGGGGAAGGCCGTCAAAGCATCTGATGAGGAAGTAAAAGAAAACATCAGGGCACGCAGTGCGGTCTTAAGAATAGGAGAAAAAATAGCATGAATGCCGCAGCCAGAGCGATTAATCAGAGCAATTTTTTTAGTGGACAATTACTAGATATGCGTCTCTCAAAACAGCTTTGTTTCATGTTAACTTTACTATTGGCAGTATTACTGAGTGCCTTGGCTATTATCTATACGACCAATGAGCATCGTATCAGTTTTAGTCAGTTGCAGCATTTAGAGCAGCAAACGCACCAGCTGCAGTTGCAATGGGGACAATTACTTTTGGAGCAAGCAAGTCTTGCAACGCCCGCAAGAGTAGAGGAGCTGGCAATACAGAAATTACAGATGAGATTACCGGCGGATAAAGAAACTTTTGTGTTGCGAATCCAATGAAAACAAATGGTCATCAAGCTCGGCTAGTAGTCGTATCGTTTTTTTTCATCCTGCTACTAGCAGTGCTTGTATGGCGGATGTTGGATTTGACAGTACTTCATCGTCAATTTTTGTTAGGGCAGGGTGAGGCGCGCAGTATTCGTACCATTGATATTCCGGCCTATCGCGGCATGATTACTGATAGACAAGGGAGTCCTCTCGCTGTAAGTACGCCAGTACAATCCGTGTGGGTAAATCCTAAAGTATTTTCACCGAATGCCAAACAATTGGCAGCGTTATCCCGTTTACTGAATGTACCTTCAAAGCGAATCATTGCCAGAGTTAGAAGAGCCAGTTCGCGGGAATTTCTTTATCTACATCGCCAGTTACCGCCGACGCTTGCTAAACAAATTGAGCAACTCAAAATTCCTGGTGTTAATTTTCAACAGGAATTTAAGCGATATTACCCTGAAGCAGAAAGTACCGCACAGTTAATTGGTTTTACTAATATTGACGATGCTGGTCTTGAAGGATTAGAGCTCGCTTATCAGGATTGGTTAATGGGAGTTAACGGCAAGAAGAGGGTTGTAAAAGATCGTACAGGCCAGATTGTTGATGAGTTGGGTGTGCTTAAAGAACCTCGGCCAGGACATGATTTACCTTTGAGTATTGATAAACGTATTCAGTATTTGGCTTACCATGAATTACAGCTAACTCTGGAGAAATTTGCTGCAAAATCGGGTTCTGTGGTGGTTGTTGATGCTCAAAATGGAGAAATACTGGCCGCGGCCAATTACCCGTCATTTAATCCTAATGCACGTGGTCGTTATACGCGTGACAGTTATCGTAATAAAGCGATAACCGATATTTTTGAACCTGGATCCGTGATCAAGCCTTTTAGTATAGCCAGTGCGTTGGGAAGTGGTTTGGTGAAGCCCGAAGATATTATTGATACCCGGCCAAGCTGGATGATAGTACATGGCCATACTATCCGTGATGTACATAATTATGGTGTATTAGATGTAACTGGCGTATTACAGCATTCCAGTAACGTTGGTGTTACCAAAATGATTCTCTTAAGTCCCCCCGAACAACTCATTGGTCTGCTGCAGCGCAGTGGGTTTGGACAACGCACGGAAAGCGGTTATCCCGGAGAAAGTGATGGGGGAATTGTTAAAGCCAAAGATGCGAATCCATTTGTATTAGCAACGCTGGGTTTTGGTTATGGTTTATCTGTAACCGCTTTACAGTTAGCGAAAGGTTATCTTATTTTTGCCAATAAAGGGCGATTGTTACCGGTTACTTTACTACATAATGAAACAACAATCGCTGGTGAACAAGTACTGGATGAGAAAACAGCCAGTCAGGTTCTTGCCATGATGGAGGCAGTGCTTGGCAATGAAGGGACAGGAAAATTGGCTAGAATTCCTGGTTATCGAGTTGCCGGTAAAACAGGAACCGCAAGAATTGCCGGTAAAAATGGCTATGAAGCGAATCGTCACATTGCGAGCTTTGTCGGTATAGCGCCAGTTTCACAACCGCGGCTTGTTGTGGTTGTTGTGATTCACGAACCGACACGGAACAGTTATTATGGCGCGGCTGTTGCAGCCCCACTTTTTGCACAGGTTATGTCTGGGGCTTTACGCATCTTGGAAGTGCCCCCTGATAAAACAACTACGTGAGGTTACCATGAAACTTGCTGAGTTAATGCGTCCTTGGATTACTGAGAATCTACCTGATTGTGACATTCTAGGTATACATAACGATAGCCGGCAAATAAAACATGGGTTTTTATTTTTTGCTTATCCTGGCGCTGCTACTGATGGTAGGTTGTATATTCAACAGGCGATTAAAGCAGGTGCAAAAGCGATTGTTTACGAACCAGATAACTGGCCAAGTAATGGTCAACTTCCAACGCAAGTACCCTGCCTTGCTTTACCAGATCTGGCAAAAAAACTTGCCGCAATTGCCAGCCGATTTTTTGTTGAGCCAACGAAGAAATTAGCGGTAACTGGAGTCACAGGAACAAATGGCAAAACAACCATTGCTTACCAATTAGCTCAGGCTCATACCCTATTGAGTGAAAAAGCGGCTTACATTGGAACCCTGGGGCAAGGTGATGTTACTGCATTGGATTCTTTAGCGAATACAACGCCAGATGCGCTTTGTTTGCAATATCTTTTATACACCTATCAGCAAAAGGGTATAAAGCAAGTGTGTATGGAAGTTTCCTCTCATGCCTTACATCAAAAGCGGGTGGAGGGTATTGATTTTCACCAGGCAATTTTTACTAATCTAAGTCATGATCATCTTGATTATCATGAAACAATGGATGCTTATGCTGCTGCGAAAGCGTTACTCTTCGCCGAGCCAACCCTCAAGTGGGCCATTATTAATCAGGATGATAATTACCAACAAACAATGCGGGCTGCAGTGAGAAAACCTTGCCAAATTATCAGTTACGGCATTAAAGATGAGGCCGATGTGCGCGCTTTGCGTTGGGATGTTAGCTTGGCGGGGACTCGGCTTGAGGTGGCTTCACCTTGGGGACAGCATCAATTAGTGATTAATGCACTTGGTTTTTTTAATATTTATAATGCCCTGGCCGTTTTTACCAGCTTATTGGCAGTTGGCTATGATGTTGAGAAAGTAATCCCTGTGATGGCAGAATTACAACCGGCCCCTGGCCGTATGGAAGTTGTAACGCATGAGCCCTATGCTATCGTTGATTACGCACACACGCCAGATGCGTTGCAAAATGTATTGGCTACTCTAAAAAAAGTAAAAAAAGGTCGTATTATAGTCGTGTTTGGTTGTGGTGGTGATAGAGACAAGAGTAAACGACCGATAATGGGGCGAATTGCCAGTGAATATGCAGATATTGCTATTATCACCAGTGATAATCCGCGTAATGAGGATCCTTGGGCTATCATTGATGCCATTGATGCCGGAATAATTTCCAAAGCTAATTTGTATAAAATTTCCGATCGAGAAGAAGCGATTACCAAAGCGCTTAATTTGGCACATAAAGATGATATTATTCTTATTGCGGGCAAAGGTCATGAAGCCTATCAGCAAATTGGCAATGTGCGGCATGCCTTTTCTGATCAAGCGGTGATAAGGCGTTTGAAGGCTAAACAACAAGTAAATTAAAAGCTAAATCAACACCTATCAAATTGTTAGAGCAAGCTTGGGTACTACAGCCAAATTAGTTTCGGCTTGACTTCAGTACCCCATCAATAGTGTGGCGACCACGATAAGCAATTCCACTGGGAGAGTAAAAAAATCTGTGACGAACACTCATGGAGTATCGTTTATTAAATTTTGTCCATGAGTCCCGAACGGATCCATGTTTAAACATGGCAATGCCGATCATAATAAGATAGGGACCAAGCACTTTGCCTAAATTATAGAGCCCTACTAAAACAGAAGATCTCCTTCAGGTAATAATCGACTGTTGCTTAACGAGTATTATTAAACCCAAGGATATTACGTGTTTGCTGGTTTACTAATTGTGCGTTATAGACACAGAAATCATGACGATTTTTATGTGCTTTGCGCAGTTCGGTAAACGTTGCAGCAAGATTGCTGGAATTCTTTAACAAGTTTGTCTCAACAACAGGATTAAAAAGCGATAAAACACAATCCTGCCAACTCTGCGTTTCAGGCAAGGGAGGTAAGTTTGCAGTGGTTGCCAAAAAACTACCCATTGTAGGAGGAGAAAGGTCGTAGCAAGTATGCAATTTCTGACTTAGGATGAATACAGCAGCATACTTGGCTTCAATGCTATGGCCCGCAATGTGAGGGGTGCATAACCTGGAAAAATTAACAATCTCTGGGTTAATAAAAGGTTCATTATTATAAACATCAGTACAATAGATAACTGACGGAGTTTGAAGAAGGGCTTTTTCGTCGATGATACCACCGCGCGAGGCATTGATGATGACACAACCTGGTTTTAATCGTTTAAGCAGTGCTGCATTGATAAGATTCCGGCTGGGATAAGGGGGCTCCTCGTGCAAACTGGCATGGACACAGATTAGATCACAATCAGCGAGTTCGGTCAAAGTAATACTGTAGAAATTGGTGTCGCGTTTGCTTTTGGGTGGATCATAGCAAAGGACTTCCATGTTGGCTGCTGCCAAGCGTTCTTTTACTTTTGAGCCAACTTCACCTACACCAATAAGACCAGCCTTCGTACCTTGAAATGAATGATCCCTCTGCAAATAGGCGAGTGTGGCAATAACATAATCAGCCACTGCAACAGCATTGCTGCCTTTTGCATCCAAGAGCGTAATGGCATGCATTTTTAAATAAGCACTATCGATATGGTCAGTGCCGCTACTGGCTGTTGCAACATAGCGCAGTGAATGTCCTTTTAGTAACTGCTCATTAACTTTCAGTGTGGCGCGGCATAAGAGAATATCTTGTCCACTGAGAAGTTCGGCTATATTTTCACCCTCTTTGTAGACAGTTAATTCAAAGGGTTGTGGGAAGGCTTGGACTAAACCCGGTATAGTTGCATCAGCGAGAATTTTCATAAATTAAATAAAAAACGAATAGTTGCCAGTGACCAGCTAATGGCAGGATTGAGTAACCAGCCCAAAATACCGCTAAATAACAGTGCTAATAAAATAAAAAAACCAAAGGGTTCTATTTTCTCATAAATTAAAGCTTGCCTGATTGGTAAAAGACAAGCAACAACACGCCCGCCATCGAGAGGTGGAATGGGTATCAAATTAAAATAAGCGAGAAGCAAATTGATAAGTATTCCTGCTCGCGACGTGAGCAATAAAAACAAAGCAATATTAGACGAGTTAGGATCCAGCATGGTGGCTAGTTTGAGGCAGCACGCCCATAAAAAAGCCATTATGAGATTTGAAAGTGGGCCTGCAGCACTCACTAATACCATATCACGGCGTGGATTGCGCAATTGCGAGCTGTTAATAGGTACAGGTTTGGCCCAACCGAACACAAAACCACTTAATATCAAAGTAATAACAGGGACAATTATCGTGCCAATGAGGTCAATGTGACGCAGTGGGTTAACGCTTAAACGCCCAAGCATCTTAGCGGTTTTATCGCCGAAATAATTAGCAACCAAGGCGTGTGCTGCCTCATGAAGGGTTATGGCAAATAAAACTGGAAGTATCCAGGTGACTATCTGTTGGATGGTTGTTAATTCAAGCATGAGTATAGAAATTTACTCCATTATGAGCGTGCGTCATTCTAACGGATAGTTAGTGATTTGCTCAAGCCAATGCTGTACCGAGTAGTTGAGTTTACGTTTAGAATAGTTGCTGGCCTGTCTTGGGTATTCGGGATCATAATTTCTGGGCAATGACTAGGTACGATGGACAGGGCCGTGTTGCTCTTATATCATGTCATGTCAAATTGGGGCGATGAGCAAATGCCTTGGATAAACTTAATAGTTATTTATTACTAGGATTTTTTTCTTTATTAATTTTCATGCCTGGTATCGCAAAAATGCCTGTAATTGATAGGGATGAAGCACATTTTGCCCAGGCAAGCCGACAAATGATACAAACCGGCCAATACTTTCAAATTCGTTTTCAAGAGAAAACCCGTTTTCAGAAACCACCTGGAATAAATTGGCTGCAGGCAGGTAGTGTAAATTTATTCTCTAGCGCCCAGTCTACAAGTATCTGGCCTTACCGCATACCGTCCTTGTTAGGTGCATTATTCTCTGTATTGCTGACCTATTTTTTCTCTCGCCGTTTTGTTAGTCGGCGCACAGCCGGATTAGCCACAGCGCTATTTGCCTCTGCACTATTGCTCGTTGTAGAAGCCCATATGGCGGTGATTGATACTTCTTTATTGTTTTCTGTGTTGTTAATGCAGGGTGCCTTGTGGGTTATTTATCAAAAAGCCATCGATAAACAACCTGTTCATTGGGGATGGGCCGGTTGCTTCTGGTTGGCTATGACTTATGGTTTAGTGCTAAAGGGTGTGACACCGTTAGTTGGGGGCTTATCTGTTGCAACACTCTGTATTATTGAACGACGGATGGATTGGCTTCGCGGGCTGCGTATTTATCGTGGTTTATTATTGTTTACCTTAGTTAGCTTCGCCTGGGTTCTGATGGTTAATGCCGCAGAAAACAGTAATTATTTACTACAAATGATTCATAAGGATTTATTACCTAAATTACAAGGTGGGCATGAATCACATGGTAAGCCGCCCTTATTTCATCTAGTCATTTTACCGTTAACATTTTGGCCGGCTTCTCTGTTTTTATGGCAAGGTGGAACTTATGCTGTTCGTAATCGCCACAATAAAGTAGTTAAATTTCTGTTAGCTTGGCTTTTGCCCACCTGGATTTTTTTCGAATTGATGCCAACCAAATTACCTCAATATGTGTTACCCACATTTCCCGCTATTGCATTATTATGTGCTTTGGCTATTGAAAAAACTGAGAAAATAAAACTGCCGGGGCGTTGGTTGCATTTCTTGCAGATTCTATGGGGATTTTTATCCCTGGGGTTTGCTTTTAGTTTAGCTCTCTTGCCTTACCTGGTGATGCAACAGATTCCTGTTATTAGCTGTATTCTGTTTGCTGGATTGTCTGGTATGACAATTATTTGTGTTTATTTTGCTTGGCAGGGTGCTTATTATCGTGCCAGTATAGCGGTACTTATTTCGGCTTTGGTTGCCTATCCACTCATTTTTACAGAATTATTACCTTCCCTGGAGCCTCTTTGGCTAACAAAAAATGTGGTGGAACTGATTGATAGGAAGCAAATTTCATCTGCCAAGCCTTTACTGGTAGTGGGTTTTGAAGAGCCCAGTTTAGTGTTTAATTTAAACACTAATTTGGTGAAATTTACTGATAGCGAGATGGCAGAGAAAGCGTTGCAACAAGACTCGTCTCGGTTGGCTTTAATCGAACCGGCTCTGTTTGCCAAATGGATAAATAACCGTAGGAGCTATGCTATTATGGCCTATACGAAAGGTTATAATTACACCAAAGGCCGTTGGGTAGAGCTTTTTTTAATTAGACAAGAAAATATGGGAGAAAAACAGTATGTCGCCCTTTGATCGTTTGTTGGCTGTAATGACTAAGCCCTGGGTCGCGATGCTCTATATTGGTTTCGTTGTTTTGTCCTTTTTGTATCTTGATAAACCTATTGCCCAATATTTTTATTCAATTGATTTAAAAGAAAATTTGCCGTTATTGACTTGGTTAACAAAACTGGGTTTAGGTTTGATCTATATGGTTGGATTTTTTGTTCTTGCACTTTTTTTCCGCTATATACGGCAAAATAGCGAGTGGGAGGCGCGCGCCTGGTTTTTATTTATGTGCGTTACCATACCTGGAGTCATTTGCGTATTTTTGAAGGCATTATTAGGACGAGCCAGACCAGATATGTGGTTTGACGAGCAGTTGTACGGTTTTTTTGGTTTTAAAACCAATGCCTATTTTTGGTCCTTTCCATCTGGACATACAACCACAGTTATAGGTGCAGCCTTGGGCTTAAGTATTCTGTTCCCACGTTATTTTTATGCCTTTATTTTGGCTGGTTTAACCATTGCGTTTTCCCGCGTTTTTCTTACCCATCATTATCTCAGTGATGTTTTGACGGCGGGTTACCTCACTTTATTAGAAGTTGGGATCTTGCTGTGTATTTTGCGACGCAAATCATGGCTGGCTCCGGCTTGGGGACATACGGTACAATAAAAATTTTCTGATTTTAAGGTGAACTGAAATGGCTTCTATGCAGGTTGCTTTGTCGATTATTATTCCTGTTTATAATGAGGTCGATAATGTTGAACCATTATATGAGGAAATTGTAGCGACGCTTTCAGCGACAGACTTTCTTTACGAAGTCATTTTTGTTGATGATGGCAGTAGGGATGGTACGATAGAAAAACTTGATTCGTTATCACAACGTTACAGTAATTGTCGTGTTGTTTATCATAAGCGAAATTTTGGGCAGAGTGCGGCTTTTTTGAGTGGCGCCCAAGCAGCTCGATATGCTTTGTTAGTTACGTTGGATGGTGATGGACAGAATGATCCTGCCGATATTCCGCGACTTGTGGAACAAGTACAAGATTTTCGTACAGTAGTTTTAGGCAACCGTAAAAAAAGGGATGATAATTACTTAAGAAAATTATCTTCGCGTATCGGTAATGGTGTACGGCAGCGTTTCCTTGATGATGGCTGCCCTGACACAGGGTGCAGTTTAAAACTGTTTCCTCGAGAAGCTTTTTTAGCTTTACCTCATTTTAACCATTTGCATCGCTTTTTACCGGCTTTGTTTAAAAGAGCTGGATTTAAATTAGTTAATTTACCCGTGAATCATAGACCGCGCCGCCACGGCGTATCTAAATATGGTGTTATGAATCGACTATTTGTTGGTATTCATGATTTAATTGGCGTGCGCTGGTTATTAAAGCGTCCTTGTGCCCCGGAGGTTTCTACACATGAACGGTGATTATCTGTGGCTCACTATTGGTTTTATTGGTCAGGGAATTTTTTCTGCACGTTTTGTCGTACAGTGGCTGATTAGTGAAAAAGTGAAGCGAAGTGTTATTCCTGTCGCTTTTTGGTATTTGAGTTTATTGGGTGGTTTAACATTATTGGTCTATTCGATTTATAAACAGGATCCTGTCTTTATATTAGGACAATCGACCGGTGTTTTTATCTACGCACGCAACCTTTATTTAATTCAGAGAGAGCGTTCTTCCAGGATGACAAAGAAACTAAAACAGGTATCGTAGTCTTTGTCGCTTCTTCCGCTAGGTAACATAATAAGTTCGTCCAGTTACGATTAAGCTGTTTCCAGGATTTTCCACCCAATTTATTGCTTTCGACGGAGGTGGCATTAAGGTATTTACCCACACAGGTAATTGCGGGCTTTGCCAAACAAGGAGTAGCTTACCTTTAGGTAAAGAAAACGGAGAGGCAGGATGCAGATACCAGCCATTTTTAATGCCGAGTTTCAACATGAGATTTCCTAATAACCAATAGGAGTCAGAGACAATGTAATCCACCTTGAAGCGATCTGCTTTGATTGCTTGTACTGTTTCATTGACAGGAAATTGATTGTATTTATTATGTTCTGAGTGACCGCGATTAATTAGGATACCAAAGAAAATGAGTTGGACTAATAAACAAATTACGGCAAAAGAGCGTATTTTGGTGGTTAACTCAGGTTTTAGTTGCACTTGGCTGAAGATACACAGTGGGCATAAAAATAGGATTGGAATAAGCCAGCGTGTTGCAAAATTACTAATACCCGCAAAAAAAATAATTGAAGCAAGCAAGGGTAAACTAATTAAATGGTAACGTAGAAGTAAATAATTCCTGGCAGTTTGACGTAGTTGCCAATGCTTGAATGGAAAAAAAATAGTTGTAAAGAGCAAGACTGGAGAAGCAAAAAACAGGATTGCTTTACCGAATTCTATAAGGCCAAACGAAGATTGCTTATTGTCAGGCATTAACTTGGATCGGGCATGTAAGCCAATACCAGGGTGTTCAGACAGCCAAAAAATATAAGGACTTGCAAGAGCAAGGGCTGCCACTAAGGTTAATAGCATACCTGGATGGATTAATTTAATACGGTAATTATCAATGGAAATTGCACTCAGCAATAAGATAGAAAGAAACAAAAGATAATTAAATTTGGAAAGAAATCCTATGCCGATAATAAGACCAAAAATTAGATACCAAACTGTTTTGGGCAGGCGTGAAGGTGCGATGAACCAATACCAGGTAAGGCAGGCGGCAAATAAGACCAAGACTGAATGGGTATTGTCTTTTATCAGATCAAGACTAATAGCCGGTATCAGTGCCCAAGCTAAGGTAGTACACCAGGCCAAGGTATTATTCGGGCAATGTAAGCGACAAATTTGATGAAAATAGTAAAAACAGCCAAATAAAAGACTGCACTTTAATAAAACAAGACTTAATAAATTAAAACCAACTAGCTTGAAAAAAAGATATTGCAGCCAGGAATAAAAAGGAGGCTGATCAGGATATCCTGGTAAGAGTTGTTGCGCCACAATGACTTGCTCTGCTTCATCTAATTCAAGTGAGTTGCCACGCAAGAAAAGTCGAATGAACAGAATAAGAAGAGTAAGAAAAAAAAGAATAACTGCTGGTCGCTCAAGCCAATAAGAAGATTTCCTCATCGTTTAGACCATCTTGATTGCTTAAAATGATTAAGTATAACGTATGAGAGAAATTCCATGCTATTTATTCGAGAAAAAGTTAATTCTTGATAATTTGTTATTCTTGATGATTTTATCGATAATGCAAGCATTTAGTTTGTGAGACAATAGGGTATGCAGGCCTGGCATCTACTGTTTGTTGGGGGAGTTTGGTCACGAAATTATTTGTACTTCTATTGACCGTAATTGTTTCAGTTAACTGAAGAAGCTAGTGCTTAATTAATTTAATGTTTCCATTCATGGATAAAGCATCTCCCAGGAGGTATTAATGATGCCAATAAAAAAAGCTGTTTTTCCTGTAGCAGGTTTAGGATCCCGGTTTTTACCAGCGACTAAGGCAAATCCTAAAGAAATGCTGCCTGTAGTAGATAAGCCGTTGATTCAATATGCTGTTGAGGAAGCTGTGCGTGCTGGCATTAATCATATGATTTTTATTACTAGTTCAAGTAAACGCGCAATTGAAGATCATTTTGATCATCATTTTGAATTAGAAATGCGGTTGAAAGAACAAGGCAAAGAAGCTTTACTTGAGGTAGTAAAAAATATTTCGCCACCAGGTATACAGTTTACGTATGTCAGGCAGAATCAGCCTTTAGGTCTGGGGCATGCAGTACTGTGCGCTGAGCACATAGTGGGAGAGGAGCCTTTTGCTATTTTGTTGGCAGATGATCTGATAGACGATTCCAAATTACCTTGTCTTTCTGCGATGGTTAATTATTTTCATAAAGATGGTCATTCAGTGATGGCAGTTCAACCAGTACCTTGGCATGATGTTCATCAATATGGTGTGGCTCGCGTTGAGGATGCTGGCGCAAATTATTCTCCGATTGTGACGATTGTTGAGAAACCAAAGACAGAGTCTGCTCCCTCTAATCTTGCTGCTGTAGGGCGTTATATTTTTACTCCAGCAATTTTTTCCTGCCTGAAGCAAATATCGCCTGATCATCGCGGGGAAATTCAATTAACTGATGGTATTCAACGGTTGTTAGCTGAGCAAAAAGTCCAGGCTTACCAATTTCATGGCAAACGTTATGATTGTGGTTCAAAACTAGGTTATTTGCAGGCCACAGTGGAATTAAGCAGGCTACATCCAGAGATTGGAGAAGCCTTTAATGATTATTTAGAGTCTTTAAACGAATGTTAAGCAAAGTTCTAACTTGAACTTAAGCCACTATCTCTGGCAAGATGCTGACTGATTTGATATTCCAGTGAGGAACTATGAAAACTCTCGTTGCAGTGAAGCGTGTGATAGACCCTTATGTAAAAGTCCGAGTCAAGTCGGATAACAGTGGGGTAGAAACACAAAATGTCAAAATGTCCATGAATCCTTTTGATGAGATAGCAATAGAAGAAGCAGTTCGATTGCAAGAGCAAAAACATGTAACGGAAATAGTAGCTGTCTCAATAGGTACTGATGCGAGCCAGGAGACTTTACGTCATGCTTTAGCTCTTGGTGCTGATCGCGCAATTCTGATTCGTAGTGAGAAACATCTTTGTAGTCTTAATATTGCCAAGATTCTGCAAAAAATCACACTGGATGAAAAACCCGATTTGATTTTAATGGGTAAACAATCCATTGATGGTGATAATAATCAAACACCGCAAATGCTTGCTGCTTTACTCAATTGGCCACAAGCGACCTTCGCATCAAAACTTAATATAAATGGCCGAGCTGTAGAAGTCACACGTGAAATTGACGGCGGTTTGGAAACTTTGGCAATGGATCTTCCCGTAATAGTCAGTACCGATTTGCGTTTGAACGAGCCACGTTATGCCAGTTTGCCTAATATTATGAAAGCAAAGCGTAAGCCCCTTGACATCATCGAACTTGATTCTATGGGATTAAATTTGAAAGAGCATATTCAAGTGCTGACTGTGACTAGCCCGGCAGCTCGCTCTGGTGGGGTTAAACTAAATTCCATTGAAGAGTTACTCAATAAATTACAACATGAAGCCAAAGTGCTTTAACAAGGAGGAGCTATGAGCACTTTAGTAATCGTTGAACATGATAATAAAATGATGCATCCGGCAACACGTAATACGGTTGCTGCTGCCCTACAACTAAAAGAAAATCCAGTCTTACTGGTTGTTGGCCATCAATGTCAAACAGTCGCTGAACAGGCTGCAACAATAGCAGGTGTTCATGCAGTCTGGTTAGTTGACAGTGCTGTTTATGCTCATCCATTAGCGGAAAATATGAGTGAATTAGTCATTGGGATGGCTTCATCATTTTCTGCAATCCTGGCGCCAGCTTCTACCTTTGGTAAAAATATAGCACCGCGTATTGCTGCCAAACTTGATGTAGCACAGATTTCTGATGTAAGTCGCGTAATTGATCAAAATACGTTTGAGCATCCCATTTACGCAGGGAATGCAATTGAAACAGTCCGTGTTTTAGATAGTATAAAAGTACTGACTATTCGTACCACGGCTTTTGACAGTATCAATGCAGAGCAATCACCCTGTTGCATAGAACATATTGATAAGATAATTCAATCCACGACTAGCAAATTTGTTCGACATGAATTAAGCCGTTCAGAGCGACCTGATCTAGGTAGCGCCAAAATTGTTGTTTCGGGTGGGCGTGGTTTGCAGAGTGCAGAAAAATTTAAGTTAGTTGAAGAACTTGCTGATGCATTAGGCGCAGCGGTTGGTGCCTCCAGGGCAGCAGTAGATGCAGGTTTTGTCCCTAATGATTATCAAGTTGGTCAAACAGGGAAGGTAGTTGCGCCTACTCTATATCTGGCTATTGGGATTTCAGGGGCTGTGCAACATCTTGCTGGTATGAAAGACTCCAAAGTTATCGTTGCTATTAACAAGGATGAAGATGCGCCAATTTTCCAAATTGCTAATTATGGATTGGTTGGGGATTTATTTGAATTAGTACCACAACTCATTGAGCAATTAAAGAAGAGAGCCTGAGAGTCCCCCAGGGGCTGATGTTGTGGAGAATAGTCCTGCTATCTGCGTTTGGGAGTTGGCTTATCTTGCGTTGGTAGCTCCAGGAGTTTATCTGCTCGGATCAAATTTAAGCAACAATAGAAGGAAAGAGCTATGTTTGTTGGCGTACCAAAAGAAATTAAACCACAGGAAAATCGTGTAGGACTTGTTCCTGGTAGTGTTAAAGAAATCGTGCGTACTGGCAGTACCGTCTTGGTGGAAAAAGGGGCTGGTTTAGGAATTGGTATCAGCGATGAGCAATATCATGCAGCCGGTGCTGAAATTGTCGCTACGGCAGACGAGGTATTTGAGCGAGCAGAATTGATTGTTAAGGTTAAAGAGCCGCAGCCTGTCGAGTGCCGACGTTTACGCGAAGGACAGACCTTATTTACCTATTTGCATTTAGCCCCTGATCCGCAGCAAACGCGATTACTTAAAGAATCTGGCGCCACCGCAATTGCCTATGAAACGGTGACTCAAAATGATGGTGGTTTACCCCTGTTAACCCCTATGTCACAGGTTGCCGGTCGCATGTCGATTCAGGCGGGTGCTCATTGTCTTGAAATGGCTCAAGGTGGAAGTGGCGTCCTATTAGGCGGGGTACCAGGCGTTGCTCCTGCGAATGTTGTTGTAATTGGCGGTGGTGTAGTAGGGTCGAATGCGGTGAGAATGGCAATGGGCATGGAAGCACGTGTAACCGTAATAGATAAATCCTTATCTCGTCTACATGAACTTGATTTTCAATTTGGTTCAAAATTAAATACTATTTATTCCACTGTGGAAGCTTTAGAACATTATGTTGCTGAGGCTGATTTGGTAATAGGCGCTGTCCTTGTTCCCGGAGCTTCCGCACCCAAATTAGTAACCCGTACCATGTTAAAAACAATGCGCCCGGGATCAGTGGTAGTGGATGTAGCAATTGACCAGGGTGGATGTTTTGAAACAAGTCGTCCAACCACTCACCATGAGCCTACCTATATGGTAGAAGATGTGGTGCATTACTGTGTAGCTAATATGCCTGGAGCTGTGCCACGAACCTCAACATTTGCTTTAAATAACGCAACCCTGCCTTTTGTCATGAGTTTAGTGACTAAGGGTGTGAAATTAGCACTATTAAGTGATGGTCATTTGTTAAATGGTCTTAATGTGCATAGAGGCATGATCACTTATGAAGCAGTGGCTCGTGAGCTTGGGTATGAGTATGTCGCTGCTACTGATGCGTTGGCAGGCTAACACTGGAGGACTGCTTACATGTCTACTATCTTGGTGCTTATGGCTTGATTTTCTGCGCTTCGCTGCTCACATACTAGGTGTATGCTCCGCTGCGATGCTCGACCATCAAGCCATAAGCACTCAAGCTAGCGACATGTAAACAGTCCTCAATTATTTCTACTCTCTTGGTGATAGTAACTTGAAGCGCTTCGCTGCTCACATACTAGGTGTATGCTCCGCTGCGAGGCTCGACTATCAAGCCATAAGCACTCAAGCTAGCGACATGTAAACAGTCCTCAATTATTTCTACTCTCTTGGTGATAGTAACTTGAAGCGCTTCACTGCTCACATACTAGGTGTATGCTCCGCTGCGATGCTCGACCATCAAGCCATAAGCACTCAAGCTAGCGACATGTAAACAGTCCTCAATTATTTCTACTCTCTTGGTGATAGTAACTTGAAGCGCTTCACTGCTCACATACTAGGTGTATGCTCCGCTGCGAGGCTCGACTATCAAGCCATAAGCACTCAAGCTAGCGATATGTAAACAGTCCTCAATTATTTCTACTCTCTTGGTGATAGTAACTTGAAGCGCTTCACTGCTCACATACTAGGTGTATGCTCCGCTGCGAGGCTCGACTATCAAGCCATAAGCACTCAAGCTAGCGACTGTAAACAGTCCTCAATTATTTCTACCCTCTTGGTGATAGTAACTTGAAGCGCTTCACTGCTCACATACTAGGTGTATGCTCCGCTGCGAGGCTCGACTATCAAGCCATAAGCACTCAAGCTAGCGACATCTAAACAGTCCTCAATTATTTCTACCCTCTTGGTGATAGTAAATTGATTTCCTGCGCTTACTGCTCACACATGAATCCCGGGTTTCGGAGCGACAAATTATGGTTTATTTTGTAGCCTGGATGAAAGACGAAGGCTGTAATCCGGGATTAAGCTGAAGCAATCCAGGGTAAATCTATCTTTCTGGATTGCTTTGCCAAGAGGCCTCGCAAAGACGAAGTACACACCCCGTGAATGTTTATAGGGGCTTCCAAGTCTGGTCGCATTTTTTAATAGCCACTACTAAAATAAATTCTCTTGTTCTTGTTCTTGATTATCTGGGCCTGCATCTGGCGAGGCTGTTATGGAGTTCGAAGGCGTAGAATCCTCCGCTCCAGGTACCTCATGTTCACGAAAATATTCAACAATGGCATTGGGTTGGTTATTTTTTGCCAGTAAGCCCGTTTTGGGATCAATACGAACAGCGACAATATTTGGTGGCTGGGGTAATTCCCGCTCCGGCATGTTGGCCAAGGCGACCTTCATAAAATCAATCCATAGTGGCAGAGCAAGGTTTGCAGCGTATTCGTGCAAGGACTGAGGATTGTCAAATCCAACCCAGGTAGTAACAACCAGTTCCGTATTAAAACCAGCAAACCAGGCATCGACTTGATCATTGGTTGTTCCTGTTTTGCCTGCAATGTCCTGGCGATTTAATACTTTCGCTGCCCGAGCAGTACCTTGCTGAATGACTCCTTTTAACGCAGTATTCATTAAGAAAGCGACATCAGCCGGAATCACGCGTGGTGCAAGTGTAGCTGGGTCAGCCTTGTTTAGATCGCAATTATTACAAACCACTGAGGGTTTTGCTTGTAGAAGAATTTTGCCGTCATTGTCGGTGATATGATCAATCAAATAAGGTTCGATTTTATAGCCACCGTTAGCAAAAACAGCATAGGCAGCAGTTAAATCCATCGGACTCACCGATAAGCTCCCTAAAGCCAGTGATAAAGCTTTCGGAAGATTTTCTTTGTGAAAACCGAAGTGGGTAATGAAATTAATCGCATAATCAAAACCTATATCATCTAAAACTCGAATAGAGACTAGATTGCGGGAGTGAACCAAGGCATCTTTAAGGCGGGTAGGGCCATTAAAAGTGAGATTCACATTATGCGGGCGCCATAAATTCGCTTGGCTGGGATCATCAACTACTACCGGTGCATCATTAATGAGGGTGGCTAAAGTGTAACCTTTATTTAAAGCAGCTGCATAAATAAAGGGTTTAAAACTTGAGCCGGGTTGTCGCTCAGATTGTGTAGCGCGATTAAACTTGCTTTTCTGGAAATTAAAGCCGCCTACCAAGGCTTCTATGGATCCATTATTCGGGTTTAAGGCGACAAGTGCCGCTTCTGCTTGTGGAATCTGGGTTAAGTACCATTGTTCATTCTGATAACGAACATAGACAATATCACCAACACTAACGACTTGTTGAGCGTTAGTTGGCGATTTACCCATCCAGCCATGTTTGAGTGCTGGTCTTGCCCAGGATAAGCCTTCCCAAGGAATTGTAAAATTTTGACCGTGTCGGGTGGCGGCAGTCGCTTCCTTTTCACCCACTGCTAATATAACTGCAGGTTGCAGCTCATTAACGACCGGGTATTGGGCAAGCAACTTATGTAAGGAATCGGGTGATTGATCATCGACACCACTTATCTTGGCCACGGGACCGCGGTAGCCATGCCGGCGATCGTAGGCGAGTAGTGTGTCGGTAACAGCCTTATTCGCGGCGGTTTGTAGGGGACCCTTGATCGTTGTGTATACTTTATAGCCCTTGGTATACGCTTTAGGACCAAAATGCTCATACAATGATTGACGAATCATTTCGGCAACGTAAGGCGCGCTTACCTCAATATTCGTACTATGGTATTTGGCAGTGATAGGTTGATTAATGGCTTCTTGATACTGTTTTTCATCAATATATTTTTCTTCTAACAAGCGTTCCAGAACATGATCACGTCGCTTTTTAGCAGCAAGCGGGTTAGCGATGGGATTTTGAGTTGATGGGGCTTGAGGCAAACCTGCAATCATGGCTAATTCAGCCAGGTTTAGTTCTTTTAAAGTTTTACCATAATAGACCATTGCTGCTGCACCAACTCCATAGGCGCGATTACCAAGGTATATTTTATTAAGATAGAGCTCCAGAATTTTTTCTTTACTTAATTCACGATCAATTTTAATAGCTAATAAAATCTCATTGAATTTACGTAAAAAGGTTTTTTTACGGGTTAAGAAAAAATTACGGGCTACCTGCATAGTGATTGTACTGCCCCCTTGCGATTTCGTACCGGTTTGAATCATACGAACAGTTGCGCGTCCTAAACCGAAAATGTCGACACCAGGGTGCTCAAAAAAACGCTGATCTTCAGTGGCTAATACGGCACGAACCAGTGTTGGGGGAATTTCTTCGTAAGTAAGTGGTATACGGCGCTTTTCACCATATTCCTGGATCAGTAAGCCATCTTGTGTATAGACTCGCAGAGGGACTTGCAAATGTACAGTTTTCAGAGAGTCCACGTTTGGAAGCTGGCTTTCAAGATAAAGGTAAAGCAGAATTGCACACACTAGAAGGAGAAAACAAAGGCTAGTGAGAGCCCATAAGCCTTTACGCCAGAAATATGCAGGTTTTTTCATGAGATAAATAGATAAACTCGAATTTGCCGATTATAGCGCTATTTAAGGGTGTTTTGCGAATTTTAGTAAAGAAACCTCCTCCTCAAGCTAATTTGAGAAGAAGGTATAGTGATAAATCAGGGAAACTGTGGCGACTCAGTACTTTGTCCCTCTTTTTTAGTTGTTGTTTGAGGGGGGTGAGTTGGCAGGCCTGTCAGGACAGCATTGTGCAGGGCAAAAAATTGAGGGCCAAGAGCCGTCATTCCCATCAGAGGCCGCCCTGTAGTCGCTCTTATCTTACTAGCTGCTGTTAACGTACCATTCTCTTTCACTAGGCGAACGTTGTCCTGCTTCAAACTATCATTGGTTTCTGCCAGGGAGGCATGCTCCTCATGTAAACGGAGATTCTCACTGCGTAGGTTTTCGGCTTCTCGTCGGCTGGCTTCTTCTTGTTTTTGACTTAGTACAAGCGCTTCTTGCAGACGCTTGTTTTCTTCAGCCAACAATTTTTCTCTTTCTTCAAGACTACGAATTTTTTTTTCTAGATCGTCAAATGCATCAGCTTTTTTTTGTAATGCTTCTTTTTCACGCTTAGCCAAAGCTTCGCTTTCGCTAAGACGGGTATTTGCTGCTTTCAATCCGCGATTTTCTTCTTCTAAATGTGGCAGAAGAATAGCATGGTGGTGTTCGTCTATTATGTGATCAAGAAATAATTGAGCATCTTTTAAATTGTCGTCAGGAAATACTGATAATTTTTCTATGTTTTCATGCCAACGTTGAATCACTTGCCCGGAACGGCAGGTTGATGAATATAAGGTACCAGCATCTATAAAGCCAGAAATTTGTACTGTTTTGTCACGATCTTCTTCAATATAGCTTACAGAGAGAGAACTTGTTTTATCAATTTTTAGTAAGCCTTGGGTATGGGTAATTAGAGCCAGTAAATGTGCTTTTATACGTTTGAGCTCAACCTCATCAAGAGGAGTAGATTTATCCACAAGGGGTTTTAGAGTATTTAATTCGTAAAGAAAATAATCAAGTAATGTACGCCTTGTCCCATAGGAAGCAGTTGCGTCCTCGATGAGTTTAGTTATTTCTTTTACTAAATCCCCATGTGATTTTTGAAGTAAGCTCTCTTCGGTTTGTCCCTTTAGCCCTTTAGGGTCGGTATAGTTTAGTACGACGGAAACGAGCGAATTAACTAAATTTTGCAGACGCGACATAGTAACTCCTTTTAGCTGAAATCAGGATGCAGAATTACATCCCAGATCGTCCACTATATTAAAACAATACGATGAGCGCAAGTGTTGGACAAATAGATTAATGGAGGTTACAACGTTTAATTTTAAGGCCAGAAATAAAAAGGATGGGAAATAAAAAATATTCCTTTTTTTAAAGAGTTAGATTAGAATCAGCGTTGCTATTAAGAATTTTTACAGGAAAATAATTTTCTTAATGCAAGTCCATGTTGAGAACGGAATTCACAGGAAAAATGCAAGTGATCAAATGGTTCAACTCCAAACCGAGTTCAATACTCGGAGTCGATGTCAGTTCGACTTCAATCAAAGTGCTCGCAATATCGAATGCTAGAGGAAAATCTCGCGTTGAAGGTTATGGGTATAAATTATTGCCAGTGATTGAAGGCGAAATTAATCCCACGAAGGAAATCGACGCAGTCAGTTCGGGTCTCAGAGAAATATTGTTACAACATAATTTCTTCGACTATATGGCAGTTACGGCATTGCCTGATTCTCTGGTTCTTAGCAAAGTGATTCAACTCAGTGCAAAATTACACCATTCGGAGATAGAGGAAGCTGTCCTTATTGAAGCAGACTATTATGTTGCTCATCCACCTAATGAAATTAGCGTAGATTTCAAAATATTAGGCCATTGCCGAACGAACTCTTCGATGCTTGATGTGTTGATCGTTGTTGCCAAAACTGAACAGGTGACTCGACGTGCAGATGCATTGAAACGCGCCGGCTTGCGGGTAAAAAGTGTTGATGTGGAGTCCGATGCTATCGGGCGAAGTCTGCGATTAATTACCAGGCAACTTTTACTGCAGCAAGGGGAAATAGTCGTTTTAATTAGTATAGGTGTGTCACTCACTCATTTCTTTGTCTCTGATAGTAGTAAAATCCTATTTATACACGAAGAAATTTTGGGTGACCGGCAATTATTTGAATCAGTTCAAAAACACGATGGTCCTTCCTATGAGCATGCCCTGCCTATGGATGCAGGGGTATTTATATTATCCGATGCCTGGGCGCTAAAGATAATTCAGCCGGTTGTGGAAATTTTGTTAATAGGGATGCAAAAAATCCGGCAATTCCTTTCGTCATTGGCTTATCAACCTGTGATTGTCCAAATTTTGTTAGCGGGCAATTGGGCAAGTTTGGCAAAGATTGCGGAAAGGCTGCAAGAAAAAACAACCATTCCAATTCAACTGGCTAATCCTTTGCAATATCTCGTAATTTCAAAAAATTTAAATGCGGAGGTGATCCTGAATACTGGCCCATCACTCATGGTTGCTTGTGGTTTGGCTTTGAGGTAGGGAGGTTGTTATTATTATGAGCGAAATTAACTTGCTGCCTTGGCGAGAAGACAAACGGCGTCGGGAAAGAAAGAGAGCCATTATAACTTTGTCAGGTATAACACTTGGAACAGTGAGTACCATTTTTTCAATGCATCTTTATACCTTATCACTGCTTTCCAAACAGTCACAACACAATCAACAATTAGAAGAAGAAACTACCCGCTTTGCTCGTCAAATACAAGAAATTGATAAATTAGAGGAAGAAAGTAAGCGTTTGATCTCACGCATTATAATTATACGGCACCTGGCTTTGAGCCGTCCTTTACTTGTTCATTTATTTAATGAACTGATTAGAGTTCTGCCTGATGATGTTTACCTGGCCGGAGTAAAAAAGACTAATGACAGCATTAGGTTGATTGGTTATTCGGCAACAAGTCAGGGTGTGGTTAGTTTAATGCGCAATCTAGAAAAAAGCGCTTTGGTTAAAGCGCCAATATTGATTGAAATAAAAAAAAGAAGCGTAGAGAAAATGAACAATAATCATGAATTTACAGTAAATTTTAAGCTAAGGGAACCTCAATGTGTTTACACTTCCTAAAGTAAATAAATTGATAGTGAACAACTTTACGACGGGGCATATTAAACCAAGGATAGTAGAGATAAACCGTTGGTGGATAAGTGTGCTCGCTGTTTTATTAATAGTTTTTGATTATTTTTTTTTTATAAAACAGGGTTTTCAACAATATAGTCAGCTGCAAAGTCAGGAAGTTAGTTTGAAGCGTGAGTTTGAGAAGAGTCAGCAGAGGGCAGCTAGTCTTCAAGAAAGGCGTAAAAATTTAAAGGAGCTGAATAAACAATACAAGGGTTTGCTTACGCAATTTTCGACCTCTAAAGGTCTTAGTATTTTATTGGAAGAATTGTCTAAGGCAGGTGGTGCCAATGGGCTGGTTTTTGCCTTGTTTGCCCCCTTACCAGAGGTAGCAATCAATTTTTACATTGAACTACCCATTAAGATAACTATTCGAGGGCGTTACGAGCAATTAACATTTTTTTTAAAGCAAATTGCCCAGTGGGACAAAATGGTGACTATTAATAAGTTTGAGTTATTACCTGTTTCTGATGAGAAACAAAAAGTTAAGACAGAAATACTGGTAATGAAGCTTGTAGCAACGATCTATAGACCATTATGAAACAAAAAAAGAGGGTAATGACTCTACTCATCGCAATGTCAGTGAGCGCCTGTAATTCCTCTCAGGATGAAGTGTTTTTAAAGTACATCCAACAAGTAAAAAATAGATTGGTTATAGACCATATCGGCAGGATTGAATGTACAAAAGAAACGACGTTGGGATACCCGGTATACCAGCATAGAAAAAGTCCTTTTAAGAAAAAAAGGGCAGCAAGCGATGGAAAACAATCTCGCTCAGCTGATTCTAATGAAGAGTCATTGAAATTTGTAGGATTTCTAAAGAGAAAGAGAAAAAAATGGGCATTATTTGCCCATAAAGATGGTGAAATAACTCATAGAAAATTAGATGATTAACCTGAACATGGCTATGAGAAAATAATTCACATTGAGGAAAAATCGTTAACTTTAGAAAGAGCGATTTCTACCAGAGGAAAACGACAGAAAAATATCATTTATTACCCGTTAAATTAACATAACCAGGAGCATGGATGCATAAAATTATACTGTTTTTTTTCTTATTATACCTGGTTTGTGATTATTCATTTGCTCAAAGCAATCGACTTAATATTCGATACTCAAATAAAAATGGCAAGTTATCTTTACCGCAAAAAAGAGAGTTATTACAGCGTAATAACCACTTCTCTAATCCTGGGGCAGGAAAAGCTGGCTTTGAGAAAAAAAGATATACAGGTAGATCTATTTCTTTAAATTTTCAGAATATTCAAGTACGGTCTGTTCTTCAGTTACTGGCTGAATTTACTGGAATGGATCTGGTAGTCAGTGATAAAGTAAACGGTAATATTACACTTCGTTTAAATGATATTCCCTGGGACCAGGCTTTGGATATTATTCTCGCAACGCGAGCTCTAGGTAAAAGAATTATTGGTAAAGTTATGTTGGTAGCTCCGGTTGAAGAAATAAACGAGTATGAGAAGAGGGAATTGCAGGCCGATATGGGGCTAATAAATTTAGGTCCCATACGATCCGCTTTATTACAGATTCATCATGCAAAGGCAGCTGATATTGCTGCTGTATTACAAGACAAAAATGCGGCGCTTTTGTCTGCCAGGGGTCGATTAGCGGTAGACACAAGAAGCAACACAATCTGGGTAAGGGATAATCGGGCGCAAATAGAAGAGATAAGAAAGCTAGTTAGACAGTTTGATATTCCAGTAAAGCAAGTTCTAATTGAGGCGCGGATTGTTAATGTAACTAAAGATTTTGTTCAAGATTTAGGTTTGCATTTCAGTGCATCGAAACCAATCTGTTTAAATAGTATGTCAGGTTGTACGAAGCAGCTATTAAAAAACGTAGTTTCAGGTGATAAAATCGGATTTGCTGAGCGTTTAAATCTTGATCTTGCAGCCATACCAATCACGACCTCACCTGCTTCAATTGGTATAGCTTTAGCCAAGTTAGATAATGGGGTTCTCCTTGATTTGGAGCTTTCTGCACTTGAAAGTGAGGGACGAGGAGAAATAATATCCAGCCCTCGTCTTCTAACGACGGATCAGCAAGCTGCTTTTATAGAGTCTGGGGAAGAGGTTCCTTATCAGGAGGCGACTTCTAGCGGTGCAACGGTTGTTGCTTTTAAAAAAGCTGTATTAAGCTTGAAGGTAACACCGCAAATTACGCCCGCCAGCAAAATTTTGATGGATTTACAAATCAATCAAAATACGTTGTCGACTAAAGTATTTAATGGTGTACCTGGTATATTGACTAAAGAAGTACATACAAATGTATTGGTTGATAACGGCCAAACTATTGTTTTGGGAGGAATTTACAAGCGAGATAAAAATAACATGGTTAATCGAGTTCCTTTTCTAGGGGGCCTTCCATTGATTGGTGCGTTATTTAAAAATCAATCGACTATGATTAAAAATGAGGAGTTGCTCATTTTCATTACTCCTAGGATAATAAGCAACAACTTGGCGATAACAGCTGGTAAGGAACGGATTACATAGGTTTGTAGGAAGGCTTGGATCAGATAGGTTCGGTAAGCAAGTAGGAACAACTCCCTGAGAGTCTTTTTTGGGGGGTGCTATGTTAAATTAAACAGAGAATGCACTCTATTCTCATGTTCAGCTGAAGGGGTATGTAATTAAAAATGAGCATAGTTAAAGTACGAAATATATTTCTGATAGGGCCAATGGGAGCAGGTAAGAGCACGATTGGCCGTACTTTGGCAAAGGAGCTCAAACTTGAGTTCTATGATTCTGACGAAGTGATCGAAGAGCGTGCAGGAGCAGATATTTCTTGGATCTTTGATATTGAAGGAGAAGAAGGATTTCGTCGACGTGAACAGAAAGTAATAGATGAGTTGACACAAAAAAACAATATTGTTTTGGCAACCGGCGGCGGGGTAGTTATGACCCCAGAAAATCGTAATGCTCTGGCAGGTCGAGGTACGGTTATTTATTTGAAAACCTCTTTACAGCAACAATACGAGCGCACAAAGCGTGATACCAAGCGTCCTTTGTTGCAAACAGATGATTTGGAAGGACGTTTAGAGACGTTACGCGATGAGCGTGAACCTTATTACGATGAACTTGCTGACATCAGTTTTGAAACGGATAAATTAACAGTCAAAGCCGTAGCAAATAACATTATCAAATATATCTATGGCGAAGTTTGATTTATATCAGGAGTTGGTTATTCGGTTACCTGCCTATGAATATCCAATTATTATCGGGCGGAATTTCCTGGCTGATGAAGAGGTATTGCGCCGTTATATTTCCGGTAAACAGGTACTGGTAGTAACAAATACTACGGTTGCACCGCTTTATCTTGATTACCTTCAATCGGCATTCACTGATAGACAATGTGATGTGGTGATTCTTGAAGATGGCGAGGAGTTCAAAAATCAACAGAGTTTATTTGCTATTTACGACACACTGATTGCCAAACAACATCATCGTGATACTACATTGATCGCTTTAGGTGGGGGCGTTATAGGGGATATGACTGGTTTTGCAGCAGCCACTTACCAGCGTGGTGTAGATTTTTTACAGATTCCAACAACTTTGCTTGCTCAAGTTGATGCTTCTATTGGAGGTAAAACGGCTATCAACCATCCATTAGCGAAAAATATGATTGGTAGTTTTCATCAACCCAAAGCGGTCATCATGGATTTAGAGACTTTACAAACTCTTTCTGAACGAGAGTTTCGTGCAGGACTTGCTGAAGTAATTAAGCATGCCTTATTGGCTGGTGGAGAGTTTTTTGAGCTCATCTATAATGCTTTACGTGAAGATCTTGATCTAAGAAAATCAGAAAAATTGCCGGAAATTATTAGTCATTGTTGTCAAATAAAAGCCAAATTTGTGCAAGAGGATGAGCGTGAAAAGGGGATGCGGGCTCTATTAAATCTCGGTCATACCTTTGCCCATGCTTTGGAAGCTTATTCGCAATATAGCCGTTGGTTGCATGGTGAAGCAGTAGCAATTGGTCTTTATTGTGCCGCTTTATTATCATACTATCATGCTGGTTTGGATGAAAAATCCTTGCTTTTAATCGATAAGCTGTTAACTATGGCTAAATTGCCAAACAGGATTCCAAGCGATATTGATCTAAATGATTTACGTAACTTAATGTCACAAGACAAAAAAATCAAAAACAAGAACTTGCGCTTCATACTTATGAAAACAATAGGACACTGTTACATCGAAGACTGTGTACCGGAAAATCTTTTGTGTTCAACGTTGCAACGCGCGGTTGAAGGAGATTAGGAAATGCATAACGAGGCAAGCGAATCAGGTAATCAGGATGAGAACCCACGTGCCAAACATGTTTTTAAACCCAGTTCTTGGCTGACTAAAATTGATTTTATCAATCATTTGGTATTATTTAATAACAAGATGTTAACGGTGTTAGCAGAACAGGGCGGGGGGAAAACAACCTTTATTGGTTTGTTGCAAGCTGGTCTAGACACTTCTATTAAATCACATGTTATGGTCGCTACTGCACCATTCTCGCAGACCGATTTTTTAGCCCAGTTGGCTGCTATTTTCCATTTACGGGATGATGCTGAACCGACGATTGCTAATATTTTACATCAAATTAATGAACGTAAAGCGCATGTTTTAGTAATCATTGATGAAGCGCAACACTTACCAGATAGTCTATTGCAGGATATTTTAATCGCGTTACAACAACAAAAAGAAAATAATTTCTTTCATTTTTGTTTAGTCTCAGATTTTTCTATTGTAGCCAGTTTAAACAAATTGAAAGCGGATTCATTTGAGCCTTTGATTCATACTTTAGAGCCTGGAGTATTGACAGAAAGTGAGATGAAAACCTATCTGTTGCATTCCTTACCTGCACCAAAGCGACTAGATAAAACAATGACGGATAAGCGCCTGGGGCAATTCTATCAGTTAACAGGGGGTAATATCGCCCGGATTAATAGTCAAATGATAAATTATTTTTGCCCTGGATCGTTGAAAGCAGGGGTGAAGCAAAAATCATTTGCAAACCGTATGAATATCGCAGCCAGTCTGGTAATTGCTGTATTGGCATCTGTTTATATCTGGCAACACCAAAATTTGGTATCACCCGACAAACTCTTGCCGCCCGAACAAGATCTCCCCGAACCAGTTTCAGTCATTAGTGAGGAACCCTTATCTTCAACTGTTCCTGCAGTGCCTCAGATAAAGAGTGAACCAGAGTTAGTTAGTGAGATGCCTGTTATTCAGCAAGAATTGGTCAGTAAAATCCCGGCCTGGTATATTGCAGCAGAGGTTCAGCCAGTTCAGCCGCCTCCTTTAAAGAGGATAACAAATATAGTGCTTGAGGATGACGATGGAAATGATGATTCCCTCGTCGTTATGGATAGAGTTGTCGTTATTCCCAAGACATTGCAAAGACAGTCCTTAGCTGGAGTGGAGAGGGAGAATCCGGCGGTCAGGGAAACTATTTCTGATGTTGCTCTTAAGCAAAAAATTTCTCAATCACTAGCAGAAAAAGAAAAGGCAGTAAAGGATAAGGCGATAAAGGAGCAATACACCATTCAATTACAATCCAGTCAAAATCAGGATGATTTGAAGCGCTTTATGCGCACTCATCATATCGAACTGAATGCAGCAATACGGTTAACAAAGCGTCAGGGTATGGATTGGTATGTGTTGACTCTTGGTGAGTATGATCAATTCGCTCAAGCGAAAGCAGTTGTCAGTAATTTGCCTACAGATTTGATACGATTTAAGCCCTGGATTCGTTCTTTATCCGGCCTCAGGGAATTGGGCTAGCTGTCATCATAAGATGAGGCGGTTTGCTTTCAATCGCACGCCGCCTTGCCCAACGAAGGTAACCAGTGATCGCCATCGTTGTGTATAACAACATGAGTAAGAAATGGAAAGGTAACTCTTTCTGAAAATACAGATAGGCGTATAGTACATCAGTAAAAAACCAGAGGATCCACGTCGCAATAGCTCTATAGCACATGAGCCCTTGTGCGACCAAGCTTAAGGCAGTTGTCAGGGCGTCCAGTACTGCGACATTTGAATGAGTAAAAGTTAACAGAAGCTTGGCAATAATAGTGTAGAACAAGCCAACAATAGCTCCAACAAACAGCCATTGTTTTATCGAAAGTTGTAGAATGAACGGTTTATCCCCTTTTGCGGGTAAACGCCATAAATACCAGCCATAGCAAACGCTAAAGAAATAAAATGCCTCGAGTAGCATATCGGCATAAATGCCTTTTTGCCAATATAGCCAACCATTTAAACAAGTGGCCAATAACGTGGTTAACCAGGCTTTACTATCCAGGCGGATAAAAAAATAGGTGGACAATAATGAAACAGATGCACCAAATAAATCTAACAACATTAACAATCCCTACGACGGCATGACCCGACAGGTTCAATGGGTATGATCTCAGTCTTACCCCAGACTCTTAAGAAACTCGTTGCGTTTGGGAAAAATTCAAGCACCGTATTGGCGAAGCGATATTCCACTGCAGAGTGTTTAAATAGTCTGGTAAAGACACCCCTAATTTCTAGATAAGCCTTGTCAACTGATGAGTTGAATCATTTTTAACTCTCAATTTGGCTTACATGAGATAGCGATTTTATAGTAAACTGATTCTTATGGGAAATTAAAAATTTTTCTGCTAGTCTTTAGTATCCAGAGGTCGCCAAGGAGAGAATCATGTACAAAAGGGTGTTATTCGCAACAGATTTCGATGAAGTTGGAGTGAGAGCGGCGCATAAGGCAAAAAAAATTGCTGATGAAAATGGCGCTGATTTGCTTCTTGTTCATGTCGTTGAACCAATTCCTGCCTATGCTTACCCAGGTTTTGCTGGTTTTGCAGAAGTCGAGGTTTCAATACGTGAGCAAGCTGAAAAAGAGTTAGCGGCTTTAGCTAAGAAATTAGGAGTGGATAGTGCGCACTGCATGATTGAATTTGGTTCTACCAAGAATGAAATTTTGCGTGTGGCTCAAGAAAAGAAAATTGATTTAATTGTGACCGGTAGCCACGGTAAACATGGTCTTGCCTTATTGTTGGGTTCAACGGCAAATGCCATTCTGCATGGCGCAGAGTGTGATGTACTGATTGTGCGTCCCCAAGTGCAGGGTTCCTAAAATCTCTTGACATTTCCGGTATGTTGGTCGAAAAGCGCTGACTGTCCGTAAATCAGCCCTTTTCGACCCCTGCGAGCGGGTTTTATTATTATCGCGAAGTAGTAAAGAAACCTAGCCTTGCTCTGGGCTAGGTTGCTAAACCAGCTTAAGCAAATCCTTCTTCTTTAAGCGATTTCATAATTGATTCCCTGCTGTGAAGTTCTTCAAAATAGCGGGGTAGATGCGAGTATTTGGTAAGATCAATCTTAAAATTGGTAGACCACGTAAGCATCACAAATAGATAGGCATCAGGTAGGGTAAAATGATTTCCTGCCAAGTAACGATGCTGAGACAGTCGTTTATCAATAAATTCCAATTTTTGTTTAATGGCAGGTATATAAATTTTATCTTTTAACTCTTGGGTAATAGCAGGGTTAAAAAGGGCGCCAAAACTTTTGTGTAATTCTGTAGTTATATAATTTGACCAGCTAAGTATTTTATAGCGATTGATATCTCCAATCGGGGGGCATAAGTTGTTTGCTTTATGTTCATCAACAAGATATTGCTGGATAACCAGATTTTCAGTAATAATTTCACCGTTATCAAGTTGGAGTGCGGGAACAGCTCCTTTCGGATTGATTGCTAAATAATCTTTATTATCTTCCGTTTTTTTCGTTTTCAGATCGACGGATACATAATCACATTTAAGACCTATTTCGTTGATAATGATGCGTACTACCAATGAGCAAGCACCTCGTGCAAAAAATAATTTCATCGTTCGTCCTTATGTAGAGTAGTTTGCCCTACATTTGTAGCGCGCCTTGAGCAGAACTACAAGTCTGTTCCTGTTATCTTGGTGATGCCAATTGTCGCTACATTGATTTTTTAGAATGATTTTTCGGAAAGGAAAAGGTAGAGGCAAGTAAAATAAAGTAAACAAGACCAATTAGTGAGCAATAGAAACCGAAAACATTATTATTGTGATAGCTGTATAAATAATTGGCTATTTCTATACCAATTGCTTGGACACACATACTAATCATACTCATAAGAGCAGAAGTAGTTCCTTTACTCACTGGTGTTGAAAAAAGGATGAGGCGATTCAAGGGAGCTCCAGCGATACCTAAAGCAAAGAAGTAAATAATGAGGCCAGGCATTAACCATACAAAATAGTTACCGAATAAAAGTGGTAAAATAAAAGTGATTACAAGGCCGAGCCCTAGAATAATTGAGCCAATCAGTAATATTTTCTCTACTGGGTAACGATGGGTTAACTTTTGTAAATACCAGTTACCAATAATAGAGGCACCAAATACAGGTATTTGCCATAGGCCATATTGGATAACAGATAATTTTGCATCGGCAATTAAAATAACAGGTGCCAGAGCAATCCAGGCAAGGCAAGGCAGTCCCATGAGTCCGAGAGCAATGGAGCCTAGCATAAATGGCGAATTTATCATCAGGTTTTTATAGTTTGCAGCTATTACCCGCGGTGATAATGAGACGCGCGTGATTTTTTCTCCATCTGATTTTGTTTGCCCAACAGGTTCGGGCATGAACCGCCACAATCCCCAAAGCGCTACAAGAGCAAAGAGGCTGATAATAATAAAAATAAATCGCCAGCTGAAAAAATGAATAAAGATTGCGCCTAGAAGTGGACCTAATAAGGGAGCCGTTATGGAAACGTTGGCCATAATGGCTATTAAGCGTATAGCATCCATTTCTGCAAAAATTTCTTGTAAAGTGGCATAACCAATAACACCGATAAAACACAACCCCATACCCTGGAAGAAACGGGCAATAAGAAATTGATCAATTGAGTTTGAACTGGCAATCAATAAGGTACAAATAAAGAAGAAGAGAGCTCCTGCCAGCATGACTGGGCGTCGTCCATAACGATCAGAGATAGGACCCAAGAATAATTGTAAACTGGCCCCACCTAACATATAGGCAGTTAGCGAAGTCGCAACTGCAGACTCTGGACCGTGAAATGATTCAATTACTTTGATCATTCCAGGCATGATCATATCATTCGCAATATAGGTTAAAAATTCATACAGAACTAAAAAAGCGGCAAAAACCAAGGCTTGTTTTCTGGTGATATTAATTAAAGGTTGCGCCATGGTTATCTCTAAAAAATAATAAGGAAACTGAGTTCGCCAGGAAAAATAATGCCATTTTACTATGTCGAGCTCGTGTTAAGTACTAAGGCTGAAATTTTTATTATACAATGCTTGAATAATAAGCATTTGAAATTTTTGTCACTTGCCTCGCATTGGGGGTGAATCGCGTTTAAAAGAATGGCTCAACGAAGACGTTAATCATAAACCATAACGGAATGATCTTGATTCATTTCTTCCGCAGTTAAAGATTTATGTCCGGATTGTGTAAGAAGCTCATAATTTCGCTGACTACCAACTAAGGAAATTTGCCTTAGATCAAGTTTGGCAATAATAGTCATCATCGTTGTATTATTAATTTTACCTTGTTTTCTAAGTAAACGTAATTCTTGCCGGGCCCCCTCCAAGGCTGCAAGGCGTAACTCTTCTTCAAAAGTTAGGGCCATCACATGAATTATTTTCTCCGTTTCGGTGCCAACATTTGAGGCTATGAATTGATTCAGTTTGGCCGTTAATGAGCTGCTAACCTGCATGCATATCGCAGCATCTTGCTCATTCATATCATTTGTTAAAGTTTGCACTCGATTTTCAATAGCCCGGATACCTGCTTCCGCAGCAGCAAGAATCGCTTCTTTTTCCTCGTCATTGGTAGAATGGGTAATGAGGGCATTTAGGCCTGGCAAGATTAAAGGCAAAATTATCGAGCTGATTAGCAAAGAGCAAAGAACTACGCCAACAACAACGATAATTAACAGATTGCGTGCTGGGAAAGGCATGCCATCAGGCATAAATTCTGGCAGTGATAATATGGCTGCCAGAGCAATTGCTCCACGTACTCCTCCAAGGGAAATTGCTGCAATCATTCTTAAATTAGGACGGTGCCAGGGTTTATGAAGACGACGTGCAATTAAAGCTTCAAAGGGTAGTGTTAGGTAGATCCAGAGGGCACGTAGACTAATCAGCGCTAAAGTAATAAAGATTACAATCATCAGGTATTGCCCTGTAGTACAGTCAGTATTGGCAAGTAAGTTCAATGAATTCGGTAAATAGATACCTAACAGGATAAAGATAATACCGTTCAACGTAATTTCTAACATACCCCAGACAAAACGTCCTTCAATGCGCATGCTTACCATAGTCCGGTCTAAAAATCCCGCTTTATCAATAGTAAATCCGGCTGAAACAGCGGCCAATACCCCTGAGAAACCAAGTTTTTCTGCAGCAAGATAAGCTGCAAAAGGCAATAGTAATAATAAAAGATTTTCAGTTGTGGTTTCATGATCGCTTTTAAGTTTTAAGCGACCAAGTAAAGTAATAAATAGATAAGTGAGAATAGCACCTATTCCTAATCCGCCAAGACTAATTAGAAAGAGGCTGGCAGTAGCACTACCCAGGGAAAAAACACCCGTTAGCATAGCCGCTATGGCAAATTTAAAAGAAACGAGGCCTGAGGCATCATTTAACAAGGCTTCTCCTTGCAAAATATGCATGATTCGTTTAGGCATTTGTACCTTGGCAGTCATCGATTTTAAGGCTACAGCATCTGTTGGTGAGAGTGCTGCAGCTAAGATAAAGGAGGCAGATAAAGGCAAGAAAGGAATCAGCCAATGCATAAGATAACCAAGTCCTAACACGGTAAAAAATACGAGGCCTATCGATAACATGACAATAGGTCTTGTATTTAATAAAAATTCCCGTTTAGGGAAACGCCAACTATCGTTAAAGAGTAAAGGCGGAATAAAAAGAAGCATGAACAATTCGGGATTAAAACCTATATGAAAATCAGGGAAAATAATAGCAACTAAAGCACCCAAGCCAATTTGGACGATAGGTGTGGGTAACGAAGGTGTAAATCTGGACATAACTCCGGAGATCACTAATAGAAACAGCAGAAGAAGACAAACTAAGGCGTTTTCCATGGTTTTTTCATTGACTCCAAGAAAATATCATGATTACTAGAGCGAGTTTTAAATGCTCTTTTCGGGACTCTTTTACTTGAAAAGAAAAGAATTAATACAATTTCCATATTATTTGGCTGTTAGTAAAACTACAATACTGTCAGGGTAAAAATTTGATGATTTTTTTATATCCGCTTAAGATTGTTATATAGTAATTCGCGCGTTATTCTAAACCCCTTTTGGAGTTGGATATACTGAGGATTTTCAATGAAGTATAACGGTAGATTCATGCAATTAATTCTTTTGGCAGTTTGTCAGAGCATGTTCCTACTGTCGGGATGCGGGAATGATCAATCAACAAAGGCTGATAAATCGCCCGAAGTGGGTATTGTTACTTTAAAGGCGCGTCCGTTAACGCTTACAACAGAATTGCCTGGACGCACCCGCCCTTATCGTGTTGCGGAAGTCAGACCGCAGGTAAGTGGTATTATTTTAAAGCGTCAATTTGTTGAGGGAAGTGATGTCAAGGCAGGCCAGTCATTGTACCAAATTGATCCTGCCACTTACCAGGCTGCCTATGATAGTGCTCAAGGTGATCTAGCCAAAGCGGAGGCTAATGTTGAAATTAACAGTTTAACGGTCAAGCGCTATAAACCTTTGTTAAGCACTAACTTTGTTAGTCATCAGGATTATGATACGGCTGTGGCGAATTTAAAACAGGCGGACGCTAGTGTGGTTGCGGCCAAAGCAGCGTTGGAAACTGCACGTATTAATCTCTACTATACCAAAGTATATTCACCAATTAGCGGACGAATTGGTAAATCCAGTGTTACGGAGGGAGCACTGGTCACAGCGAGCCAATCCGAGGCGCTGGCTTCTGTACAACAACTTGATCCAATTTATGTTGATGTTACTCAATCCAGCAAGGATTTTTTACGTTTGAAACGGCAATTGGAAAAAGGAGTATTAACAAAAGGCGATGACAATGTAGTCGTTGATTTGTTGCTTGAAGATGGCACACTCTATAACGAAAAAGGAACTTTACAATTTTCAGATGTGACTGTCGATGAAACGACAGGCTCTATTACTTTGCGTGCTATATTCCCTAATCCGAAGGAAGTACTTTTACCTGGTATGTTTGTACGTGCGCGAATACAGGAAGGGGTTAAAGTAGAGGCAATTTTAGCACCTCAGCAAGGTATTACTCGTAATGCTCAGGGGAAAGCAACCGCTTTGCTGGTTGATGACAAAAATAAAGTGGTTGAGCGTACCTTGATAACAGAGCAGGCCATTGGTGATCAATGGTTAATTCGTAGTGGTTTGAAAGAGGGTGATAAACTGATCGTATCGGGACTACAAAAGGTAAAGCCAGGTATGACTGTAAGAACCGAGGAAGTAGAAGAAACAAAAAATAAGGCTGCTGCCGATAAAGCACCAAACCACAAAGAGAACAATTAAACTATGTCTAATTTTTTTATAGACAGGCCTATTTTTGCTTGGGTACTTGCAATCCTTATTATGTTGGCAGGTGTTTTGGCTATTGCTCAGTTACCAGTAGCTCAATACCCCACCGTAGCCCCCCCTGCAGTAGCAATTACAGCGATTTATCCTGGTGCTGATGCACAAACAGTACAGGATACTGTGACCCAAATCATCGAACAGAATATGAGTGGTTTGGATAAACTATTGTACATGACCTCACAGAGTGATTCTTCTGGAACAGCGACAATAACATTGACTTTCAATTCCAGTGCCAACCCTGATATCGCCCAGGTTCAGGTACAAAATAAACTTCAGTTGGCTACCCCATTGTTGCCTATAGAGGTTCAACAACAGGGGCTAACCATTGAAAAATCGAGCAGCAGCTTTCTTCTTGTTTTAGGCGCCATTTCCGAAGATGGTAGTATGGATCAGTATGATCTGGCTGACTATCTGGCTTCCTATATCAAAGATCCGATTAGTCGCCTAAATGGAGTAGGGGATGTGCAATTATTCGGTGCGCAATATGCAATGCGCGTCTGGCTTGATCCAAACAAATTGAATAATTATCAACTGCAACCAAGCGATGTAGTTCAGGCAATCAAAGCACAAAATAATCAGATTGCTGCCGGACAATTAGGCGGACTTCCTGCCGTCCCTGGACAGCAGTTAAACGCGCCAATTATTGCACAAACACGGTTGAAGACAACTGAAGAATTTGGAAAAATTTTGCTTAAAGTCAATTCAGACGGCTCTCAAGTCCGTTTACGAGATGTTGCCCGAATTGCTCTGGGTGGTGAGAATTATGCGCTGATAGCACGTTATAACGGTGTTCCGGCTTCCGGTCTGGGTATTAAGCTTGCGGTGGGAGCAAATGCCCTGGATACGGCTACCTCCATTAAAGAAGAACTCCGTAAAATGGAGCCTTATTTTCCTGCTGGTTTTAAAGTGGTTTATCCCTATGACACCACTCCTTTTATAAAAATCTCTATTCATGAAGTGGTGAAAACCCTGATCGAAGCAATTATTTTGGTTTTTTTAGTCATGTATCTTTTCCTGCAAAATATGCGGGCTACCTTAATTCCTACAATTGCTGTTCCTGTTGTTCTCCTAGGCACTTTTGCCGTCCTGTCCCTCTTTGGTTATACCATCAATACGTTGACCATGTTCGGCATGGTATTGGCAATTGGACTACTCGTTGATGATGCAATAGTTGTTGTCGAAAACGTTGAGCGGGTCATGATGGAAGAGAATTTGCCCCCCAAAGAAGCCACTCGCCGTTCTATGGGACAAATTCAAGGGGCTTTAGTGGGCATTGCAACTGTGTTATCAGCAGTGTTTGTTCCGATGGCTTTTTTTGGCGGTTCGACGGGTGCTATTTATCGTCAATTCTCGGTGACTATTGTATCAGCAATGGTGCTTTCTGTCTTAGTAGCTCTTATTTTATCCCCAGCACTCTGCGCTACGATCCTAAAGCCGCTATCTGCTGCTGAGCATCGCAATAAGAAAGGATTTTTTGGCTGGTTTAATCGTCATTTTGAGCAGGCAACTCAACGCTACCATGATAGCGTTGAGAAACTGCTCAATAAAACAGGCCGCTATTTATTTATCTATCTTTTGATTGTAGTAGGAATGGGCTATTTATTCCTGACCTTACCGACAGCTTTTCTTCCTGAGGAAGATCAAGGGATGGTATTAACCATGATACAGTTACCCGCTGGAGCAACGCAGCAACGTACACAAGAAGTTGCCGAGCAGGTTTATCGCTACTATGCCACCAAAGAAAAAAACAATGTGATTTCCACATTTACTGTTGTTGGGTTTGGTTTTAATGGAAATGGACAGAACTCGGGCATTGCATTTACTACTTTAAAAGATTGGAGTGAACGTAAAGGCGCTGAGAACAAAGTCCCCGCAATTATCGATCGGGCAAGCGGTGCGTTTGCCAAAATTAAGGATGGTTTGGTTTTTCCTTTTAATTTACCGGCCATTATCGAACTTGGTACAGCAAATGGTTTTGATTTTGAGTTGATTGATAGAGGCGGAATCGGTCATGAAAAACTAACCGAGGCTCGGAATAAACTTTTGGATATGGTTGCTGATCATCCCGATACATTGGTTCGGGTAAGGGCGAATGGTTTAGAGGATGCGCCAGAATTTAAACTGAACGTTGATCAGGAGAAAGCGGAAACCTTTGGAGCTACAGTCAGTAACATTAATGACACGATTAGCATTGCTTTAGGAAGCAGCTATGTCAATAACTTTATTGATCGGGGCAGAGTAAAAAAAGTCTACGTGCAAGCGGATGCCCCTTATCGTATGTTGCCAAAAGATATTAACGATTGGTATGTCCGAGGGCAAAAGGGACAAATGGTTCCTTTTTCGGCGTTTAGTACTAGCCACTGGCAATTCGGTTCACCGCGGTTGGAGCGTTACAATGGTTTACCCTCGATGGAAATTTTAGGTGAATCTGCTTCAGGCAAAAGTAGCGGTGATGCAATGAGTTTAATGGAGCATTTGGCGTCAAAATTGCCTGCCGGCGTCGGTTTTGATTGGACTGGGATGTCTTATCAGGAACGTTTATCAGGAAATCAAGCGCCCTTACTATATGCTATTTCAGTGTTGGTTGTATTTTTATGTTTGGCTGCTTTATATGAAAGTTGGTCTATCCCTTTTTCCGTAATTTTGGTTGTGCCTCTAGGTGTCATTGGGGCTTTATTAGCGGCTAGTTTTCGCAGTCTAAATAATGATATCTATTTTCAAGTAGGGCTTTTAACTACTATTGGATTATCAGCCAAAAACGCAATCCTGATTGTAGAATTTGCAAAAGATCTGATTGAAAAAGAAAACAAGCCTTTAATTGAGGCAACGCTGGAGGCAGTACGTAGGCGTTTGCGCCCAATATTAATGACATCCCTTGCTTTTATTTTTGGTGTATTGCCCCTTGCTCTCAGTACAGGTGCTGGTTCTGGTGCACAAAATGCAGTCGGGACCGGGGTAGCGGGAGGGATGTTTACGGCAACTGTATTGGCTATTTTCTTTGTCCCAGTATTTTTTGTTGTTGTGCGGCGCCATTTTGGTAAGCGCGTTGCATGAAATACTAGCCAATCAGCTGTTATCTATAGACTAAGGTTTCGCAATCTGGAATAAACTCGGTATAATCTATCTTTTTATAATTTTTAAATAAGCATGAAGCTGTTACGTAGATTAGATGAGGTTTCTGCGGGTACTGTTGCAACCATCGGTAATTTTGATGGGGTACACCGTGGTCATCAGGCATTATTGGCTCAGCTGCATATGCAAGCTGATAAAATGAAGTTGCCAGTAACTGTGTTTTTGTTTGAGCCTCAACCAGGAGAGTACTTTCACGGGCAGTTGGCACCTGCGCGATTAACCAGTTTGCGAGAGAAATTACAAATACTGAAGCAATGTAACGTTGACTATGTATATTGTCTAAAATTTAATAAGCACTTAGCTTTAATGCCTGCTCCGGATTTTGCGGAGCATTATTTTTTTTCTTTGCATCACGTAAAGTATTTGTTAATAGGAAGGGATTTTCGTTTTGGCCATGCCCGGCAAGGTGATGTGGCATTGCTGGAAGAGCTGGGCCGGCGAACTGATTGTCTTGTGCAAACGTTCCCTGATTTTGCTATTGCGGAAGAACGTGTCAGCTCAACGAAGATTAGAAATGCTCTATTGCAAGGGCAGCTTGAGCAAGCCACTGTTTTATTAGGGAGGACCTTTAGTCTTTGTGGCCGAGTGATTAAAGGCGATGGACGAGGTAAACAATGGGGTATCCCGACGGCAAATCTGGGTATGCATCGTTTAACCTTGCCGTTAAAAGGTGTTTTTTGCGTTCAAGTACGTAGAAGCACAGGCGAGTTATTGAAAGGAGTTGCCAATATTGGCAGCAGGCCGACAGTGGATGGCACAAAAAATATTCTTGAGATACATCTCTTCGATTTTAATGAAAGTTTATACGGTGAGATGCTGCAAGTGTTTTTCTTGCGCAAATTGCGAGATGAAATTAAATTCTCATCCGTGGATGCCTTGATTCAACAAATTCAGGATGATGTAGTTGCGGCTAAAGAACAATTTAAAGGAGCGCTGGCATTTCGCTAGTTTGAATTATTTGATTTTTGAGCATCGTAATCGCCAAGAAAGAAAAAATACTAATAATTCCTGGTGCGAATCGGTGTTGAACTTAACGCGTTAACAGAGTGGACCCAGATGGCTGAATACAAAGATACCTTGAACTTACCGGACACATCTTTCCCAATGAAAGCGAGCCTTGCGCAACGTGAGCCTCAGATGCTGGCTGATTGGGATAATAAAGGTATTTATGAAAAAATTAGACAGGCTCGCTCCGGTTCTAAGCGTTTTATTTTGCATGATGGTCCTCCCTATGCAAATGGACATCTTCATTGTGGCCATGCATTAAATAAAATTTTGAAAGATATAATTACTAAATCCAAATCACTGAGTGGTTTTGACGCCCCCTTTGTTCCGGGATGGGATTGTCACGGTCTGCCTATCGAACTGAATGTAGAAAAGAAAGTTGGGAAAGCCGGCCTTAAGATTAGTGCTGCTGAATTTCGCAATAAATGTCGTGACTATGCAACTAGCCAAATTGATATTCAACGGGATGAGTTTAAGCGTTTGGGTGTGTTTGGGGATTGGCAGCATCCCTACATAACAATGGATTACACCTACGAAGCAAACATTATTCGTGCACTGGGTAAAGTGATTGAAAATGGCCATTTACAACAGGGATTCAAACCGGTTCATTGGTGTATTGATTGCGGTTCAGCATTGGCTGAAGCAGAGGTGGATTATGAAGACAAAACGTCGCCATCCATTGATGTCGCTTTTTTGGCAGTGAATCCGCAAGACATTCTTGGGGCAGTTGCTGGTGTATTGCCAGTGAAGCCAGTCATTGTACCAATCTGGACAACTACGCCCTGGACTTTACCTGCTAACGAGGCTGTTTGTTTGCACCCTGAACTGGACTATGTCCTGGTGGATGCGGATAAACATTATTTCTTGATTGCCGCAGAGCTGGTTGAATCAGTCATGCAGCGTTATGGAATAGAAAAATACAAGCTCAGTGCTAAGGCTAAAGGACAGCGATTCGAAAGAATTGCTTTGCAACACCCCTTTAATGAGCGTCAGGTGCCTATTGTGCTTGGTGAGCACGTTACTACTGATTCGGGAACAGGTTGTGTGCATACAGCACCGGCTCATGGACCAGAAGATTATCAGGTGGGGCAAGCTTACGATTTACCTCTGATTAATCCTGTTTTGGCCAATGGTTGTTATGCAGAGGAAGTTCCTTTGTTTGCCGGCCTTTCCGTTTTAAAAGCGAATGACAAGGTGATTGAAGTACTTCAGGAGCGGCAGGTACTTTTGCATAACGAATCAATCCGTCATAGCTATCCTCATTGCTGGCGTCATAAAACACCGATGATTTTCCTTGCGACACCACAATGGTTTATCGCTATGGACAAAAATGGTTTACGTCAATCAATCAGCAAAGTTATTGATCAAGTCAAGTGGGTGCCCGAATGGGGCAAGGCGCGTATTAGCGGAATGGTTGAAAGTAGACCTGATTGGTGTATTTCACGCCAACGCGCATGGGGTACACCAATGCCTTTATTTGTGCATAAGTCAACAAGAGAGTTACACCCAAATACGGTAGAGCTGTTAGAGCAAGTGGCGCTGAGGGTAGAAAAAAGAGGTATTGATGCCTGGTTTGACCTTGATATTGCTGAGATTCTGGGTGCTGATGCAGAACATTATGACAAAATAAGCGATACTCTGGATGTATGGTTTGATTCAGGTGTATCCCATTACAGCGTGTTAAAGCAAAATGCAGCACTCGGATTACCTGCAGATGTCTATTTTGAAGGGTCTGATCAGCACCGCGGCTGGTTTAATTCTTCATTGACCACTGCGGTGGCTATTTATGGTCATGCCCCTTACAAGACTGTGTTAACTCATGGTTATACAGTTGACGCAGAAGGCAGAAAATTGTCGAAATCCAAGGGGAATTACGTCGCCTTGGATAAACTGATTAATCAGCACGGGGCTGATATTCTGCGTTTATGGGTTTCCTCCACTGATTACCGGCATGAAGTCAGTATTTCTGACGAAATTATTAAACGTAACGCAGATGCTTATCGTCGTATTCGTAATACGGCACGCTTTTTATTGGCTAATTTATTTGATTTCCAACCCGAAGAGCATTGTCTCGATGCAAGTCAGTTAATTGAATTGGATCGTTGGGCTATTAAACGATGCCAGCAATTACAAGATGAAATTTTAACTGCTTACGAAAATTATCATTTTCATGTTATCTACCAGAAGATTCATAATTTCTGTGCCGTAGATATGGGTAGTTTTTATTTGGATGTGATTAAAGATCGCCAGTACACAACGGCTAAAAACAGCATTGCCAGACGCTCCTGCCAAACGGCTATGTATCATATTATTCATGCCTTAACGCGTTGGTTGGCACCTATTTTATCCTTTACAGCGGATGAAATTTGGCAGGCAATTCCCGGGCAAACAAGTGACTCTGTTTTTATAGAACGCTGGTATGAAGCATGGCCTGTTATTACAGATGTCGATATGGCTTTCTGGCAACGCGTTCAAACTATACGTGATCAAGTTAATAAGGCATTGGAAGATAAACGGAAAGAAGGAGTAATTGGCTCTCCCTTAGCGGCAGAAGTACTGATACTTTGTCCCCAGGAAGAGACTAAAACGATGCTCGATAGATTAGGAGATGAGCTCCGCTTTGTTTTAATAACGTCGGCTGCCAGTGTGAAGTTGATCGATGGCTATAAGAAAGGAGTGGGAGAAAGAATGGAAAAAATGACTCCCGGTACTGAGGAATCAGTCGAAATTGTCGTCAAAGCGAGTGAATATGAAAAATGTGAACGTTGCTGGCATCGGTGCGAAGACGTCGGTGAGGATGCAAATCATCCTGGCTTATGTCAACGTTGTGTTGGTAATATTAGTGGTCATGATGAAGAGAGAAACTTTGTATGAAGAAATGGCCCTGGTTTGTACTGAGTCTATTGGTTCTGTTGGTTGATCAAGCTTCCAAATATTGGGCTACCAACTATTTGATTCCCTATCAGCCCGAACCATTATTCCCTATGATGAATTTTACTCTGGCTTATAATACGGGGGCTGCCTTTAGCTTCCTGAGTGGGGCAGGCAGCTGGCATCGCTGGTTTTTTGCCGGTTTTAGTATTGTGATGAGTTTGATCTTGATTGTTTGGCTGATCCGCATACCGGTAAAAGCGAAATTACAATCGGCCGCTATCAGTTTGATTCTGGGAGGGGCAGTAGGAAATTTATATGATCGGGCTGTTTTAGGCCATGTCACCGATTTTATTGACGTCTATTACAAAAATCATCATTGGCCTGTTTTTAATTTGGCTGATAGCGCCATTTGTATCGGCGCTATTCTACTCCTGATTGATCTATGCAAGAACCCCAGCCGCTAATGCATTTAATTGTTTGCTTTCTGGATTGAGAATGCTTACTGCTGCTACGGCTGGCAGGCTTAGATAGTGCTCTGCTTCATCCCATTCGATTTCGGCTGGAAATAAACGCAGCATAGGCAAGCATTTATTCAATGAGCCGCAAAAGGCCAGATTTGCAGGGTAGGGTCTTGCCTGATGATAACCTAAAGCCATCACTTGCATCGCTTCAGAAATTGTTGCAATACCTGGTAGGTAGTTAATTGAATAGATAGCTGCTGTTTGCGCAATGGAAGGTAAAAATCCGGGACTCGAAACAAAATGTACGCCGGCATTATAACAATCTTCCAGCTGTTGCGTGCTGATAATATTACCCGCACCAATACGTAGTCCTGGGAATTCCTGCAAAATTCTTCTTAAGAGATTTTGTTCACTGCAATTAATTTCGACAACAGAGAAACCCGCTTGAGAAATTTGTTTTAACCTGTCAAATAATAAGGCATCAACATCAAGGGTTACAATAATTGATTGATTTCCAAATAATTTATCAGTCATCATGGCTATTCGCTAACAGGCTGCAACATCCGTTCATGTTAGAAGAGTTGCAGCTGCTTAGCAAGTCAAAAATCCATTATTTGTATGGATCTTTAAAGGCTGTATGGATCTTTAAAGGGAGTCGGGTGAAATTTGACTGACTCTTTGGAAGACTGGAACTCTTCGCTCTCCTGTTCTCGCGGGCTTGTTACAGAGGTTACAAAAGGTTTATAAGCTGACACAGCCGATATCTCAATTGTTTGCAGGTAGCGTTGCATTTCAATCTGGGCATTAGCGTTAAGTGCCTTTCCAAACCGAGTAATTAAATTTTGTAATTTGCTGTTATCCTTAGGTATGAGATCGCGCAGTTTCTCAACGTCTTCTTTCTTTGGATTATTTTTTAATTTATCCAAAAGGCGTTCAATCTGTAACCAGGTCTCGGAAGGAACTGGCTTGGGTGTTGGACTGAAAATCCCTGGACCTGATACATGAGGCTGCGGACGAGGCTCATGATGAAGCGCTTTTAATGCTTCATTAACCTCGGCTTTTCGTTGCTGCATGAATTGAATTTGATCTCGAAGGTCGTGAATTTCCTTATGAACTTGTTTTAGCTCTTGTTGCTTTTTCCCCAATTCAAGCTTTTCATTATGGTGTAGCAATTTATCTATTGTTGCTACACTGCGTAATTTGTCATGAGCTTTATCCTTTTCATTCGGCGTCATGTTATCCAAAGATTGATGACCAGTTAATAGATACGATTTACCATGCTGATCTTTAACAACTCGCTGTCCTGGGGATAAAATATAAGCTGCATCTTTATAGGACATGGTTTCTGTCCCGTCCTTTTTAACGAGTCTTTTCTCGCCTTTAAGTACGGCTATCATTTCTTTAAGAGTGACCATTTCCGCAACAAGCCCTTGATGCTCTTGTATCATGGCCATTGCTTGCTGTTCTTTTTTAATATCGCCGTCTTGCAGCAATTCATGGATGACGTTTAAGTCCAAATGAATTTTATCGTCCAATTTCGCAGCATTGCTTTCAATAACTTCTATGCGGTCTTCGTCAGAGATAGGTGTTAATCCTTTGTTTCCACGGTGTAGTAAGGCTCGTGCTTTTAATACCAGAAGCAGCGTTTCTAAATCGTGACTTTCTTTTGAAATTACACCAGCAATATCCAGATATTTCGTTCGATCTTTAGCGACCGGACTTTCACTTCTTTTAAGGAATGAAGCGTGGTCTAATTGTTTCTGTTTAATTTGGTTTTCTATATATTGAATTCTAATATCATAAGCATCAATAACCTTATCATGACTAAGGTCTTTGCTCAGTGCCTGTGCGATATGAGTATGGGCTTGTGCCACGTGGTTACCCAACGCTTGATATTTTTGTTGAATAGCAGCTATCTGCGAGGTTATTGCAGCTTCTTGTGCTTGTTTGGCTGTCAATTGGTTTTCAAGTGCGTCAATAACATTCTGATACGCCGCCAACTGTTGTGATAGGGCGGCTGCGTGGGCAGCAGCTGATGTTTCGCTCGCGCCATATGAGGTGCCGCCCGTGGCATTCTCTTTACTGCGCTCTATCGCTTTCTGACCTGCTTCAGCATAGGCTCGATTCAATTCCTTCGCTTTCGCGGCTTTGTGCATCATCACACCCGCCAGGAAATAGGCAAGTCGTCGTTTTCTTAATGCTTCTTTCTCCCGTTGCTCGAAAGCACGCTCAGCTTTAATGGCCTCTTTTTCTGACCATTTGGCGGCGATCGTTTCTTTTACTGTGTCGCCTGCCGGGGAATTTAAAAATTGAATTACGTCTTTAGCGGATTTAAGACCAAAGCGGCTAAGGAATTTAGCTCCCAATTCACGATCATTTGCCTCTTGAGTGACTGGGCCTTTTTTGTCATGGCTGGCTCTTAATGCTTTTTCCGTGTTCGCAAACCATTCCTCTACTTCGGACTCAGTTAAGGTGACTTTGCCTTGGTGAGTATTGAGGGTTAATGTGTCTTCCTCTGGACGTTGTGAAGGCAATCTGCTTTCTTGAGATTGAGCTAGTCTTACTTCCTCTTTAGACTGAGAGGCTGTTAATGCACTTTCTTCTTGTTGTCTATGCTCTTGTACGGCTTGTTTCATTTGTGCAGATTTTATTTGCTCAGATTGGGCATTAGTAGAAAGTGGTACCAGCTTGGCAGGTTTGATGTGTTCAGACATACTAGCTCACAAAAAGAAGTGATTATTATATAGAGTATACACGAAACTAAATTGGCTACACAATAGTCAAAATGACTTTTGGGCGAACTAAATTATTAAGCTTCCTTAATAATTACTTACCAACAAGCACTTAGATCTGCATTGCTGCCGGTATTTGAGTGCGTCCCTTTTATACCCAGGTGATTGAGGGTTAACTCCTGGCAAATGATTTTATCAAAAGCCTGAGCCTTTTGAGCGGTTGCTTTTAACTCATAAGTTGTGGCAGTCTGCGATACTATTGATAGGGTATACCAGCCTTCTGGCGACACATTAGTATTTTGTACATCAGTATTTTTACCGGTAGCGAGTGTTGCCGATTGGTAGCTATGGTGTATGGCATAATAGTGTTCCAGACGATTTGCCAAATCAATGAGAGCAGTCTTACCGTCAACACGCCTGACTCGCGCTATATAATCGACGTAAGTGGGATAAGCCATCGTGATGAGTATTCCTGCAATGGCTATTACTAGAAGTGTTTCGATAAGTGTGAATCCTTTGCTTGTCATATCTGGTTTATTCATTATTACAATATTATTGGCTAAAGGTAGTTTGTAACAAGAGTTCGATTTTCGCCGCTTGATGAGCTTGGGAATTGGGTAGCAGTGAATAAGGGAGGATAATGGATTGCTTCATTTATTGTTTGTGTAGCTGATAGAGGTATATCGATTTCCTTCTTTTCCTGTGTTGACTCATCAGTGTCAAGTAATACCTCTAATAAGCAACGAGTAGTATCGTGCGGAAAAGGTTCTAATTTTTCTAAACGCATAAGCTCTTGCATAAAGTAATCATTATCATTATTTTTATGCATCTCATGCAATAATCCATCTTCTTTGCAAAAGGCCCAAGCATGCAATTGACGGCGCGTAATTTGTATCTGTGCTAACAAACCTTGCTTTGCGAATCCAGCTAAGCTTTCCAACCAATTAGCGCTATGAGTAACGCCTTTGGCTGCTAACCGAAAAATGTGGCCTGCGGTATTGTCCCAGAGTAATGCGGCAACAATCAATGAGGTACCTGCAGTATAGGCGAGTTGTCTAATAATGGGGGTTAGGCAAGTTAAGCTAAGGCGGATAGAAAATGATAAAATATCAATGGTGGGCAAGAGGATTAGATTTTTAAGTAAGGCTAAAGGAGTCAGAGTAACTATCCGCAACAGATTGAGGCTATTATTAAGCCAAAAATTTTTCACATAAGGTTTAAAGGAAATATTAAAACCATACAGAGGGGATAATCGAAATCCTGGTAAATAGTTACGATTAGTTAGCCAATCGGAAAAATCAAGCAAGGCCTGTCCTAAAAGGTGCCAATTTCCCAAAATAGCAAGCGATTTACTTAACAAGCCTGTTAGTCCCAAAAAGGGGACATGAATAAATAGGCTCCCTATTTCCAGTAGCGGTATAGTCGTTAAAGCTAACGATAAGTCACCTAGTGCTGCAAGCGTCTGTCTGCTGTTATAACGCATTAAAGACCAGCTTTTTTTAAGGCCAGATAAAAACCCTTTTCTATAACCATAATGATAGCCCTCGGCAAGAGGGCCCAAGACTATTTTTGCCAAGGTCAACCCGCCTTTTAAGAGCCATTTAATTGAACCAAACAACCAGTCTTCCCCGGGATGCATAACAGTTGAATAAAGCGCCGCCCCACCTTTACCACCGAAGGCAGCGTAATTAAAATACGGGAAGCGACCCTTTTCCTTTTTGAATGTTGGAATGGTGTTGCATAAGCCATAGCCTAAACTCAAGGCGAGAGCAGCAATAATAGCCACTTCTGCCGGATCTTCTTTTAGTACAGTGGCTGCTTTAACAAAAAACTGATCGAGATCGCCGCCTACAACAATAGTTTGCCAATAAGTGACTGCAGCAGAAATTGCTTCAGCAGTAGCCCCATGGCTCATCCATTTGCCAAGTTCCTGAGTGGGTTTAATACCTGAAATAAGCTTATTCAATTGTAATTTTTGCAAGAGCTTGGTTAGCATTTCGGGTGCAATCACTGCTCCTGCGCCATAAGCATAGGCCGCCATTGCCAAGGTGCCGACGATAGGATTTTTTTCATTAGTCTCAATAAAAAAACCTGCTATATGGCGTACTACCCCCAGGAGCCGATGGAGTGGATTATCATAGGCGGGCGGGCTCGGCGGGTGGTTCTCACGAGCGATTACATAACGACTTGTAGCAATTTGTGTTTTCACAAACTCTTCTAGCGTTTCCCCATTAGCAAGGACACCCTCTTTACTTAAAAAATGCTGCAATGAGATTAGGTGGGGCGGTGGGGTATTGGGCTTACTTTCAACTAAATGATGGCCACTATGAATATGGTGAATAAATTCATTACCTAGCTCATAGGCTATTAGCTGGTATAAATGCTCGTATAACTGAAAGAAAAAGGTCGGTAGGCGCGAAAAAAAGGCTTTAATACGTAAATTGATACGTTCAGGCAAATAAAGATGATGCTTACTAAGTTGGCTTAAAGTAAATAAATCTTCTCCGCTGGGTAATGGGTAATAAGCATGTTTCTCTACAAAAAAAGGAAGTACCACAATTTCATTGTCTACACGGACAATGACTTGTTGATCAGGTAGCTCTACCCAGCTGCCGTTTTCAAGATTAGTAAGCAATGCTATTGCTTCCTGCAATGACGCTGCTGTTAGTTTTGCTATCCTTTGTTTGGTAAACGCTGCAACCAAATCATCAAGTTTTTTGTAGCCAATTTGTTCCAAACCCCTTAAATGGTAATATGGTTTGATACGAGTGATTGATAAACCGTCAAGCCTTGTGTTGGTGTTAATTATCTCTGTAGGCTGATGTTGAATGAGCGAGTGGTTAATCCAATCTCTACTATCATGCCAGAGTTGGCGTAAAAATAATGCCAGGCGTTTAAAACGATTTGCGGGGATAGTTAAGGCGGGCGCCGGATTAAGGCCATAAAGTTGGCAAATAACACGTATAGTGTCATTTAACGCTTCTTCATCTTGCCCGATGTGTAATTCACTGTCCCAGACAAAACAGGATGGTCTGGAGTTGGATGCCTCAGCATCATATTGGGTAAAATCCAGTTGATCAATTCGGGTTACCTGATAAAAACGATTGAACTCATAATGCTGTGCCATTTTTACTGCATCGAAGAGAATGCGATTTAATTCCCCTTCCGAGATAATAGGATTATTGGCGAGCAGGCGATTTTTAGCACAACATTCGTCCAGTATCGCAATAATATCTCCACGTAAAGCTTCTTGGGCGCCCCAGTTATCAGGCGTTATATCACGTTCGCGAGGTAACAGCTGTTGAAGATTAGCAATACACTGGGATGCCAATTCATATTTTGCCGTTTGTATGTCTGTGAGGGGTTTTTCATAACTGTTAGCACGAATACGGTAACGATGCACATGACTGATGGCATTCGCTACCAGTGAGGCAGTGCGATCACCAGGAAGTTGCTGCAGTTTTTCCGGTATAGTTGTTAACAAAAATAATTGTACAGTTGCCTTATTATGATTGGCGACCATGCGCAGGCAATCACCACCTGGCAGGCGATAATCCATACCATAGTAGCCATATAATACAGTACCAGCTTGATTAGTAACGGGGGAACCTGTAATAGTTGGTACTGCTTGATGAGAATAAGGTTTAACTTGCAAAGGTATTATTGCTTGTAAGCGCCCATCAATATATTCCGTTCTGCCCATGTTACACTTGGTTATTGAGGATCCCTTGTGCAACACTATATGCTTTTATACAACAATGGCAAGTAAATTTGCACTAAGTCAAATTGGATGATAATGAAATCCATCTTGAAAAGTTGTTAGCAAATTAATTCAAGTACAGAATTTCGTTTGCGGAAAAGGATAGCTATCATTTTTATTGAGCGAATTTTGATTCTGGTGTTAAGAATGTAGGCATCGCTGGCAATCTTGTAGGTGGACTGTTAAAATGTGCTAAAAATAAACAGGATTTAGGATTAATGACAAGTTACTGCGGTTACATTGCCTTGGTTGGGCGACCTAATGTAGGTAAATCAACTTTACTGAATCATATCTTACAACAAAAGCTAAGTATTACTTCTAAAAAACCACAAACTACAAGACACAGTATTTTAGGCATACAGACTCTTGAGCAATATCAATATGTCTATGTAGATACTCCCGGAATTCATCAGGGATCAAAAAAGGCGATGAATCGTCTGATGAACAAAACAGCAATCAGTGTCTTGCGCGATGTCGATGTTATCGCTTTTTTAGTGGATGGAACACATTGGGAAGATGAAGATGAATATGTGCTACGTTTGATTAAGCAGGCTAATGTTCCTTCTATTCTTGTTGTCAATAAAATAGATAAGATTAGTGATAAATCGTTACTGTTACCCTGGTTGGAGCAGATCAGCCAGCGTCATGATTTTGCGGCTATCATCCCCCTTTCTGCCAAGACAGGAGTGCAAGTTGATAATTTGCAACAACAATTAAAAGCCTATTTACCGGAAGGTCCCCATTTATTTGCGGATGATCAATTCACAGATCGGCCTATACGTTTTTTATGTGCTGAATTGTTACGGGAGAAAATTTTTCGTTTTTGTGGCCAAGAATTACCATACTCAACAACTGTTGATATCGAATCTTATAAAGATGAGGGTAATTTGGTACGTATACACGCTTTAATTTTAGTCGATAAAGCCAATCATAAACGCATTATTATTGGCGATAAAGGGCAGAAATTAAAAGAAATGGCTACCGGCGCCCGTTTGGATATGGAGCAATTACTGGGTAAAAAAGTTTTTTTACAATGCTGGTGTAAAGTAAAATCCGGTTGGGCTGATGATGAGCGTCTATTAAAACAATTAGGTTATGACCACTGAAACGCTGGAGGGTTGGGTTTTACATAAACGCCCCTCTGGTGATACGAGTGTGCGGATAACTTTTTTTACCCGCGAAAAAGGGGTGCTCACCTGTTTATGTAAGGGGGGGCGCACTCCGAAAAAACAAGCCCTTTTACAGCCTTTTAGTTCCCTATGGTTAGCCATTGATACCCGGAAAGATTGGTATTATGCGCGTAACATTGAAAGCACTACCACTGGTTTTAAACTCAATGGAGAGGCGCTTTTTGCCGGCCTTTATCTCAATGAGTTACTCTATTATGCTCTTGCCCCTATGGATACTCATCCAGAACTCTTTGATGTTTATCTGCTAACTTTGCATGGTTTAACTACCACAACGGATAGGTTAGTGATTGAAGCACTCTTAAGGCGTTTTGAATATGCGCTTCTTTTAGCCTGTGGTTGTTCTATTTCCTTTACTGAAGAAGCTTGTTCTACTAATGCCATTGTTAGTCATAAACAATACCAATTCATTGCTAGCACAGGATTTATGGCTTCCACTGAAGGGGGGATGTCTGGCGGTGATATTCTCGCACTTTCCCAAGGACAACTCAGTGATTTGAATGTCCTGAAAACGGCAAAAATAATTATGCGTCAGGCAATTGATCATCTGCTAGGTGGACGAGAGCTTAAATCACGCTCCTTATATATCCGGCAAAAAAATTAAATAGGCTTCTTGTGAGCTCGCCCTATAGAGAACCGTGCGGGGAGAAAGGCCGATCAACACGCTAATCCAGTAAAGTTTCACAGATACTCTAATAATTGGCATGCAAATCGCTTGTGTAAGCCAAAGCAGGCGTTTTCTTAGCAAATGAGGTTGCCAAGTATAGAAGCCGGGATGGTTTCGAGTCATAATTTAGCGGAGTGTTTTTGAATTTAATGGTGAATAATGATTAAAGAAATTTTACTGGGTGTTAATATTGATCATGTTGCCACTGTGCGCCAGGCTCGAGGTACACGTTATCCTGATCCTGTACAGGCAGCTATCGATGCCGAGGAAGCCGGTGCTGATGGAATTACGCTACATATGCGGGAGGATTTACGCCATATTCAAGCTCGTGATGTCAGATTAATTAAGTCTGTACTGCAAACACGTATGAATTTGGAATTAGCTGTCACTGATGCAATGCTGGATTTTGCCGAAGAAATTATGCCGGAACACACCTGCCTTGTTCCTGAGAAACGTGAAGAATTGACTACGGAAGGCGGCTTGGATGTGTTGGCTAACTACCAACTGGTTTCTAACGCAGTGAAACGTTTAACAGAAATGGGTAGCGAGGTTTCCTTATTTATCGATCCTGATCCAAAACAAATTGAAGCAGCGGCTGAAATTGGAGCTCCCACTATTGAGATACACACAGGCTGTTATGCGGATGCCAGCAATGCCGCTGAACGGGCACGAGAACTGCAGAGAGTAAGGCAAGCTGCAGAGTATGCTGCAAGCCTCAATTTAATTGTTAATGCCGGTCATGGATTAAACTATCAAAATGTGAAGCCTATTGCAGCCATCAAAGAATTACACGAATTAAACATTGGCCATGCGATCATCGCCCGAGCTTTATTTTGTGGATTAAAAGATGCGGTGAGGCATATGCGCCAACTTATGTTGGAAGCAAGAAATTATGTCAAATACTGAGGCGATTGTTATTCGTTTGAGCGGTGATTCTGGTGATGGTGTCCAGCTTGTAGGTGAGCAATTAACCATCACAGCAGCACTTACCGGACGTGACGTACGAACCTTGCCTGATTTTCCCGCTGAAATCAGAGCACCTGCAGGGACTGTTGCGGGAGTATCGGGATTCCAGTTGGCGATGGCTGAACAGGCTATTTTTACTGCTGGGGAAACCTTGGATGTATTGGTGGCCTTAAATCCTGCCGCTTTAAAGAACTCACTGGAATACTTAAATCCAGGTGGTTTATTGATTATTAATGAAGATAGTTTTCAACCTAAGGATTGGCAAAAAGCAGGTCTAACGAGCGAATTTCTTGACAGGGTTGTCGATCAGTATCAAGTTGTTTCCTTGCCTCTGATAAGTCAGACTTTACAAGCGGTTGAAACACTGGCGATGAACCATGCCCAAGCTAAAAAAGCAAAGAATTTCTATGTATTAGGTTTAGTACTTTGGCTGTTTGATTTGCCCACGGCAAGTTGTCTGGCTTTTATTAATAAAAAATTTAAAGCGAATCCACAGATTGCTAAAGCCAACGAGTTGACCTTATTGGCCGGTTATAATTATGCCATGACACTGGAGTTGAGTCGGCGGCAATTTATGCTTGGGCAGGTAAGCCGTGAAAACGGTGAATACAGACAAATCACTGGTGTAGAAGCTGTGGCTCTTGCTCTGGCAACGCTCGCTGTGAGCACCCAAATACCGTTGCTGGTATCAGGTTACCCTATAACACCTGCCTCTGCCATTTTACATGAGTGTGCGAGATTGGCAGACTACGGTGTTCGTTTATTACAAGCTGAAGATGAAATCGCAGCAATTTGTTCTTGCATAGGTGCTGCATATGGTGGTTGTTTAGCCTTAACTTGCACCTCGGGGCCTGGGCTGGATTTGAAAAGTGAAAGTCTTGGTCTGGCTGTGATGACGGAACTACCTCTTGTTTTAGTGGATGTCCAGCGTGCGGGTGCCTCTACTGGATTGCCTACTAAAACTGGCCAAAGTGATTTACGCCAAGCTTTGTACGGTCGTCATGGAGAGGCTCCATTACCTGTTCTCGCTGCAAAATCACCTTCGGATTGCTTTAACACAATTATTGAAGCGTTTACTTTGGCCATTAAATATATGACGCCAGTGATAGTTTTGCTGGATGCTTATTTGGCAAATGCGGCTGAACCTTGGAAACTACCTGCGATTGAATCAATTAAGATACCGGCTGTTGATTTTAACCGCTTCCCCAAACCTTACCAGCGAGATGACGTTCTATCTCGTAGTTGGAATGTTCCTGGTACAGCAGGGTTCATTCACCAAATAGGAGGGTTGGAAAAACAGGGTGAAGAAGGAAAAGTTAGCTATGATGCTGATAACCATCAGAAAATGGTCAAATTGAGAGCGGAGAAAATTGCAGGTATAGCTCGCGATTATCCCCATTTACAATTAGAGGGTGATGAAAATGCCCAAATTTTGTTAATAGGTTGGGGAAGTACGTACGGTAGTCTTAAATCAGCAGTGAACCAGTGTCGTGCTGAAGGTATTACTATTGCTCTGCTACATCTACGGCATCTGAATCCTTTACCAAAAGAATTAGGTCAAGTCATGGCTGGTTTTGATAAGATTTTGGTTGCTGAATTAAATTCGGGGCAATTGTGCCAGCTTCTGCGGGCAACCTATTTACTTGACGCTAAATCAATTAATCAGTGCAATGGCCAGCCTTTTACCGTCGGTCATCTTGTTAAAGCCATTAAATTGGAAATAAACTATGAATAACAGTTATAAACGCGAAGATTTCGCCAATGCAACCGAGGTCCGTTGGTGCCCAGGATGTGGTGATTACGCTATTTTAGCTGCTTTACAGCGTTTATTACCAGAATTAGGTTTGCCACCGGAACAACATGTCTTTGTGTCAGGAATTGGATGTGCAGGCAGGTTGCCTTATTACATGAACACCTATGGTTTTCATACTATTCATGGCAGAGCAACAGCGGTGGCTACTGGTCTTAAAGCCATGAGGAATGATTTGACGGTATGGGTTATCACCGGTGATGGAGATGCCCTTAGTATTGGTGGTAATCATTTGATGCATTGCCTAAGACGCAATGTGAATATCAATATCTTGCTTTTTAATAACCAAGTCTATGGGTTAACGAAAGGGCAATTTTCACCAACTTCCCAAAAGGGGCAGGTCACCAAAACGTCCCCAGAAGGGGTGAGTAATGAACCTATTAATCCTTTAATGATTGCACTGGCGTCGGGAGCTAGTTTTGTTGCACGTGCCGTAGATAAGGATCCTAATCATCTGGCTTTCATTCTTAAGAAAGCATACGAGCACCAGGGGTGTTCTTTTGTAGAGATTTACCAGGATTGCAATATTTTTAACCATGGTGCTTTCGATTCCTTCGCTTTAAAAACAAATCGAGCAGATAAAACAATTGTGCTGGAAGAGGAAAAGCCCCTCTACTTCGGAGCAGAACAAGAATGGGTGTTGGCTTTACAGAATGAATCTTTACAGTGTATTCCGAGTGCCAACTGTAGTGATAAGAATACACTCTATCACCATGACTCAAGTAACTACATTGCTGCAATGCGCCTGGCCCAGCTTAATTTTCCAGAATTCCCAGTACCCTTGGGGATTTATTATCAAAAATCCCGTGAAATATTTAATCTTGATAAACCGAGTCAAAAATCAGTGGCTGATTTGCCTGCTCTATTCCGTGCTAGAGCAAATTGGCAGCAAGGTGAAAAAAACAGGTAGTTTAGGTGGTAGCCCGGATCTAAGTCGAAGGCTGTAAGTCAGGAATGAAATACTCTCAACTTCTTGAAAATTAAAATCCCGGGTTTCGGCTGCGCCTGTACCCAGATTACGTACCAGTTTTGAGTGTGTAATAAAACTCAAAAAAAATCCCGGCTAATTTCACCGGGATTCAGGTTGAGGAGACGTATATTAATCGCGTCCTGAAAAAGCACTTAATAAGTTAAGTAGGCTCACGAACAAATTATATATGGATACGAACAATGACACGGTTGCGGAAATGTAATTCGTTTCTCCGCCATGAATAATTTCACTCGTTTGGAATAAAATTAAACCGGAAGAAATCAGTACAAAGGCTGCTGATATAGCTAGTTGAAGCGCTGGAATTTGAAAGAAGATACCAGCAACCATGGCCAACAAAGCAACCATGATGCCCACAAACAGAAAGCCACCTAAATAGCTGAAATCCTTACGAGTAGTTAATACGTAGCCTGATAAGGCAAAGAAAATCATACCCGTCGCACCTAATGATGTGCCTATTAGCTGAGGGCCGTTTGAAAAATTGGCAATGTAAAAATTAAGAATCGGTCCCAAGGTATAACCCAGAAAACCTGTGAACGCGAAGACGCTTACTATTCCAAGTGCGCTATTCCTTAATGCTTGTGTCAAGAACATTAAGCCATAGACACCAACAATCATGAGTATTGGATTTAGGGGTTTAACAGCAAAAGCGTAAGCAGCATACGCAGTTAATGCGCTAAATAAAAAAGTCATGCCAAGCAAAAGGTAAGTGTTACGAAGTACTTTGTTTGTGGCAAGTACTGAATCACTACGTTGGCTTAACACAGTAACGTCATTTCGGTTCATGCAATAACTCCAGATAATTTATATTTCTAGTTTAGCATATCTATGGTCGGCTTGCCCATTTTTCAAGTCTATAGAACTGCATAAATACTCGCAAGCAGTTTAAATACTCTACTCATGTAGGATTGTTAAAAAAGAATTCTAGAATCAAGGTTATAAATCTCTTTCCTCAATAGGAGCTCTTTTTCAAATTGGTTGTAGTGAGGAAGTGCAAGAAGATGCGTAGTGCCTGAGTGTAAAAATGCAAGCACAGGAGGGATTTGAGCACTTTATCGGCGAAGCCAATTTCGCGCTACAGCAGAGTTTAAAGAGATCTATTGAAAGATCCTGATTTAATCACCGATAATTACAGATAGTTTTTACTATTATTGGTTGGATAATTATGCCTAAAGTTGCTGCTGTTCAAGTTGTTTCGTCCGCTTCCGTTGAAAATAACTTAAAACAGGTTGAACAATTCTTTATTGATGCAAGGGAAAAGCAAATTGATTTACTGGTTTTGCCAGAAAATTTTGCGTTTATGGGCGTTAATGAAAGTGATAAATTGCAAATTGCCGAGAAATATGGGGCAGGAGCAATTCAAGACAAGATTAGTTCCTTAGCCAAGCAATATGGATTGTGGGTTATTGCTGGAACTCTTCCTTTGAAAGGTCTGCACGACCGCGTGAAAACAAGTTGTCTGGTGTTTGACGATGAAGGGCGCTGTGCGGCCCGTTATGACAAAATTCATCTTTTTGATGTACGTGTTTCTGAGCAGGAGGCTCACCAGGAATCAGCAACAATAGAACGAGGCGATGAGGTAGTGGTAGTAGATACGCCCGTTGGACGAGTGGGGTTGACGGTTTGTTATGACTTGCGTTTTCCTGAATTGTATCGACAATTAGTATTAAGAGGTGCTGAATTATTTACAGTGCCATCGGCATTTACCGCAGTCACAGGAGTTGCACACTGGGAAGTGTTATTGAGAGCACGTGCAATTGAGAATTTATGTTACGTTATAGCTCCTAATCAGGGAGGACTTCATGAAAATGGCCGACAAACCTATGGCCATAGCATGATAGTTGAACCTTGGGGAAAAGTAGTGGCTCAGCAGGAGAATGGGGTGGGCATGTTGACAGCTGATATTGATTTACAACGGCTGCAACAGTTGCGTCGACAATTTCCTTGTAATGATCACCATGTTCTCTTGGATAAATGACCGTTATTTTTGAAGGTAAAATTATGTCTCAAGTATTAACTATTGCTAAAGATTTGTTATTAAAACCAGCTTCTCTGGATGAGTCGGTAGTCGAAAAATTGATTCGTTCGATGATGGGTCGACATGTAGATGATGCTGATCTTTATTTTCAAAGTAGTAGCTATGAATCGTGGTATCTGGAAGATTCAGAAGTTAAAAGCGGTAGCTATTCCATTGATCGTGGGGTTGGCATTCGAGCAGTCAGTGGTGATAAAACAGGTTATGCTTATTGCGATGATATTTTATTGCCTGCAATGCAGCGTGCGGCTGATGCGGCACGTTCTATTGCTTTTAGTGGCACAAAGGCGACTCAATCGATCCAAGTAGCAGCTTCGCCTATTACACGTTATGCCGATATAAATCCCATCGAAGGAATGACCAAACAGGAAAAGATTGCCTTGCTTGAAGCGATCGATAAAGAAGCGAGACGGATAGATCCGAGAGTAATTCAGGTTAATGCTTCTTTAAGCGGTTGTTTCGAAGTCGTTATGGTGGCTGGTATACACGGAGAAATGATTGCTGATATCAGGCCTTTAGTCAGTGTTAATGTCAGTGTGATTGTTGAAGATAAAAACGGCCGTCGAGAATCGGCTCGCTCCGGCGGCGGTGGACGTGTAGCCTATTCGTATTTTCTGGAACAGGAAAGAGCACTGGGTTATGCGCGTGAAGCAGTGCGTGAAGCATTAATTAATCTTGAAGCAGAAGAAGCTCCTGCTGGTACTATGCCAGTGATCCTGGGACCTGGTTGGCCTGGGGTTTTGCTTCACGAAGCAGTAGGGCATGGTTTGGAGGGTGATTTTAATCGTAAAGGTTTATCCGCTTTTTCAGGTCGTTTGGGACAGCAGGTTGCTGCTAAGGGTGTTACCGTAGTCGATGATGGCACTCTAAAAGATCGACGAGGTTCACTCACCATTGATGATGAAGGAACTCCTTCCCAGTGCACTACCCTGATTGATGATGGGGTACTAGTCAATTATATGCAGGATAAATTAAATGCCAAATTAATGGGTATGAAACCTACAGGTAATTGCCGGCGGGAGTCTTATGCTCATTTACCAATGCCAAGAATGACAAATACTTATATGCTGGCAGGAAATTACAGTCCTGAGGAAATTCTGCGTTCGGTAAAACGCGGTTTATATGCCGTAAATTTTGGTGGTGGGCAGGTTGATATAACATCTGGGCAATTTGTTTTTTCTGCCAGCGAAGCTTATCTCATCGAAGATGGCAAAGTGACCAAGCCTGTTAAGGGGGCTACCTTAATTGGTAATGGCCCTGAAGTCATGAAAAAAATCTCTATGGTTGGAAATGATCTTTCATTGGACGGTGGTATCGGTGTTTGTGGTAAAGATGGCCAATCAGTCCCTGTCGGCGTAGGACAACCAACCCTTAAAATTGATGCTCTGACTATTGGCGGCACCCGTTAATTTGGGTGCTTTAAAACTTTCTGCCTATATTCTGTCACGATGATCTTTTGGCGATCTTTTCGCCTACCACCTGCGCGTCAAGCCTAAAAAATTATCCTACCGTACAAAAAAACTCTTGTTCTTTATAACGGCTTCTTTATAATCAATTTATGCCCGTTCATAAGGAGAGTGAATATGTTAAGCAGTTTAGTAGCATGGATAGAGGGTAACGAAGAAGACTTTCCTTTTGAAAACCAACCTCTGACACTCTCTTTTTTTGAGAAAGAGCATACAATCGAACGACAGAATCACCAAAGATTAATCGCAAGAGCCAGGATCGCATGGTTTAGCAAAAGCAGAAAGGTCGATACAAGCCATACTTCTCTTTCAGAAGCTCAAGATGTAGAACAACATCAGCAACTCTTGAATTTTATAGAATTCGGTAAAAGGGAGTTAGCTACGGTTGCAAGTGATAGCCTATTCTCGGTGGCCCTTAAGTATTGTTTGAGTTTTCCCGTGGAAAGTGAAAACACTAAGTTTATTCAGAAAGGTACGCAGCTATTTATGGCTTTGTTGCAAGAAGATAAGATCAAGGCACTAAATTTTTATGAAGAAAATAAAGCTTTATTTAAAGATTGTGAGGAAATAAATTGCCAGGTAGCGAGGGAATTGGCTGACATTAAAATGGCTGGGGCAGTCAAATCTGTCGAAATCTATCTAGGGCTTTTTTCAGAGGAATTAGCTCAACAGAAAAATGCGCTGGGAATTAGTGCGTTATTTAATACTGAATTGTATGACGTTGAAAAATTTGCAGCTTTATTATTGTGGCTATTACAGCAGGGAGTTTCTTCAAGGACAATTCTAAGAACGAATTTACTACATAATTTTCTAAAATATCATCTATTTACTCTCGATCAGGAAGAGAGTGCTATTCGTCAATTATATAGGCTTCTGGCCCAATTTCCTGAAGCAAAAAAATTGGTTGTCCAGGCTGGCAAGGTGAGTTGTGATGAGCGTGGATTTGAGTCTTATAGCTTAGATGGTGTCCTGCATAGAGAAGAGGAACTTCTGTCGGTGCAGGTGTCAGATTCCCCTCTGGATTTTACACCTACGGAAGAGAATTTTGCTGCACTTTCCAAGTTATTCGGTCAACCCTTCTTAGTTGCTGCGGTAATAACGCCTACCGAACCTGAGAGTCAAAATTGGCTGAATGCTTTAAAGCGTAGCCTGAATCATGAAAGTATGTTAACCAAAGAATTACCGGCTCTTATTAATCTTATTGCCGTAGGACAACCTGCATTTTTGAAAGAGCTGGCTAAATTAATAGAGGAGTCCACCGTTGAGCAGTTGATTTCATTAAATAGCGGCGCAGTCTTGCATTTATTGCCTTATAAACCAGCCTTGTTTGAAAAGATAAAAGCAGTCAATGTGGAGAAATATATTCAGCAACTTAATAGTTCTGACGCGTCTGGACTTGATGTAATTGCCCAATTACTGGTTATGCTTACTGTCTTCTTAAAGCATAATCATCCCTCTGCGGGTCAGGTATTTGATGCAATTATTGAGAAGCTTTTTGATAGTTCTCACTTAATTGATGATATCGAGTTATTGCGACAATTAAAAAGATACCCAGGATGGGCTATTCACCTGGCTCGTCGTTCTGTCCAGTTACAGCAACAGCTTGAGGAATGCATTACTAGGGGTACTGAACAGAGTCCGCTGACTATTGAAAGCTATCAGTTAATTGAAGACACCTGGTTCGAGGTATCACGGAAATTGCAGACTTTAACTTACCTCAATTCTCAGGCCAAAGTTGATTTTTATGACAAATATACTTTGTATATTCGGATTGCCCAAGCTTGTTTTAACAAGCAGGGCAGGGCTTTTGATATTAATGCCTTTACTGAATTATTGTCATTACAATCGCCAACACAACCATCGGAAGATATTAGTGAATATGAGCGTGTGTTAGTTGAAATCCTGACGGCAATTGATGACGAATTAATTAGAGATACAATTATCGATAAGCTTGAGGCTGCTCCTATTCAACGCCACAATTGGTGGGCGAGAGATTATGGTGGTGAGACGGTTTTCCTTAAAGCTGCCAGACAAGGCAATCTGGGACTTCTTACGACTATTGCAGCAATAAAACAACAAAGTAAGCCTGTGATGAATAAAGCGTTGTTGCTTGCAGCCGAAGTTGGTCATTGGCCTGTGGTCAATTACCTTTGTGCGGATACAATTAAATTATTCACACGAAGGACAATTTATCTCGTTTTAATGCAGGCTGCTGAGCAGGGGGAACTAACTGCTGTACGAGTCTTTTGTAATGACGATAATCCCTTACCTCCTAAAAAAATTTTAGAAAAAGCACTTGAGGGTGCAATTACCAATAATCATATTAATGTGGTGCGTTATCTTTGCCAGTTGACAGGTCACTCTTTTAGTAAAGAAGTGATTGAAAGAGGATTTAGACTTGCAGCGAAGTTGGATCATTGGGATTTAGCTGAATATTTTTGCTCCTTACCAGTCAATGCACCCTCGCAACTACAAATTGAAAAAATGTTTGAACAGGCGGCAGAAACTAATTGTTTGGAGTTGGCTAAACGTCTTTACAGGTTAGAAAATAATGCGCCTCGCCAACTAGTGATCGACCGAGTAATGAATAAAATGGCTCGGGTTGGCAATCTTGAGTTTATAAGCTATTTCTGCGGTTTGAAGGATAATCCTTTAAGCCGAACGCTTATTGAATCCGCCTTAATTGAGGCTGCGGCAAATGGTCATTTGCCTTTAGTAAACTATTTATCAAATTTAGAATTAAATAAAACAAGTCCACAAGTTCAGGGAAAAGCTTTACAAGCTTCTATAAAAGCGGGAAAACAAGACGTTATAGCTTATTTTTGCAGTTTACCAACAAATCGCTTTTTACAGGGCGCGGTTGATTTTGGGATATTGTGGGCGGTTAAATCACAGCAGGCAACAGCTATAGAGTTTTTCTGTAATTTAAGCAATCCACCTAGTCGCCAGGGGACTGAAAATGCTCTGCAGGCAGCCATTAAATTAGGTGATACAGCAGCGGTATTGTATCTTTGTAATTTGCCCACCAATGCTCCTTCGCAACGTATAGTTGAACAAGGTTTATTAACTGCTGTAAAAGGCAAGCAAATTGCCATGGTGCAAGGTTTTTGTAGTTTATTATCCGATAATAAACCTCGAAAAGCTGTACTAGAATTAGCGCTTCGAAAAGCCAGCACAACTAAGCAGATAGAAATGGTAGATTATTTGCGTGAAGTTTTGGGGAAAGCACGAATAATACGTAGAGAATCAGGGACAAGATTAGACGGTTTATTAAATAGACAGTTAGATAGCTATGGTATATTCGGTCATAAGCAGCAGAGGCAAGCGCACCGAAAAATAACAAAAGGGAGTGACGATCTCACCGTCAAAGATAGAGAGCATCAATTATCAGAATCACCTTCAATTGCTTAAGTAAAGGTAGGTCAGACTTCGCCAAGCAGCTTGTTAGGCCGGGGGCCGACCTACTTGTTTCCCCTGTTAAAAACCCTATGCTTTTAATTTAGTGAAATGTAAACAGCATTTTTATAGAAAATAGTTATTGTATCGATTTAAGGTAATTCAAAGAGCAAACTTGGGGTTCTGATACTAAAATAATATTAAAAAGCGTTCAAGGCCAGGCTATGGCAAAAAAAATATTACAAAATTCGCTTAACCAACTTTTATTAGAAAACGAAAAAAAGCATGGTGAAAAAGTCTATTTAAGACAACCTCGTAATGGAAAGTGGTATGAATATACATGGCAGATGGTTATTCGCCAAGCCAGGCAAATTGCCCGTTTTTTGCAGGATGCTGGTCTAAAAAAAGGTGACCATATTGCTATTTTTTCCAAAAATTGTGCCGAATGGTTTATTACTGATTTTGGTATCAGTTTGGCAGGTATGGCCAGTGTACCTTTATTTGCAAATCAGCACCATGACAGCATTGAATATGTTTTAAAGCACGCAGAAGTAAAGCTCGTATTTATTGGAAAATTAGATGATTGTGTACGAGTTCGTAGCTATATTCCCGCCGATTTGCCGACAGTAAATTTTGATTATCATCCTAAGCTCAATACGAATAACCATTGGGCAGATATTCTCGCTAAGGAGCCTTTAACAGATATTGTGGACTCATCTCCAGATGATCTATTCACGATTATTTATTCTTCAGGGACTTCTGGGCTGCCTAAAGGAGCGGTTTATACGCATGCAACAATTGCTAATTACCTAAAAATTTTTCCTGAAGACATTCAGCGTATTAAAAGGGTCGCTCATTATCATCTTATGTCTTATTTACCTCTAGCTCACGTTTATGAACGTTCAGCAATCCAATTAGGGAGTATTACGATACCCTGTGATGTGTCTTTCGTTGAAAGCCTGGATAAATTTATTGAGAATTTGCGCGAAGCTGAACCCACCTTCTTTACTGCAGTTCCGCGGATTTGGGGGGTTTTTCAGCAAAAAATAGAGCAGAAACTATCTCCTGCGATTTTGAATTTTTTGCTCAAAATACCTGGCATTTCTTCTGTAATCAAAAAGAAAATTAAGCACCAGCTTGGTCTTTGCCGCTGCACTAATAGTTTTTCTGGCGCTTCGCATTTGCCAGTATCAATTCTTGGTTTTTTTGACAAGCTTGATATTCATATTCAAGAGGGCTACGGACAAACCGAAAATCTTGCTTATGCTACTTTTTCTACTTTAGAACAGCGTCGTCCTGGTTATGTGGGTACACCAAGAAAATACGTTGAGATTAAACTTGGTGATGAGAACGAGTTGCTTCTTAAATCGCCTTGTTTGATGAAGGAATATTTTAAAGAGAAAGCTGCAACTAAAGCAGCTTTTACCAGCGATGGATGGTTGCATACCGGTGATATAGTTGAACTTGATGAACACAATAATGTAAAAATACTAGGGCGTTTATCAGAGAATTTTAAAAATCAAAAAGGAGAATTCATCGCCCCGTCAGCTATTGAGAAACGATTTTCATCAAATCAATTCATAGAGCAGCTTTGTATGGTTGGCAAGGAGTTACCTCATAACGTTTTACTAATTACCTTAAGCGAATCAGGGAGAAGTCAGGAAAAGGAAGAAATCAAGAAGAGCCTACAAGAAGATTTGCATAAAATTAATAGTGAACTGGTCAGTTATGAAAAAATTTGCCATGTGATTATTTTGCAAGAGGCATGGACAGCTGAGAATGGACTGCTTACGCCAACATTAAAGGTTAAGCGTCCTGTTGTGGAATCAACCTATAAAGACTTAATACGGGAGGCAATTACCGACCATAACGTCATTATTTGGGCTTAGATTACTCACCAGATTTATTAGCCAGTTTCATTAGTAAAGCTTGAATCTCATGAATACGTTCTTCTGGGGAGGTACTATCCAAAGTAAAACGCAAGCGGGTAGGACCTTCCATTTGGTAGCGCTTTGCTTGTAGTTGAATCAAATTGATCAAAATGCCGGGATCAATCGCGGGTTTCTCACCAAATTCAATCTTGCCCGTCTGTTGGGCTGAATTAATTTTATTAATCGCTAATTGGGTTGCCAATAATTTTAATTCTGTAATTAGCAATAATTGCTTGGCTGGTTGGGGAAGTAAGCCAAAGCGATCAATCATTTCAATTTGCAAATCACGTAATTGTTGTTTGTCTTTCGCATTCGCTATACGTTTGTACATAATGAGACGGGTATGCACATCAGCGATATAATCTTCAGGAATAATTGCGCTTAAACGTAGATCAATTTCTGGACCCTGTTGGATTGGTGCAGCCAATTCTGGTGTTTTTCCTGCTTTTAAATCGCTGACGGCTCTGTCCAGCATTTCCATAAACAAACTGAAACCTACAGCATGGATATTACCACTTTGCTCTTCTCCTAATAATTCACCAGCCCCGCGAATTTCTAAATCATGAGTCGCTAAAGTGAAGCCGGCACCCAAATCTTCGAGAGAAACAATGGCCTCTAATCGTTTAACGGCATCAGCAGTTAATGATTTTTCATTAGGCGTGAGGAGATATGCATAAGCTTGATGGTGAGAACGGCCAACACGGCCACGTAATTGATGTAATTGCGCTAAACCAAACTTATCGGCTCTATCGATAATGATGGTGTTGGCAGTCGGGATATCAATACCTGTTTCAATGATGGTGGTACAAACTAGCACATTAAATCGGTGATGATAAAAATCGGACATAATGCGTTCTAGTTCACGCTCACGCATCTGACCGTGAGCGCTGCGAATTTTGGCCTCGGGAACAAGTTCTTGTAAATCCTGGCTTACGCGTTCGATCGTTTGGACATTGTTATGGAGAAAATAAACCTGGCCACCGCGTAAAATTTCGCGCAATATGGCCTCACGCAGGATAGCGTTATTTTTTTCTTGCCAAAACGTTTTAATCGCTAACCGTTTGGCAGGTGGTGTTGCGATTAGAGAAATATCGCGTATACCGGCCATGGCCATGTTGAGTGTTCGCGGGATAGGGGTAGCAGTCATTGATAGAATATCAACATGTGTGCGTAATGAACGTATATGTTCTTTCTGCTTGACACCAAAGCGATGCTCTTCATCAATCACCAGTAAGCCTAAATTTTTAAACTGGATATCTTTGGAAAAAAGTTTATGAGTACCGATAACGATATCTACCTGACCGTTTTTTAATGACTCGATTACTTTTTCGGCTTCTTTGCCGCTACGAAAACGAGATAACAATTCTATATTGATAGGGAATTGAGCAAAACGATCGCGGAAATTCTCAAAATGTTGACCAGCGAGCAAAGTAGTTGGAACGAGAACACAAACTTGTTTACTGTTCTGTACTGCTAGGAAGGCAGCCCGCATAGCTACTTCAGTTTTACCAAAACCGACATCCCCGCAGATTAACCGATCCATAGGACGAGGTGACTGCATATCCTGGATAATTTGCTCAATAGCACGTAGTTGATCCGTTGTTTCCGCAAACGGGAAGCCACTGGCAAAACGTTGATAATCATTGGCATCAAATTGATAAACATAACCCGGTTTAGCTTCACGTTTGGCATAAATTTCTAATAATTCAATGGCTATATCATGAATTTTTTCAGCCGCTTTCTTCTTTTCTTTTTGCCATTGGTCACTACCCAGTTTGTGCAGTGGAGCATGCTCACTATCCATGCCTGTATAACGACTTATAAGATGCAGTGAGGTGACAGGGACATATATTTTATCATCACCGGCATAGGCCAGGATGAGAAATTCGTTGGCAATGCCATTGCTTTCAATGGTTTTGAGTCCCTGGTAGCGGCCGACACCGAATTGTAAATGTACAACCGGAGTATCTAAGCGTAGTTCAGCCAAATTACGAATGATTAAATCGGGATCAACTGCTTTTTGGCTGCTACGCCGTTGAGGAGTCGCCTGTTCTCCAAAGAGTTGGGCTTCAACGATAACAGCAATTTGTTGTTCAATTAACTCTGTGCCATAAATCAGAGGACCGGTAATGATGTTAATGGTTTCTTTGTCATTGATAAATGATTGCCAAGAGGGTTGTATTTTGGCGGTTATATCGCCTTGCCTAAGTAAATCCAATAAAACCTCGCGCCGCCCAGCACTCTCAACTACTAATAAATAACGTCTACTTTTATCTGCGAGGTAATTACTCAAATTCAGGAGTGGTTGGGTACTTTGACGCTCTAAAGGAAGAGAAGGCGCTTTGTTAATGTTGAAATTTATAGCCCCCTTTTTTTCAACTGCTTTGTGATAACAACGTATTTGCTGATATTGATTGGCCAGAGTTAGTAATTCCGTCGTGGTTAAAAAACACGCATTAGGTTTTAAAATGGGACGGGAAATATCGTAGCTTCGTTGTTCATAACGGGTTGTTAGTTCGTGCCAGAATTGCTCTGCCTGTTGCTGTATTTCTTCAATCAAAAAAACGCTGGTATCGGTTGGAAGATAATCGAAAAAGGTAGCTGTTTTATCGAAAAACAAAGGTAAGTAATACTCAATACCGGAAGGGTATTGTCCATCACTTACCGCTTCGTAGACTGGACACTGACTTGGATTTCCAGGAAATTGCTCCCTAAACGCACGGCGGAATAGGGTTATGCTTTTTTCGTTTAAAGGAAACTCACGTGCTGGCAAAACATGGATATCGGTAATTTTAGCTACAGTTCGTTGTGATTCAGTATCAAATTGCCGCAGACTATCAATGACATTATCGAATAATCCTATTCGAAAAGGGATGTTACTTCCCATAGGAAAGATATCAATAATGGCGCCACGAATGGCAAACTCACCATGTTCTAATACTTTATTGACGCAGTGGTAGCCGGCTTGTTGTAACTGATGTCGGAATTGTTCTAAATTCAGGGTCTGCCCTTCCTTTAAGAGAAGGGCATGGTGATGTAAAAATTGGGGTGGGCAAAGACGATGCATCAACGTACTGGCAGAACTAATGACGATTGCATTGGTGGTTTGATGTAAACGACTGAGAGTCGATAAACGTTCAGAAATAATGTCCTGATGTGGGGAAAATTGATCATAAGGCAGGGTTTCCCAATCGGGAAAAAATAGTAATTCCTGCGTGGTTAAATCAGTAAGAAAAAATCGTAACTCGGTAAGTAGCTGGGCGGCTGTTAAATTATCAGGTGCAATTATCAGCTTGACGCCCGTTTTTTGATGACAATACTCAGCAACCGCTAGGGGTAGACTGCAGCCGTATAACTGTCCCCAGGTTTGTTTTGTGTCAATTTTGGGATAATTAAGTATTGTTGTCGCCATAAGGTTTACAAGCTGCCAGTATGTTTTAAGGGGCAAGAGTATACTATAAAAGCTCCAAAGCAGCGACTCTTATAACTTGTGATTTGTAGGATTAATAGTATACCTGCATGCAGGAACTAAGGCTTGTTTTTGATCCTTCTTTGAGTTTCAAGCGCTAAGGAAAGAATGAGGTAGATAGCTGGTTATTAAACCTGCTAATAAACCGAATAAATGGCCTTCCCAGGAGACGCCTTTTTTCCCGGGAAATACACCTAGAAAAATCCCAGCGAAATAATACAAACTGATTACACCGAGAATGATCGCAGTAAGAGTTCCTTGCTGCAAAATGTCGGTGACCAGTAATCCCCAATAACCGGTAATCAAACCACTGGCACCAACATGTATTCCGGGTTTTGCAAAGCACCAGGTTAAAAAACCACTAATAATGGCAATAACCAGGGTAACCCATAAAAAATAAGTCAAGCCATTAATCAAAACAAAATTGCTTAATACTAAAAGTGGAATTGAATTGAAAAAAAGATGATTAAAGTTAAGGTGCAGTAGCGGTGAAAATACTATACCGGGTAGACCAATCATGTGCCTGGGAATGATGCCCAAATAAAGTAAACGCTTGCCCAGGAAGAAATTTATAAAGTAAATGGACCAAGGCAGAAAGAGGATAATAGCCAGGATCTTCAGATTTTGTTGTGTCTGACTAATAATCAAAGTCAGGCTGGTATTAAGTTGTTCGAGCATAGTATTAATTCGCTGGGTTCATGGGTGTTTTTACCTCGGCTGGTTTGGGTACAGCCGTTATGATACGTACGGGCACAAAAAGAAGGGGATCGACTAAGGTTTGATTCATTACCATTGACCAGTGTAAATGGGGTCCAGTTGCTCGGCCGGTTTGACCAACGATGCCCACTTGTTGTCCTTGGTTCAAAATATCTCCCTTTTTGACATCGATGCGCTTCAAATGCGCATAGAGAGAAAAGACGCCCATACCGTGATCGACAATAACAGTATTACCTGTAAAAAAATAATCGTTGGTAGCGACTACTTTTCCCTTGGCAATAGTATGGACAGGCGTATTTTCTGGGGCTCCAATGTCTAAACCAGAGTGAGGTGGACGCGGCTGATTATTGTATCGTCGTTTTAAGCCAAATAGACCGGTAATAGGACCATGCGCTGGAGCCTTAAAACCTTCGGCGAAAGGATTGGCAGGAGTAAATTCGGCAAAAAGAATAGCCATTTCTTTCGTTTCGTTGTCTATTCGTTGTTTATCTTCTTCGTAGGGATCAACTTGGCGTTTGTTTGCAATCGTCAAATACTGAGTACTATAAAATTTATCAGTGACATGAAAAGGGATAGAGGCTTTGTAGGGTTTGGTGATCATAAGAGTTTGAATAGCTTCTTCTTTGTCCAAGGGGATTCCGACAATCAGTAGCCATTGATTGGATTGTGTACTTGGCATAACAGCTATTTTTTTGTTGTCGTAGTAGGCTTCAGGTTTTTGTTTGATGTCAATAGGAATAATGGTTAGGCCGCCATTGACTGAATGATTTTCTGGTAGCTGATAGGGCAAAGCGGCGTATGTGGTGTTTATTAGGAAAAAAACAAACATCAAACCAATCGTGAAACGCTGAGAAAAATTTTTCATCCTTTTATTCCTCATTATTAATGACTTCACACATGAGACGTCCTTTTGCCAATCTTAATTCAATATTATCGCCTTTTTTGACTTGGTTGCTATCGAAAAGAATAGTTTTATCATGAGTTGCGATAGCATAACCTCTTTCCAGTGTAGCTAGAGGGCTCACTGCATGCAATGTTGCCAAACGGGAAGAAAAAATTTGCTTTAATCTATTTACTTTGGCAAGTAGATTGTGGGTGAGTTGTTGTTCAAGATATTGTAATTTTGCTTTCGATTGCTGTAAAAGGATTATCGGATTTTTTGCATGAAGATTAGTTATTAGTAAATGGACATGATTTTTTTTCTGATTTACTAAATTTCGTAAGCCTTGATTGAGGTGTCGTTCGAGATAATCGAGCGTTTGGTAATGCTTATTAATTAAGTGCTCTGGTGATAAGATTTTGGTAGTGCAATGAGAGAGTAACAATTGTTTATGTTGAATAAAGCGGTTTATTGCTCTTAACAGTCGTTGCTCAAGAGAAATAAGTGTGTTTAATAAATCAAACTGATTTGGTGTAACAGCCTCGGCTGCTGCTGTTGGTGTTGCAGCTCGCAAATCGGCAACAAAATCAGCGATAGTAAAATCAGTTTCGTGTCCAACTCCGGAGACAATTGGTATGGTACTGCCTCTGATTGCCAAGGCTAATTGCTCGTCATTAAAAGCCCAGAGATCTTCTATACTACCCCCTCCACGCGCTAAAATCAGAACATCGGATTTTTTATCTTGATTCGCTTTTTTGATCGCTTTAATAAGCTGTTTAGCCGCATCCCTGCCTTGAACTTCACTCGCATAAATTTTAACGGCCGCTAGAGGAAAGCGCCGTGCTAAAGTAATGAGGATATCGCGAAGAGCAGCTCCTGTTGGTGAGGTAATGATTCCAATGACAGTAGGGTAACGTGGAATGCTCTTTTTTTTATCTTGTGCAAATAAACCTTGTGCTTGAAGTTTTGTTTTCAATTCCTCAAATTGACGGTAGAGTGCACCCAAACCAGCTTCATTCAAAGAGTAGACAATCAGTTGGTAATCACCTCGCGCCTCATATAAGCTTAATTTGCCTTGAGCGAGGACTTGCTGGCCGTCCTGAAAATTTTTACTCATGCTATTGTGGTGGTTACGAAAATAAACACAACGTAATTGGGCGGTAGGATCTTTTAGAGTAAAATAAAAATGCCCGGAACCAGGTTTACTTAAATTAGATAATTCACCTGTAACCGTAACATTCCCCATTTCCAGCTCTAGCCAGGATCGGACCTGTTGGTTAAGTTGAGTGACAGTGAGAGCAGTTAAATCATTTTGCATTATGTTTTTATGAATTGAGCAAGAGAAGTTATCTAATGATAACAGACTAAAATTTATAGGAAAAATAAGTTGATGTTAGGGGGGGGATGCATTAGCTTATTGGGATAAATGAAGGCATTTAGGAAGAAGAGGATGGATGAATGAGGTATTGCTTACTGGTATTGGCTATTGTTGCAACCTCTCCATTAAGAGCGGACACATTAAATGAAGCAGTGCAGCACGGGATGATTTCTAACCCTGATGTTCTATATAACACGGCGAAGCAGTTATCCGCGCGTCAAGGGATAGATAAGGCTCGAGGAGGCTGGTGGCCGACTATCGATGCGAATGCGGGCTTTGGTCGAGAAAGGAGTGATAACCCGACGACAGAAGCGATTGATGGGCCTGGTATCAGGATATTGAATCGTACGGAATCCTACATTGAGTTAAAGCAAAATCTGTTTGCTGGCGGCGGTATAGTTAATGAAGTCAAACGAACGAAGAGTTTGTATCAAGCGCAGGAATTGAAAACGCAAGGCGTGGCGGAAGATTTAGCGCTAGAAATCATAAATCGCTATTTACTGGTGATTCTCCACGAAAAATTATATGGTTATGCAATCACCAACTATCATGCGCATCGTGCAGTTTTTGGCATGATAAAAGATCGGAGTGAAGCAGGAGTATCGCGCGAGGCAGAGGTGGATCAAGCCGATGCTCGCCTGGCTTTGGCGGAATCGAATAAAATCAGTGCGGAAGCGAACTTGCAGGAAGCACGGATTAATTACGCGAAGGTTGTAGGGAAGTGGCCAGGGAAATTGGTGTGGCCGCGTGTACCGACACACCAGGATTTGCCTCGTTCATTAGGTGAGGCAATAGAGCGAGGATTAGATAACCATCCAACTGTCCGTTCAACCTATGCGGATGTGAAAGAGGCGAAATCACAATACGATGTTGCGCGGGCAGCGTATTATCCGCGCGTTGATTTTGTATTGAGTGCGTCCCAAAACCGTAACCTGGATGGATTGATAGGGCCGAATAATGACCGAATGGCGATGATTCGGATGAATTATAATTTGTTTCGTGGCGGTTCAGATGATGCCAATGTACGGCAGACGGCCTATGAGGTTCAAGAAGCCTATGAATTGAAGAATAAGGCTTTGATCGATATGAAGGAGTCCGTGCGGTTGTCCTGGAATGCGTGGACAGCCTCCGGGTTGCGTTTAAATCCGCTACGCCGGCATGTTGTTGCTTCAAGAGAGACTCGCAGTGCTTATCAAGAACAGTTTAAGGTTGGCAAAAGAACCCTGCTGGATTTGCTGGATTCTCAGAATGAGTACTATCAGTCACAAATAGAGTTGGCCCGTGGAATCAATGACGAGGTTTATAGTCGTTATCGGTTGCTCAATGGCATGGGTCGGTTGCTGTGTTATCTGAAGATGCGCTTACCGCAAAACGTCGTGAATAATGATGTTTTCAGTTCAGCCCAGACGCATATACTGTTAAACAAAGCGATGGATGAATTACCCTATCCGGATACAACGGACAGGTCTTTATATCTGGCGCAACCAGTAAAGAATATGGATACGACCCCCTTAACAAAAGCAATAATCGCAAAAAATACGACTCCACCGCCTGGTGTGACGCCAAGAATTTGGTATGTTTCTGCAGGACGTCTAAAGTTAAAAGCAGATGCTATTGCATTGAGAAACCGTTTACGCAACCTTGGATTTGCAGCATGCATTGAGTCACTGAGCAAATGTACAGATTGCTTTAATGTGGTGGTTGGTCCTTATGAGTACCGTGGCCATGCTGGAAATGGTATGGAGAGGCTGAAGGAAGTAGCGCATGTACAAGGAATATTGGTTACCTACAGGAAAGAACCAAAATGTAGCTAAGATTTAGCAGGATAGTGGTTTGGCTCTCCTCCTATCGGCTAGAGGAGAGCATAAAGACATCAATAACGAGTGATATTGCTCGCTTAAAGCCAAAATTGCAGATACTGCCTCTTTTCTCGTTATGGAATACAACGAGCTAATAACTATACTAATGGTCATTTTGATGAGAACAAGCTAAAAATATACCGTTTTTTTTGATAAATTTTTTAATATTGGGGTAGGCTAATAATTTCGAGAAAGCTTTTTTTTATTAATTAAATCAATTAGATAGTTTTCATCTTTTCCCGTTTAACCGGGTTTTTTCAAGGTTTCAGCTAATCAATAACAGGAAAATGGTTCCAAAAAATCAAAAAGGAAAAATAAATCTCATGCTGTGCTATATTTAAACAAGATACTGTTGAAATGGTATCCTTATGACTGGAAAGCATTATGAGAAGGATTCAGGGATAGGAAACCATTCTATTTAAGCAAATCCAATCGTTAAACAGTATTTGTGAAGGATATACAAATTCAAAAGGCGATCTGTCGGTTTTGCTGTGCATTCAGACATAGCTTCCATTTCTTTATTTAGGGATGTATTAAAATGAATAAAGATATACCGATGGTTGTCGATGCCTTAAATGGTTTTCTTATTAAAATTCATTCAAATAACCACGCAACTATTGCAAAAACCGGTACGACGGTATTACCTGGAGAACGACTCCTGCTAATGGATGGAGACGCTCAACTCCATATACAGGGGTTGGAAAATATCTATTTGGGGGCTGGGCAAACATTCAATCTCGACGGTATTTCTCCCTTGCTAAAAAGTATAAAGCAGGGTGTTGATGTTGACGCGCTTGTTGAAAAGGCAATGGCTAATGGCATTGATCCAGTGGCCTTGCTGCAATCATTGGAAGAAACCGCAGCAGGTGAGGACACGGTTTTAGGAAGCGGTGGTAGTATATTTGTTCTGGATCCACTTTATGGTGTTGGGCATGTTAATGCCGGGTATGATACTTTAGGACCTTCCCTCTCCTTTACTGACTCAATAAGGTTTGTTCCTATTCTTTTTGAAGAGAGAGCTCCTGTACAAGATGTTCAAATTTCAAATATAGGTGATTCTGGTGTACCAGCCATAACAGCGCAAATACCTGTTCAACTGGCAACACAGGGGTTGTCATTCGATGAGTCGAATGGTTTACAAACAGCTGCTGTAACAGTGCGTTCGAATGTGGAGGATTTAGCAATTAAATCCTTAACATTTTCTGCGAGCAATGCAACATGGAACGATGGCGAAAAAATGTTAGTGGCGGATGATGGTAGTTGGGAGCTACGCTATAACGCTAATACTAAGCAATTCGATTTTTCTCAATTAGAAGCCATTAAACATCCAGACTCAAATGATAACAATGACAATACTGCTATTGAGGTGACTGCTATCCTAACAAGGACTGATGGTGCCAGCGCCAGTAGCCCATTTTTGATAACTATTTACGATGACGGACCTAAGATTACGGGTACAGATGATTTATTAGTAGATGAAACAGATGGATTAACGTCTATTGTTGGGGTTTTAGAAAAAGATTTTGGTGCTGATGCTGACGGTGGTGAGGTTAAATTTACAGCAGAAAATGCAGTATGGGATCCGGAAACTCGTACGTTAACCAATAATGATGGATTTTGGAAGCTAGTTTACAATGCGGAGAATGAATATCAATTTACGCAACTAAAGGCGATACCACACGCTGATTCTCTTGATAATAACGACCTGTTTAGAGTCGTTGTTACAGCAACCGTTATTGATAGTGATGGCGATAGTCTGAGTAAAAATTTTAATATTGATATACTTGACGACGGTCCCAGTATTTCCGTGGCAGCAACCGATGAGAACCTCATTCTATTAAATACCCAGGATGCACAAACCATCGGTGCGGCGTCTGATGTGGCGACGGCTTCCTTTGCTGCCGCCTTTACAGCTGCTTCGAATTTTGGTGCGGATGGGGCTGGTTCTGTGGCATGGACTTACCAGCTTAATTTACTGGCATCCGCCGGTGTTGATTCCGGGCTAAAATCGGATGGGCAGGTGATTCACCTTTATAACATCAACGGTGAGGTTATCGGTTCAACCTCGGCAACGGCAGCTGGCGTGACCGGGGGAAATACAATTTTCTCACTGGCCGTGAATTCCGGCACCGGGGAAGTCAGCCTCACGCAACTGCGGGAAATCGATCACAGCCTGCCAGGTTCAAATGCGAATTATGAGGCCCAGGAAATTAGTTTAAACACGGGTCTGGTGGGGTTAACCGGTCAAGCCACGATCACGGATGGTGATGGCGATACCAGTACCGATTCCAAGGTGCTTGATTTAGGGGGCAATGTCGTTTTTGATGATGATGGTCCAAGCATTTCTGTGACAGCAACCGATGGCAACCTCATTCTGTTAAATACCCAGGATGCACAAACCATCGGTGCGGCGTCTGATGTGGCGACGGCTTCCTTTGCTGCCGCCTTTACAGCTGCTTCGAATTTTGGTGCGGATGGGGCTGGTTCTGTGGCATGGACTTACCAGCTTAATTTACTGGCATCCGCCGGTGTTGATTCCGGGCTAAAATCGGATGGGCAGGTGATTCACCTTTACAACATCAACGGTGAGGTTATCGGTTCAACCTCGGCAACGGCAGCTGGCGTGACCGGGGGAAATACGATTTTCTCACTGGCCGTGAATTCCGGTACCGGGGAAGTCAGCCTCACGCAACTGCGGGAAATCGATCACAGCCTGCCAGGTTCAAATGCGAATTATGAGGCCCAGGAAATTAGTTTAAACACGGGGCTGGTGGGGTTAACCGGTCAAGCCACGATCACGGATGGTGATGGCGATACCAGTACCGATTCCAAGGTGCTTGATTTAGGGGGCAATGTCGTTTTTGATGATGATGGTCCAAGTATTTCTGTGACAGCAACCGATGAGAACCTCATTCTGTTAAATACCCAGGATGCACAAACCATCGGTGCGGCGTCTGATGTGGCGACGGCTTCCTTTGCTGCCGCCTTTACAGCTGCTTCGAATTTTGGTGCGGATGGAGCTGGTTCTGTGGCATGGACTTACCAGCTTAATTTACTGGCATCCGCCGGTGTTGATTCCGGGCTAAAATCGGATGGGCAGGTGATTCACCTTTACAACATTAACGGCGAGCTTATTGGTTCAACCTCGGCAACGGCAGCTGGCGTGACCGGGGGAAATACAATTTTCTCACTGGCCGTGAATTCCGGCACCGGGGAAGTCAGCCTCACGCAACTGCGGGAAATCGATCACAGCCTGCCAGGTTCAAATGCGAATTATGAGGCCCAGGAAATTAGTTTAAACACGGGTCTGGTGGGGTTAACCGGTCAAGCCACGATCACGGATGGTGATGGCGATACCAGTACCGATTCCAAGGTGCTTGATTTAGGGGGCAATGTCGTTTTTGATGATGATGGTCCAAGCATTTCTGTGACAGCAACCGATGGCAACCTCATTCTGTTAAATACCCAGGATGCACAAACCATCGGTGCGGCGTCTGATGTGGCGACGGCTTCCTTTGCTGCCGCCTTTACAGCTGCTTCGAATTTTGGTGCGGATGGGGCTGGTTCTGTGGCATGGACTTACCAGCTTAATTTACTGGCATCCGCCGGTGTTGATTCCGGGCTAAAATCGGATGGGCAAGTGATTCACCTTTATAACATCAACGGCGAGGTTATTGGTTCAACCTCGGCAACGGCAGCTGGCGTGACCGGGGGAAATACAATTTTCTTACTGGCCGTGAATTCCGGCACCGGGGAAGTCAGCCTCACGCAACTGCGGGAAATCGATCACAGCCTGCCAGGTTCAAATGCGAATTATGAGGCCCAGGAAATTAGTTTAAACACGGGTCTGGTGGGGTTAACCGGTCAAGCCACGATCACGGATGGTGATGGCGATACCAGTACCGATTCCAAGGTGCTTGATTTAGGGGGCAATGTCGTTTTTGATGATGATGGTCCAAGCATTTCTGTGACAGCAACCGATGGCAACCTCATTCTGTTAAATACCCAGGATGCACAAACCATCGGTGCGGCGTCTGATGTGGCGACGGCTTCCTTTGCTGCCGCCTTTACAGCTGCTTCGAATTTTGGTGCGGATGGGGCTGGTTCTGTGGCATGGACTTACCAGCTTAATTTACTGGCATCCGCCGGTGTTGATTCCGGGCTAAAATCGGATGGGCAGGTGATTCACCTTTACAACATTAACGGCGAGGTTATCGGTTCAACCTCGGCAACGGCAGCTGGCGTGACCGGGGGAAATACAATTTTCTCACTGGCCGTGAATTCCGGTACCGGGGAAGTCAGCCTCACGCAACTGCGGGAAATCGATCACAGCCTGCCAGGTTCAAATGCGAATTATGAGGCCCAGGAAATTAGTTTAAACACGGGTCTGGTGGGGTTAACCGGTCAAGCCACGATCACGGATGGTGATGGCGATACCAGTACCGATTCCAAGGTGCTTGATTTAGGGGGCAATGTCGTTTTTGATGATGATGGTCCAAGCATTTCTGTGACAGCAACCGATGGCAACCTCATTCTGTTAAATACCCAGGATGCACAAACCATCGGTGCGGCGTCTGATGTGGCGACGGCTTCCTTTGCTGCCGCCTTTACAGCTGCTTCGAATTTTGGTGCGGATGGGGCTGGTTCTGTGGCATGGACTTACCAGCTTAATTTACTGGCATCCGCCGGTGTTGATTCCGGGCTAAAATCGGATGGGCAGGTGATTCACCTTTACAACATCAACGGTGAGGTTATCGGTTCAACCTCGGCAACGGCAGCTGGCGTGACCGGGGGAAATACAGTCTTTTCATTGGGAGTTAATTCTAGTACTGGCTTAGTGACACTTACTCAACAAAGGGAAATCGATCACGATTTACCGGGTACAAACGCTAATTTTGCTGCCCAGCAAATATGGCTAAATAATGGACTGGTTGGATTATTAGCTACGGCCATCATCATTGATGGCGATGGTGATACTCATACAGATGCTAAGGTATTGGATTTGGGAGGTAACATTGGTTTTGATGATGACGGTCCAGTAGCTTTTGATAATCTAACTAATGTGAATGAGGCAAGTTTTGTTAATGGTAATGTAATCTCAAATCCTAGTCCGAATGGGCAAGTCGATTCTTATGGTGCTGATGGTGGGACCGATCAGAAAGTAGTTTCCCTGGAACATAATGGAGTTACTTATTTAGCCGAGAATGCTGCTATTGATGCCAATGGTCATCGTTTTGTTCTTATTGAAGATACACAATTCCACGGAACTCTAAGATTCGATTTTACTAGTGGTGATTACAGTTATACATCCTATGAAACATTGGAAGATAGTACAGAACAATTCGTTTACACTATTCGTGATGGCGATGGTGATTATAGTTCGGCTAATTTAATTATTAATACCCATGACACGTCGCCTCCTGTGCTTATCGTAGGTACAAATACTAATGATACAGGGAATAGTCTACCCAATTACGAAGTGGGTAGTGGGCAAGGTACCATATCTGGTGATGGAAGAGCCGACATTTTAGTGGGAGATGTTGGCGGTGTAGAAGTTGTAGGTAAGGTAGCCAATTTAGCGTTTATTCTTGATACATCCGGCAGTATGGGTGAAATTTTTGGCAATAATCAATCCCGTTTAACTGTCATGAAAAGTTTAGTATCTAATTTGTTAAACCAATTATCAGAGACAGAAAATGCTACGATTAATGTTCATCTAACCTCTTTTAGCACCTTTGTAAATAATCAAGGAACTTTTAACATTAGTACGGCTGCTGGTTTAGCAGGAGCGCTTAATTTTATTGCGGGTTTACAAGCAACAGGGGGTACTAACTACGAAGCCGCTTTAGGAGCAACCCATCAGTGGTTTGACACCTCCGCAGGCGCTGCGGATATTCAACAAACTATATTTTTAACTGATGGTTTACCTACATTCTATATGGATGGTGACTCCACAAATTATACGAGTCAAACTTCTGTTATGGGCCATGGTTCTTTAACAGAAGAAGTTCTTATTAGAAATTTATATGGCACTGAAACAGGTGGTGCAACAACACGCGATTTTAATAATCTAATCTCAGAATCTAACTCACGGGATCTTGATGGTACACAGCAATATCGAGTCGATAACGATAGTGATGGCGATTTTGAAACATTGGCTGTTAGTAGTACTACTGCTACTGGTGGTGGCTCTAATGACTATGTAAGAAGTATTGCTGATACCTTTAGTGAAGTAGATGCGCTACAAAGTCATGGAATATTACGGGCGGTATCGATTGATAATGCAGCGGCTACCAGTTACCTGAATAATATTGACAGCACAGGAATAGCTTTTAATGCTAATTCACCCGCGATACTAAATGACATTTTAGCGCAATTAAATCCATTTATTACCTTAAATGCGGCTGGTGGTGACCATATTGTAGGTTATGGTGATAATGATCTTATTTATGGTGACACACTTTATACGGATAAACTTGCAGCAGATAAAGGGCTTGATTTACCACTAGGCTCAGGTTGGGCAGTTTTTAATGAATTAGAAAACAATGCCCAATATAACTGGACCCGCGCTGATACTCTGGATTATATCAATAATCATACCCATGAATTGGCTCAGGAAACAGTGTTGGCGAATGGTAATACAAGATCTGGAGGCCATGATATTCTGGAAGGTGGCTCCGGAAATGACCGAATTTTCGGGCAAGAAGGAAACGATATCATTAATGCCGGTAAAGGTGCTGATATTGTTGATGGAGGCACAGGCAATAATGTGATTGATCTTGGGCTTGATACCGATCAGGATACTTTATTACTTAACCTTGAAACATTAAAAGGCAATAATACTATCCATAATTTCAATCCGACGCAGGATGTGCTTAAATTTGAAAGTGTAATCAATGTTGAGAATGTGAATGATCTGGACAATTTGCTGGATCAACAAACTCCGTTTTCCAATAGTAATAATGGACAAGATTTGAATGTGAATTTTGCTAATGGTGCGACGCTTACTTTTGTTGGGCTTAATGTGGATGCCACGACAGTTCATTCGATACAGGACATTACCCCTCAAATTCCCGTGGTTGTAGTCAATGAAATGGGCGTGTAAGTGAAGATGGAGTTTGAATAGACCTACCTGGTTTGATCCTTTTCGGGGTTAGATGAGGACGTGGAAAGGCTATTTATAAAATAACTATTGCTTCAAAACAGTTGATGTTAATAGAAGTTTGGATTAGCTTATTAATCTTTAGAGAATGTTGCTAGCAGGGAAGGATGGATGAATGAGGTATTGCTTACTGGTATTGGCTATTGTTGCAACCTCTCCATTAAGAGCGGACACATTAAATGAAGCAGTGCAGCACGGGATGATTTCTAACCCTGATGTTCTATATAACACGGCGAAGCAGTTATCCGCGCGTCAAGGGATAGATAAGGCTCGAGGAGGCTGGTGGCCGACTATCGATGCGAATGCGGGCTTTGGTCGAGAAAGGAGTGATAACCCGACGACAGAAGCGATTGATGGGCCTGGTATCAGGATATTGAATCGTACGGAATCCTACATTGAGTTAAAGCAAAATCTGTTTGCTGGCGGCGGTATAGTTAATGAAGTCAAACGAACGAAGAGTTTGTATCAAGCGCAGGAATTGAAAACGCAAGGCGTGGCGGAAGATTTAGCGCTAGAAATCATAAATCGCTATTTACTGGTGATTCTCCACGAAAAATTATATGGTTATGCAATCACCAACTATCATGCGCATCGTGCAGTTTTTGGCATGATAAAAGATCGGAGTGAAGCAGGAGTATCGCGCGAGGCAGAGGTGGATCAAGCCGATGCTCGCCTGGCTTTGGCGGAATCGAATAAAATCAGTGCGGAAGCGAACTTGCAGGAAGCACGGATTAATTACGCGAAGGTTGTAGGGAAGTGGCCAGGGAAATTGGTGTGGCCGCGTGTACCGACACACCAGGATTTGCCTCGTTCATTAGGTGAGGCAATAGAGCGAGGATTAGATAACCATCCAACTGTCCGTTCAACCTATGCGGATGTGAAAGAGGCGAAATCACAATACGATGTTGCGCGGGCAGCGTATTATCCGCGCGTTGATTTTGTATTGAGTGCGTCCCAAAACCGTAACCTGGATGGATTGATAGGGCCGAATAATGACCGAATGGCGATGATTCGGATGAATTATAATTTGTTTCGTGGCGGTTCAGATGATGCCAATGTACGGCAGACGGCCTATGAGGTTCAAGAAGCCTATGAATTGAAGAATAAGGCTTTGATCGATATGAAGGAGTCTGTGCGGTTGTCCTGGAATGCGTGGACAGCCTCCGGGTTGCGTTTAAATCCGCTACGCCGGCATGTTGTTGCTTCAAGAGAGACTCGCAGTGCTTATCAAGAACAGTTTAAGGTTGGCAAAAGAACCCTGCTGGATTTGCTGGATTCTCAGAATGAGTACTATCAGTCACAAATAGAGTTGGCCCGTGGAATCAATGACGAGGTTTATAGTCGTTATCGGTTGCTCAATGGCATGGGTCGGTTGCTGTGTTATCTGAAGATGCGCTTACCGCAAAACGTCGTGAATAATGATGTTTTCAGTTCAGCCCAGACGCATATACTGTTAAACAAAGCGATGGATGAATTACCCTATCCGGATACAACGGACAGGTCTTTATATCTGGCGCAACCAGTAAAGAATATGGATACGACCCCCTTAACAAAAGCAATAATCGCAAAAAATACGACTCCACCGCCTGGTGTGACGCCAAGAATTTGGTATGTTTCTGCAGGACGTCTAAAGTTAAAAGCAGATGCTGTTGCATTGAGAAACCGTTTACGCAACCTTGGATTTGCAGCATGCATTGAGTCACTGAGCAAATGTACAGATTGCTTTAATGTGGTGGTTGGTCCTTATGAGTACCGTGGCCATGCTGGAAATGGTATGGAGAGGTTGAAGGAAATAGCGCATGTGCAAGGAATATTGGTTACCTACAGGAAAGAACCAAAATGTAGCTAATACCTTGGCTGGGCTGTTGTTTTTACTCTTTTTTCTTACACCTCAGAATAGTTTTTGTAAATACAGTCATTCAGTTGCCTCTCATAAGGAGATTGTGATGAGGCAACAAGACTCTAAAGATCCTGCCAAACGCCGTTTTACAGCATGGAAACAACTAATAATTAATTATCGTAGCCAGTCTTTAAATAATAAGCTGAAAGCGGTGAATGATTTTTTTAATCAATTTACCTTTGAACAAGATGAGAGTTATCAAGGAACTACTGATTATTGGAAAACTCCCGATGAATTTATTGCCGATGGTGGTGGGGATTGTGAGGATTTCTCTATTGCAAAATATTTTACACTACTTGCTTTAGGAGTTCCTATACAGACTTTACGTATTACCTATGTTAAATCTGTTGAGTTCAATCGAGCGCATATGGTTTTGGCTTATTATGCAAAGCCCGATTTGGAACCGTTAATACTTGATAATTTAACGGGAAAGATTTTACCCGCTTCAAAAAGGCCTGATTTAATCCCTGTTTATAGTTTTAATGGAGAAGGATTATGGTTGGCAAAACAACGAGGAAACGATAAGCCATTGGGGGATTCAGCACGATTATCTAAATGGCGGGATCTGATAGGAAGAATGCAAAAAAAAGGTGATTAGCATGACATTAACCAAGAAGATGGCTTTGGGTGTGCTTAGTTTATTAATGTTAATTTTTATTGGCACCTATTTGATTACTTTAAATAATGAGCGTAACTATTTCATCCAACAGATGAATAGTAATGCACAAGATACTGCAACCTCTCTCGGTTTGTCTTTATCTCAAGCTTTAAATAGTAAAGATAAAGCACTCATGCTTTCGATGGTTGAAGCAGTCTTTGATCGAGGGTATTTTGCTTTGATTGAAATTCGCGATCTAAATGGCGAGTTATTGGTATCGCGTTATTCCTCTCCAAAAGAACAGGAAGTTCCTTCATGGTTTATTCAGCTGATTAAATGGCCAGCTTCTGTCCAATCCTCTGTTGTGATGCGAGGATGGAATCAGGTAGGGGAAGTTTTTGTAGCAAGTGATTGTAATTATGCCTTTAACGCGCTCTGGCATAATGCGGTGGAACTGGTTTATTGGTATCTTTTATTTGCACTGATTTCGCTGTTAATTGTTTATTTATTCATTCAATGGCTGCTGAAACCTTTAAAACGAGTGAGGGATCAGGCGAATGCCATTTGTGAAGGGGAATTTCCTGTTGAAACTATTATCCCCAAAACACCGGAATTAAAAAAAGTTACTCTTGCTATGAATCAAATGGTGATGCGTATTAAGCGATTATTTCAAGAACAGATGCAACAATTGGAAATGTTACGCCATCAGTCTTTTCAAGACCCGTTAACTGATTTAGGTAATCGACGTTATTTTTTGCAACAAACAACGGCATTACTAAGTAATGAAGAAGAGTTTACACCAGGTTTTCTTGTAATCCTGGCCATTGATGGCTTAGAACCATTAAATAAAAAACAAGGGTATCAGGCAGGAGATAAAATTATTCAGGATGTAGCAAAGGCCTGTGTAAATTTTTGGCCCTCCGCAATGATTATCTGTATGGCAAGAATTAGTGGTAGTAATTTTGGTTTGCTTGTTAGAGAAAATGATCCAGATTTATTTATAAAGCGTTGTAATGAGTTTAATCTCAGTGTTCGTAAATTATTTAATAACAGTGTATGCAACGTATTTATTGCAGCTGCTTCTTACTCTTTGCATCAGTCTGTTAGCACGTTGCTTACTGAAACTGATTTGGTACTAAAAAAAGCAAGGGAAGAAGCTAAAGGGATAGCGTTTGATGCTAACATAGCTATACCCTATAAAATAAATCTTGATAGCAAGGGTATCATGGCTGCCATATCTGAAGGCAGAATATCTCTTTTTTCTCAATGGGTCACTTCTAGCAGAGAAAATTATCATCAGGAATTGTTTGTCCGCATTAATGAGCAGGGACAGCAGGTATTTGCTGGTTATTTCATACCCATCGCCGAAAAAGCAGGAATTGCTTATTTAATAGATCAGTTTGTTTTAACAAAAATTATTGCTGCCGATCTTTTAAGCCATACAAAAATTGCATTAAATTTGACTCAAGAGACAGTAACAAATGAAGATCATCGGACTGATTATATTAAAAAACTTGAAACTCTCTCAATTGAGTCACGTAGTAATCTCTTTATTGAATTTAATGAACAGTTTGTATTAGTACATTTTGAAAAAGTGATGTCTTTTGTAAAGCTGTTACAAAAATTACATATAAAAGTAGGTGTTGATCAAGCTGGAATTCATTTTTCGCCAATGCATTACCTAAGTGAGCTACCTATTACTTACCTAAAATTGCATGGTAGCTTAACCTATGACCTGGCCGAAAACCAAAACAAACAGTTTTTACTTCATTATTTCAATGAAATGGCTTGTACCTTAGATATTCAAGTTATTGCAACACAAATAGAAACAGAAACACAGTGGCAAGCAATAAACAATATACATCTAAAATGGGGCCAAGGATGTTATCTCAGCGATGTTGAACCCTTCTTAACCAAATAATTACAAATAAGATTTAAATAGTTTAAAAATTGCACTAATATTGAAGCTATACTTGTAAGATGAGATAAAGGTAAGTAGTACTGTACTTAATGCTAACTGGTTCATGACGACCCAGAAAAAATGTCCAGTTTTGGGGATGTTAGAGATGAGTAAAACGATACCTGGGATTGTTGATTCTCTTAACGGACTATTAATTAAAAGTAACGCGAGTGGCCAGCTATCCATCGCAAAGAATGGCACCCAAGTAATGAAAGGAGAGCAGCTATTCTTATTGAGCGGTGATGCACTTCTTCATGCCACTGAATTAGGGGATATTAAACTCGCAGTAAATACCCCTTTTAATTTGGATGGCATTTCTCCACTACTAAAAAATATTTCACAGAGCTCTCAAGAAGATATTGAAAATTTGCTACAAAAAGCAGTTGATAATGGCATTGATCCGGTAGCTTTACTTGAAGCGCTTGAAGCAACTGCAGCAGGGGAAGGGCCTGTTTTAGGTAGTGGTGGCAGTATCTTTGTCTATGAGCCTTCCTACGGAATTGGAAGTGTGGCAGCTGGATTTGATACTTTTAGCGCCAATACCCAAGAGGCAAATGGAACAGAAATTCCAAATATTCTTTTACCACCAGGCCAAAAAGCTATTCTAGCCGAAGTCGATGCCGCTGCGGGAAATATAACTTCCATTACAGGGATCAATGGTGTACCGCAGGTCGGCGGTGTTGCGACTGCTGCGGTCACCGAAGATGCGAATGTAATAAATGCCAATCTGGCCAGCGGCGGTACGTTGACCATTGCCGATGTGGATGCCGGGCAATCCAGTTTTATTGCCCAGCCTTCTGTGGCAGGCACCTACGGTACCTTTACCCTGGCTGCCGATGGGGTCTGGACGTACACGGCGAACAATGCACAAACGGCCATCCAGCAATTAGGGGCTGGCCAAACGTTGACGGATAGCTTTACTGCGACCTCGGCCGATGGCAGTGCCAGTCAAACGGTCACGGTGACGATTACCGGGACGAATGATGTACCAGAGATCGGCGGTGTTGCGACTGCTGTGGTCACCGAAGATGTGAATGTTGCCAACAATAACCTGAGCAGCGGCGGTACGCTCAGCATTGCCGATGTCGATGCCGGCCAATCCAGTTTTATCGCCCAGCCTTCTGTGGCAGGCACCTACGGTACCTTTACCCTGGCTGCCAATGGGGTCTGGACGTACACGGCGAACAATGCACAAACAGCCATCCAGCAGTTAGGGGCTGGCCAAACGTTGACTGATAGCTTTACTGCGACCTCAGCCGATGGCAGTGCCAGTCAAACGGTCACGGTGACGATTACCGGGACGAATGATGTACCAGAGATCGGCGGTGTTGCGACTGCTGTGGTCACCGAAGATGTGAATGTTGCCAACAATAACTTGAGCAGCGGCGGTACGCTCAGCATTGCCGATGTCGATGCCGGGCAATCCAGTTTCATCGCCCAGCCTTCTGTGGCAGGAACCTACGGTACCTTTACCCTGGCTGCCGATGGGGTCTGGACGTACACGGCGAACAATGCACAAACGGCCATCCAGCAATTAGGGGCTGGCCAAACGTTGACTGATAGCTTTACTGCGACTTCAGCCGATGGCAGTGCCAGTCAAACGGTCACGGTGACGATCCAGGGCACCAATGATGTCCCGGTGATTGCCGGGGTGTCTACCGGTACGGTGACTGAAGATGTCAATGTCACCAGTGGTAATCTGACTAGTAGTGGGACGCTCAGCATTGCCGATGTCGATGCCGGCCAATCCAGTTTTATCGCCCAGCCTTCTGTGGCAGGCACCTACGGTACCTTTACCCTGGCTGCCAATGGGGTCTGGACGTACACGGCGAACAATGCACAAACAGCCATCCAGCAGTTAGGGGCTGGCCAAACGTTGACTGATAGCTTTACTGCGACCTCAGCCGATGGCAGTGCCAGTCAAACGGTCACGGTGACGATTACCGGGACGAATGATGTACCAGAGATCGGCGGTGTTGCGACTGCTGTGGTCACCGAAGATGTGAATGTTGCCAACAATAACTTGAGCAGCGGCGGTACGCTCAGCATTGCCGATGTCGATGCCGGGCAATCCAGTTTCATCGCCCAGCCTTCTGTGGCAGGAACCTACGGTACCTTTACCCTGGCTGCCGATGGGGTCTGGACGTACACGGCGAACAATGCACAAACGGCCATCCAGCAATTAGGGGCTGGCCAAACGTTGACTGATAGCTTTACTGCGACTTCAGCCGATGGCAGTGCCAGTCAAACGGTCACGGTGACGATCCAGGGCACCAATGATGTCCCGGTGATTGCCGGGGTGTCTACCGGTACGGTGACTGAAGATGTCAATGTCACCAGTGGTAATCTGACTAGTAGTGGGACGCTCAGCATTGCCGATGTCGATGCCGGGCAATCCAGTTTCATCGCCCAGCCTTCTGTGGCAGGCACTTACGGTACCTTTACCCTGGCTGCTGATGGGGTCTGGACTTACACGGCGAACAATGCACAAACAGCCATCCAGCAGTTAGGGGCTGGCCAAACGCTGACCGATAGCTTCACTGCGACCTCAGCCGATGGCAGTGCCAGTCAAACGGTCACTGTGACCATCCAGGGCACCAATGATGTCCCGATAATTGCTGGGGTGTCTACCGGGACAGTCACCGAAGATGCGAATGTAATAAATGCCAATCTGAGCAGTGGCGGTACGTTGACCATTGCCGATGTGGATGCCGGCCAATCCAGTTTTATCGCCCAGCCTTCTGTGGCAGGCACCTACGGTACCTTTACCCTGGCTGCCAATGGGGTCTGGACATACACGGTGAACAATGCACAAACGGCCATCCAGCAATTAGGGGCTGGCCAAACGCTGACCGATAGCTTTACTGCGACCTCAGCCGATGGCAGTGCCAGTCAAACGGTCACGGTGACGATCCAGGGCACCAATGATGTCCCGGTGATTGCCGGGGTGTCTACCGGTACGGTGACTGAAGATGCGAATGTTGCCAACAATAACCTGAGCAGCAGCGGTACCTTGACCATTGCCGATGTCGATGCCGGCCAATCCAGTTTTATCGCCCAGCCTTCTGTGGCAGGCACTTACGGTACCTTTACCCTGGCTGCCAATGGGGTCTGGACGTACACGGCGAACAATGCACAAACAGCCATCCAGCAGTTAGGGGCTGGCCAAACGTTGACTGATAGCTTTACTGCGACCTCAGCCGATGGCAGTGCCAGTCAAACGGTCACTGTGACCATCCAGGGCACCAATGATGTCCCGGTAATTGCCGGGGTGTCTACCGGTACGGTGACTGAAGATGCGAATGTTGCCAACAATAACCTGAGCAGCAGCGGTACCTTGACCATTGCCGATGTCGATGCCGGGCAATCCAGTTTTATCGCCCAGCCTTCTGTGGCAGGCACCTACGGTACCTTTACCCTGGCCGCCAATGGGGTCTGGACTTACACGGCGAACAATGCACAAACAGCCATCCAGCAGTTAGGGGCTGGCCAAACGTTGACTGATAGCTTTACTGCGACCTCAGCCGATGGCAGTGCCAGTCAAACGGTCACGGTGACGATCCAGGGCACCAATGATGTCCCGGTAATTGCCGGGGTGTCTACCGGTACGGTGACTGAAGATGCGAATGTTGCCAACAATAACCTGAGCAGCAGCGGTACCTTGACCATTGCCGATGTCGATGCCGGGCAATCCAGTTTTATCGCCCAGCCTTCTGTGGCAGGCACTTACGGTACCTTTACCCTGGCTGCCAATGGGGTCTGGACTTACACGGCGAACAATGCACAAACAGCCATCCAGCAGTTAGGGGCTGGCCAAACGCTGACCGATAGCTTCACTGTGACCTCAGCCGATGGCAGTGCCAGTCAAACGGTCACGGTGACGATCCAGGGCACCAATGATGTCCCGGTAATTGCCGGGGTGTCTACCGGGACAGTCACCGAAGATGCGAATGTAATAAATGCCAATCTGAGCAGTGGCGGTACTTTGACCATTGCCGATGTGGATGCCGGCCAATCCAGTTTTATCGCCCAGCCTTCTGTGGCAGGCACCTACGGTACCTTTACCCTGGCTGCCGATGGGGTCTGGACGTACACGGCGAACAATGCACAAACGGCCATCCAGCAATTAGGGGCTGGCCAAACGTTGACGGATAGCTTTACTGCGACCTCAGCCGATGGCAGTGCCAGTCAAACGGTCACGGTGACGATTACCGGGACGAATGATGTACCAGAGATCGGCGGTGTTGCGACTGCTGTGGTCACCGAAGATGTGAATGTTGCCAACAATAACCTGAGCAGCGGCGGTACGCTCAGCATTGCCGATGTGGATGCCGGGCAATCCAGTTTCATCGCCCAGCCTTCTGTGGCAGGCACTTACGGTACCTTTACCCTGGCTGCCAATGGGGTCTGGACTTACACGGCGAACAATGCACAAACAGCCATCCAGCAATTAGGGGCTGGCCAAACGCTGACCGATAGCTTTACTGCGACCTCAGCCGATGGCAGTGCCAGTCAAACGGTCACTGTGACCATCCAGGGCACCAATGATGTCCCGGTAATTGCCGGGGTGTCTACCGGGACAGTCACCGAAGATGCGAATGTAATAAATGCCAATCTGAGCAGTGGCGGTACGTTGACCATTGCCGATGTGGATGCCGGGCAATCCAGTTTTATCGCCCAGCCTTCTGTGGCAGGCACCTACGGTACCTTTACCCTGGCCGCCAATGGGGTCTGGACGTACACGGCGAACAATGCACAAACAGCCATCCAGCAGTTAGGGGCTGGCCAAACGTTGACTGATAGCTTTACTGCGACCTCAGCCGATGGCAGTGCCAGTCAAACGGTCACGGTGACGATCCAGGGCACCAATGATGTCCCGGTAATTGCCGGGGTGTCTACCGGGACAGTCACCGAAGATGCGAATGTAATAAATGCCAATCTGAGCAGCAGCGGTACGTTGACCATTGCCGATGTGGATGCCGGCCAATCCAGTTTTATCGCCCAGCCTTCTGTGGCAGGCACCTACGGTACCTTTACCCTGGCTGCCAATGGGGTCTGGACGTACACGGCGAACAATGCACAAACAGCCATCCAGCAGTTAGGGGCTGGCCAAACGTTGACTGATAGCTTTACTGCGACCTCAGCCGATGGCAGTGCCAGTCAAACGGTCACGGTGACGATCCAGGGCACCAATGATGTCCCGGTAATTGCCGGGGTGTCTACCGGTACGGTGACTGAAGATGCGAATGTTGCCAACAATAACCTGAGCAGCAGCGGTACCTTGACCATTGCCGATGTCGATGCCGGGCAATCCAGTTTTATCGCCCAGCCTTCTGTGGCAGGCACTTACGGTACCTTTACCCTGGCTGCCAATGGGGTCTGGACTTACACGGCGAACAATGCACAAACAGCCATCCAGCAGTTAGGGGCTGGCCAAACGCTGACCGATAGCTTCACTGTGACCTCAGCCGATGGCAGTGCCAGTCAAACGGTCACGGTGACGATCCAGGGCACCAATGATGTCCCGGTAATTGCCGGGGTGTCTACCAGTACAGTCACCGAAGATGCGAATGTAATAAATGTCAATCTGAGCAGTGGCGGTACGTTGACCATTGCCGATGTGGATGCCGGCCAATCCAGTTTTATCGCCCAGCCTTCTGTGGCAGGCACCTACGGTACCTTTACCCTGGCTGCCAATGGGGTCTGGACGTACACGGCGAACAATGCACAAACAGCCATCCAGCAGTTAGGGGCTGGCCAAACGTTGACTGATAGCTTTACTGCGACCTCAGCCGATGGCAGTGCCAGTCAAACGGTCACGGTGACGATCCAGGGCACCAATGATGTCCCGGTAATTGCCGGGGTGTCTACCGGTACGGTGACTGAAGATGCGAATGTTGCCAACAATAACCTGAGCAGCAGCGGTACCTTGACCATTGCCGATGTCGATGCCGGGCAATCCAGTTTTATCGCCCAGCCCTCTGTGGCAGGCACCTACGGTACCTTTACCCTGGCCGCCAACGGCGTCTGGACTTACACGGCGAACAATGCACAAACAACCATCCAGCAGTTAGGGGCTGGTCAAACGTTAACCGATAGCTTCACGGCAAAATCTTTAGATGGAACAGCAACCCAGCTCGTCACAGTCACCATCCAGGGTACCAATGATGTCCCGGTAATTGCCGGGGTCTCTACCGGTACAGTCACCGAAGATACAGCACTGACGAGTGGTAATTTAACCAAGAGCGGTACCTTGACCATTGCCGATGTGGATGCCGGGCAATCCAGTTTCATCGCCCAGCCTTCTGTGGCAGGTACTTACGGTACTTTTACCCTGGCCACCAACGGCGTCTGGACTTACACGGCGAACAATGCACAAACAGCCATCCAGCAGTTAGGGGCTGGCCAAACGTTAACCGATAGCTTCACGGCAAAATCTTTAGATGGAACAGCAACCCAGCTCGTCACAGTCACCATCCAGGGTACCAATGATGTCCCGGTAATTGCCGGGGTGTCTACCGGGACGGTGACTGAAGATATAGCACTGACGAGTGGTAATTTAACCAAGAGCGGTACCTTGACCATTGCCGATGTCGATGCCGGGCAATCCAGTTTCATCGCCCAGCCTTCTGTGGCAGGTACTTACGGTACCTTTACCCTGGCCACCAACGGCGTCTGGACTTACACGGCGAACAATGCACAAACAACCATCCAGCAGTTAGGGGCTGGCCAAACGCTGACCGATAGCTTTACTGCGACCTCGGCCGATGGCAGTGCCAGTCAAACGGTCACTGTGACCATCCAGGGTACCAATGATGTCCCGGTGATTGCCGGGGTGTCTACCGGGACAGTGACTGAAGATATAGCACTGACGAGTGGTAATTTAACCAAGAGCGGTACCTTGACTATTGCTGATGTCGATGCCGGCCAATCCAGTTTTATCGCCCAGCCTTCTGTGGCAGGAACCTACGGGACCTTTACCCTGGCCACCAACGGGGTCTGGACGTACACGGCGAACAATGCACAAACGGCCATCCAGCAGTTAGGGGCTGGCCAAACGTTAACCGATAGCTTCACGGCAAAATCTTTAGATGGAACAGCAACCCAGCTCGTCACAGTCACCATCCAGGGTACCAATGATGTCCCGGTAATTGCCGGGGTCTCTACCGGTACAGTCACCGAAGATACAGCACTGACGAGTGGTAATTTAACCAAGAGCGGTACCTTGACCATTGCCGATGTCGATGCTGGGCAATCCAGTTTCATCGCCCAGCCTTCTGTGGCAGGTACTTACGGTACCTTTACCCTGGCCACCAACGGCGTCTGGACTTACACGGCGAACAATGCACAAACAGCCATCCAGCAGTTAGGGGCTGGCCAAACGTTAACCGATAGCTTCACGGCAAAATCTTTAGATGGAACAGCAACCCAGCTCGTCACAGTCACCATCCAGGGTACCAATGATGTCCCGGTAATTGCCGGGGTGTCTACCGGGACGGTGACTGAAGATATAGCACTGACGAGTGGTAATTTAACCAAGAGCGGTACCTTGACCATTGCCGATGTCGATGCCGGGCAATCCAGTTTCATCGCCCAGCCTTCTGTGGCAGGTACTTACGGTACCTTTACCCTGGCCACCAACGGCGTCTGGACTTACACGGCGAACAATGCACAAACAGCCATCCAGCAGTTAGGGGCTGGCCAAACGCTGACCGATAGCTTTACTGCGACCTCGGCCGATGGCAGTGCCAGTCAAACGGTCACTGTGACCATCCAGGGTACCAATGATGTCCCGGTGATTGCCGGGGTGTCTACCGGGACAGTGACTGAAGATATAGCACTGACGAATGGTAATTTAACCAAGAGCGGTACCTTGACTATTGCTGATGTCGATGCCGGCCAATCCAGTTTTATCGCCCAGCCTTCTGTGGCAGGAACCTACGGGACCTTTACCCTGGCTGCCAATGGGGTCTGGACGTACACGGCGAACAATGCACAAACAACCATCCAGCAGTTAGGGGCTGGCCAAACTTTGACCGATAGCTTCACTGCGACCTCGGCCGATGGCAGTGCCAGTCAAACGGTCACGGTGACGATCCAGGGCACCAATGATGTCCCGGTGATTGCCGGGGTGTCTACTGGGACAGTCACCGAAGATACAGCACTGACGAGTGGTAATTTAACCAAGAGCGGTACCTTGACCATTGCCGATGTCGATGCCGGCCAATCCAGTTTCATCGCCCAGCCTTCTGTGGCAGGAACCTACGGTACCTTTACCCTGGCCGCCAATGGGGTCTGGACTTACACGGCGAACAATGCGCAAACAGCCATCCAGCAATTAGGGGCTGGCCAAACGTTAACCGATAGCTTCACGGCAAAATCTTTAGATGGAACAGCAACCCAGCTCGTCACGGTCACCATCCAGGGTACCAATGATGTCCCGGTAATTGCCGGGGTCTCTACCGGTACAGTCACCGAAGATGTCAATGTCACCAGTGGTAATCTGACTAGTAGTGGTACGCTCACCATTGCCGATGTGGATGCCGGGCAATCCAGTTTCATCGCCCAGCCTTCTGTGGCAGGAACCTACGGGACCTTTACCCTGGCCGCCAATGGGGTCTGGACTTACACGGCGAACAATGCGCAAACGGCCATCCAGCAATTAAAGGTTGGCCAATCGTTGACTGATAGTTTCACGGCAAAATCTTTTGATGGCACTGCTACCAAAGTGGTTACGGTAACCATTCAGGGTACTAATGAAGTTCCTATTTTAACTAACGACACGAAAACTGGTAATGAAGATACAATCATTACTGGTAATGTTCTTAGCAATGATCAAGATTCAGATGGAGGTGTTTTAACTGTAACTGCTTTCTCCATCAACAATACCTCTTATGCCGCTGGTGCTACAGCAACAATAGCGGGTGTAGGTACCCTTAGCATTGGAGCAAATGGTGCTTATAGTTTTACACCTGTAGCGAATTGGAGTGGTTCAGCCCCATCTATAACTTATACGGTTAGTGATGGACAGGGTGGTTCTGCAACGGCTTCTCTACAACTTAATGTTACTGCAGTGGCTGATGTTCCCACTCTTGGATTAACTACCCCGACTTCTTCAATTCCAATTGGAACGGGGTTAATAAAAGAAACATGGATAAATAATATCTTGGGTTTGACAACGAATGGAGCTGGGGCTACGCCAAGTACTTTACAAGCTGTTATAGAGGCTACTCTTTTAAATCCAAGTTCTACAACCAGTATACAGAATGTTCAGCAACCAGGTACGAATGATGTTGCAACAGGAACAGCATCAAAAATTTCAGGGCTTATTTATTTAGAAGCAGGTCATACTTATACATTTAGTGGATCTGGTGATGATAGTATTCGTATTGTGGTGGGTAATAACGTCGTAGCTCAAGCTACCTGGGGAGGTAGTCAAGGCGTGTTCAGCGGTAATTTTGTCCCTACCACAACAGGTTATTATTTGTTATCCATTTATCATAATAATTCCGATGGACCAGGTAATTATGATGTTAATTTGCGTGACAATGGTGGCGCGATTAAAGATTTAAGCTCAGCAAATTTCAAATTATATCAAGATGTCGATGATGTGCATGGGGTCAATCTCCGTCTTTCTGAACTTAAGCCTGATGGTTTTTATCAAGCATACTCTTATAATGAGGGCAGTGAAGATACATCCATTCCGCTTTCACGCATTAATGCTGCATTGGTAGATACTGATGGTTCCGAAATTTTAGCAATTAAACTTGGTAATATTCCTGTTGGTGCTGTACTTAGTGATGGTACGCATACTTTTACTAGTACTGTAGGTAATACTTCTGTTGATATCACCGGTTGGAATATAAATGCTTTAACAATTCTTCCTCCACTCAATTTTAATGGCAATTTTTCACTGCAAGTCACTGCCACAGCAACGGAAACATCAAATGGTGCTCAGGAAAGTAGTACTGTGAATATTAACGTTACAGTCTATCCCGTTGATGATGTACCGGTAGCAAATATAGCGGATGGAATAACACAAAATATTGCTGGCGCTCAAATTGATGGTGTATTAGCAGACATGGGTGGTGAATCTCAAGGTGGAGTAATTAATTTAAATGGTACACCTTTAGAAGGATTAACTTCAGGACGAGTCGATATTACCTATAATATATCTGGGTCAACGATTACTGCGATGGCTGGTTCAAATGTAGTATTTGTCCTTTCGGCTGATGGACCTGATGGTACCTACAACTTTACTCTTCTTCAACCGCTTGATCCCATTAATATCGCTTATACGCCAACAGTTTCTGGTTCAGGTAATGCAAGTGCATATTATGTAAATAGTGCGTCTGGTGCTCTGTCTGCTTCAGCTGGTGATTGGGAAATGAAGATCACAGCAAGTGGTGGTAATGGTAATGTCATTTTAAATAGTAATGGCCTCGGTGTTACTGGAGGTGCAGGTAATACTGTAGTTAATAGAGGTGAAAAATTAACATTTGATTTTGATAATACGGGTCTTGATGGAGTAGCAAATAATGCTACTGGAATGACACTGGATCTTATCGCTACAGGCTCTGTAGATGTCTCCTATAAGTGGACTGCCTATTACACTGACGGCACAACTGCCACAGGGACTGCAATTTTACCTGATGGCACAACTGCCAGTATTGATATTCCTGTAACAGCGAATAAATACCTTGATCGTGTAGAACTAGAAAATAATTCAAGCTCTTCAAGTGCAAATAATAAGCATTTCCGGGTTTCTGGCGTTGAGTTTGATATTGAAGGCGATAAAACAACAGATTTGCCTTTCCAATTTACTGCTACTGATGGAGATGGTGATTCTATTTCAGGGAACTTTACCGTTACAGTAACTTCGGATCCGTTAAATCTCAATTTGTTTGATTTTAGTAATGAGCATGAAAAAGTCCTTAGTAATAATTCTGAGAATTTATTAATTCCTGAGGATTTATCACATATGGGAACAGTAGCTGGTGGACATGGTATTGATACCGTGAAATTTAATGAAAATAACATGGGCTTAAGTACTAATGAAATTAAAGAACATTTTGGTCATGGTGGCTGGGAAGTCATTGATATGGCTGGTGCCGGTAAAAATGATGTGCATCTTGATTTGGATGCCGCATTAAAATTAGCCCATAACAGTGATTTGAGTGTTGAGGTAAATGGTGTTACCTATGATCATGTCCTGAAAATTCGCGGGGACGGTGATGGTCAACAACATGATACAGTTAATATTGAAAAAACATCCACGCAAACCTGGAATGAACTTGGAAATGTAGATGCAGCACATGGAGGTGGCAAGCTTTTTGAATTCTCCAATGGTGCAGAGGTTGCTCATGTTCAGGTTGTGGGAGTGACTCCGACAGCTGCGTTGCCAGAAATTCCACCGCCAACGACAGTGGCCTAAGAACTAAGGAGAGTACTGTGAATTATCAAGAGCAATCGGGACAACCGGAGGAAATTCCCTCTTCACCACCACTAGAAGATCCTATGCTCCCCGATCCGGCAGAACCAGGCCCTGATTACTCTCCTGAGCCAAGCCCAGCCAATGATCCAGAGCCAGAGCCAGTGCATATACCAGAACCTTTATCAGATGATTAAGTAGATCCCTTGTATAGCCGGTGTCTTTAGTTATATTGCTGCGTTGCGAACGTTTCCGCGTACTTGTAAACTCCGCTCTCGAAGCGTTTTCGCCTTAAAATACACAGATTATACAAGAGGTCTAATGGGTACTTTACCAGCTTAGGGAACTGCAAAATGCCATTCCATGGTATTTGATAAGTTTTCCAGGATAATTTCACCGCGAATGCTATTGCCTTTAGCATTGACTCGAGGACTAAGTACCACTATACCCGCTTTGGCAGGAACTACGGCAATGGTATATCCTGAAACGCCACTTTTAGCGGGCATGCCGGTACGAACCATATGTGTTCCAGTCTCATCATATAAACCACAGGTAGCCATAATAGCGAGCGTAATTTTACATGTTTCAAGTGAAATAATTTGTGTTCCATCTTGGGGATCTTTTCCTGCATTGGCTAAGATAGTCGGTAAATAGAGCATCTGTTCAAGCATTGCTTCGTAAGAGCAAAGAGTAAAATATAAATCAAGCGTTTCACCAACGCCGGTTCCCAAATTGTTCCTGCTTTTGAGTAAATAGGCCATGGAACGATTACGGTCCCCAGTCCTTTTTTCTGACGCAAATACCAGGGGATTTATGCTCAAACGTTGATTAAATAATTTCTGTACCCAATGTTCCAGCCAGGCAAATTTCTGCTCTCCTAAGCCAGGTATATGAGAGCAAAGGGTAATTGCGCCAGCATTTAACATAGGATTGGATGGTTTAGGGCCAAACCGTTCAAGACGCGTAATCGATGCAAAATCATCGCCGGAAGGTTCAACTTTAACCCATTCAAAAAGCTGTTCTGCGCCAAATTCCTCTAAAAGGCCAATAAGGGGAATCAATTTGCCTGTACTTTGTAGAGTAACTGGCGATAGAGGCAGATTGCTGTAAGAAAATGATTCGCCGCTTAAAAGCTTAACTGCTACAGCCGTTAAGTCTTTGTTCACATTCGCTAATTCGGGTATGTAATTCGCGGTATCGCCATCCTGATTGCGCTCCGCCTTGGTTACTAATTGTTTCAAAAGAGCAGGTGTTATTTTTTTATTTGTCATAGGCTCTCAGCCATAAAAAATGGGGTTGCATTATGCTAAATTTAGCACACTAAGACAAATAAATGGAAAAGCCATTCACTTACAGTGGTGTAAGGATATTATTGGCTACTAAATAAGTTAATTAAAAACAAGTAGTTAATTAAAAATATTATAAACTATAACGATTAGCTCATTAATTCTTGAAGCTTATGTCCTATATTCGCTGCGCGCATCAAACTCTCACCAATTAAAAAGGTATTAATGCCATTTCCTTGCATTCGCTTAATATCTTCATTGGTATTAATGCCGCTTTCACTGATCATGATTTTATCTGCTGGCAGGTGATGAATTAATTCAAGACTAGTACGAATATCAGTGATAAAAGTGTGTAAACTCCGATTGTTGACTCCCATCAAAGGAGTCGGTAGTACCAGTGCACGCTCAAGTTCTGCTAGCGTATGGCTTTCTACTAATACTGCCATACCCAGTTCTTGAGCTAGTTGGCAGTAATCTCGGAGTTGCGAGTCATCCAGCATGGCAACAATCAACAAAATACAATCGGCTCCCAGAGCGCGGCTTTCATAGAGTTGATAATCATCGATGATGAAGTCTTTACGGAGCACGGGTAAGGATGAATGTTTTTTTGCTACGGCTAAATAACTTGGATCGCCATGAAAGAATTGATGGTCTGTTAGGACAGATAGACAGCTGGCTCCATTTTTTTCGTAAATTTGGGCGATAGTTGCTACATCAAAATCAGCACGTATGATTCCTTTGCTGGGTGAGGCTTTTTTGATTTCAGCAATAATCGCTGGATTAATCTTGTGCAAACCAGCAATAAAATCCCGGACAGGTAACGCGTCAATATTTTTTAAACTGGCTAAAGGCTTAAGACGTTTTGCTTGTGCGATTTCTTCCTGCTTATGTTCGGCTATGCGATTTAAAATACTATTCATTATTGTTTATCACTTGTTGAGTTAATGCTTTCAATTGCATAAATGTTTTGGCGGCTTTGCCACTATCAATTGCCTTTTTAGCCTTTTCTACAGCATCGCTAAAACTGGAGCTGAGTTCTGCACAATAAAGCGCGGCAGCAGTGTTTAATAGGACGATATCGCGCGCGGGTCCCCACTCACCATTCAACACCTTCTCAGCAAGTATCAGGCTTTGAGCAGGGGAGTTGACTATAATGGCGTCCAAATTAGCATGAAAACAATCATAATCTTTGGGGTCAATACACCAATGTTTGAATTCACCTTGATGATATTCTACGACATCTGTAATGGCTGAAATACTGACTTCATCCATGCCATCACGAGAATTGATGACCAATGCACGCTCACTGCCAAGATTAGCAAGTACTTTGGCTATTGGCTCTAGCAAACGATATGCGCAGACGCCGACAACTTGTTTTTTTACATGGGCGGGATTAATAAGGGGCCCAAGCAAATTAAAAAAAGTACGTATCCCAAGTTGTTGACGTGCTGTTTTTGCATGTTGTACTGCTTGATGAAAATGAGGCGCAAATAAAAAACTGACGCCGCATTGCTGCATGCAGGCTTGTAACTGCGCATCGGTCAAATGAAGTTCGAAGCCGGCCTGTAATAGCAAATCGGCACTACCACTACGACTGGAAACAGAACGATTACCGTGTTTAGCCACCTGAGCCCCTGCTGCTGCAGCAACAAAACTGCTGACCGTTGAGACATTAAAGGTATTTTTGCCATCACCCCCTGTACCCACGATGTCTAGCAAATCATTACCCAAATCAATGCAGTGAGCCATTTTCATCATAACGGAAGCCGCAGCAGTTAATTCCTCAACTGTTTCACCTTTCATACGCATCAGGGCTAAAAAGGTAGCGATTTGCACATCAGTCAATTCACCTTTCATGCAGGCATACATAAAATCTTGTGTTGCTGTGGCGGTTAAATTTTCACCGGCAATTAATTGTTCAAATAATTTATTGGTATTCATAGGCTAAAAAATGAGTTAAAAGCTGCATGCCATATTCACTTAAAATGGCTTCCGGATGAAATTGTAGACCATATAAAGGATATTGACGATGTGTAATAGCCATAATTGTATTATCAGCCCATGCATCAATGGCAAAACAAGAGGGTAGGGTTGCAATATCGACAGCTAGTGAATGATAACGAGTAGCCTGAAATGGAGTCGGCAAATTACGAAACAAGCCTCGCTTGTTATGGTTAATTAAAGAGTTTTTGCCGTGCATTATTTCTGGTGCCTGAATAATGGAGGCTCCAAAAAAATGAGCTAGACATTGATGACCTAAACAAATTCCAAGAATGGGAGTTTGCTGATAAAAATGTTCAATCACCTGTAAAGAAATACCTGCTTGCGCTGGGCCTTTGGGGCCCGGAGAAATAACCAGGTACTGGGGCGCTAGACGTTCAATATCCTCAATAGAGATGCGATCATTTGCAAAGACCTTAACCTCTTGCCCCAAGCATTGAAAGTATTGTACAAGGTTATAAGTAAAAGAATCGTAATTATCAATAATAAGCAACATGATTATAATGAGAACTCTTCACCCAAATACACTGCACGTACTTGCTGGTTGGCAAGAATTGCTTCGGGCGAACCTTCGCAAAGGATTTTGCCCTGAGTCACAATATATGCACGTTCACAGATATCTAAAGTTTCACGGACATTGTGATCCGTGATTAAAACCCCAATGTTTTTGTCACATAAATGGGAAATTATTTTTTTAATATCAAGAACAGAGATAGGATCAACACCTGCGAATGGTTCATCCAACAAAATGAAGGTCGGCTCAATGGCTAATGCACGGGCGATTTCGACTCGGCGGCGTTCACCACCTGATAAACTCATTCCTAAACTTTTTTGTAAATGAGAAATATGGAATTCATGCAGCAATTGCTCTAGTTTCTCTTGCCGTGCTTGCTCATCCAGATCATGACGTAATTGCAGTATGGCCAATATATTCTCTGATACTGTCATTTTACGAAATACGGATGCTTCTTGGGGTAGATAACCTACACCTAATCGTGCTCGTTGGTGCATCGGCGCCTTGGTAACATCTTTGCCATCAAGGATGATTTGGCCCTCATCACAGGATTGCAGGCCAACGATCATATAAAAACAAGTTGTTTTTCCTGCTCCATTTGGCCCTAATAAACCGACACACTCACCACGGCGAATATTAATACTGACACCATTAACAACGGTACGGGTTTTAAATGATTTTTTTAAGTTTTTTGCTGACAATTCACTCATGATTGTTTTCCTGGATGAATGATAATTGTCGTACGTGTCTTACCATCACTTTTAGAGACTACATGCTGTTTGAGAGTATCGTAACTAATTTTAGGCGCTGCAAAAGAATTATCTCCCTGGGATACATGGGCATTACCAATGAGTTCAATCAGGTGGCGGTTTGGGTAATAACGGATGATATCAGCGTAGGCATGTAATAAGGGTTTATCTATTGCAGTTTGCGTCCAATAATGAGCCTGTTCCTTATCATTACCTTCAGCAACAGCAAAAACTAATTTGTTGTGCTTATCTCCTTCAGTAATCGCTTTTGCTGCTCGTAAATGTGTAGTTCCTTGATCGAATTGGACGTCACCAATATATTCCCCTCGATGGGTTTGTTGATTGAGATCAGCTGAATCCGCTGATAATTCAACCAGTTTTTCGCGATCATCGGGCATTGCCAGACTATGGTTACTAGTTAAGATCAGTAGCAGCAAAGTAATGGATTTTAATAGTCCAATCTTAGGCATGTTTGGGTTCATAAGTGGCTCGCGCTTTACTTAATAATTGCACTCGCTTATCGGCTAGATAGGCTTTCATTCCTTGGGCGAGCACAATACTGCCTGGTTGTTCAAATCGTACTGCCTTTTCGGTAGTGGCTAGCTTGTTTTTAGGAAAATAGGTAAGTTCCTCTGTTTTCATTGTACTTTCCTGGTTATGCGTACTTTTATTTTGATGAACTATTACATTATGAATAAAAGTAATTTGTTGTCCGCCATTGATTGCCCTGGCTCGCTCGGATTTAATTTCCCAAGGTGCTTGGTTGTCTTGGGTGATAATAATATGAGGCGATTGCAGTATATGGCTATTATGGTTCGGTATATGCTGTACTTCGGGAGTTTTTAAATAATTGACTAATTTCCCATTCTCGTCAAAACGGCGTACAGTTAAGTTAGTAATAATCGTGTCCGCCGCTTTGGAAAGGGCTTTATCATTAAGTTTGGCTACTGGTGTAGAGCTTGCAAAATACCAACCGGAACATGCCAGTGCGATTAATACACAAAATAACCATGCAGCTTGTTTGGCTGCATTCATGATGCGAGGTACCTGGTGAGTGCCTGTTCTTGTTTGTCTTGCGCGTTCAGAATTAGTTCACAAACTTCACGAACAGCGCCCCGTCCACCTTGTTGTTCGGTTTGCCAAACTGCAAATTCTTTTACTTGAGGCACCGCATTTGCAACGGCAACTCCCAAGCCTACCTGTTGAATAATAGCCAAATCAGGTAGGTCGTCCCCTATATAAGCAATTTCCTTGTTACTTAAACCTAGGCGTAATTTTAACTGCTCAAATGCATCTCGCTTATCCACCTGTCCAGTAAAATAGTGCAAAATACCTAGTTGTTTCATGCGGTGATCAATGACGGCATTTTGAGAGGTAGTAATAACTGCTACTACAATGTCAGCAGCCATTAGTAATTTTAAACCCATTCCATCTTGTACATGAAAGGATTTTAATTCATTGCCCAAGTTATCTATATGGAGAAGACCATCAGTCAAAACTCCATCAACATCACAAATTAAACACTTGATATGCTTAGCTTTTTCTGTTAATTCGTTCATTTTTCTACCTTAAAAAACACCAGCCCGAAGCAGATCATGTAAATGGATAACTGCTGCTGGTTTATTATTGTCATCAACAACAACTAAAGAAGTAATACTGTATTTTTGCATAATTGCCAGTGCTTCCGCTGCTAAGGTTCCTTTTTTGATGGTTTTACAATTTCTACTCATAACACTGGCCAACGGTGTCGTATTAATATCAAAATTTTGAGTCAAAGTACGCCTTACATCGCCATCGGTATAAACACCTGATAAATAGCCGTGGTTATCAACCACGCACGTCATTCCTAATTTTTTTGCCGTAACTTCAATCAACGCTTCACTGATAGTGGCTTGCTCATGAACCAAAGGTAATTCATCGCCATGATGGCATAATTCGTCAATACGCAGTAAAAGGCGTCTGCCCAGAGCGCCCCCAGGATGTGATAAGGCGAAATCTTCGGCACTAAAGCCGCGAGCCTGTAATAAAGCGATAGCCAAAGCATCTCCCATCACTAAAGAGACAGTGGTACTTGTGGTGGGAGCCAGGCCTAAAGGGCAAGCTTCCTGGCGGATGCTAATATCTAAATTGACACTGGCAGCTTTAGCTAAAGTTGAATCATCATTGCCGGTCAATGTAATTAGAGGTACTTCAAGACGCTTAAGGAGGGGTAATAAGGTAACAATTTCGTTGGTAAACCCAGAATTTGAAATTGCAACCACAGCATCCTGTCGGGTAATCATGCCTAAATCACCATGACTGGCTTCACCAGGGTGCATAAAAAAGGCAGGTGTACCTGTACTGGAAAGTGTGGCGGCAATTTTATGCGCAATATGACCTGATTTGCCCATACCAGTCACTACAACGCGCCCTTTACAGGCTAGTAAAAGTTCGCAGGCTGTTTCAAAGCGCTCATCAATGCGTTGCGTTAGTTCAAGCACTGCCTGAGCTTCAGTTTCAATGACCGCAAGGCCTAATTTGCAAAAATTCATGTATTCTCAGTGCTATCAAGCAGAAGGGCAAGTTTAACACAGTAATTTTTTTCTTTATAGGTTAAAAAGCTCGGGTTTATCTTGCTGAGATAGTTCCTTTCAACCAACTACAATTATAATAAAAGTAGGTTAATTAATAATCGATTTGCTGGAAGAAGCAGGCGAAAGTGCATTTTATGGACTATATTTTTCTATATTGTACATAAAATGATCTGATAATGGCTTTTCCAGTTTTGCCATCAGTGAATGATTGGCTCACAAAATCAAAACAGCACCCTGATCGGGTAGTTGAGAAGTATTTAAGAGCAATTTATGACGCTCAAACCATTTACGAACGATTTGATGGTCTCATTAAGCTTTTGCATCATTGTGATGAGCATGAAAAAGATCATAAAAATTATGCAACATTAAAAAAAACTGTCTTAGACGTTATCGGTTACATCATTAATGATGATAATGTCGAAACAATAAGAGAAAAAATTACTGCGCGAGTAGCTATTCGCGATTTCGATCCCTTTTTTATGCCTTGGCTTCGACCAGCTCCTGGTGATGTTTCCAATGATCCTTGGACATTCTATGAACGTGTAAGAGGAAAGTCTGTAGAACAGATAAACGCCCATTTTAAAAAATTTTACGCTAAATTAAAGGCAAGTAGGGATTTATTACCTTACGGCGGAAAGGATGCGGGTGATGAGGCATTTTATGCACTTCGCTCTAAAGTTGGAACAGTCCATCACAGTAAAGAGGAGCTGGAGGAATTTCGAGTCATACCAAACAAGACTAATTTATTGAAATTACAAACGCTTGATAAAGGTGATAATCGGCATCTTACTTTTAGCTATGCTACTACTGAGCATTTATCAATTAAAGCCTACGATAGTTTTAGGCAGCACCCCGAAGATTTCCCCCAGACGGCTATTTACACCGTACATGTAAATGGTGGTATGTTCATGGGGCCTTCTCTTGCACCAGAGCGCACCTCATTTTTCTCCAGTGAAGCGATTTTGCATCCCACCTATGCTGACTACTATAGTCGTTCAAATTTGTTCATGGCTGGGCAAATCAAAGTTATAGATGGAAAAATCATAATGGTTGATGGCGCCAGTGGCCATTTTATGCCTGATTATGAACAAACTTCGCGTGCACTTTCTTTCTTTGGAGGCCTTGGAATTATAAATAATTTAACGGAGCTTCCTTATTACCAACCTACAACAGATAGTGATGAGCGGATTTATACACCAATGAAGTGTACCTGGTTAATGGCGATGTTAAGCGATTATAGTTTGCTTAATAAAGTGGATTTTAGAGCGCTAAATCTATCGTATTTAAAAGAACGTGCTCCGGAGCTGTATACTGTTTATCAATTGCAGTCTAATATTAATGAAGAGCTGGCTAGGTGGTTGGAGCAGAGCACGGTTTTTTATAATAGACCTTCACCTTATACGCTTAAGCTCAATAACGCAGTCGAGGTTTTCTCAAGATTCGGCAAATATGACCAACCGGAATTTACTTTGCAATTACTTGCAAATCTCGAGGTTTGTATTGATGAGTGGAATACCTTTCACAAGGAATCAACTTCAAGAAGACAATCTGCAGTGGATAGGTTGGAAGTTCGTGTTATGGAGCAGATTCTCTATTACAAGCTTTACTTGTTATTGCAGCATTCTTCTTATAGTGATGATCCTACTCCTTATAAAACAATAATTGATAATTTTTTACAACGTAAAATAGATTTTAAAATGCTGGTAGAACAGGCCAAGCCTTTATTAGGAAGGCAAGGTCCACAGTTTTTCTCAGGAAAAAGCGCTGGCTCTGGGGATGTGGAAGAGGATATTCTCAGGATTATAATAAAAAGTGAAAAAACGAGTACTGCTGTTGAACTGAAAGAAATAATTCGTCAGTTGGATGGAATTGCGGCAACGTCTTTGGCATTGGACTCCAGCTCATCACTGAACTTAATCCCATCGCCTGATACGAATTCTTTGTCTTAATTATGAAAAGGAATAGTAACTTGCCTGGAACTATTACTTTAAAATCTTGAAAGCATTGTCTGCGCCTGGTTTTGCCTGCATTTTTTAGACTTACCTTCGCACCACCCCGAGGACGATATTTATTAATTTAATAATGTGCTCATCAAAATACCATCTTCACATAACTCTGATGATACCTCAAGTCAGGGACTGACTGCAGTTTATAATGGTTTTTACCCCAACTCTGCAAAATTTAGATGCTGTTAGTAGCGTTTTAAATTCGCAAAATAACTCTTATCAGGTATATAATCGTCTTCTATTTAGATCCGGAATAAAAATTATATGCAGGATAATTTGGTGCAAATCACCAATCTTACCTTTATACGAGGGTCTCGCCCTATTTTTGCTGGTGTGGATCTGACAGTTCAACGAGGCAAAATCACGGCAATTATGGGGCCGAGCGGCAGCGGTAAAACAACGTTGTTACGCTTGATTGGGGCACAATTGCAGCCAGAAGCTGGGGAAATTCTAGTAAATGGTGTTAATATTCATCAACTTTCGCGCAAGGCTTTGTATTTAGCCAGGCGAAAAATGGGATTATTGTTTCAAAGCAGTGCGCTTTTTACTCATTTGTCGGTTTTTGATAACGTTGCTTTTCCCTTGCGTGAACATACCAATTTGAACGCGGCAATGTTGCGGGACATTGTGTTGATGAAATTGGAGGCAGTGGGTTTACGAGGAGCTGCGCAGATGATGCCAGACGAGCTTTCTGGCGGTATGGCAAGGCGGGTAGCTTTGGCGAGAACAATTGCCTTGGATCCCGAGTTGATGATGTATGATGAACCGTTTACTGGCCAGGATCCGATTTCTATGGGTGTTCTTGTTCGATTAATTAAGCGATTAAATCAACTTTTACAGACAACCACTATTATTGTTTCCCATGATGTAGAAGAAACTTGTTCTATCGCTGACTACATTTACCTCATAGCAGGGGGCCAGGTCATTGGACATGGCACGCCTCTTGAATTAAAAAATTCTATGCAACCTCAAGTGAAGCAATTTATGCATGGCGAAGCTGATGGTGTAGTACCTTTTCATTATCCGGCACGTCCTTATACGGAGGAGTTGTTAAATGCTTGATATGCTTGAGCGCTTGGGGCAGCGTGGCGTAAATAATTTGCAAACAATTGGTAATTCAGGTGTTTTTTTATTAGGTATTTTCTTTAGAAAGGCGGATTTACCTCGGCTTTGGCCTGCATTGCGCGCACAACTTTATTTTGTTGGTGTTTTGTCATGTTTGATTATTGTTGTTTCCGCGCTTTTTATTGGCATGGTTATTGGCTTGCAGGGTTATAATACGCTGCAAAAATTTGGCGCAAGCAGCCAACTTGGCCAGCTTCTAGCCCTGAGTATAGCCAGAGAACTTGGACCGGTGATTAGTGCATTACTTTTTGCCGGACGGGCGGGATCTGCTTTGACTGCTGAAATTGGTTTGATGAAGGCAACAGAACAATTGGCAAGTATGGATATGATGGGTGTAGACCCATTGGGGCGTGTAATTTATCCGCGCTTTCTTGCAGGTCTTATTTCTCTGCCAGTATTGGCCCTGATTTTTTCTGCAGTTGCTATTTATGGCGGTTATTTTGTTGGTGTTCAGTGGTTAGGCGTTGATGCGGGTAGTTTTTGGTCTAATATGCAGGCAGCAGTTAATTTTCGCATCGATGTGTTCAGTGGCATTATTAAAAGTATTGTGTTCGCTTTTGTAGTCGTATGGATAGCGGTGTTTCAAGGGTTTAATTGTATTGCTACAGCGGAAGGCATCAGTCAAGCAACAACACGTACAGTGGTTTATTCGTCAGTCGCAGTGCTTGGACTTGATTTTCTTTTGACAGCGATAATGATTGGAGGTTGGTAAATGAATAAGAATAATAGGCAACGCTATGTCGATATCAGCGTAGGAATTTTTATGCTCTTAGGGATGTTTGCCTTATTTATTCTCGTAATGAAAGTTAGTGGTATTTCTAATTTAGCATCGAGCAAAGGCTATCATGTAACCGCGGAATTTACTGATATAGGTGGCCTTAAGGTGAGAGCGCCGGTCACAGTTGCTGGTGTGCGCATCGGTGAAGTGACTCATATCGAATTACAGCCCGGTGAATTGAATGCTAAGGTAACCATGTTATTGCGAAATGATAAGCCAATACCCTTTGAAGATTCATCAGCACGGATTTTGACTGAGGGTTTAATTGGTTCTAACTACATTAGTATCGTCCCTGGTTTTGATGATGAGGAAAATAAGGAACATCCTTATTTGCGAGAAGGCGACGTTATTGCAAAAACACAAGAAGCTGTCATTCTTGAAAATCTAATTGGTCAGCTTTTGTTTAATATTAAAAAATAGGTGAATTATGAATGTAATAAAAACAATTGTTTTAGTTGCCTCGTTAGCCATCTCCCAAATCCTGTGGGCACAATCATCTCCTTTACCTATGCTTGAAGATACTGCTAATCAAATTATTGATACCCTCAAGCAAAATAAGGCGAGTTTAAAAGATAATCCCCAAGTGATTCATCAAGCTGTCCAACGCTATTTATTACCTAACGTTGATGTTAATGGTATGTCGCGTTCGGTGCTGGGTCGTCAAGCTTGGAGTAAAGCTTCTGCTGGCGAGAGGAAGCAATTTGCTACTGCATTTACGCAATTGGTTATTCGCACTTATGCAAGTCCTTTAGCTGAATATACAGATGAAACAGTAAAATTTCTCCCTATAAGAGGTTCTTTATCAAGTCGCTTTCTTCGTGTAAACAGTGTGATTGTCCGTTCAAACGGACAAAATATTCCACTCAGTTATAGTCTGGTGTCTAAAAATGGGACGTGGAAGATCTATGATTTAAGTGTAGAGGGAGTCAGTTTATTACAAAGTTTCCGCTCACAATTTGCTGAAGCTTTACGAAGTTCAAGCATGCAAGATTTAATTAAACAAATGAATCAACGTAGTACTGTTAAAAAGGCGGCTTAAGTGCAAACACAACCTTTTAAACCTTCGTCAGAAATGACATTTTCTACGGTGCAAACGGATTGCAAGCGCTTATATAAATATTGCCGGGAAAATGAAGAGGCTATTTTAAAGATTGATTTAAGCAAAGTGATTCACTGTGATAGTGCAGGCCTTGCTTTATTGATTGAAGCCAAAAGGCTTTGTAGAGAGAAAAACAAAATTTGCAAAATGGAAGGCATGCCAAAAGTTATTCAGGTTTTGGCCGAGTTTTGTGGAGTTAACGGGATATTGGTACCGTAGCTAAGGGCTAAATTTCGCTAGCTTGGGTGTTTATGGCTTGGTATTCGAGTATCGTTGCGGAGCACGCACGCGAGTATGTGGGCAGCGAAGCGCAGAAAATCAAGAGTAAGTACCTGGATAGTAGAAATGTAACAGGCCCTTGTAGTAAAGAATATGCAGAGTGAGATAGTTGTATGGTAAGTAATGAAGAGTTGGAGCGTCGTCTTGCAGAAACAGGCGAGGTTGATTTTGTTAAGGTTGAAGGGGATGGTTATCATTATCAGTTAACTATCGTTTCTAACGCATTCCTCGACAAATCAAAGGTAGCAAGACAGCAATGGGTTTATTCAAAGCTGAAAGATTATATTACGACCGGCAGTCTGCATGCGCTTAGTATGAAGACTTGGACAAAGGAAGAGTGGGAGACAAGTCATGGATAAGTTAATAATAAATGGCGGTAAAGCTTTAAATGGCGAAGTCATGATCTCTGGTGCAAAAAATTCGGCTTTACCAATTATGGCTGCAACACTCCTTGCTACCGATAATGTGACGATCGCTAACGTGCCTCATCTTCGAGATGTCACTACAATGATGGAACTCTTGGGGCAATTGGGCGCACAATTAACTGTTGATGAAAAAATGAATGTGCAAGTGGATGCTTCGCATGTTGATAGTTATGTTGCACCTTATGAGTTAGTGAAAACCATGCGTGCCTCTATTTTAGTACTAGGCCCTCTATTGGCTCGTTTTGGCCAAGCCGATGTTTCACTGCCGGGTGGCTGTGCAATTGGTACTCGTCCAGTGGATTTACATCTTAAGGCACTTAAAGCAATGGGTGCTGATATTTCTGTGAAAAATGGTTACATCAAGGCGCGTTGTAAAAAGGGGCGTTTACAGGGTAAGCCTTTGGTTTTTGATACGGTGACTGTAACAGGCACTGAAAATGTTCTTATGGCGGCTGTTCTTGCAGAAGGTAAAACGCTCATTAAAAACGCGGCTCGTGAACCAGAGGTTGTTGATTTAGCGAATTTCCTGACTCAAATGGGAGCAAAAATTTCTGGCGCTGGTACGGCAACTATTGAAGTAGAAGGGGTAAGCTCACTCACTGGCGGTCGATATGCCGTTATGCCTGATCGTATTGAAGCAGGGACCTATCTTACTGCTGGTGCACTGACACGCGGTAGAGTCACTGTACGTCGTGTAAAACCAGATAATTTATTGTCCATGCTTTGTAAATTTGAAGAAGCAGGTGCTGAATTGGCGATAGGGGAAGATTGGGTGACTTTGAATATGCATGGTTTGCGTCCTCAGGCGGTTAATATATCCACGGCTCCTTATCCAGCTTTTCCTACTGATATGCAAGCGCAATTCATGGCTTTGAATACCATTGCTGAAGGTTCCTCTTCAGTGATTGAGAATATCTTCGAAAATCGTTTTATGCATGTACAGGAATTGCAGCGTATGGGAGCTCAAATTCATTTAAATGGCAATACAGCAATGGTTACTGGCGTAGAAAAATTAACCGGCGCTCCAGTTATGGCTACTGATCTACGCGCTTCCGCAAGTCTTATTTTAGCCGGCTTGGCCGCGGAAGGAGAAACCAGTGTTGAGCGTATTTACCACGTCGACAGGGGCTATGAGCGTATTGAAGAAAAACTATCGATGTTAGGCGCTGATATCAAGAGGGTTTCAGTGCGGTGATCGCTCGTAATGACTTGGCTTCTTATCTGCACACTCTATTAGCTTGCGCCAATTTTAATGATTATGCGCCTAATGGTGTGCAGATCGAAGGGACTGATAAGATCACTCGGATTTGTTCGGCTGTTACAGCATCAGCTGATGTTATTGAACAGGCAGTGAAGATGCAAGCGGATGCTTTGTTTGTACATCACGGTTATTTCTGGCGGGGTGAAGACGCAGTGATAACTGGTATTAAGCGCCAGCGTGTTGCTCAATTACTCACTAATAATATAAGCTTGTTTGCTTACCACTTACCACTTGATTGTCATCCGGAATTGGGTAATAACGCTTGCTTGGCAAGGCTTTTTGATTTTAATGCAATCACCATGCACCAAGCTGGTAAAACGCCCAATTTACTATGGTCTGGTTCATTAAAACAGGGTAAAACTGCCAAAGAATTCTCAATTCAATTACAGGAAAAATTAGGCAGAGAACCTTTGCATGTGCAAGCTGGGGATAACATTATTCAACGTATAGCCTGGTGCAGTGGGGCAGCGCAGGATTTTATAGAAGAAGCTTATGCTCTTGGGGTTGACGCTTATTTCAGTGGTGAAATTTCCGAGCGCACCTATTATCAAGCACAAGAATTAGGGATTCATTATTTTGCCTGTGGTCATCATGCGACTGAGCGTTATGGTATTCAAGCGCTGGGTAGACATCTGTCCGAGCATTTTAAGTTGCAACATCATTTTATTGACAGTTCTAATCCTGTTTAGAATAAGAACACTAACAGTGTTTAGCGCATTGATAATGCAAAAATTCCAAAAAATAAAATAATAATTCCAGAGACACGATTGATATAGCTCATCACTTTAGGGCTAAGGCGATGGCGTAATTTAAACGCTACGAAACTACTGAGTAATAACCACCAAAGTGCTGAACCGAGCGTTATTCCTGAGACTAATAGAAAGGCATGTATAAAGTCAGTGGCTGTACTGCCTAAACCTAAACCTGCAAATATAGCCATAAAGGATAAAATTGTTGCTGGATTTGTTAAGGTCAATAAAAAAGTGGTAGCAAAGGCATTCCAAAGGGATCGTTCTTCATCTCGAGTTGCTCGTGCTTTGGGATTTGCCAGAAAAAGTGTGATTCCAAAATAAAGCAAAAATAAGCCACCTATCAAGCGTATCCAAAATTGTTGGGTAAGCAAAAAAGAAGAGAGTGCCGTTAAACCAAATCCAGCAATTATTCCATAGACGCTATCAGCTAGCGCTGCACCCAAACCACTCATAAGTCCGATTTGGAAACCATTATGCAGAGAACGTTGTATACACAATATACCGATTGGACCAACAGGTGCCGCAATTGCAATACCAACAATTAATCCTTTGAGAAAAAGAGTAATCATTTAACTCCTTAAACCAGTAGAGCTCTAATGGAGTGAGATTAAACGATAAGTCTACCATTTCCAAATTTGGAGAACTTGATTTCTTACTGCTGTAAAAAGCCAATAATATGATTTGTAAAGCTTGTGATGGTGTGTTAATTATATTTTTAATTAGGAACTTACTAATTAATTACGAAGAAGGAAGCCGCTATGGATGGGTGCATTGGTAAACATATGAAATTCAAAAGATCATTGGCCTCATTAACCATTGTCTTGTCGTTTGGTTTGGCAGGTTCTTTGTTTGCTGCAAGTGGACAATTAATATTAATCAATTCGCTTGGAGTGGTTGTTAATGGAAGTCTAGGTGGTTCGGCTTCGAATATTAAAGTACAAGTCAGTGATTCTTCAGGAATTTGCTCAACAACTTCTTCTTTGGCTTATGGTGGAGTAGTCGTTGTACCATGGAATAGCGCAAATACCCATTCGACAACCAAGTGTACAAATATAGTTAGTGTAGATGTCTCTGCTTTGAAAACAGCGAGTGGTGTTATTCAATATGACAGTACTGCCAATCCCGCACCACCACCACTAGCTACTGCACCAACTACTTTTATTGCTCCAACAGCTGCAGCGGCCAACATAGCACTTATTATTACAGGAAATGCCTCACCAGCAATGATTAACAGTGCAACCTCTTGGGGCTCAGCAGCAGGAATTCCACCTGTTTACCTCACCTCAAATGGAAGTATTTCAGTGACTGGTGTGATGGGGGGGGTAGGTATGCAAGGCATAAAAGCTGCAGCACGTATGCTGCGTTATGGGGTGAGGCCTGCAGCCTAAATTCTCTAGTGCCTGCGAGGCGATTTTGTCATTTCCACGCAGGAAGTCTCCTTCTCAAATTGCTTCCTCACTATGTTTACGCCATGTCTTCCCGCTTCACGGGAGGACATCTGTAAATCAAATTAGCCAAATAGATCGATATTTCTCAGTGAGTTGGCGCCGCAGGCAATGGGTTACGCTATTTTATTTTTAATATAAACTCCTGCTGGCTTTAAATTGTTATCTCCCCAGGAACCGTTTGTACAGCTATTCGTTTTCCAAATAGCTCCAGAACGAAAATCGTCAGAATAATTCCAGTTTGTCCAACCAATTTTTCTTGTTGCCATAAGCTGTATATAGCGATCAGACATGACAAAATCATTTGCTCCATCACCGCTGTAGGTTTGTGTACCAAACTCAGTTACAAAGATAGGGAGTACTTGAGAAGCATTATCCAAAGCGCTTAAATACTCCTCTCTGTGGGAGGCAGCATAAAAATGGAAGGTGTACATAATATTTGTAAATTGGACAGGATTGTTAACAATTTCCTGATAAGTACTACCTTCAGAGACACCGAGTGAGCTCCAACCCCGGGTGCCAATAAGAATTGGAGCATTGGCATCAATTTCCCGGATTACAGGAATCAGTTGATCAGCATAGTTCTTTATTGCTGCCCAACTTACTCCATTGGGTTCATTTGCAATTTCATAGAGAATATTCTTTTTATCTTTGTGAACTGTAGCAATATCGGTGAAGAATTTTTTAGCGCGAATTAAATTGTAGTTTGGATCACCAGGATTCAAGATATGCCAATCAACGATGACATAAATTCCTCGCTCATAAGCTTCATTAATTAACTCACTTACCTGTTGAGTAAAGGCTGTAGGATTGCTCTCATACCCACCTTCCTGGACATAAAGAGAAAGTCTTATAACATTGGCTTTAAAATTCTTGCTCAATACATTTAAAGAGGCTTCAGTTATACAAGAACCAAGACCGTACCATTGAAGGCCATGAGTGCTCATTCCTTTTAATTGAATCGCGTTTCCTTGCTCATTGCAAAGCTGAGTGCCACACACTTTTAATTGTCCATTGATTGCAAGTGGAGTTTCCGCATTCTCAGGACTGAAGCTAATTGTTACTACAGCATTGGCAGAGGCTGTCAAAGGTTGTGGTGAAAAATGAATTGAAAAACCATCTACAGCCTGCGAGGAAAGAGTATAAATTACTCCTTCTGGTAGTATGACAGTCGCTGAGCCGTTGCCGTTATTTAAATCTATCGTTTGCGACATGACCGTAGAATTATCATGAGGTGTCAGATTGATTTTTAGCGCTGTTAAATTGGCTGGAGCGCCTGTAACATTTAAGGTGACGGAATCCTGAATAATCTGGGTACATTGATAAGTTAAAGTAGTCGCAGGAAGGCTTGTTGTACTGGCAACTAAACTAGTAGGCGTAAAGATTGGAGCGCAATGCTGGCCGTTATAATTAATTGCTGTTGTTGAGAACTGATAAGCAGCACCTGCCTGTAATTGAGGAATTGTGGTGAGGCTGTCCCAATTCAATGAGCGCGTTATTGAATTCCCTGTTTGATTTTGCGTGATTAAGACCGATGGATTACTGGTGTAGCCTGTTAATTTATCAGGCAAGGTTTGTAAATTAATCGCAATTTTACCCTCTTGTTGAGTCAAATTATAAGTAATCGTTGAATTAATTGTTTGATCTTTTTCTAATGTAAAAGTATGAGGCAGTACATTGCCTTGGTAACTATGGCCATTACTGTCAGATACATTTTCAGCTGCAACACTATAAGCTCCTATGGGCAATTCGGATAAAGTGAGTGTGGAGGCCCAAGGCAATTGAACGTTATTGATTATCTGACCATCGTGAAATAAGTGAATTAGGGCATGATCCTGCGAAACACCAATTGGTTTCGGTGATGCATTTTGTAGCACTAATGAGCCTGTTTCGACGGGGGTTTGTAAATAAACGTTTACACTCCCCGCAAGATGATTATCTGCACTAACACCATATCTAATTTGGATAGAATCATTAGGAGGTAGTTTGGAGTTTGCGCCTGGATAAGATGGAAAATGCAAATTTAAAGTGGCTAAATAATTTCCATTAGTTTGATGTTGCGAAGAAATAGTTAACGAGCTATCCGGATAAGATAACGGTGCAAAATCTCCCCAGAATGACGTATTAATTGTTGTTGTACTTTCAAAGGAAATCGTGGCGTTTTGAAAGTTTACCGTTTTATTACAGTTATTGGTTAGTCTTAAAATCATTGATTTCCAGTACTGATCGCCCGTCGCAGTGAATTGCGATGATAGACAGGTAGTTGGTTGCGCGACTAAAGGTGTTTGCAATGGTTGTGCTGCGACTGCTTGGGCTATAAGTACGAATAAGCCGATAACTAAATGTTTTTTCAAGATATTGCTTCCTTTCAATTTAAGCCAATAAATCTGTAATGAAAACGAACATCCGTTTTGCTTTAGCGTAAGGAATTTATACTTATTTTTGTTTAAAGTAAAACTTGGATAAAATAGTCTCTAATCAGTTATAAATTTTGTCAGGATGCATAACAATTATGTTTGATTTTAATGATCTTGAGTTTGCTCACGGTAAACCACAGGCAACAGGAACTATGAAAACCTCAGCAGAGGATTTTAAAGTAGATGAAGAGCTTGGCTTTGAGTTAAGCGGTCAAGGCGAGCATCTTTATTTGCGTATTGAAAAAAAAGGTTTGAATACGGAAGAGGTAGTTAAGGCTTTAGCACGTACTTTAGGCAAATCCGAAAAAAATATTTCTTATGCAGGCTTAAAGGATCGCCAGGCTTTAACAACACAATGGCTTTGTGTTCACTGTCCTGGTGAAGAAATTATTTCGCCTGACTTACTTGCCGGAGAAGGATGGCGGGTTATTGAAAACAAGCGTCATTTAAAAAAATTAAAAATAGGTGCACTTGAGGCAAATCGTTTTAATTTGATTTTGCGTGATATTAAAGAATATGAGGAGGTGGAAAACCGCCTTGAGCAAATTCGATGTGTGGGGGTGCCAAATTATTTTGGTGCTCAGCGATTTGGCTATGAGGGGCAAAATCTTGTTAAAGCAGAAGCTTTTTTTAGTGGCCATATCAAAGTAAAAAATCGATTTTTACGCGGGATTTATTATTCAGCAGCGAGAGCCTTTTTATTTAACCAAATTCTTTCAGCTCGCGTTAAAGCAGCAACCTGGAATACTGCTTTACCTGGTGATGTCATGCAATTAACGGGCAAGAACAGTATTTTTACCATCGAGGCTCCAGACGAGCTCATACAAACCAGAGTGGAAGACTTTGATCTTTCACCAGCCGCCCCTTTATGGGGGAAAGGCCAAGAACGGGTTGGAGGCGATGCTTTAACTCAACAAGAGCAGGTATTAGACAGGTATAAATTTTGGTGTGAGGCATTGGAGTCTCATGGATTAGAACGTGCATATCGACCTTTAGTATTGCCAATAGAAGATTTGATGTGGAGCTGGCAGGATAATCAATTGAATTTAAGTTTTAGATTAACTTCTGGTAGTTATGCAACCAGTGTGGTACGTGAGTTAATACAATTGAATACTTAACCAACGTTATTTTAACTATAACGTCTTTGATTCGATCCGCTCTGTCGAAGTGACGGGTACATCCGTTTCGCATTCAGTAAGCAAGGGAAGTCTAGTATGCTTACCATCGATAGTTACGATGACCTCCGCTTCTCCTATTTCAAATTCACCCGTTTTACATTGAGTAAGATGTTCTTTGTGTTCAAGTGTTAGTTGTGCTGGCATGTGACTGAGATTAACCAGCATTAAATCGATACCGTCTTGAATAAGATGCCCGTCAACTAATGAGATGCCGCTTAATTTCTCCCCTGATTTAGAATGATGATACAAAGTGGTGATCCCGCAGACTGCCTCACCAATGAGTTGGCAACTTATGTCAAGCGGTATACCAATACC